>NZ_JBWJFQ010000001.1:0-752665 GCF_057784235.1 Mesorhizobium sp. CNPSo 4670 | reverse complement strand
ATCTCCCCCGCAAGGGGGGAGATCGGCTGTCACAGGCGCTTTCGCCAACTTGGTATTCAGCGCCACCCTCACCGCTTCACCTCCCACGTTGTCACGCGCTCTCCGGTGACGGGGTCCTTGCCGTCCTTCAATTGTACGCCTTGTGCCAGCAGTTCGTCGCGGATGCGGTCGGCCTCGGCCCAGTTCTTCGACGCGATGAGCGCGAGGCGATTGGCGATCGCCTTGGCAACACCACCTTCATCAATGTCGGCCGAGGCGACATCGAAGCCGAGGAACAGCAGCGACGCCTTCAGCGAAGCCGCCGCGTCGTTGCCGTCCACGGCCTCGCCGGCCAACTGCGTCAGGACCTGGAAAGCGGCGTACGTGGCGAGATCGTCCGACAACGCATCGATGACCTCCACCGGCAACTGCCCCGCGGCCGGCGCAAGATCCGCCGCCCGTTTCCATTTGCGCAGCATGTTTTCGGCCTCCTCCAGCTTGCGCACGGAAAAGTCGATCGGTTCGCGATAATGCGTCATCAGCATTGCCAGCCGCAGCACCTCGCCCGGCCATTTGCGGCCGCCAAAGGTCTCCGTCTCCAGCAACTCGTTGATCGAATAGAAATTGCCGAGGCTCTTCGACATCTTCTGGCCCTCGACCTGCAGGAAGCCGTTGTGCATCCAGATGTTGGCCATGACGTCGGTGCCATGGGCGCAACGCGACTGGGCGATCTCGTTCTCATGGTGCGGGAAGATCAGGTCGAGGCCGCCGCCATGAATGTCGAAGACTTCGCCGAGATAGGCGGCCGACATCGCCGAGCACTCGATGTGCCAGCCCGGCCGGCCCCTGCCCCACGGGCTGTTCCAGCCCGGCTCTTCCGGTGACGACAGCTTCCACAGCACGAAATCTTGCGGGCTTTTCTTGTGCGCGTCGACGGCGATCCGAGCGCCGGCCTGCTGCTCGTCGAGATTGCGCTTCGACAATTGTCCGTAGTCCGGCATCGAGGCCGTGTCGAACAGCACTTCACCCGCCGCGACATAGGCATGGCCGCGTCCGATCAGGCTTTGAATCAAGGTGATCATGTCGGCCTTGCCATCAGCGCGGGGCTCGACGAATTCGGTGGCGCGCGGCTCGACCGTCGGCTCCAGGCAGCCGAGAACGGCCACATCCTTGTGGAATTGGTCAGCGGTCTTTTCGGTGACCCGCCGGATCGCCTCGTTGAGCGAGAGCGTGCCGGAAGCGATCTCGCTGCCGAAGTCCCGCAAGGCGCGCGCGTTGATCTTGTCGTCGACGTCGGTGATGTTGCGCACATAGGTGACGTGCGTCTCGCCATAGAGATGGCGCAGCAACCGGAACAGCACGTCGAAGACGATCACCGGCCTGGCATTGCCGATGTGGGCGAAGTCGTAGACCGTCGGACCGCAGACATACATGCGCACATTGAGCGGATCGATCGGGACGAAATCCTCTTTCGTCCGCGTCAGCGTGTTGTAGAGGCGCAGGCCATGCGATGCGTCAGACATTCGTGCCTTCCCGGTTCGTTATGTTTTGACCGGAGCCGGGCGCCCGTCGAGGCGCAAAACAGACTCCAGCCTGCTGGCCGGGGCGTTTGTCCAATCTGGGGAAGATGAGGCGAAAACGTCCGGACCAGCGCGAGGCTAGCCAATAATGCAAATGCCACAAATGGCGAAAGGCGTTTTCATGGGCGGCTTTATCGCCTTGGCAGGTGTTGCCGTCAAGTCGCCAGTTTCGGCAAAAACGTCGTTGGATCACAGGTAAAGGCGCGCAGAAACATTTTATTAAACATGTCGGCACAGTGATGAAACATTCGTCGACTAGTTCAGCAGGCGTCACGATTTGGTCAGAATCGGCTATCAAACGGCAGACACGAAAATGTTACCTGGGAAGAGAGACATGCCCCGAACCAAGCAGGAATCCAACCGCGCCAAGCAACCGGCGCTGGCCAACCACTACCGCGCCATCGGCCCGGCAGCGATCGTCGCCGCCCTTCTCCATACCGCGAAGAAGAAAAAGCCGGCGCAGAAGATCGTATCGCCTCGCGCTGCTTGAACTGGTGCGCGACCGGCCCCGAAGGCGCCGGCAACATAGCGCTGACATGCGTCTCTAAAGCGGACATGCGCCTCTAAAACAGCGTCATCTGACTGTCGTCCGCACCAGGCTTCTGGCGCCTGACCTTCCCGGGCTCCGGCCCGATCTCGCCCCTCTCCTGAATCTCCGGTCCGGTGTTGACGACCTTGTTGACGAGGTCGGACACGGGAATTGCCTCGAAGAAATCAGTCTGCGCCGGCCGCAACAGGTCGGCGACATCGCGCGGCTCGAGCGTGCGGCAATCCAGCCAACGGGCAAAGTCGCTGGGATCGATCACCACCGGCATGCGGTCATGGATATGGGCGATGTCGGCATTGGCATCGACGGTCAGGATGGCGCCGGTGTCCATTTCCGAACCGCCCGGCTCGGCATAGGTCTCGATCAGTCCGGCAAAGGCGACCACCCCGCCATGCCTGGGCCGTATCCAGTAAGGTTGCCCCTTCTTGCCCCCGGTTTGCCGCCACTCATAGAAGCCGGAAGCCGGCACCAGCGCACGACGATGGCGCATGGCGGCCTTGAACGAAGCCTTTTCGGCGGCCCCTTCGGAGCGTGCGTTGAAAAGCAGCGGAAACTCCCTGGTGTCCTTCACCCAGGTCGGGATCAGCCCCCAGCGCACCAGCATCGGCTGGCGGTCCGGCAGATTGGAGCCCGGCGCCCGCGGAGCACCGGCGATCGCCACCAGGATCGGCTGCGTCGGCGCGATGTTGTAGCGCGCCGGGAAATCCTCAAGCCCCGCCACGCCCAGAAAGGCGGCGGTCCGATCCGGTGTCGCGGTCAAGGCAAAACGTCCGCACATGGTCGACTGGTACCCTTCGGCTGGTTCAGCTTGAAAGTGGCGATGGAACCGGCGTTGCGCAATCGCCAAAGCTTCCCCATGCTGGGCGGTCCACAACAGACCTGCCTTCAGATGAGCCTGATCGGGAATCCATGAACGAAGCTCGCAAGACACTTCCGGCCGTCTCGGTGGCCGTCGTGCGCGGCGACACCGCGCTCCTGGTCAAGCGGGCGCGGCAGCCATCGCAAGGGCTCTATGCCTTTCCGGGCGGCAAGGTCGAGACGGGCGAGACGCTCGAGGCCGCGGCAAAGCGCGAATTGCTGGAAGAAACCGGCCTGCACGCCACCGACTACCGCCCGCTTCGGGAAATCCACATCGACGGCAGGGATGACGGCCACCCGGTCGATTACCTTCTGACAGTGTTCGGAGCCGCCTATGCCGGCGGCGAGGCGGTGGCCAGCGACGACGCCGAGACAGCCGCCTTCTATACGCTCAGCGAGATGGCAGGGCTGCCACTTGCCGGCTCGGTCCTTGCCGTAGCCCAAGACTTGTTGGCCTAGGCGCAGACGTCGGGCTGCACCCCTGAAAATCGCCTTGCGGGCGACAAATTGTTTCGCCACAAAGACTTATGCTATTTGGCCAAGAGAGCTTATGAACCGTCCATCCCTGCTCCTCGCCGTATGCCTGGCCGTTAGCTCGGCCGTCTCGACGCGGCCGGCGCTCAGTGCCGAATCGCCGTTCGAGCCCGGGCTGATGCGGCTGGCGGAAGTTCTGGGATCGCTGCATTTCCTGCGCAATTTGTGCGGTGAGAAAGGCGACCAGTGGCGTGTCGAGATGCAGAAGCTCCTCGATTCGGAAAATCCGGACGCCGAGCGGCGCGCCCGCTTCATCGCCAGCTTCAATCGCGGCTACCGCTCCTTCGGCGGCACCTACACGCAGTGCACCCCCTCGGCCACCGAAGCCATCAGCCGCTATATGAAGGAAGGCGAGACGCTGTCGCGCGACATCGCCTCGCGTTATGGCAACTAGGCATTCCGAACTGCCCATCCACAGATATTCGGACCTCCGACTTGTGCCAGGTGACATCTTGGTGCAATCCTCGTGTGGCACTTCTGCAACAGTCTTAATGAAACCTTACCGCGCGAATGCGGAATTAACTCAAACTGAAGGTTTTCGCCCCGCAGGCCGCCCTAATCGGCTAAGTTTGTCCCGAGTTGAACGCAGCTTCGCGCACGGCAATCGGGCTTTGTAAAAAACGATCAAAAAAATGTCGTATTTACAAATACTTAATTGACCCTGCGTGTGAAATGAACAGATCAAGCCTGATCCACATCGACGGATCGCCGCTTGAAAGGGTGGACATCGCATATGGAACATGGTGTCAACGACATCGACGCGCTGGTCAGGGAAGAGAAGCGCCTGACCGCCGTGGAAAGCCACAGCGAAGCCTGGGCGGAAGGTCTCTCCGCCGGCATAGAGCCCGAGATCATTGCCGAGGCAGCGCTGGAGACGGCGTTCGGCGAGATGTTGCGTGCCAATGGCGAGACCTCGGCGCTTGCCCTGCTCGACCGTATGCGTGAAAAGGTGATTGCTGGCGCCTTCGAACCTGAACGGCTGCGGCACTGAACCGACATCCGGTTCTTTGACGGCAGATTGCCGCTCGGGCGTCATGCCCGGAAGCAGGGAGAAACGGGCAGTGAGTTTTTCGATGTCAGGCAAGCCGGTTGGCTTGGTCCTCTACATCTGCTTCGCCGCTGGCTGTGCCGCGATTCCCCTGGTTCTCGTCAGCAGCCCCGCTTATGCGCTGAGCGAGATCAAGCGCGAAGAGCTCCCCGCACCCGTCACGCCGCCTGCGGACGACGACATGTCGCCGCCGGGAAGCACCGTGCCAATGCCCGACCCAGTAGGAACGCCGCCTCCAACCAGCAAACCGGCTGGCCCTGACGAAGCCGAGCCGGACAGCCCGCCGAGCGGTGGCGGCGTGACCAGGCCGCGCGTCGATCCGGAAACGCCAGTGCCCGAGGTCGTCTACGATCTCGGCAGGCTGCCGGAACCGGTACGGCGGATGCACGACCTGATCGTCGAAGCCTGCAAAGGCGGCGACATCGAAAAGCTGCGGCCTTTGATCGGCACGGGCGACAGCACGACACAATTGTCGCTGACCGATATAGACGGCGACGCCATCGCCTTCCTCAAGGGTCTCTCCGGCGATCCGGACGGCCAGGAGATCCTGGCCATCCTGGAAGAGGTGCTGAGCGCCGGCTACGTCCACCTCGATGCCGGCAAGCCCGAAGAACTCTATGTGTGGCCGTATTTCTTCGCGCTGCCACTGGACAAGCTCGACGCCAAGCAACGGGTCGAACTTTTCAAGATCGTCACCGCGGGCGATTTCGACGACATGAAGCAGTTCGGCGCCTACATCTTCTACCGCGTCGGCATCACGCCCACCGGACAGTGGACATTCTTCGTCGCCGGCGATTGAGCCTTTTTGGCCCGCCTTGCGGGAGGTTGGGGGCCTAGCGAGGCAATGCCTCGGAAAACTCCACCGCCCTGCCCTGGCCCGGCGCCACGATCTCGCCTTCCCACATGACGCGGCGGCCGCGAATGACGGTGCCTACCGGCCAGCCGGTCACTTGCTTGCCATCATAGGGCGTCCAGCCGGCTTTCGAGCCTGCCTGCGCGTTGGTGATGGTCTCGCGTCGCTTCATATCGACAATGGTGAAATCGGCGTCGTAGCCGGCGCCGATGCGGCCCTTTCTCGCCATGCCGAAAATCCGCTGCGGACCGTGGCTGGACAGGTCGACAAAGCGCTGCAACGTCAGCCGGCCGGCGTTGACATGGTCGAGCATGATCGGCACCAGCGTCTGTACACCGGTCATCCCCGACGGCGAGGCCGGATAGGGTTTGGCTTTCTCGGCAAGTGTGTGCGGTGCGTGGTCGGAGCCGAGCACATCGACGATGCCTTGCGCTATGCCATGCCAGACGCCATCGCGGTGTCTGATGTCGCGCACCGGCGGATTCATCTGGATCAGCGTGCCGAGTCGCGCATAATCGTCAGCTGACAAGGTCAAGTGATGCGGCGTCGCCTCGCAGGTCGCGACATCCTTGTGCTGTTGGAGGAACAGAATCTCCTCCGCCGTCGAGATGTGCAGGACATGGATGCGGGCGCGAACAGTGCGCGCGATGCGCACCAGCCGCTCGGTGCAGCGCAACGCGGCGATCTCATCTCGCCAGACCGGGTGCGATGACGGGTCGCCCTCGATGCGTTCGCCCAGACGCTCGCGCAGCCGGAACTCGTCCTCGGAGTGAAAGGCGGCGCGGCGGCGCGTATTCCTCAGAATCGAGGCGACGCCCTCGTCGTCCTCGACCAGCAGGTCACCGGTGGACGAACCCATGAAAACCTTGATCCCGGCCGCACCCGGCAGCCGCTCGAGCTCGCCGACGTCTTTCGCATTCTCGCGGGTGCCGCCAACCCAGAAGGCAAAATCGCAGTGCATGCGACCACTGCCGCGGCGGACCTTGTCGGCAAGCGCTGCCTCGCTGGTGGTCAGCGGATTGGTGTTGGGCATCTCGAACACGGCGGTGACGCCGCCCAGGACCGCCGCCCGCGAACCCGTCTCCAGATCTTCCTTGTGCTCCAGTCCCGGCTCGCGGAAATGCACCTGGCTGTCGACGACACCCGGCAGGATGTGCAGGCCGCGGCAGTCGATCGTCTCGCCGGCCGAGGCGTGGCCGAGATCGCCGATAGCAGCGATGCGGCCGTCCTTCACACCGACGTCGCGAGCCCCTTCGCCGTCATGGTTGACCACTGTGCCGCCTGTCAGGATGAGGTCGTAGGTCATGGCCATGCTCTCTTGCGGGGGGAGTGCCAGCGGCTTACGTAAAGGCCGACCGTTTTGCAAGATCAGGCTGCTTTCGCCAATGCCCTATGCCCAGCTCAAAGACCGCGCACTCATCTCCGTCTCGGGCCCCGATGCCGAGCATTTCTTGCAGAACATCCTAACCACCGATCTCGACATATTGACACCGGGCCAAGCAAAACCGGGCGCGCTGCTTTCGCCGCAAGGCAAGATCCTGTTCGATTTCCTGATCTCGCGTGCCGGCGAGAATGCATTCAGGCTCGAATGCCGTGCCGACATTTCAGATGATTTCATACGCCGGCTGACGCTCTACAAGCTGCGCGCCAAGGTCGAGATTGCCAAAGCGGATCAGGCGCTTGTCACCGTCGCATGGGGAGTTGAGTCAACCACCTCACAATCTGATTCAACGGCGGCCGATACGCGCTTTGCGAACGGCGCCGTCACGCGTTCCTATGGCCAAGCGGATGAGCGGAGCGACCTTGCCGCATGGCAGGCCTCCCGCATCGCCAGCGGGATTGCCGAATCCGGCAGCGACTACCAACTTGGAGACGCCTTCCCGCACGACGTGCTGCTGGACGAAACCGGCGGTGTCGGTTTCAAGAAGGGCTGCTATGTCGGCCAGGAGGTTGTCTCGCGCATGCAGCATCGCGGCACGGCCAGGCGGCGCGTGCTGATCGTCCAGGCTGGACTTCCCCTGCCCGCCGCGGGCACCGAACTGACAGTCGAGGGGCGGCCCGTCGGCACGCTTGGCTCGAACGCCGGCACGATCGGGCTCGCCATTGCCCGCATCGACAGGGTCAAGGCGGCGCTCGACGCCGGCCAACCGATCATGGCGGGCGACGTGCCGGTTGTCGTGGCCATCCCCGCATGGGCGAAGTTCAGCTTTCCGCAGGAAGCCGTCAGTGCGGAGGAGGCCTGATGGCGGCCGATCGCGTCGGCGCGCCGCCACGCGCCTGGCAGCGCATGCTGTCCGGCCGCCGGCTCGACCTGCTCGACCCCTCGCCGCTCGACATCGAGATTTCGGACATTGCGCATGGGCTCGCCCGCGTTGCCCGCTGGAACGGCCAGACCAGAGGCGAGCACGTCTTTTCGGTCGCCCAGCACTCGCTGCTTGTCGAGGCGCTGTTTTGCGACCTCGTGCCTGCGGCTTCGGCCGACGCCCGGCTGGCGGCGCTGCTGCACGATGCCCCCGAATATGTCATCGGCGACATGATCTCGCCGTTCAAATCGGTGATGGGCGGCAGCTACAAGGACTGTGAATTGCGATTGCAGCGCGCCATCCATCTGCGCTTCTCGCTGCCGCCGGAACCAGCCGCGGCACTGCGCAAGGAGATCAAACGCGCCGACCAGATCGCCGCCTATTTCGAAGCAACGTTGCTTGCCGGTTTTTCGACCGCCGAGGCGACCGAGTTCTTCGGCCGGCCGCGCGGTTTCAATGCCGATCGCTTCGATTTCACGCCACGATCGGTGACCTCAGCGCAAAATGCGTTCCTGAAGCGCTTTTCGGCAATCGAGAAGTCGCGCCACCAGGTTCCAGTACCCGCGATCGGCTGAAAAACGCTAAATTAACCGGGGGCGACCACACTAGCCCGTTCGATCACGATCCGCAGGCGCCTTATGCCCGTCGCTGATGCCATGGATGGTTCGGCCGTCCCGGAACCGGGGGCCGAAGGCATGGATCGGCCGCGCTCCATTGAAGACGAACTGCGCGAACAGAACGAACGCTTTTCGGCTGCGGTCGAGAACATGTCGCATGGGCTGTGCATGTTCGACGCCGACGAGCGCATGATTATTTGCAATGTCAACTACATCAACATCTTCTGCCTCAACCCCAAGGTGATGCGGCCCGGCATCCGGTTCCTCGACATCCTGCGCCACAGCGTCGACATCGGCATCGCCTCGCAAAGCGCCGAAGAACTCTACGCCATCCGCAAGCCCTATATCGACCAGGCGAAAGCCTCGACCTACGAGGAGACGCTGTCGGACGGCCGTATCATCAACATTTCGCATCGCCCGCTGGCTTCGGGCGGCTGGGTCTCCATCTACGAGGACATCACCGAACAGCGACGCGCAGAGCGGGATCTCAAGGAACAGCATCGCCGCTTCGACGCAGCCCTTGCCAACATGTCGCAAGGCCTGCTGATGTATGACGCCGACGGCAGGCTGATCGTGCGCAACCAACGCATTCTGGAGCTCTATGGTGTCGGCGAGGCAGACCTTCCGCTGGGCATGGGTCTGCGCGAACTCCTTGAGCGGCTTGTACGCCTGGGTGTCTATCCGCCCATCGATATCGATGGCGAGGTCCTCAAAACTGAAGCCCGCCTGCAGATCGGCCAGACGCGATCGACCCCTCGTCAGCTTGCCGACGGACGAACGCTGATGATCGCGCGTCGGCCGATGAGTGGTGGCGGCTGGGTCGCCACGTTCGACGACGTCACCGAAAGCAGGCTGGTCGAAGAGCGCATGACCCATCTTGCGCATCACGACACGCTGACCGGACTGCCCAACCGCTCGATGCTTCGCGAACGGCTCGACCAAGCACTGGAGGATGCGACTTCACCGCTGGCGATCTTCTCTCTCGATCTCGACCGCTTCAAGGCGATCAACGACACCTTGGGGCATCCGGCCGGCGACTGGCTGCTAAAAGGCGTGGCCGAGAGGCTGCGGCGTTGTCTGCGCGATGAAACAGACATCGTCGCCCGTTTCGGCGGTGACGAGTTCGTCATCATCCAGTCCAACTTCAAAGACCTTGCCGATGCGGAAAAACTGGCGAAATGTATCGTCGAGGCGATCGCAAAACCGTTTCGCGACAAGAGCCGGGAGATGCATGTCGGCATCAGCCTTGGCATCGCCGTTTTCCCCAACGACGGCAGGGATGCCGACACACTGCTAAAGAACGCCGACACGGCGCTGTACAGGGCGAAGAGCGAAGGACGCAACCTGTACCGCTTCTTCGAGCCAGCAATGGACGCCACGGTGCAGGCGCGCCGGGCGCTTGAGGTCGACCTTGAGACAGCGCTGCCGCGCCACGAATTCGATCTCGATTTCCAGCCCATCATGAACATAGAATCCGGCGGGATCGTCGGCGCGGAAGCCTTGATGCGCTGGCATTCGCCGACACGCGGCACGGTGGCGCCGGACAACTTCATTCCCGTCGCCGAAGAAACCGGGCTGATCGTGCCGCTTGGCGAGTGGGCATTGAGGAAAGCCTGCGTGGCGGCGGCAAGTTGGCCTTCCCTGCGCATCGCGGTCAATGTCTCGGCCGTGCAGCTCAAAAGCGGCGGCTTTGCTCGCAGCGTCATCTCGGCGCTGGCCTTCTCCAGCGTTCAAGCCAGCCGGCTGGAACTGGAAATCACCGAAACCGTGCTGATGGACGAGAGCGAGACCGTGCTGAAGACGCTGCGCCAATTGCGCGGGCTGGGCATCCGCATTGCGCTCGACGATTTCGGCACCGGCTATTCCTCGCTCGGCTATCTCAGGCGTTTTCCCGTCGACAAGATCAAGATCGATCGTTCGTTCATCCGCGACATCGGCAATCGCGACACAGCCGCGATCGTTCGCACCATCATCGGGCTGGGCGCCGAACTCGGCATCACGGTCACCGCCGAGGGTGTCGAGACCGAGATGCAGCTCGACATGCTGCGCCGCAACGGTTGCGTCGAGGCGCAAGGCTATCTGATCGGAGTTCCGTCAAAGGCAGCGGATATTCAGCGCCTGCTGCAATCGCGCGCGTTGCACAGCCAGACCGGCTGAACAGACCACCGTCAGCGCAATGTCTCGATGTATTTTTCGTGGAAGCTGACATAGCCCGGTTCGACCACCTTCAGATGGCGCTGGACCAGCGCATGAAACTCCGGCAGCTGATGAAACGGCACGCCGGGATAGGCGTGATGCTCGGCATGGAACGGCATGTTCCACGCCAGCTTGCGGACCAGCCAGTTGGTCAGCGTGGTCCTGGTGTTCTCCAGCATGTTGGCGACGAACGGACAGCGACCGTGCTCGGCCAGGAGATAGAGGCGCAAGAACGGCTGTCCGAGCAAGGCCGGCACGATCCAGATATGGAGAAGCACCGTGAGCCGGAAATAGACGGCCAGCAGAATGACCACGGCATAGAAGGTCATCGTGGCGCGCGCCTCAATGCGCACCTTGGCGTGCCCCTTTGGCGGAACATAGCTCCCCCGATCCCGGTCCATCACATTGCCATAAAGCGTCTTGAGGTGGCCCCACCACGTCGGGATGCCGGAGACATGGACGAGGTATTGCCGCCATGTCTCCGGTTTGGGGAAAGCCAGTTCCGGATCATTGTCCGGGTCCTGGGTGTATCGGTGGTGGGCGAAATGGAAGTAGCGGAACCAGTCCGCCGGCAGTGCGATCACCAGGCTGCAGACCCGCGCCACGGCATCGTTCAGCCACTGCGTTTCGAAGGCCGTGCGATGAACCGTCTCGTGCAGCAGCGTGAACAGGAAAACGATCAGGATGCCTTGCGGCAGCATCAGCAGCGGCCAGAACGGCACCTTGGCGGCGATCAGCGATCCGATGACCACGATCGCACCCCAATGAGCGCCAAGCTGAACGAGACCTGAGACATCCGACTTGGCGGTCAGCCGATTGCGCTCTTCCTGCGTCAGAGATGCAATTACGTCGCGATGGTCCACTGGCGTCATCCGGAGTTCGAAAATGTCGATGTCGATGCTCATCGTATTGAACAAGAAAACTTTCTAAAAACGAGGAATTGTGCGATTTAGATAAGGTTACCTTATCTATCGGGCATCATGATCGCTTTTCCATCCTTGCGCGGGCTCCAGGCTTTCGAAGCGGCGGCGCGTTCCGGCAGCTTCGCCGCGGCAGCCGAAGAGCTGTCCATCTCGGCCGCCGCGGTCAGCCAGCTGATCCGGACCATCGAAGACCAGATGGGCCGCAAGCTGTTCAACCGGGTCAACCGCCGCGTCGTCCTCACCGACGCCGGCAGGGAAATACTGCCTCGGCTGACAACGGCATTCAGTGAGATCGGCAGCGTGTCACGCGAACTGGGCGGCGCCGAATTCCGCTCCCGGCTCGTCGTGTCGGTCCCGCCATCCATGGCGATGGGGTGGCTGTCGTCGCGCCTGGCGGGCTTTGTCGCGGCCCACGGCGCTGTCGACATATCGCTCAGAGGCGAAGATGATCCGGTATCGTTCGACCGCGACCTGATCGACATCCGCCTTTCCTATGGCCGTTCGCACTATCGCGACCAGGCAACGGAAGACATCGCCAGGGATGCCGTCTACCCGGTTTGCGCGCCTGATCTCGTCGCGACGAACAGATCTCTGGACGCCACCGCCCTCACCGGCCTGCTGCTGATCCACACCGACTGGGGACCGACCGGCGCGTCGTTCCCGTCCTGGCGCAACTGGTTCGAGGCGATGGGCATCGAGCCTGGCCGGGCAGCGCAACGCGGCCTGTCGGCCAATTCGTCGCGGGCGGCGCTCGATCTTGCCATTTCGGGCCTTGGCGTGGCGCTGGCGCAAGGGATCTATTGCGCCGAGGCGGTAGAGGATGGCCGACTGGTCAGGCCGCTGACCCAGGCGCTGGAGCTGCGCCAGTCCTATTGTCTGACCACCCCGGAGCGCAGCAACAAGCGCGATGTGGTGGTGGCGTTTCGCCAATGGCTGATCGAGGAATGCGTGCGCGCGGTCAAATTACCGGCACTGATCGAGGGCCGTTGACGGCTCCCGCTCAGAGGTGCCCGCTCAATGCCCCTACCATGTCCTTGCTCGTCGCCACGGGAATGATCTCGAACTCCACCAGATCGGCCCATTCGATGACCCAGCGCTGCAGCAGCGTGACGTCATCGGCCTCCACCAGCAGGAAGCAGCGGCTCATGTCCGCAGCGATCCAGCTGTGGTGCACGAGCAGTTCGTCCGGCTTCAGGCGGCCGCGATCGCGGAAGCGGCGATAGATCTCCTTGCGATCGCAGCCGGTAAAATCCTCGATCACGATGAACAGCATCTTTTCCCCTCGGTGATTACCGGCCTGGCCGGTCCAGCCGCTCCAGGAACCACTGCGTCAGCCGCACCCAGACCTCGTCCTTTTCGCCGGAATCCTCCCAGCCATGGTCGAGGTTCGGATTGTCGTTGACCTCGATGACGAAGACGCCATCCTTGGTCTCCTTGAGATCGACGCCATAGAGCCCGTCACCGATGCAGCGCGCCGCCTTCACCGCCGTCTCGACGACATGCGCCGGGGTTTCCTTCAGCGTGAAGGTCTTGATGCCGCCCTGGTCGGGCTTGCCGTTGGCCTTGTGGTTGACGATCTGCCAGTGCTTCTTGGCCATAAGATAGTGGACGGCAAACAGCGGCTGGCCGCCGAGCACGCCGACGCGCCAGTCATATTCGGTCGGAATGAATTTCTGCGCGATCAGAAGATCGGAATCCTCAAGCCATTCCGTGGCGAGCGTCTTCAACTCCTCGAAGTCAGCGCATTTCTTGACGCCGCGCGAGAACGACGAATCGGGGATCTTCAACACCAACGGAAAGCCGAGCGTCTGCGCCGCCAGTTCGAGATCCGAGCTGCCGGCGATCATCACCGTCGGCGGCACCGGCACTTTGTTGTAGGCCATCAGCTCGTTGAGATAGACCTTGTTGGTGCAGCGGATCATCGACAGTGGATCGTCGATCACCGGCATGCCTTCCTGCTGGGCACGGCGGGCGAAACGATAGGTGTGGTTGGAGATCGAAGTGGTCTCGCGGATGAACAGCGCGTCGTAGTTGGCGAGCTTGGCGAGGTCCCGCTTGGTGATCGGCTCGATTTCGACGCCCATCTTTTCGGCGATCTTGGCCCAGTAGCGCAGCGACGAGATCTCCGACGGCGGCAGTTCCTCATGCGGATCGACCAGCGTGGCGAAGGTGTAGCGCGCCGGCGTGCGGCCCTTGGTGTCGCGCCACTCGCGGCTGGTGTAGGTCTCCAGGCACTGGATGAAGCTTTTTTCTTCGTCCTCGGTCATCCGCGCCAGCGGATGGAAGCCGATCTTGCGGATCGAAGCCCATTCGGCGCTGTCCTTGATGTGGACTTCGAGCGCCGGTGCGCGGAACCAGTCGAACAACAGCTTGGCGAAACGGTCCCAGATTTTCGAGGGGCCGATGCCGAAGAAAATGCAGACCTTGGTTGGAAAGGCGCCGCCGAGATCCTTGCGGCACTTGTTGAGTGCCAGTTCCAGTTCCGGCAACGCATGTTCGTAGAGCTTGCGCTCCGACAGGTCGATCATCGTCTCGACGGTCGGAATGACCTTGTGGCCACGTGAGCCCGCCAGCAGCGAGGCGTAATAGCCGCGGCTCTGGTAGCCGTAATTGTTCGAAAGGTTGATGACCTTCGGCCGCTGGCCGCGAAACAGCGACGGATGCGCAAGATAGTCACGGTTGGTGATGATCTTGTGCGGTGTCGCCACCTGATCGAGATCGCTCTGCCGGCCGGTAAGGATGACCCAGGTCATTGTCTGTCGCGCTTTCCCAGAGTGATGGCGGCACGCAGTCCGTCGCGGCCGAACTGGGCCATGTTCATGAAGATGCCGTAGGGCACGGGAATGTTGGCGGCATCAAGGATGGTCTCCTGTCTTTCGTCCTCGACCCAGGGATCGTGGATCAGGATATGGTCGCCGTCATCGCCGATGGCCAGCACCCAGTGCGGGACCTTCTTGCCGAACATAAGGAAACCGCTGATCAGCACCAGCACCAGTTTTCCCTCCGCGATCGCGGCGCGAATGTCGTCGATGGTGAATGGACGGTAATTCACCGGGATGCCGTAAAGTTCCGCGCGGCGGCGAAAGTCGACCTGGGCCAGTTCCATCACCCGGCGCTTGTCCTCGCTGCGCACCGACTGCAGGAACAGCGCGCCGTAGAACGAAACATAGATCTCCGCCGCAAGCCCGCTTTCGTAGCCCGAGACAGCCAGGCCGAACGGTTCGCAGCCACCAGGCCCCGACATCATGAAGACAGTCGTCGCCTCGCGCCACAGTCGGATTTCCATGACCGGATCCGGCACGAAGCCGCGATCGAAATTGGCCATCGCCATCATCAGGCAGCATGGGCCGCAGGTGAATTCACAGGTCTGCTGGTAGAACGGCACCTTGGTGGCGATCGGAATGTCGCCGCGCAAGGTCTTTTCATAGCGAAGCGCTGTCTCGCCGTCCTCGTAGTAGCCGGATTCGCGGCCGATCTTGCGATAGCCGGCGTGCTCATAGATGCGGATGGCCCGGCTGTTGTCCTCGCGCACCTCGAGACGCAGCATCATGCGGCCGTGCTCGAAGGCGGCGTCTTCCGCGGATCCGAGCAGCATGCGGCCAACACCCAGCCCACCGAAGAAGGGGCCGGTCGCGATCGAGTAGAGACGCGCCACGCCGCTACCCTTGCGAAACAGCACGATTGCATAGCCGGCCACGCGGCCATCGACTTCAGCGACCAGCGTCTCGGCGGTTTCGCGCTCGATGAACAGGCGGAAGGAGCGGCGGGAAATACGGTCGCTTTGGAAAACAGCTTTCTCGATGGCGGCGAGATCATCGACGTCAGACGCGCGGGCCGTGCGGATTTCGGCAGGCATGCGGCTTGAGAAAACCTCGATTGGTGGTGGGAAATGTCCTACTCGAAAACGCTCAAGACATCAGAAGAAATACCGATGGCCACAAAGCGCTATCGCACCTCGAATAGGGCCGAATTGTGACAGATTCGGCAGCAGCCTGGCGATGCAAAACGCTTTGAACAGGATCACTATTCATGGATTGGCGTCGCCATCAAAGCGCCTTTTCAACTGGCCAGGCCAGCCATAAGCTGGCCATAGGCGCTCTTTGCCACGACTGCCAATTGCTCGCGTGGCAGCGAACCGACGACGGCACAGCCATAGCCCTTGTCCAGCCAGTAGACGGCCTGGGGACCGTCTTGCGCCGATGCATAGGTTCCCTTCGCATTCTGCGCCGATTGCGCGGTGACAAACAGAGATATGCGCTCGCCCTTGTCGTCCTCGTAGAGCAGCATCGCGGCCTTGCTTTCTCCGGCCGGCAGCAACCGGCCACCGACCAATTGGAAGCCGTTTGCCGTCAGGTCGGGCGCGACCAGCTTCAGCCCGACCCGGTTGGACAGCCAGGTCTGCAGATGATCCTTGTCGCTGGCCGGCACCTCGACCGCATGCCGCTTTTCGGCGGCGAAGACGACATGGGCCGCGATCGCCTGTTCGGCCAGCCGATCTTCGGCCGGATTCTCCTGTCCGACGCCGTCGATGCCGGCAAGGTAGCCGCCAAGCCCGCCGGCGACCACAAGCATGGCCGCCGCGGCGGCAAGCCACCAGCGCGAGCGCGACGCCGCAGCCTTGACCGGCGTCTCGCCGAACACGACCTTGCGCAACCGCACTGGGACGGTTTCGTCCAGCACGCTGGCGAAGGCGGCGCGCAATGCCGTCCGATCGGCGGTGAAACGGGCGCTCCTGGCCTTCATCTCGGGATTGGCGTCGAGCCAGGCATCATAGGCGGCGCGCTCGTCAGCCGGCAGCTCGCCATCGATCGCCATGTGGATGTCACGTTCGGAGAAGTCGCGGCGGATCATTTCTCGACGATCCTTATTGCGCGACGGCGCGCCGTGTCGTCCAGCAGCCCGCGCAATTCCTCACGCCCGCGCGCAATGCGCGACATCAGCGTGCCTGCAGGGACGCCCAGAATGTTGGCGGCTTCGGCATAGGAAAACCCTTCGATGGCGACCATGACAAGAGCCGCACGGCGGTCGGGGCTGATCGCCTGCAAAGCGTCGATGATCTCGCGCGAAGCGATGCTCTCCATTTGCTCGGCCGGCTGGGCCACCGCCTCGCCGGCTTCCAGCGGAAGCATCGTCGCCTCGCCGCGACGGTTCACCTTGCGCATCTGGTCGATGAACAAATGATGCATGATCGTAAACAGCCACCTCCTGGGGCTTTCTCCCGTCTGCCAGTTGTCGAGCCGGACAAGCGCCCGCTCTAGGCAATCCTGAACGAGATCGTCGGCAGCATCGCGGTCGCGCAAAAGCGAGCGTGCGTAGCGGCGCAGTCGCGGTATTTCGCCAAGGATTGCTGCCTTCTTTTCGTGCATGACCGCTGGTTCTGGGTCGCCCTTGTTGATCCGATATTGAACGCGCCTTCTCGGCGCGGCGCAAGCGGCCAGCGCGAAGCGGTCCGCCGCCCCGGTCACCCAAGCAATGAGATAACGAGATGACCGGCCGTTTTATTCCCACCAATCAGGGGAGAAGCCGAATTATCCTAAATCCGTCAGCAAGAAATCGCTGCCCTTGTAGAGCAGCGGAACATTGAGGGTCTTCGCACAAGCATAAGCGAAACAGTCACCGAAATTCAGATCGGCTTGATGCCCAATGGCCTTGCCATAGCGAGCGCTGGCATTGATGGCGTGGAGACCGATCTCTTCGCCGATCACCACATTTTCTCCGCCAATTTCCAAGGTGAATTGATCGACCAGATCGCGAGCCTTGAGGAGGGCCTCAGCCGTCGGTTTGCGGGAGCCGGAGGCTGCGCGCGCCAGCGCCTGTGTCGCTTCAAAACGCACCAATGGAGAAACGTAGGACCGGCCGGAAAAACCGGAAAGCCGCTTGATCAATTCCTCCCAACCCGGATCCCGGTTGAGAATGGCGACGATCACCGACGCATCGACAAACATCAGTCTTCCCACATCTCGTCGGTGAACTTCTTCATGTCGAAGTCGGGATTTGGCAGCCCTAACTTGGTCGCCTCCGCCTGCAGCCTCGCCAGCCGGTCGAGCAGCGGCACCTTGGCGCGATTGCGCTCGAGTTCGTGCACAAGTGCGGTCCTAACCGCCTCCGTCTTGCTCGGAGCGTTCGTCTCGCGCTGCAATTTGGCGGCCAGCGCATCCACTTCGTCGTCACGGATATAGAGCGGCATCTGAATATCTCCTAATCGATATTCAGATATTCCATCTTGCATATTCTATCAAGGATGCATCTTCATGTCCCTTTTGCCGCCCGCGTCAAGAGCCGCTGGTAGAACAGGCCGATGCCGATCAGCACGGCGCCAAGGCCGATGAAGGACAACGCCCGCAACACGCCTTCCAGCTCCGACATGTCGAAGACAAAGACCTTCAGCACGGCGACCGAGATCAGCACGGCCGAGGCAATGCGCAGCACCTGCGATTTCAGCCAGACGCCGGCTGTGAGCAGGACCACACCGATGACCAGCCAGAGTGCCGAGTAGGTGTAGGTTTCCAGCTGGCCGAGACCGCTCCACAGGCCAATGAACTCGCCCTTGAACAGACGCCTCACCGACAGAGTGGCGTAGGCGAAGGCAAGCACGGCCGCCACCAGCGCCAGCATCTGCGCATACCATTTCGGTCGCTTGTCCCTTGCATATAGGGCCAGCCCGCCGGCAGCGATGGCCGGCAGGAGATAGGCAAGGAACAACAGGTTGAAGACCGGGATCTGGCCTGTCGATTCGTCGGTGAACAGCGGGTTCAGCACCACGAAATGCCGAATGACGATGAAAGCCACCGAAACCACGCCCGCCGCCATCGAGCCATAGCGCAGCACCGAGCTTGGCGAGCGCATGTCGATGGCGACCAGGATGGCGCCGGCGCCGATGGCGATCAGCGTGTAGATCGCCTGCTCGGCGAGCGTCATCGCACCCGTGTCGATGACGCCGCCATGCATGGCATGGCGCACCAGCATGGCGAGCGTGAGCAACGCAAACAGTGCCGCCGCCGCTTCCATGGCGAGGCGTGGGCGGCCGTTGGTGGTGCGGGCAAGCTGCCAGGCGGCGAAACCGAAGGCGAGCGCCGGCACGCCGTAGCCCGGCAGCAGCCAGTTGAAGACCGGCGTGGTCGACAGGAACTCGGCGCCGACAATGGTCGGGTCAAAGGCGACGCGGCCAAGCACGGCAATCACCGCGCCAACCGAAATCCAGCCGAGCACCGGATAGGAACGCCAGCGCGTCGCCAGCGCCGGCACGATCGCCGCTGCGCCGATCAGGATGGTGGTCCAGCCGGAATCGAACGCCATATGCAGCATAAGGAGGCCGGCGACCGCCGCACCGCCCAGGGCAAACGACACCGCCACGCCGCCGGTGAGAGGCGGCTCTTCGCTGCGTGCGATCCACTCGCTGCCGGCCGCGAAAACCACGACCAGCAGTGCTGCGGCGGCGGCGTAGACAAAGTCGCGGTCGAGATTGCCGAAGGTGAACCAGAGCGCCAGCAGCACGACCAGCGGCACGATGACGCCCCACGCCGCCCATGAGGCCGCGCGGATCTGTGTCGCGGCGGCGAACCTGCGGGCGGCCCAGAAGCCGGCGCCTATGAAGACCAGGCCAAGCGCGATGCCGATGCGCAATGTCAGCGCGTTGGACGTGGCCACGGGCAAGCCATCGACGCCCAGAGCACCGGCCGAAAAGTCGGAGGCGATCGAGGTCGGCGGGATGATGCCGAGATAGATCATCACCGTCACCAATCCTGCGGCATAGAGGAGCGGCAGTGCCAGTGGGCGATAGAGCGCGACGGCCACCATGGCGGCGATCAGCACGGCGCCCGGCAAAGCATCGCCGGCGGCGGCGAAGACCGGGTCGACCGACAGGCCGAGCGCCGAGAATGCGACGAACAGGCCAGGCACGATGGACGGCCAGTCGAAAGCCCTGGCCGGTCCGGCCTCGCCGCCACGACGGCCGAGCCAGACAAACGCAAGCACGGCCAGCGTGACGGCGTCGATGAACAGGATGGTGGAGAGGTTCGCGCCCGGCGCATCGGTCATGTAGAGGATGGTCCAGACACCGGTGCCGAAAAAGGCGGCCGCCATCAGCAACGTCCAGTCGCGCATGCGGGCGATGACGCCGGTGGCGACAAGCACGATCGCGAGATAGCCGAACAGCGCCCAGGGATTGGGCGCCTGCGAGGCAATCAGCATCGGCGTCACCATGGCGCCGACGAGGCCAATGCCGGCCAGCGCCTGGCCATGGACCAGGGCTGCAGCAATGGTCGCCACGCCGATGGCGCCGAGCAGCGTGAAGGCGAGCGCCGGGCCAATGAAGCCGTAAATGCCATGTGCGGCATAGACAGTGCCGAACAGGATGAAGGCACCGGCCGCTGTCAGGATCGCTGGAATATAGGCGCCGGCAGCGCCTTGCACCGGCACCTTGAAGCCGGTGCGGCGGATGAACTCGCCGCCGGCGACCAGCACCAGGCCGAGAACAGCGGCCATGGTCAGCCGCACGCCGGGGCCGAAAATGCCGGCCTCGATGGTGTAGCGGATCAGGAACAGGCCACCCAGCGCCAGCGCGAGGCCGCCGACCCAGACCGCCCAGCGGGTGCCGAGTGCCGTTTCGACATCTGACTGGCGGGCGGCTTTCGCTGCCGCGGCGGGCTCGGCAGGTTCTGCTGCCTTCGGCGCCGCATCACTTGGCGCCCATGGCCCGGGCACGGCCTCGCCGGTCGGGATTTCTGCCTCCGTCACCGGAGCCTGCGCGGCGACCGGCTCGCTCACCGCCGGCAAGACGATATCGGCCGCTGCCGGAACGGCTGGAGCCACATCGTTGGGCGGCGGGCTGTCGGCCGCTGCCTGCTCGGACGGCTTGGCCGCAGGCGGCACAGCGCCCGAAAGGACAAAGCTGCGCAGTGCGCCAAGCTCGCGCTCGATCAGGCCGATGCGGTTCTGCTGGCGCGAAATGATGACGAACAAGGCAATGATGGCGACAAGGCCGATCAGGCTTTCAAACATGGCGGTTCCCCCAAACCAGGCCAGTTTTCACTGACGTTCAGTCTCACTGACATTCAAATGCGGCGGCCAAACGGCCTGAAAGTCAACGCGCCGCCAGATTGGCCGCGGAAAAGATCGAGCATGTTTCGGTGCCAAAAGCCAGCAGCTTGCCGCCGGCATCCTTCAGCGTCGCTTCCGACACCGCCAGCGTACGCCCCTTGTGGACGACCTTACCCTCGCAGATCACCTCGCCGGTCTTCGGTGTGATGGGCCGCGTCAAATTCACCTTGAACTCCGCGGTCGTATAGGCCTCACCCTTTTCGAGCAGCGTCTGCACGGCGCAACCCAATGCCGAATCGAGCAGCGTCGCCGCCCAGCCGCCATGCACGCTGCCCAGCGGGTTGAGGTGGCGCTCGTTGGGCACGCCTCGGAACACCGCACGTCCTTCCGACACTTCGGTCAGCGCGAAGTTGAGCTGGAAGGAGATCGGCGGCGCCGGATACTTGCCGTCGATGATACGCTGCAGCAGGTCCAGGCCGGTGTATTCGAGGATGTCGGCATGCGGAATCGTGCCGAGGCCGAGCGGTGAGACCCAGCCCGGATACAATTCGACCTCGCTCATGCTGCGTTCTCTCCGGTTATGGTCTTGCTGCGCGCGTGGTGTTTGCGCAGTGCGGCAAGGAAGCCGGCGCGAGCGTCGGGCGGCTCGATGCCGCGGGGCTCATAGACGTGGCGGGTGAAGAAGAAGCCGGTGAGGCGGAATGCGTCGTCTACCGCCGCCGGATCGCCGCGCTGGCCTGAGCCGCGCTGCAGGAAGGCCGGCAGCGCCAGCATCTTGTCGCGCCATGGCAAGCCTGCTTCGCGCGATACTGCGCGTCCGGATTTGGGTGAGACATAGGCTAGGTCCTGCCGCGTGCCGGTGGCGGCGCATTGACTGAGATCGAGGCCAAAGCCGAGTTCGTCCAGCACCAGAAGCTCGAAGCGCGCCACCAGTTCGCCGGCAGCGTCGGCATCGTCGAGATGAACGATCATCACGGCAAGCGTTTCGTAGAGACCTTCATGAGCGTCGCGCTCGGGCAACAGGCGCAGATGCGCGGCCATGGTCTGCAGCCCATAGACGGCCACCGCGCTGTCCATCAGCCGGGCGGCGTTCATCTCGATCGCCTCGGCCTGGAACGTGCCGAGATGCTCGTCAAGCCGCGCCCGCCACAACAGGTCGACGCGATTGCCGGGTTGGAGGACGGGCTGCTGCTTGCGCGAACGGCCGCCACGCACGAGGCCGAGATGACGGCCATGCGCACGTGTCATCACCTCGAGAATGGCGCTGGTTTCGCCATGCTTGCGGGTGCCGAGAATGATTCCCTCGTCGCGCCATTCCATTTCAAGAGCTTCTCACCGGTTGGATGGCGAAATCAAGGTATGGAGTTTGGCTCAACTGACAGAGCGATACAGCACAGTGCACAAAAAGCCGCCCGCAGCGATAACGCTGCGGGCGGCTGGTGAGATCAATCGATCCGTTAGAACGAGCGCTGGAAGCGGAGAATGCCGCCGACGCTGCTGTTCTTGTTGGCCTTGGTCCAGTTGCTGAAGTCGGCGTCGTCGAACTTTCCAGCATTGAGGTAATCGACTTCGGCCGTGACCGTAAAGCCGGGCACAACGGTGTAGGCAACGTTGGCGGCGACGCCGAGGTTCTTCCAGTCGTCATAAGAGATCTGGGCGTTGAACGCGGTCTTGTCGTTGAACTTGTAGGTGCCACCGCCCCAGACTGCCCAGTTGCCGCCCCACTGCTTGTAGAAGCCGCGACCTTTAGCGTTAATAGCGTTGGTCGGATCGTTGAGGTTGTCGTCCGTGCCGTAACCGCCGATGATGAACAGCGACAGTTCCTTGGTGACATTCACGTCCAAACGAACCTTGCCGGCCACTTCCTCGTAATTGCTGTCATAGGCGACGACGCCAGTGATCGCACCCCAGTCGCCCTTGTACTTCAAGCCGCCGACGACATGCGGAACATAGCTGTCGATGGTGCCGCCCTTGCCGGCGCCTTCTTCGAGAGAGACCAATCCCGTGAGGCCGTTGCCTGCGTCGAAGTAGTACTGAACGACGTTGCTCTCCTGCCCGCCATACGGAACCAGCGTATCCTGGATGACGTTGCCGGCATAGCCGATGAACGTATCGAAAGCCGTATCGTCCTTGCCGACGCGCAGGCCGCCGAGCTGAATCCAGGCGAAACGCAGCGAGGTAGACTTGTTGCGGCCTTGCCAGTCGTCCGCATTGGAGGCGGCCTGGTTGAGATAGTCGCCGCTGCTGTTGCCGTAGTTGAAGCGGGTCTCGGTGTAGGTCTTGAGGGTACCGAGCTCGGTCTCCTGACCGGTCCAGGTCTTCAGGGTGAAGCGGGTGTTCTTGTAGTAGGTCGAGTGCGTGTCGCCGGCGCTCTGGTGGTCCGGAACGTGGTTGACGCCATCGAACGTGCCGGCATCGCCGACGCCGATGTCATAACGGACATAGCCGCCGATGCGCAGGCAGGTTTCGGTGCCCGGGATGTAGAAGTAGCCGGCGCCGTAGACGTCGCAGATCTTGACGTATTCGGCCGGTTCCGGTTCGGCGACGACGACAGCGTCAGCCGCGCGCGCGCCACTGACCGCGATCAGTGCCGCGCCTGAGCCGAGAAGGAGGCTCTTGATGTTCATTTTCTGACTCTCCAGTCATAGTTTTAAATGGCTTCGGATTTGTGGCTGGCGGCAATGTTTTCCCGCCTCACCCCCACAACGAAAAAGGCGCGCACCGCTCGCCCTTTTCCGCGACGAACATACCCATCGACCTTCTGCCTTCAATGACGATTCCGGAAATAATTCCGTTTACATCAACAGATTAATGTTATGTTGCACAAATAACACTTGCCGTATTTCCAGTTAGCACAATTGGCACAACGTCATATATTCAATATACTTTCAGATAGTTTCGCGGCTAATTATCTCTTTGAGGCATCAAATTTCTACAATTGCCGCCTGTTCGCGAAATATGCGCCTATTTTCGGTGAAAACTGGCTGGATATTTCTTCAACCCCCGACCATCCGATGACATCCGTCCGCCACTTGCGCTCTGGCGGTGCGCCGAAATGCAGGGCGACGCCTACCTGGCCAGTTTTGCTTTTGCCGAGGCGATCGAACCCGCTGGAGCGCTGTCGCGTCGCTGATTGTGACTGCAGCCAACCGATGAACACGATTCTGTGTGAGTTCGTCGCGCGCCATTCGAGGCGGATCGTCCTGTAGCGCCAAGACAGCCGAGCGATGTCTGTCCGGCGGAAATATCGGAAATCTTTCAGAAACCGCTCGGGATTTTTGGCCGCGCCGGCGCCAATAGACACGGGTTGGCCGACCCCGGTCGACACGGACTGCCGAACAATTAGGCTGGCTCGTCTCCAGATGCATGTCGACCGATCGGGCAACCCGGCGACCTCTCGTGACCAACCTGCCCGCCGAGAGGACCTGACATGACTTCCGTCCCGAGCCTGGTGCGAAGGCACCAGCTGACCGCCTTCTTCTCGCTCGCGCTTGGCCTGACCTGGCTGGCGTTCATCCCATTCTGGCTGTCGAGTGGCGACAGCATTCCCTGGTTCACCTTCGGTCCGATGGTCGCCGGCTTCTCCGTCGCGGCCCTGTCCGGCGGGTGGGGTTCGGTCAAGGCCATCCTCGCCTCGATGGTGAAATGGCGGGTTCACCCGTTCTGGTACCTGATGGCATTCGGCCTGCCCTTCGGAACACAGTTGATCTCGATCCTAATCAATCCGCTGTTCGGCGCGACGGCACCGGCCTGGAGCAATATTCCGGCCCTCTCCGAGATGCTGCCGATCATAGCGCTATACGCAGTCTTCAGCGGCCCGCTCGGGGAAGAGCCTGGCTGGCGCGGCTTCGCAACGCCACGCCTACTCGCCAGCCATTCAGCGCTGACTGCCAGCCTGATCCTCGGCGTGATCTGGGCTGTCTGGCACTTACCGCTCGGCCTGGTCGGCGACCTCAGCCTCTACAGCACGATCAATGTCGTGCTGGCCGGAATCGTGTTCACCTGGCTCTATCAGAACACCGGCAGCGTGATGCTCGCCTTCATCATGCACGTGACGCACCAGAACAGCGTGCGCTTCCTCGGCAAGGTGTTCACCGGCGGCGACTATGTGCAGCAGCAGTGGATCGGCGTGGCCATCTGGGCGATCATCGCCGTCGCCATCGTCGCCTATTACCGCACCGAGAGCTTTGTTCGCCGGCCAAGGACGCAGCTTGCCGTGGCTGGCGCTGTCTAGGCGCGCAATGAGCGCGGTGTCCGAAGCCTGGCGCCGCGCCTTTGTCGGCGGCTCCCCGGGATTAGCGCGGGAATTCGAGCCCCATTTCGCGATAGCGCTCGGGGTCGTCCCCCCAGTTCTCGCGCACCTTGACGAACAGGAACAGGTGCACCTTCTGTTCGAGGATGCCAGCGATCTCCATGCGAGCCGCCTGCCCGATGGCGCGGATGGTTTCGCCCTTGTGGCCGAGGACGATCTTCTTCTGGCTGTCGCGCTCGACATAGATGGTCTGGTCGATGCGCACCGAGCCGTCCGGCTTCTCTTCCCATTTCTCGGTCTCGATATGCGAGGAATAGGGCAGTTCCTGATGCAGCCGCAGATAAAGCTTTTCGCGGGTGATCTCGGCCGCCAGCTGGCGCATCGGCAGGTCAGAGATCTGGTCTTCCGGATAATACCAGGGGCCGGCCGGCAAGGCTTCAGCCAGATAATCGAGCACGTCCTTGCAGCCGGAACCGGTCAGCGCCGAGACCATGAAGGTGCGCTTGAACGGCACTCTCTCATTCGCTGCCGCGGACAAAGCCAGCAGCGCCTCGTGCTTGACCCGGTCGACCTTGTTGAGGATCAGCACCATCGGCTGGCGGACATCCTTCAGCCGTTCGAGAATGGCATCGGCGTCGCCGCGGATGCCGCGCTCGGCGTCGATCAAAAGCAGCACGATATCGGCATCCTTGGCCCCGCCCCAGGCGGTGGTCACCATTGCCGTGTCGAGCCGCCGCTTGGGTTTGAAGATGCCGGGCGTGTCGACGAAGACGATCTGCGCATTGTCATGCGTGGCGATGCCGCGCACGATGGCCCGGGTCGTCTGCACCTTGTGGGTAACGATCGACACCTTGGCGCCGACCAGCTGGTTGACCAGTGTCGACTTGCCCGCATTGGGCGCGCCGATCAGCGCGACAAAGCCGGAGTGCGTGGCGGCGACCTCCGTTGCCGGAGAGGTGTCTTCGGTGGCGGTCATGACGCGCTCCCTTCATCAGAGCGGTTCATCGTTTCACGGAAACGCCGAACCGCTCTATCTCCTTGTTTTGACGCAATTCCCTGAGGGAAAGCGCTATACACTGTTCCCGGAATTGCTCCAGAGCGCCGCGCGTCCACTTGGACGCACAAAGGACGCTCTGAAACTTTGACTCTACGCATCGTGCTTTCCAAAAATCGGCTCCGATCTTTGGGTCGATGCGCTGGCCCAGACGCCTTCCCGCAACAGAAATGCCGAAGCCGCCGCTTCTTCCGCTGCCCTGCGGGAGCCGCCGGTGCCGGTGGAAGGCGCAAAGCCGCTGACTTGCAAGGACACCGTGAAGACCGGCTGATGGTCGGGCCCTTCGCGCTTTTCGATCACATATTCGGGGCGTGCATCGCTGGTCTTGGCAATCCATTCCTGCAAATCGGATTTCGGATTGAGCGGCTTTGCCACAACCGTGCGCGAACGCGGCTCCCAGTAGCGCAGGACGAAGCGCCGCGCGGCGTCGATGCCACCGTCAACATAAACCGCCGCGATCAGGGCTTCGACCGCATCCGCTAGATAGTTTCCGCCCGAGCCACGCGACCGCGTCTTTAAGGCAGCGTCGGCCCGAACCAGATCCTCCAGCTGCATTTCCATGCCGATCTCGGAGCATGTTTTCGCGTCCACCAGCGCATTGAAGCGTGGCGCGATTTCACCTTCCGGTGCGTCGGGAAACTTTTCGAAAAGCATATCGGCGACGACAAGCCCAAGCACGCGGTCGCCAAGGAATTCGAGACGCTGATTGTTGCTGGCCGCCTTGACCGCACTGGAGTGCGTCAATGCGGTCTCGAGCAAGCGGATATCCTTGAAGACATGGCCGGTTTTGGCCTTCACCAAACCGGCCAGTGTTTCGCCTGTCGGGCGCTTCAAAGCCATCAATTGACGAAGTGGAACAGGCGCGAAGCGCGCATCAGCGACGGCCATTTCCAGATTTCGAGCGGGCTCGCCTTGCCGGCGATCGAGAAGAAAACCAGATTGGCGCGGCCAACCAGATTTTCCGCCGGGACGAAGCCGACGGTGAAGCGGCTGTCCGAGGAATTGTCACGGTTGTCGCCCATCATGAAATAGTGGCCGGGCGGCACGTTCCATTCGCGGGTGTTGTCGCCGATCGAATTGGGCGAGATGTCCAGGGTGTCATAGCTGACGCCGTTGGGCAGCGTTTCCCGGTAGACGTCGATCGGCCGAGGCTCTTCGGTGATGTCGGGATTGTCGATCTGGCCGGTTTTCACGCGCGGCACGCCGACGTCGTTTATGAACAGCTGACCGTCCTTGACCTGGATCTTGTCGCCGGGCAGGCCAACCACGCGCTTGATGTAGTCGACGGACGGATCAGGTGGGAACTTGAACACCACCACGTCGCCGCGCTTCGGCTCGGAGCCCCAGATGCGGCCCGAAAAGATGTCGGGCCCGAAAGGCAGCGAGTAACGGGAATAGCCGTAGGACCATTTGGTGACGAACAGATAGTCGCCTTCCAGAAGCGTCGGGCGCATCGATCCCGACGGGATCGAAAAAGGCTGGAACAACAGCGTGCGGATGACCAGGGCGAGCAAAAGCGCCTGCACGATGACGCTGACGGTCTCGCCAAGGCCGCCGGATTTCTTCTCAGATTTATCAACCACGCTCATGTCGTCCTCGATTGTGCGTTGGATGGTATAGAGTCTCGGCGCGCGCTGGGCAACGTCGTGCCGGTCGTCAGATGCAATCAATGTGGCGCTTCTTCGACGGGCAACGCCTCGATGATCACAAAGGCTTGAGCGAGCGGGAAATCATCGGTGATGGTGAGGTGGATGGCCGCCCGATGGCCCTTAGGCAGGATTTTGTCCAGCCGCGCCTGCGCCCCTCCCGTCAGCGCCATGGTCGGCGCGCCGCTGGGCAGGTTGACGACACCCATGTCGCGCCAGAACACGCCCTGCGCCAGACCCGTGCCCAGCGCCTTGGCGCAGGCTTCCTTGGCGGCGAAGCGCTTGGCGTAGGATGCCGCACGCGCCCGGCGGTTCTCGGAGCGGGCCTGCTCGAGGTCGGTGTAGATTCTCTGGATGAAGCGCTGGCCGTGACGCTCCAGCGACTTTTCGATGCGTCTGATATCGATCAGGTCGCTGCCGATGCCGATGATCATCGTGCGGCGGAACCAATGCTTCCGCCGGGATGAGACGATTGCCCATGCCGGCTTGCGCGCTCGGCAAGGCGCTTGCGCCGTTGCTCACGGAAAGCGTTCATGCCCCAGCGCGTGACGCCATAGAACAAGAGGCCGAACACCAGCCCGAGCGGGATCGCGCCGATCAGCATCGGTTCGAGCACAGGCGTCCACAATTGCGCGAAGGAAAGCTTGTGCAGCATCTCGCCCAGATGGGCCGGTGGGCCATGCGCAGGCAGGCGGTCATGCAGGATCAGCTTGCCGGTTTCCCAGGAGGCGCCCCACAGCAGCGGAAAGGTCAGCGGGTTGCCGAAGAAAACCGCTGCAAGGGCCGCCGCCACCAGATTGCCGGCAATCACCCAGCACAGGATGGCGGCAATGGCGAAATGAAAGCCGACGGGAAAGAACGACGCGAAGACGCCGGCGGCGACACCGGCCGCCACGGCGTGCGGTGTGGCCTTCAGCCGCAGGATGCGCTTGGAGAAATACTGAAGCGAGCGCGAAAACGAGCGGCGCGGCCACAAATAGGTACGCACCCGCTCGAGAAGGCCATCAGGCTTGCGGCGTCGAAAAAGCACTCTATACCCGTTTCACAGCTCCCGCGCCGGCACTTTCAGCCGGGCGCAACAGCACTATCTTGCGCTTGACGATCCCCCGATGGCAATCGCCACGTTGATATAGCGACGCGCTGGCAGGAGAACAACCAACGCCGCCTGCGCGGCGTGCGCTTGTTGCCGCCTTTCGGGATGGCATTCCTCGCATCGAACATTGGACAATCGCGGCGAATTTAAGGAACCGGCATTGTCGCATGGCCGAAAGGCGCGGCGGCTACGGCAGATATTCGCTGACCTCGACCAGATTGCCGTCCGGGTCGCGGAAATAGACCGACATCATCGGACCACGAGCCCCGACGCGTTCGACCGGTCCGAGTTCCACCACCACGCCATTGGCCGCGAGACGGGTACTGACTTCGCCCAGCGGTCGGTCGGTGATCAGGCAGAAGTCGCCCGAGCCGGGCGTCGGCGCCTTCGCCTTCGGCTCGAAGGTGCGGCCGACCTCGTGCACATTGATCTTCTGGGTGCCGAAAGCCAGCGCTGTCGGCCGGCCGGGCGCATCGATGCGTTCAAAACCCAGCACGCGCTGATAAAAGGCGCAGGTCACGTCCAGCGAAGCGACCGTCAGCACGAAATGATCGATGCCTGCGATCATCTCGGCCTCGCCGTCAAATATTGCGGCTGCCCGGCTTGACCGCCGGTATGGCGGCCAGCTCCGGCGGCAGCCGGTCGGCCGGATAGGCGGGAACCTCATATTCGGCGAGCGCAATAAGCGGCACGCCGACATGGGTCTTGCCGGCCGAACGGTCGATGATGCAGGCGGCGGCAATCACCTCGGCGCCGAGTTCGCGCAGGCACTCGATGGTCTCGCGGATCGACAGGCCGGTGGTGACGATATCCTCGACGATGACGACGCGCGCGCCGCTGGCGATCTCGAAGCGGCGCAAGCGAAACTCGCCCCCTTCCCGCTCGACCCATATCGCCGGCACGCCGAGATGACGCGAGGTCTCGTAGGCCGGGATCAGCCCGCCGATCGCCGGACCGACGACGTAGTCGATCTTGCCCGGCACGCCAGCGCGGATCTTTTCGGCCAGCGCCTTGCACAACCGCTCGGTCTTGTCGGCATGCATGAACACGCGCGCCTTCTGCAGGAAGACCGGGCTTCTCAAGCCTGATGTCAAAATGAAATGCCCTTCGAGAACAGCACCCGCCTCGCGGAAAATCCCCAGCACTTCATCGGTGTTCATTTACGCCTATCCCCACATAGATCAGTCGTGTCAGCCGTTCACACGCCTTGCGTCGCTGACGCTCGAATTGTCCTTGAGCTGCGACAGCAGCCGGTTGAGGTGCTTCAGATCCCAGACTTCGAGATCGATCAGCATTTCCGTGAAATCGGGCGCGGTGCGCACCATCGACAGCGTGTGGATGTTGGCGTCGTTCGACGCAACGACCTGGGCGATGTCGGCGAGCGAACCCGGCGCGTTGATGGCGGTGACCGAGACGCGCGCCGGAAACCGTTCCTTGGTGCGCTCGTCAATGTCCCAGCGCACGTCGATCCAGCGTTCGGGCTGGTCGTCGAAGGCCTGCAGCGCCGGCGACTGGATCGGATAGATGGTGATGCCGGTGCCGGGCTGGACGATGCCGACGATGCGGTCGCCAGGCACCGCCCCTTCCGGCGCAAAGCGCACCGGCAGGTCGCCACGCACGCCGCGGATCGGCACGGCGCCATCGCGCGGCTGGTCCTTGTCCTTGCGCGCCGCGCGACCCGGAATCTGGAACAGCATGCCGGCGGCGTTGCGGATTTTCGACCACCCCTCCTCGCGCTGCTTGGGCGCGGCGGTGGTGACGCGCTCGTCCTTGTAGTCGGGGAATACCGCCTTCATGACGTCGGTGGAGGCGAGCTCGCCACGGCCGACAGAGGCCAGCACGTCCTCGATATCCTTGCGCGCCAGCCGGTGCAGCACCTGCTTCAGGCTCTCCTTGGTGAAGGTCTTGCCGGCGCGTTCGAAGGCGCGTTCCAGGATGCGAATGCCGAGACCCGAATACTGCTTGCGGATGGCATTCTTGGTGGCGCGGCGGATGGCCGAGCGCGCCTTGCCGGTGACGACAACCGATTCCCAGGCCGCCGGCGGCACCTGCGCCTTGGAGCGGATGATCTCGACCTCGTCGCCGTTCTTCAGTTCCGTCATCAGCGGCATGATGCGGCCGTTGACCTTGGCGCCGACGCAGGTGTCGCCGACATCGGTGTGCACCGCATAGGCGAAATCGATGGGCGTAGCACCTCGCGGCAGTGCAATCAGCATGCCTTTCGGCGTGAAGCAGAACACCTGGTCCTGGAACAGTTCCAGCTTGGTGTTTTCGAGAAAATCTTCCGGATTGTCACCCTCGGCAAGCTGTTCGATGGTGCGCCGCAGCCAGGCATAGGCGTTGGTCTCCTTCGAGATCGCATGGGCGGCGCCGTTGGTCTTGCCGCCAGTGTCCTTGTAGATCGAATGCGCTGCGACGCCGTATTCAGCGATCTTGTTCATCTCGCGGGTTCGGATCTGCAGCTCGACGCGCTGACGCGACGGCCCGACGATGGTGGTGTGGATCGACCGGTAGTCGTTCTGCTTCGGCGTCGAGATGTAATCCTTGAAGCGGCCTGGCACCATCGACCAGGCGGTGTGGATGGCTCCGAGCGCGCGATAGCAATCCTCGACCGTATCGACGACGACACGGAAGCCGAAGATGTCGGACAGCTGCTCGAAGGACAGCGCCTTGGCCTCCATCTTGCGGAACACCGACCACGGCTTCTTCTGACGGCTTTTTACGCTGGCCTTGATCGCATGCTTTTCGAACAGCGCGGACAGCGCCTTCTCGATTTCGGACAGCACATCCTTGTTTCGCTCGAAGATTTCGGCGAGCCGGGCAGTGACAGCGCGATAGGCTTCCGGATTGATATAGCGGAAGGCGATCTCCTCCAGCTCCTCGCGCATGCCCTGCATGCCCATCCGCCCGGCCAGCGGCGCATAGATGTCCATCGTCTCCTCGGCGATGCGCAGGCGCTTGGCCTCCGGCATATGGTCGAGGGTGCGCATGTTGTGCAGACGGTCGGCGAGCTTGACCAGAAGGACGCGGACATCCTCCGAAATCGCCAGCAGAAGCTTGCGCAGGTTTTCCGCCTGCTCGGCCTTCTTCGACACGAGGTCGAGCTTCTTGAGCTTGGTCAGCCCCTCGACCAGCTTGCCCATTTCGGGCCCGAACAGCTCATCGATCTCGGCCCGCGTCGCCGTGGTGTCCTCTATGGTGTCGTGCAGCAGGGCGACCGCGATCGTCGCCTCGTCCATGTGCATTTCGGTGAGAATGGCGGCGACTTCGAGCGGATGCGAGAAATAGGGATCGCCGGAAGCGCGCTTCTGGTGGCCATGCTTCTGCATGGCATAGACATAGGCCTTGTTGAGCAATGCCTCGTTGACGTCAGGCTTGTAGCGCTGGACGCGCTCGACAAGCTCATACTGACGCATCATGGGCGGGATCTCGCAGCGGTGAAATGAATCATGCGCCGCACTGCTGTACGGCGCATGCCATAGATAGCCACGAAACTGCCGATACGGAAGTGCGGAAGATTGTTCCAGCGACCTCCAGAACGGAGGCTCGCTTAGTAGTCGTCGCTCTTTTCCGGGGGCACCAGGCCCTCGATGCCGGCCAGGAGATCTTCCTCGGTCATCCGGTCGAAGGTGATGTTCTCCTCGGCGTCATCGGCGTCGGTGGCAGCGACGGCGGCGCCGGTCTGGTCGGCAATCGCCTCGCCTTCCGCCTCGGGCTCGTCGACCTCGACGTGCTTCTGCAGCGAGTGGATCAGGTCTTCCTTGAGGTCGTCGGGCGACAGTGTCTCGTCGGCGATTTCGCGCAGCGCCACGACCGGGTTCTTGTCGTTGTCACGCGGCACGGTGATGGGCGCGCCCTGGCTGATCTGGCGGGCACGGTGGCCGGCAAGGAGCACCAGCTCGAAGCGGTTGTCGACCTTGTCGATGCAATCTTCAACGGTTACGCGGGCCATGGATTGCCCCTTTCATGCGATGGATTTGATGGAAATCAGGCGCGGTCCTTAACCCGAACGCCGCTAAAATACAAGCATCATGGCAATGGCGGGGTCGCAGGGCCTCCAATCCCTTCATTTAAACACCCGATCGGCAAAATCAGGCTGTATCCATGGGTTCGGCGCCCGATCACAATTGCTTGCAGTGCGCCAACACGCCCTTGGATTGCCGTGAAACTGGCGTTATCTCGGATAGCGCGAAGGTCAGCCGGTTTATTATGAGCCTGACCGAAGTCGCTATCGCATTTCGTTAGACGGCCGATTATTTCGAAAAGGACTATTTTCCATGTTCGACCCTCGTGAAAAAATCGCCCTATTCATCGACGGCGCCAATCTCTACGCGACGTCGCGCGCCCTCGGCTTCGACATCGACTATCGCAAGCTCCTGTCGAGCTTCCAGAAGCGCGGCTATCTGCTGCGCGCTTACTACTACACCGCGCTGGTCGAGGATCAGGAATACTCCTCGATCCGTCCGCTGATCGACTGGCTCGATTACAACGGCTTCAAGGTGGTCACCAAGCCGGCCAAGGAATTCACCGACTCGACCGGCCGCCGCAAGATCAAGGGCAATATGGACATCGAACTCACTGTCGATGCGCTGGAACTCGCCGATGTCGTCGACCATTACGTCATCTTTTCCGGCGACGGCGATTTCCGCACGCTGGTCGAGGCGCTGCAGCGGCGCGGCCGTAAGGTGTCGATCGTCTCGACCATGGCCTCTCAGCCGCCAATGATCAGCGACGATCTGCGCCGCCAGGCCGACCATTTCATCGACCTGACCACGTTGAAGAACGAGGTCGGTCGCGATCCGTCCGAGCGTCCGATGCGCCGGCCCGAGCCGGCCGAAGTCGACGAGGACGACTACTGAGGCCGGTCGCGTTGACCGCCCTTTCCATCTCCGAACCAGGCCGCGACTGCCCGCTCTGTCCGCGGCTGCATGATTTCATCGCCGAATGGCGGCAACACGAGCCATCCTGGTTCAACGCGCCGGTGCCGACTTTTTTGCCACCCGATGGCGACGACGCCGTCCGGCTTCTGATCGTTGGGCTGGCGCCCGGCCTGCGCGGCGCCAACCGCACCGGACGCCCCTTCACCGGCGACTATGCGGGCGACCTGCTGTACTCGACGTTGATTTCGCACGGTTTTGCGCGCGGTGAGTTTAAGGCGCGGCCGGATGACGGCCTGGAGCTGGTCGGCACGGCGATCACGAATGCGGTGCGCTGCGTTCCGCCTGAGAACAAGCCTGTCGGCGCCGAGATTGCCACGTGCCGGACGTTCCTGGTGCCGACGATCGCCCGCTTTCCCAACCTGCGCGCCGTGCTGGCGCTGGGGTCGATCGCGCACCAATCGACGGTGCGCGCGCTGGGTGGGCGCGTCGCCGCCTATCCGTTCAAGCATGGCGGGCAGGCGCCGGCCGGGGGCATCACGTTGTTTTCGAGCTATCATTGCTCGCGCTACAACACCAACACCGGTGTGCTGACCGAGGCGATGTTCGTCAGCGTCTTCAGCGAGATCGCGGCCTTCCTGCAGGAATAGCGCCGCCCTTCAGAACCCCTCCAGCACGATCTTGCCCTTGGCCTTGCCGGTCTCGATCAGCGCGTGGGCGCGCTTCAGATTGACGGCATTGATGGCACCGAAGGTCTCGCCCAGTGTGGTGCGGATGGTCCCGGTGTCGACAAGCCGGGCCAGTTCGTTGAGGTGCTCGCCCTGCGCGGCCATGTCCTGCGTCTCGAACATCGAGCGGGTGAACATGAACTCCCAATGCACGGACACGCTCTTGCGCTTGAACGAATTGATGTCGAGCGATTTGGGATCGTCGATCAGTCCGAAACGGCCTTGCGGCGCGATCAGTTCAGCGATCTCGGCCAGATGCCGGTCGGTGTTGGTTGTCGAGAAAACAAAGGCTGGTGCGCCGAGGCCAAGGGCTGCGACTTCGGCGGCAAGCGGCCTGGAGTGATCGACGACATGATGGGCGCCGAGCCCAAGCGCCCAGTCCCGCGTCTCGGGCCGCGATGCAGTGGCGATCACCGTCAGATCGGTCAGTTGGCGCGCTAACTGCACCGCGATCGAACCGACGCCGCCGGCGCCGCCGATGATCAGGATGGCCTTTGCCGCGCCCGCGACAGGCTTCCTGACATCGAGACGGTCGAACAGAGCCTCCCAGGCGGTGATCGCGGTCAGCGGCAGCGCCGCTGCCTGCGCAAAGCCGAGCGATCCGGGCTTGCGGCCGACAAGGCGCTCATCGACAAGGTGGAATTCGGCATTGGTGCCTTGCGGTGCCAGGGCGCCGGAATAGAAGACATCGTCGCCCGCCTTGAACAGGCTGGCGTCCTGACCGGTCGCGACGACCCGGCCGGCAGCGTCCCAGCCGAGCACGCGCCACGCTCCGGCTTCTGGCCTGGCGCTTTGCCGCACTTTCGTGTCGACCGGATTGACCGAGATTGCCTTCACCTCGACCAGCAGCCCACGGCCTTTCGGCTCGGGCCTGGGCAAATCGATATCGACCAGGGAGGCCTCATCGGTGATGGGGGCTGGGATTTGATAGCCGACGGCGCGCATTTTGGTCTCCGCGATTGCTCTTGAGTGTTGTTCGGAGCAGAGATGCGGATTATGTGCCGGAAGCGCAAGAATGCACATATAAAGCACATAGTGTCGAAAAGGATACCGTCATGCCGCGCATTCGCCATGAGCGATTCGATTGCAGCCCCGGCTGCACCGTGGAGGGAACGCTCCGCTACATCGACGGAAAATGGAAAGGCGTCGTGCTCTACCATCTGTTCGAGGGCACACTGCGCTTCAACGAGATCCGCCGGCGCATTCCGAACTGCACGCAGCGCATGCTGACCAACCAGCTCCGCGAACTGGAAGCCGATGGGCTGATTGCGCGCAAGATCTATCCTGAAGTGCCGCCGAAAGTGGAGTACAGCCTGACGTCGCGCGGCAGAAGCCTGGAACCCGTGATCACCGCGCTCAAAGTCTGGGGCGATGCCAATGTCACGCTCGCGCCGGAGGCTTCCCAGGCTGCAGCTTGAGACGACGAGCGGGGTCCCGCAATAGCTTCAGGGGATCACTTGGCTTGGGAGATCACTTGGCTTGCGGAACGATCGATCCCGATGATGGCGCGGACAGTGCGTCCAACACGGCCGGACCACCCTGCAGCACGTTCAGGTCGACATCGCCGTTGATGCCGTCGACGCGTCCCTTGTTTTGGTACTGCCAGTAGATCCAGTCGCCGCGATCCGGCCGCAGCAGCAACGAGCGCAGCCAGAGCGGCCGGGCGGGGATGCGCCCGGCATAGGCCTGCTCAGCCTCGTCGGTCAGATAGACAATCGCCGGCTTGCCGAACGCGGCCTCGACTGGAGCGAGGAACGCGGCAAGTTCTGCGTTCAGTTGCTCGGGTGTTGGCCGCTGCGGGCAATTGCCGCCGAACTCGATATCGACGACCGGCGGCAGCAAGGGCTGGTCGTGCGGCACCACCGAGATGAAATTCTTCGCCTGGTCGGCACCAGGCCGGCAGAAGGTGAAGAAATGATAGGCGCCGACGGCAAGTCCGGCCGCGTGGGCCTCACGCAGATTGGTGGAGAAGGCATCGTCGACATGATCGCCACCTTCGGTCGCCTTGATGACGGCAAAGGCGACATCGTCGGCGGCAACGCGGCGCCAGTCGATCTGGCCCTGGTGATGGGACACATCAATGCCGCGTACCGGATATTTGCCCCGGTCCGGCGAGAATGCCCTGAAATAGAGATAGCCTCCCGCAGCGATGAGACAAACCAGGACCAGGCTGGCCAAACCCCAAAGGACGATCCGGTTCTTCAAACGAATGGCCCGCCTACCCCCGCTCTTTTAAGAGCCTGCCCTTCTCGCGCGACCAGTCGCGCTGCTTCTCGGTTTCGCGCTTGTCGTGCAGTTTCTTGCCGCGACCGACGGCGAGCAGCAGCTTGGCACGGCCCTGATCGTTGAAATAGATCTTCAGCGGCACCAGCGTCATGCCTTCGCGGTCGACGCTCTGTGCCAGCTTGGCCATCTCACGCTTGTTGAGCAGGAGTTTGCGCCGCCGGCGCGGCTCGTGGTTGAAGCGGTTGGCCTGCAGATATTCCGGCAGGTAGGAATTGATCAGCCAGATCTCGCCGCCTTCGACCGAGGCATAGCTGTCCTGGATATTGGCCTGGCCCTGGCGCAGCGACTTGACCTCGGTGCCGGTCAGCACCAAGCCGGTCTCGATCGTGTCGAGCACCTCATAGGAAAACCGCGCCTTGCGGTTTTCCGCAACGGTCTTGTTGTTGGGATCAGCTTTTCTGACTTGATTCATGATGTGGAGAGGTGGCGCCTCATCCCTAGTTTATCAAGCCGGCGTGCTTCATCGCCGCATCGATCCTGTCGGCGGTCGACTGTTCGACCGTCATCAGCGGCGAACGCAGCACATTCTCGACCTTGCCCAGCTTCGACAGCGCATATTTTGCGCCGGAAACACCGGGCTCGAGGAAGATCGCCTTGTGCAGCGGCAGCAGGCGGTCCTGCAAGTCCAGCGCCTTGGCGCTGTCGCCGGAAAGCGTTGCTTCCTGGAATTCGGCGCAGAGCCGCGGCGCGACATTCGACGTCACCGAAATGCAGCCGACGCCGCCATGCGCGTTGAAGCCGAGCGCCGAAGCGTCCTCGCCCGAAAGCTGGATGAAATCCTTGCCACACGTAGCGCGCTGCTCGGAAACCCGCTCGACCTTGCCGGTGGCATCCTTGACGCCGATGATGTTCTTGAAGTCGTGCACCAGCTGGCCCATCGTCTCCGGGCTCATGTCGATGACCGAGCGCGGCGGGATGTTGTAGATGATGATCGGCAGGCTGGTTGCCCTGGCGACAGCGGCGAAATGCGCGTAGAGGCCGCGCTGCGTCGGCTTGTTGTAATAGGGCGTGACGACCAATGCGGCGTCGGCGCCGGCCTTCTCGGCATATTGCACAAGCCCGACCGCTTCCTCGGTGTTGTTGGAGCCGGCGCCGGCGACGACCGGTGCGCGGCCCCTGGCCACCTCGATGCAGACCTTGACGACATGGCGGTGCTCGTCATGCGACAGCGTCGGCGACTCGCCAGTGGTGCCGACGGGGACCAGGCCCGTCGTGCCCTCGGCGATCTGCCAGTCGACGAACGCGCGAAAGGCTTTCTCGTCGAAACGCCCGCTCTTTTCGAACGGTGTCACGAGCGCAGTAAGCGAGCCTCTCAGCATGTCGTCCAACTCCTTGGCACTTCTCTGTTCATGCATGCCGTTGTCCTAAAACCGGTACCCACTTTTAGGCGACATGCATCGGTGTTTCGTCGTGCGCGCCTTCTAGCCGAAAGCGAAGCCGCGCACCATAGTCTCGACACTCTTGCGCGGCAAGCATTGCCATGGTGCCAGCAAGCGCAATTCGAGCGACCGCGCTAACTCTTTGTTTACGGGCTCTTCACGACCTAAGTTTAGGCTTCGAAGCCTCTGCGCCTGCTGGTAGAATGCCAGGACAAGGAAAGACGAAAAGACCATGCCGACCAGTCGGCCTCACCTCTTCGCGCTGCTTGGCGCCACGCTCGCGCTGATGCCGGGCATGGCGATCGGCGGCAGCGTCGATGTGCAGGTCACCTCGACCATCCCGATGCCGGGCCTGCAGGCCGAGGCGCCACAGGATGCCTCGCCAAGCGTCGCCCTGTTGAAAAGCGGGCTGGATGCACTGGCGGCTGGCGACATTCCCGGCGCCCGCGCCGTGCGTGATGCCCTTCCCGGCCACTCGCTCGACCAGCATATCCTTGCCTGGGCGATCGCGCTCTACGGCGGTGACAAGGTTCCGAGCGGCGATATTGCCGCCGCCGCGAAGATGCTGCCCAACTGGCCGGGCACCGTCGCCTTGCGCAAGAACAGCGAGCGCGCGCTCTATCGCGAAAACCCTGCCCCCGATACCGTCATTGCCGCGTTCGACGGCAGCCAGCCGCAGACATTCGAAGGCGTGATGGTTCTCGCCCGCGCCTATGTGGCGTCGGGCAATGCCAAGGCGGCGCGTTCGGTGCTGTCGCCGTTCTGGCGTACCGCGATCCTGGAGGCCAAGGACGAGGCGGCGCTGCTCAAGGAATTCGGCAGCCTGATTCCGGCCGCCGACCACCGTTTTCGCATGGAGCGCATGTTCTATGCCGATCGGGCGAATTCGGCGCAGCGCGTCGCCGGCCTCGCCGGTGCCCAGCAGCTTGCCGACGCCTGGGCGGCGGCTGACAGAGGCGACAAGAACGCGCCGAAACTGCTCAAGGGCGTGCCGGCGGCGCAGCGTTCGGCCGGCTACTTCTTCGCGCAGGCCGAATATCTGCGCAAAAAAGAGAATTTTGCCGACGCCGCGGCTGTCGTGATGCAGGCACCGACCGATCGCGAAGCTTTGGTCGATCCGGACGCCTGGTGGGTCGAGCGCCGGGTGTTGTCGCGCGAACTGGTCGACCAGGGCGACATGAAGACGGCCTACCGGATCGTCGCCACGCATGCCGCCGAAAGTGCCACCAATGCGGCCGAGGCCGAGTTCCATGCTGGTTGGTATGCGCTCCGTGGCCTGAACGATCCAAAGCTTGCTGCAACGCATTTTGAGCGCATCGCCGATCTCGCCCAGGGACCGATGACGCTGTCGCGCGCCTACTACTGGCTCGGCCGGGCGGCGGAAGTCGGCGGCCCGGGCAGCGCCAAGGACTATTTTGCACGCGCCGCTGCCTACGGCACGACATTTTACGGCCAGCTTGCCGCCGAACGCGTCGGCCGGCAGGCGCTCAACATCGCCTACCCGCAGCCCGATGCAGCCGACCGGCAGAATTTTACCGGCCACGAGGCCGTCAGCGCCATCAAGCGGCTGCAGGAGGCGGGCTACGACCGCTATGCCGATACACTCTATCGCGACCTTGCCGGGCAGTTGACCAGCCCGGGCGAACTGGCGCTGCTCGCGGTCTTGGCGGAAAAGCAAGGCAACCATTTCATGGCGCTGAAAGTCGGCAAGATCGCTGGCGCGCGCGGCATCGATGTCGGCGCGCTGTCGCATCCGCTCGGCGTCATTCCCGATTCGGCCAACATTTCCGGCTCGGGCAAGGCGCTGGCCTATGCGATCGCCCGCCAGGAGAGCGAATTCAACATCGGCGCCGTGTCGAGCGCAGGCGCCCGCGGACTGCTGCAGCTGATGCCCGGCACCGCCAAGCAATTGGCGAAGAAGGCCGGTTTGCAATTCTCGCAGACACGGCTGACCACCGACGCCGGTTACAACGCGACGCTTGGTTCAGCCTTCCTCGGCGAGCAGCTCGACCGCTTCAACGGCTCCTATGTTCTGACCTTCGCCGGCTACAATGCCGGTCCCAACCGGGCCAGCCAGTGGGTCGCGAAATACGGCGACCCGCGCGGCAAGGACATCGATGCCGTCGTCGACTGGATCGAACGGATTCCCTACACGGAAACAAGAAGTTACGTGCAGCGCGTGATGGAGAATTACGAGGTCTACAAGATGCGTATTTCCGGCAAATACGACATCGTAGGAGATCTGGTGAACGGGCGCGGCTGACGAAGCCACCCCCTCAAGAGGGAACTTCGCCGAACCTGTCGATCTGCCCCTTGGGATTGGCGGCGCTCTCCAACCCAGTCTCAATTTGACCCCACCTTCCCTCGCCTGTAGCAGTCGGAAGACGATCAGGCAGCCGGAAGGAATCGCGTCCAGATGTCGAGCGGTGAAGGTTTTTCCGACTTTTTCTACAGCGCACCGGATGGGCTAAAGCTTCACGCGCGCGTCTATGGTGACGCGAATGCCGGTCCTTGGCCGGTGGTCTGCCTGCCCGGCCTGACCCGCAATGCCCGGGATTTTCATGAGCTTGCGCTCTATCTTTCGGCTCGAGTTCAGGCTCCGCGCAAGGTCGTTGCCTTCGATTACCGCGGGCGCGGGCAGTCGGACTACGATGCCGACATCGGTCATTACAATGTCGGCGTCGAAGCCGGCGACATCCTTGCCGGGCTGGCGGCATTGGAAATAGAGGCGGCCGCCTTTATCGGAACATCACGCGGCGGGCTGATCATCCATGTGCTCGGCATGATGCAGCCGGCTATCCTGAAAGCCATCGTTTTCAACGACATCGGGCCGGTGATCGAGGCGGCCGGTCTCGCCCATATCAAGTCCTACCTTGAACGGACACCGAACCCCAGAACCTTCGCCGACGCTGTGGCTGCCCAACGCAGCGTTCACGCCCAGGACTTTTCGGCGCTCACCGACGTGGATTGGGAGCGGATGGTATGGGCGCTCAACCGCGAAACGGATCAGGGCCTGTTGCCGGATTTCGACCCGAAGCTGGTCGACACCGTTGCGGGTCTCGATCTGACGCAGCCCTTGCCTGCCCTATGGCCGCAATTCGACGCGTTGGCCGCGATCCCATTGCTCACCATACGCGGCGCCAACTCGAGACTGCTGTCCTCAGACACGCTACGGCAGATGCAAGAGCATCATTCCATGATGGAGACGATCATTGTTGAGGGCCAGGGCCACGCCCCTTTCCTCGAAACCGGCGACTTGCCGGACGCCATCGCCGCTTTCCTTGATCGCGCCGAGCGACAGCGCATCTAAAGTAAACCCCAAGACCAAACAGGGTCCTGGGGTTGACACAACAATATAAGCTAGCTGGCCTGCCTATTTGGCTTTTGAATTTTTCCGAGGCGCTTTCGGCGAGGCCGCGGCTGATTCGTCCCGCTGTTTCCGAGCCGTGGGCGGGGATGAAGGCGTGGTCACAGGCGACGAAAACATGGAGCCTTCCCCACTGCTTGCCGGTTGTTCGCCGCGAGGTGTTTCCAGGACAACCACACAGCCATCGAGGTCATTGGTGGCCAGGTGCGCATAACGCATGGTCATCGACAGCGTCTGGTGACCGAGCCACATCTGCACACGGCGGATGTCGATGCCGCCCTGGACGAGACGCGAGGCGCAGGTGTGTCGCAAGATATGCGGCACCACCTGGTCATCGGCGCCAAGGCCGACTTCGGCTTTGGCATCGTTCCAGATGGCACGGAACTGTGCCTGGCTGAGCTTGGTGAACGGGCCTTTTGGTCGTCGGCCTTCGGTAGCCGGCAGCTTGATGACCTCCTTGACCCGCTCGGTCATCGGAATGGTGCGGCTGCGACCGGATTTGGTGATCCAGAAACTGACGCGATGTTCCTGGATGTCGTTCCAGATCAGCCCAAGCGCCTCACCGAGACGGCACCCGGTATCCACCAAAAAAACTGAAAGCCTGTAGGCATCCTCGCTGCGGCTCCTAATGGCCGCGAATAGCCGTGCCTCTTCGTCCCTCTCGAGGAAACGAATCCGTCCCGCCCGCTCCTTCTGGCGGCGGAACTCGGGCAGGCTGTGGATATCTCCCATCTTATATGCCTTGCGCAGCAGTTTGCTAAGGGCAGCCATCTTTCGGTTGATGGTTGCATTGCTGTTGCCGCGCTGGCGCAAGGTACCAATGAGGTTGTCCAGGGTACTCTGGTCAAAGGCGCTGAATCGCTCTCCAAGGAGAAGCTCATCTATCTCGCCGATGAAAGAGCTGACATTGTACTTATGCCGCCCATCATCCCATAATATGTCCCGGTATGCTAAAAAGAGCTCTCCAACCCTATGCGACTTTACTTCTCTGATCTTGTTGTAACTGTATCGTATATTCGCATTTTGAGAAGAAAACATCGAAAAATGATCAGAAGGCTCACCCTCTTGAATCGCTTCGGTCGTCATCATTTGCCACACCCCCGAGTGGGATAGATCAGCCCTACCCGCTTGGAGGCGTCCTTTCAAGAGATTTGAATCACGCAGTTGTGATTTCATCCGCCCATCAGCGGATCCCACGAAATCACCCACGGACCCTATTCAGCTACCGTTACCCCCTGTTCCTTCTGTCTGCCTTGACCCAGTCACGAAACAAAAACAGCCCGGGCGTTTGTGCGCCCGGGCTGGATTTCACCTGTGTAGAACCAGCCCTTAGAACGAGCGCTGGAAGCGGAGGATACCGCCGACGCTGCTCTTCTTGTCGGCATGGGTCCAGTTGGAGAAGTCGGCGTCGTCGAACTTGCCTGCATTGAGGTAGTCGACTTCGGCCGTGACCGTGAAGCCGGGAACGATGTCGTAGGCGACGTTCGCGGCGACGCCGAGATTCTTCCAATCGTCATACGAGATCTGAGCGTTGAACGAGGTCTTCTCGTTGAAGTGGTAGCTGCCGCCACCCCAGACTGCCCAGTTGCCGCCCCACTGCTTGTACAGGCCGCGACCGCCAGCCGGGAAAGCCAAGGTATCGTCGGAGAGGTTGTCGTCGGTGCCGTAACCGGCCATGATCCACAGGGTCAGAGCGTCAGACGCTTTGACATCCAAGCGGACCTTGCCGGACACTTCTTCGTAGTTGCTGTCATAAGCGATGACGCCAGTGATGGCACCCCAGCCCTGCGTCCACTTCACGCCGCCGACAACATGCGGAACATAGCTGTCGATCGTGTAGCCACCATAGCCTTCTTCGAGCGAGACGACGGCGGAGAAGCCGTTGCCAGCATCGAAGTAGTACTGGATGACGTTGGTGTCGAAGCCGCCGTAGGGAACCAGCGTATCCTGGATGACTTCGCCGGCGTAGCCGATGAACGTATCGAAGGCCGATTCGTCCTTACCGACGCGGAGACCACCGAGCTGGATCCAGGCGAAGTTCAGCGAAGCACCCGAGTTGCCGGCTTCGTTGATGTAGGGGCTCGTGTCGGCGTTGGCATTGTTGAAGTTGAAGCGGGTCTCGGTGTAGGTCTTCAAGGTGCCCATTTCGGTTTCCTGGCCGGTCCAGGTCTTGAACGTGAAGCGGGCCCGCTTGCGCCAGGTGTCGTTGCTCTCACCGACGTCCTGATGATCTGCGCTTCTCGCGCCATCGAACGAGCCGACGTCGCCGCCGCTGATGTCGTAACGGACATAGCCGCCGATGCGCAGGCAGGTTTCCGTGCCGGGGATGTAGAAGTAGCCAGCGCCGTAGACGTCGCAGATCTTGACGTATTCAGCGGGCTCCGGCTCGGCGACGACGACGGCGTCGGCGGCGCGCGCACCGGAAACTGCGAGCAGAGCCGCAGCGGAGCCGAGGAGAAGGCTCTTAATGTTCATTTTCTGACCTCCAGTCAAAAGTTAAAAAACGGGTCTGGGTATTCTTTGCTGAAGGACAGCGTTCCCTGCCCCATCCCCACTACCGAAAAAGATGCGCACCGCGCCGCTCCTTCGAATTCGACATTACCCATGAGACGGCGGCGTTCAACCACGATCGTACCGGCGAAAGGGCTGTTCGGCTGCTATCCCCTGGCGTTGTTGCACAAATGACACGATTTGGCCTCACTCAGAAAGCTCTCGTTAACCATTGGGGCCGCGGCAACCGCTTGTTTCCAGCCGAATCCGGCAATCGGCCGACGGAATCATGGCAAGGCGCCGAGTCGCCAGCCAGGAAACTGCCGCAGAACCGCCGCATCGAAGGAAAGCCGCAGCTCGGCGCGTTCTTATTTTTCCATATAATGACGCGGGCTTGTTGATTGTGCCGGCGCTTTTCTTTATCCAGCGGCGCAACGGAGAGGTGGCCGAGTGGTCGAAGGCGCTCCCCTGCTAAGGGAGTAGAGGTCAAAAGCTTCTCGTGGGTTCGAATCCCATCCTCTCCGCCATCTCTGCCTGCCTCGAAGGCGGCCCATCAAAAATCATCCCATTAAATCAGATAGATAGGCAGGCAATCCGTTGCCGTCGGAACGCAACTCCGTGTCAAATATGCACTGAAGGCAACGCTGTTTTGTTCGATTCTGACTGGAGGTCAGAAAATGAACATTAAGAGCCTTCTCCTCGGCTCCGCTGCGGCTCTGCTCGCAGTTTCCGGTGCGCGCGCCGCCGACGCCGTCGTCGTCGCCGAGCCGGAGCCCGCTGAATACGTCAAGATCTGCGACGTCTACGGCGCTGGCTACTTCTACATCCCCGGCACCGAAACCTGCCTGCGTATCGGCGGCTATGTCCGTTACGACATCGGCGGCGGCGACGTCGGCTCGTTCGATGGCGCGCGTGCCGAAAACCAGCTTGGCGATCCCAAGCTGCAGGACACGTGGGCAAAGAACACCCGCTTCACGCTGAAGACCTGGACCGGCCAGGAAACCGAGCTGGGCACGTTGAAGACCTACACCGAAACCCGCATCCAATTCGGCAACTCCAACGGCTATGGCGACGCATACGGCAATGATGCCCACAACAAGGGCATCACGCTGAACTTCGCCTGGATCCAGCTCGGTGGTCTCCGCGTCGGCAAGGACGAATCGGCCTTCGATACGTTCATCGGCTACGCCGGCGAAGTCATCCAGGATACGATCGTCCCCTATGGCGGCTTCGACACCAACGTCGTCCAGTACTATTTCGACGGGGGCAACGGCTTCTCGGCCGTCGTCTCACTCGAAGAAGGCTCCAGTAATGCTGGCGCTGCCACCTTCGACGGGGCCGGCAACTATCTCTTCAACGCGACTTCCGGCAACGACACCATCGACAGCTACGTTCCGGACGTCGTCGGCGGCGTGAAGTACACGCAGGGCTGGGGTGCCATCACCGGCGTGGCATCCTACGACAGCACCTGGGAAGAGTGGACCGGCAAGGTTCGCCTGGACGTGAAAGCGTCTGACGCCCTGACGCTGTGGATCATGGGCGGTTATGGTTCGGACGATCACATCGACCGCAACTTCTACAAGCAGTGGGGCGGCAACTGGGCAGTGTGGGGCGGCGGCACCTACAAGTTCAACGAGAAGACCTCGTTCAACGCTCAGGTGTCGGCTGATGACGACAAGAACGTCGGCGTCGCGGCCAACGTTGCCTACGACATCGTCCCCGGCTTCACGGTCACGGGCGAAGTCGACTACAACCACGATGGCAAGTTTGGCGATGCCGACAATCGCAACTGGGTCAACGCCGACAAGAAGAACAGCGTCGGCGGTATCCTCCGCTTCCAGCGCTCGTTCTAACAGGTTTCGGCTTGTCGAAATCGAAAACCCGGCGGGCAACCGCCGGGTTTTTTCAGGACTTTGCGCGACCATTGCATGCGGTGCTGCAGTTCGCGGTCCTAACTTTGGTTCGGCCTCGAGAGCGCAGGTCGCAGACGCATCGCGCGCTTCGGTACCCACAAAGCTCGTTCGCAAGTTTCGGAATTGAGACTATTTGTCCGCCAGGTCGCCCAACGCATCAATCAGCGGCTGAATTTCATTTTCATAATTCTTCCAGCGTTTGACGGACGACCTGTAAATCGGTTGACGGACCTGCCAGCGGCTTGGCGTGTTGACCGAACCATCCCTGTCGAAAAAGCGCAGGCAGGCGTCGTCCCAAGGCAACCCAAGATAATCTATAAGCCGACGAGACTGTGCTTCCTGATCCTCGACCAACGTTTCGTACTGATTCTCGAAGATCAGGCCCGGGAAAACCTCATTCCAATGCCGCATGAGACGGTCATATTCGCGATAGTACAGGCCGAGTGCCTTCAGGTCGGCGTTGTAACTGTGCCCCTCGCCGAATCTCTGGACAAAACAAGAGACGCAATTGTCGATGGCGTCGCGACGGCAATGAATGATGCGCGCGTTGGGAAAGAGAACGGCGATAAGACCGATCAGTTCGAAATTATGAGGCATCTTATCCACGATCCGAAGCGCCGAAGGTGCCCGCTCCCTCAGATAGGTCAGATGCTCTTCCGCCAACGTTCTGGATAGGTCTTTTGTGATCGACGCGATCACCTGGTCTAAACGTCCGGCCGATGACTTTTTGAGGTCGATCGCATTCGCGACTCGTCTGAGTTTGCTCAGTTCCCCTGCGCCATGGACATCGGGATGACTGGCGCAAATCTGTTCCGTAAGCGTCGTTCCCGAGCGAGGCATGCCGACCACGAAAACAGGAACGTCCGAAGGACTTCCGTAACCGGACCTGGCAGCCAGCATCTCAGGCGTGAAGGTCTCGATCAGAGAGTCCGTCCAGCGACGGTATTGGTCGATGTCGAAGGTGCGGCCTGAAGCCTGCTTGGCCTTCTTGAAATGGTCGAATGCATCCTTATAGCGCTTGAGGTCGTTCAGCACCTTGCCGGCGGCCAGATGGAGCTTCTCTAAACCGTCCGGATCAAGCTTGGCATTGCCGAGTTCACGAATGATGGATTGGAGTTCCTTTGGCTCTTCGGCGAACTTTCGCGTCTGCACAAGGTCGTTGTAGGCAGTCGGCACTGCGATGCGGCGTTCGATTGTTTCCTTAAGATAGACGGCGGCCTCGTCCATGCGCCCCAGGCTGCTGAGCGCGCGAGCCAGTCCCGTCCGCACCTTGGGATGATCGCGGTTGGTCTTCAGCGCCTTTTCATAGAGCGGCAGAGCCATCTCGGGCTTATCAAACTGGATATAGGCATCCCCCAATGCGCAAAGTGCTTCGACGAGGTTCGGCTGCAACTCCAAGGCATACTGCATATGTTCGATTGCTGGTGAAAACTCACTGACCTTCACATAGCCCGAGGCCAGGCCAAGGTGGTAGTAGGGGTTCTTTGGCTCCTCGTTGACCGCGCGTGCGAAATACCGCAAGGCCGCCTCATCGTCGTAGCCGATGCACACGGTCCCCAAGATATACAGGGCGAGTGGATGGTTGGGCGTGCGCGCCAGCACCCGAAGGCACAGGTCCTGAGCTTCGTTAAGCCGCTTGGCCTGCTGAAACTGGTACGCCTGCTCCAGCAACGCGTCGTCTGCCTGTGTACGCGAAAGCGGATTTCCTTGCGGCAGATTTTGCTGCGGGAACTTGGGTTTCGGCCCGGTTTGGACCTTCAGGTGCTTGGACCAGGCTGGCGGCAGACGATTGTTCATTGCGCCTCGCTAGCAAAAAGGGACGAAGGAATCCAGCATTACGGTTGCAGGCCGCGGGCAACTTGCACCGACCAAGCGGGCAGGCTAGCAAGAAGACCCGTTTCAAGCGAGCTTCCTCCATGCGCCCACACCCTCCCCTAACTCCACTCGTCGCAGCGCTTCCCTCGACGGTGCCTTTTGTTGGTCCCGAGGCGCAGGAGCGCGAGCGTGGCCGCGCCTTTCGCGCCCGCATCGGCGCCAATGAGAGCAGTTTTGGTCCTTCGCCGCGCGTCATCGAGCGCATGGCCGGAATTGCCCGCGACATGTGGATGTATTGCGATCCCGACAATCACGACCTGAAAGTGGCGGCCGCCGTGCATCACGGCGTCAAGGTCGAAAACGTCGTGGTCGGCGAAGGCATAGACGGTCTGCTCAGCCTGGTGGCACGCATGTATGTGGCGCCCGGCGATGCCGTGGTCACCTCGCTCGGCGCCTATCCGACCTTCAACTTCCATGTCGCCGGTGTCGGCGGACGGCTGGTCACCGTCCCCTATGAGAACGACAGGGAAAGCCTGGACGGCCTGCTCGCGGCTGTGCGCAAGGACAAGGCACCGCTGGTCTATCTGTCCAATCCGGACAACCCGATGGGCAGCTGGTGGGAGGCGGGCGAGCTCATCCGCTTCATCGAGGCGCTGCCGGAAGCCACCATGCTGGTGCTCGACGAGGCCTATGGCGAACTCGGACCAGCCTCGGCACTGCCGCCGATCGATATCTCGCGTCCGAACATCATCCGCATGCGCACCTTCTCGAAGGCCTACGGGCTCGCCGGCATACGCTGCGGCTATGCGGTGGCCGAGGCCCAGGTGATCCGCGATTTCGAGAAGATCCGCAACCACTACGGCGTCAGCCGCATGGCGCAGATCGCCGGCGTCGAGGCGCTTGCCGATCAGGACTATCTGCAGAGTGTGGTGGCGCAGGTCGCGGCCGGCCGCCGACGCATCGCCGGCATAGCCGAACAGAACGGGCTGAAGCCGCTGGCCTCGGCAACCAATTTCGTCACCATCGACTGTGGTGGCGACGGCGCCTTCGCGCTGAAAGTGCTGCAGGGCCTGCTGTCACGCGACGTCTTCATCCGCAAGCCGATGGTACCAGTGCTCGACCGCTGCATCCGCGTCAGCGTCGGCCTGGAACACGAACTGGACATTTTCGCCGACGAACTGCCCGGCGCGCTGGCGGCAGCACGAGGGAATTAGAGCTGTTCCATCCAATGGAATCGGGATGGAACATTCTTGTTTCAGCGTGATCTTTTCCGAAAACCGGCACCCACTTTTCGGGATCATGCAAGGCCGGGTCGCGCTTACAAATCCAGCTCCCAGGTCTGGCCGGTCAAGTCCTTGCCGAAGCTGTGGTGGTGCTCCTCCGAGACCAGCTTGAAACCGGCACGCTCATAGATCGCGCGCGCCGCGACGAGGATGTCGTTGGTCCACAGCACCAATCGCTTGTAGCCGCAGGCGCGGGCCTGGCTCACGCATTCCGCGACCAGGCGCTTGCCGATGCCCAGGCCGCGCGCCGCCGCCTCGACATGCAGCATCCTCAGCTTGGCCACCTCGTCGTCCAGATGAACCAGGAACACCGCGCCAACTGGCTCTCCGCTGCCGCGCTCGGCAATCCAGCAGAAATCGCGGCCCGGCACGAAATTTCGGATGAAGTCGGCGCCGATTTCGGCAAGCATGGCTTCGAACTCGATGCTCCAGTCATATTCATCGGCGTAGAGCTGGGCCTGCCGCTGCACGACCCAGCCGACGTCGCCGACGCGGTGCGGCCGCAAGGTCACCTCGCCGTTTTCGCTGGCGGGATCACCCAGCAATTGCCCGGCCTTGCGCAAGGCGCCGCCCAGTTCGTGCAGCCTGTCGTCGGGGATGCTTTCGATCAGCCGCGCCGTGTCCCGGTCAGCCGCGGCCTGAAGCCCCGCAAGAGCGGCCTCGCCCCTGGACGTCAGCGAGAGAACCCTTCGGCGCCGGTCGGCGGGATCCGTCCGGGCCTCGGTCAGGCCCTCACCGGCGAACTTGCGCAAGATCCGCGTCAGATAGGCGGCGTCGACACGCAATTGGCTGGCGATTTCGGAGGCCGCCGGGCCGTTCTCCAGCCGAAATGCTCCGGCCAGGAAACCGCGTTCGCCGGCGATCTCGGCCGAAGCCGGGCGGCTGTGGAGGCCGAGTTCGAACAGCACCCGCGCCTCGGTCAAGGTGAACGCGCTCTGGGTCAAGGTCTCGTCGAGAAGGCCGACGGTGCGGGTGTAGAACCGGTTGAAGTGGCGGATCTGCGCCACCAATGCTTTGCGTTCGTCCAACATCTGCGTCCAACCCCGCTATGGCAGCTTCATTTTCCCAAATTAATGGACTGAGTCAACTAAATTTCAAAAGCCGAAGAGCCCGACGTCGTGCGCGCAATTCAGGTTGCATTCCCTGAGCCATGCGCCAGATTCCAGGGAGACAGGCTTGGAGAGATTTCATGGCTGGTCATCGCAGGGAAGTACGGGCGCGCGTCTACGGCAATGTGCAAGGCGTCGGCTTCAGGATCTGGGTTCGGGGCGAGGCCACAAGCCTTGGCCTTGCGGGCTGGGTTCGCAATGAAGCCGACGGGACTGTAACGACCCAGATTGCGGGACCCGATGAAGCGATCTCGACAATGATCGATCGACTGTGGAAAGGGCCGTCCGAGGCTTCGGTCTCCAGGGTCGACGTCGAGGAGTTGGCTGCCGGAAACGCTTCTGTCGAGTTCAGGATTGTCGCATGACGATGGATTTGGTTCGATCCCTCTTGAATTAATTGAACGTTCGTTTTATTATCGTCCCGCAAAGGGGCTGACATGGCGCGCACCACCGGATCCGATGGCGAAAAGACCGAAGCGACCATCCGCGAGGCGGCCGTCAATCTGATCGCGCGGTTTGGCTACGAGGCGATGTCGATGCGTCAGCTCGCCACCGAAGTCGGCGTGCAGGCAGCGGCGCTCTACCGCTATTTTCCGACCAAGGAAGGGCTTCTGTTCACGCTGATGCGCGAGCATATGGAAGGCCTGACCGATGCATGGGAAGCAGCCCGCCCGACCAGCGCGGATCCCGTGCAGCGGCTCGCCGCCTATGTCGAAAACCACATCGTTTTTCATATCGAGCGTCGCCATGCCACGCATGTGTCGAACATGGAATTGCGCAGCCTGTCGCCCGAAAGGCTGACACAGATCCTGCGGATGCGCACGGCTTACGAAAAGGAGCTGCGCGCCATCCTGCGCGATGGCGCCGAGGCCGGCGTCTTCAACATCGATGACACCGGGCTGACAGCCATGGCGCTGATCCAGATGATGACCGGCGTCATCGTCTGGTTTCGTCCGGGCGAGCGGCTGTCGATCACCGAAGTGACGGCGACATATCTTTCAATGACAATGCGTCTGGTTGGCGCCGCATCGACTACAGCGCCGCGCTTCCTTTCGGGCGCGCAAAGGACGCTGTAGCATTTTATTTCGCGCATGATCCCGTTCCGAAAATCAAAGTCGATTTTCGGAGTCATGCGGGCAGGAGGAAGGCATGTACACGAACACGCTCAGCTTCGGGCATGACGAGGATATCGAGGCGCTGCGCGATATGGTGCGGCGCTTCGCCCAGGACAGGATCGCGCCGGTCGCCGCCGATATCGACCGCTCGAACGAATTCCCGGCGCATCTGTGGGGCGAACTTGGCGCGCTCGGGCTGCTCGGCATCACCGCCGATCCCGATTTCGGCGGCAGCGGCATGGGCTATCTTGCGCATGTTATCGCTGTCGAGGAAATCTCCCGCGCCTCGGCTTCCGTCGGCCTTTCCTACGGCGCCCACTCCAATCTCTGCGTCAACCAGATCAACCGCTGGGCGACGCCGGCGCAGAAGGAGAAATATCTCCCTGCCCTGTGCTCGGGCGAGCGCGTCGGTGCGCTGGCGATGTCGGAGTCCGGCGCCGGCTCGGACGTCGTCTCGCTCAAGCTGCACGCCGAAAAGCGCAACGACCGCTATGTGCTCAACGGCACCAAGATGTGGATCACCAACGGGCCGGACGCCGAGACGCTGGTCGTCTATGCCAAGACCGATCCGGATCGGAAATCGCGCGGCATCACCGCCTTCATCGTCGAGAAGGCGATGGCCGGGTTCTCGGTGGCGCAAAAACTCGACAAGTTCGGCATGCGCGGCTCCAACACCGGCGAGTTGGTGTTCGAGAATGTCGAAGTACCGTTCGAAAACGTGCTGCATGAGGAAGGTCGCGGCGTCGAGGTGCTGATGTCGGGCCTCGACTACGAGCGCACCGTGCTCGCCGGCGGGCCGATCGGCCTGATGGCGGCGTGCCTGGACGTGGCGATCCCCTATGTGCACGAGCGCAAGCAGTTCGGCCAGCCGATCGGCGAATTCCAGCTGGTGCAGGGCAAGCTCGCCGACATGTACACGACGATGAACGCCGCGCGCGCCTACGTCTACGCCGTCGCCGCCGCCTGCGATCGCGGCCAGACGACACGCAAGGATGCCGCCGGTTGCGTGCTGTTCGCCGCCGAAAAGGCAACGCTGATGGCGCTCGACGCTCTCCAGTTGCTGGGCGGCAATGGCTATGTCAACGACTATCCGACCGGCCGGTTGCTGCGCGACGCCAAGCTCTACGAAATCGGCGCCGGCACCAGCGAGATTCGCCGCTGGCTGATCGGACGCGAGATCATGGCGGAGGGAGTGTGATACCTGGGAAGAGGATGCCGACGCTTGCCGTATGCAGTCGAAGAGCGCGGATTGCCTGACACGGCAAACACCTATCTCTTGAGCAATTGCAGTATTGCGAGACAAATGAGGCGATAGATGGTTTCGTCATCGGCGAACGCAGTTACAAGGCGAGGAATATTTGCGATGGCTTTGCTTACGTCACTTGCGAGTTTTCTCGGGCGGGCCAAGGCGCAGAAACAGCGCTTCCCAAACATTGCTGAATTCCGAGAGCTTGTAATTGCGGCCCTCAAACGGCAACCGGGCGTCGAGAGTGCCTTTGCGGATCCATCGGATTCCGCCAAGATCAATACGAAAATTGGCGACGTGGACGTAACCTCGGACACTACAAACATATTCGGTTACTTGAACTCATATCCCGAAGAGAATGCCGAAGCTGCCATTGATCGATTTGTCAGAGTCTTGGTGGAGGCGCATCTGGCCAAGGCCGGCGAGAATGATCTTATCGCGGTGATCCGGACCCAACAGTATGTCGATCAACTCGTATCGATGGGCATGGATTTGTTAACCGAGCCGTTGGTCGGCGAACTTGCAATCGTATACATGGCCGACCTTCCCGATTCACTGTCGCCTGTTGCGGAAAAGGACTTTCCGGGCCGGACGCTTTCGGACCTGCGCGGCATCGCACTAGACAATGTGAAGAAATGGTTGCCCAAAATCGTGTCCGACGGCGAACTAAATATAGCTTATCTGTATTATGTCGACGGCAATACGATGCTGTCGACAAGCCTAGTTCTTCTCGACGATTTCTGGCGGTCGATCAAACCACATTTTCCTGGCGACGTTTTGTTTGCATTGCCGCGCCGGGATCAGCTCTTCGTCTTCGATGCAAGCAATCCGCAGGCCCAGAGCGCGGCCAGACAAATGATCGACGTTACATTCAAGGACGGCTTCAATCTGCTGTCCGACAAAATTTTCGAACGTCGCAACGGCAAACTCTTGGCGCAGGTGTAGAGCTGGATATGGCCACATTGCAAACCCAGATCTCCCCGTCCTCCGAGACCTTCCGAGCCAATGCCGAGCGCATGCGGGCTTTGGTCGCCGACATTGCGGACAAGGCTGCAAGCGTCGAGCGCGGTGGCTCGGAGGAGGCACGGGAACGCCACGTCTCGCGCGGCAAGCTGTTGCCGCGCGAGCGCCTTGCGCAGTTGCTGGATGTCGGCTCGCCCTTCCTCGAGATCGGCCAGTTCGCCGCATGGTCAATGTATGGCGAGGAGATTTCCGCGGCCGGCATGATCGCCGGCATCGGCCGCGTCGAAGGCATCGAGGTGATGGTCGTCGTCAACGACGCGACGGTGAAGGGCGGCACCTATTATCCGCTGACGGTGAAGAAGCATCTGCGGGCGCAGGAGATCGCGCTGCAGAACAATTTGCCTTGCATCTATCTGGTCGACAGCGGCGGCGCCAATCTGCCCAACCAGGACGAGGTGTTTCCCGACCGCGAGCATTTCGGCCGTATCTTCTACAACCAGGCCAACATGTCGGCGGCCGGCATCCCGCAGATAGCTTGCGTCATGGGTTCCTGCACGGCGGGCGGCGCTTATGTGCCGGCGATGTCCGACGAGACGATCATGGTGCGCAACCAGGCGACCATCTTCCTCGGCGGCCCGCCGCTGGTGAAAGCGGCCACCGGTGAAGACGTCAGCGCCGAGGACCTCGGCGGCGCGGATGTGCACACGCGGCTTTCCGGCGTTGCCGACCACTATGCGCTGGATGACGACCATGCGCTTGCCATCTGTCGTCGTATCGTCAAGAACCTCAATCGAAATAAGTCTGTAAGCCTGCACTTACAGACATCGATTCCGCCGCTTCACGCAGCCGATGAACTCTACGGCATCGTGCCGACGGACCTGCGCCAGCCCTATGACGTGCGCGAAGTGATTGCGCGCATCGTCGACGGCTCCGAATTCGACGAGTTCAAGCAGAACTACGGCACCACGCTGATCACCGGCTTTGCCCATCTCCATGGCATGCCGGTCGGCATCATCGCCAACAATGGCGTGTTGTTTTCCGAGAGCGCGCTGAAGGGCGCGCACTTCATCGAATTGTGCTGCCAGCGCAAGATCCCGCTGGTCTTCCTGCAGAACATCACCGGCTTCATGGTCGGTCGAAAATACGAAGCGGGCGGCATAGCCAAGGACGGAGCCAAGCTGGTGATGGCGGTGGCCACCGCCAGGGTGCCGAAGGTGACTGTCATCATCGGCGGTTCGTTCGGCGCCGGCAATTACGGCATGTGCGGCCGCGCCTATTCACCGCGCTTCCTGTGGATGTGGCCGAACGCCCGCATCTCGGTGATGGGCGGCGAGCAAGCGGCGACGGTGCTCGCCATGGTCAAGCGCGAAGGCATCGAGCGCAAGGGTGGCGAATGGAGCGCCGAGGAGGAGGCAAAATTCAAGAAGCCGATCCTGATGAAATACGAGCATGAGGGCCATCCGCTCTACTCGTCCGCCCGCCTTTGGGACGACGGCATCATCGACCCGGCGAAAACGCGCGACGTGCTGGCGCTCAGCCTGTCCGCCGCGCTCAACGCCGAGATCGAGGAGACCCGCTTCGGCGTGTTCAGGATGTGACATGAACGACCGTCTGCGGATCCAGGTTCATACCGGCGACATCACCAAGCTGGCGGTCGATGCCATCGTCAACGCCGCCAACACCTCGCTTCTCGGTGGTGGCGGGGTCGATGGCGCTATTCATCGCGCGGCGGGCCGCGAACTCGAGTTCGAATGCCGCATGTTGAATGGATGCAAGGTCGGCGAAGCCAAGATCACCAAGGGCTATAAACTTCCGGCGCGGCACATCATCCACACGGTCGGGCCGGTCTGGCAAGGCGGTGGCAAGGGTGAAGCCGAACTGCTGGCCTCCTGCTATATCAGTTCGCTCGGACTCGCCACGGCCAATGACTGCCGCACCGTGGCGTTTCCGGCGATCTCGACGGGTGTCTACCGCTATCCGAAAGATGAGGCGACGCAGATCGCCGTCGAGACGGTCAGTACGTTCATCGAGAAACGAACAATGCCGGAAGCCGTCACTTTTTGCTGCTTCGACGACCAAACGGCGGAACTATACCGGCAGGCCGTTGCTGCCCTGCGAAAAGGCTGAACTGCATGGACCAACCGATTCACCAGAATAGGCAGCGTCGCATCTCCGCTGGCCAGCTGGCGGCGAGACAAAATATTCCCTATCGCTCATCCTGCACAGTGCAATGGGGACAGGGCGGAAATGAAACTGAAATATCGCCAGAAGACGATTGCTTCGATTCTTGCAAGTTTGCTCATATTCGCAACGCATGGCATCGGCTCGGCGGAATCGCTGGCTGGCAAGATGGGCGACAAGCGGTTTTCTCCGACCTTGTCGCTCGACCCGAAGGAAGCCTGCTACAAATCCTACCTTGCCTATATCGCGGCGAGCGGCCATTCAGCCTACGCCACGACGTTCTATTCACGCGTCGTCGATCTCCACATTTTCTGCAGCGTGAAGCTGAACGCACCTTCGCAGAAGGCCGCCGAGGAGACTGCGTTGCGTATCTGTCGGAGCGGCTTCGTCAGGTGGAAGGTCAAGACCGCAAGCGGCGGCTGCGCGATCGCTGCGTCGAAGTAAGCCGGCGGCCAGACTGGCGCCGCCCGAGGCAGACCCGGGAGGCTCCATGTTCGCCAAGATCCTGATCGCCAATCGCGGCGAGATCGCTTGTCGTGTCATCCGCACGGCGCGCAAGCTGGGCGTGCACACCGTTGCCGTCTATTCGGATGCCGATGCGAAATCCCTGCATGTCGAGATGGCCGACGAAGCCGTGCACATCGGCCCCTCGCCTGTCGGCGAAAGCTATCTGCGTGGCGACAAGATTGTCGCAGCGGCCCTGGCTGCGGGCGCGCAAGCCATTCATCCTGGTTACGGCTTCCTGTCGGAAAACCCCGATTTCGTCGACCAGGTGGTGGCGGCGGGGCTCATCTTCATCGGTCCGTCGGCGGCCTCTATCCGTGCCATGGGACTGAAGGACGCCGCCAAGAGGCTGATGGAAAAGGCCGGCGTGCCGGTGGTGCCGGGCTACCATGGCGAGGCGCAGGAGATCGTGCTGCTGGCTTCCAAGGCACGCGAGATCGGCTATCCCGTGCTGATCAAGGCGCGCGCCGGCGGTGGCGGCAAGGGCATGCGCCGGGTCGAGCATCCCGATGCGTTTTCCGAGGCGCTGTCCAGCGCGCGACGCGAGGCAAAGGCCGCTTTCGGCGATGACCGCGTGCTGGTCGAAAAATATGTCGACAAGCCGCGCCATATCGAAGTGCAGGTGTTCGGCGATAACTTCGGCAATGCGGTGCATCTCTATGAGCGCGACTGCTCGGCACAGCGCCGCCACCAGAAGGTGATCGAGGAAGCCCCCGCACCCGGCATGACACCGGCACTGCGCAAGGCGATGACGGATGCGGCGGTAAAGGCCGCCAAGGCGATCAATTATTCCGGCGCCGGCACCATCGAGTTCATTGTCGATGCCTCGCAAGGCCTGAAGGCCGACCGCTTCTGGTTCATGGAAATGAACACCCGCCTGCAGGTCGAACACCCGGTCACCGAAATGGTCACCGGCACCGACTTGGTCGAATGGCAGTTGCGGGTCGCCAGCGGCGAAAAGCTGCCGAAGACACAGAGCGAGATCGCGCTTTCCGGCCATGCCTTCGAGGCGCGCATCTATGCCGAGGATGCGGCAAAGGGGTTCCTGCCGGCGACTGGCACCTTGCATCATCTGAAGTTTCCGGACGCGGCGGTTGAAGGCGCCACGATGCGCATCGAGACCGGCGTGCGGGCCGGTGATGCCATCTCGCCCTATTACGACCCGATGATCGCCAAGCTGGTCGTCCACGCTAAGGACAGGCAGACGGCCCTGGAAGCGCTCGGCGCGGCGCTGTCGCAAACCGAGATCGCCGGCTCGACCGTCAACACTGCCTTTCTTGTGGCCCTGGCCGCCGATCCGGACTTTGCCGCTGGCGATGTCGACACCGGCTTGATCGCCCGGCATCAACCGGCACTGACCGAGGTCGCGCCGCCGAGCGACGAGACTGTTGCGGCAGCCGCGCTTGCGGCCTCGGGTGCCGGCGCGTTGCCGTCGTCGAGCGACCCCTGGTCGTCGCTTGCCGGCTATGCGCATTTCCACAGCGTGGCACGCCGCACACGGCTGAAGTTCGGCGAAATCGATATCGCGGCAAGGGTTTCGATGCGACCGGACGGGCGGTTCCAGGTGGCGCTGGACGAGCCCTATGACAACGCCAACGCGCATGATTTTCGCGCCACGCCACGCCTCGCCCGCTGGCCTGGCCATATCACCGTGTTCGAAGGCGCTGTTGGCCATACCTTCGCCGTGCCGGACCCGCTGTCTCGGGAGGATGAGGCGGCGGCAGGCGCCGGCAGCCTGCGCGCGCCGATGCCGGGGCTGGTCAAGCTGGTGCGCGCGGCAAAGGGCGATACGGTGATCAAGGGCCAGCCGCTGTTGATCCTTGAAGCGATGAAGATGGAACACACCATCGCCGCGCCGCATGACGGGGTGATCGCCGAGATCGCTACCGAAGGAGCGCAGGTCACCGATGGGACGGTGCTGGTACGGTTCGTCGAAGACCAGAGCACCCCGACCGCGGCCACAAGCTGACAGCCGAAAGCGACGGAGCGCAAAGAAAAATGGCCGGGACGAACCCGGCCGTTTCCTTACGCTTATGTGGTCGCTAGGCGACGATTACTGCGCGATCGGCGCGTATTTGCCATCGTGCCACTGGTTGATGTCGTAGCTGGCGTTCTTGAGGTCGCCCTTCTCGTCGAAGATGACGTTGCCGACAACCGTGCTGATCGGCGTGCCATTCTTCAACGCTTCGGCAACCTTGCCCGGATCGTCGCTGCCGGCGCGCTTGACGCCTTCGGCGAAAGCCTGGACCACCGCGTAGGAGAACAGCGTGAAGCCTTCCGGCACGAAACCGCCGGCCTTGATCTTCTCGACGGCTGCCTTGGCTTCTGGCTTTGCCTGCGGATCCGACGGGAAGACGAACATGGTGCCCTCGCCGGCTGGGCCGGCAACCTGCCAGAATTCCGGCGAAGCGATGGAGTCCGGCATGATCAGCTGGAACTTCAGGTTCTGTTCCGCCGACTGGCGCAGGATCAGGCCGGCTTCAGGATGATAGCCGCCGAAATAAACGACGTCGGCCTTCAGATCCTTGAGCTTGGTGACGAGAGCCGAATAGTCCTTCTCGCCGGCATTGATGCCGTCATAATACACCTCCTTGAGGCCACCGGCATTCATGGTTGCCCTGACGGCGTCGGCCACGCCCTGTCCGTAGGCGCTCTTGTCGTGCAGAACGACGACGTTCTTGCCGGCAAACTTCTTGGCGATCCATGGGCCAATGAAGGCGCCTTGCGCATCGTCACGCGTATAAAGGCGCATGATTGTCGGCCAGCCGGCCTTGGCCGCCGCGTCGGTCAGCACCGGGTTTGACGAGGCCGGGCTCATCATCAGTGCGCCGGCTTCGGCATAGACAGCAGAGGCCGGAATGCTCGAGCCCGAACAGGCGTGGCCATCGATGAACTTGACGCCATCGGCGACGATGCGATTGGCAACCGACACGGCCTGCTTTGGATCGCACTGGTCGTCCTGGATACTCAGCTTGATCTGGCGACCGTCGACACCACCCGCCGCGTTGATCGCGTCAGCAGCGGCCTGTGCGCCCTGCTTGAACTGATCGCCGATGGTGGCGAGTTGTCCGGTCATTGGACCGACCACCGCAAAGGTGATGTCGTCGGCGAATGCGACCGGCGCACTCATCATCAGGCCAAAAACGGCCGCGCTCAAAATACTCATTTTTTTCATGGTGATAGACTCCTCCCACTCACGCGCGGCCGCCCGGCCGCGCTTCTTCCAGAGAGGCGGGACAATTTCATCCTTCACCGGGCCTGTCTAGGCGCATCGGCGGCACTCGATTGGGCCTGCAAGACGTCATCCACGCAAAAAGCCACGCCAGCCTTGTTTCGGCTGGTCGTGGCTTTTTGCTCGTCAAGCGGCCCCAAGCGCCCCCGCGCCCCGAAATCCCGCTCGCCTTCCCCGCATCGCGCGACTGAGCCTGGCCGGCCTGCCGCGTTCTTTTTCTCTTTGTTTGAGCCTGGTTCCGAAAAACCGTGCTCCAGGACCGTCTTGCGCGGCCTCCATTCCGCCGGGTCTGGCCGTCTGTGCGGTCTTGATCCCGGGCTTCCCTGTCTTGGATAGGTCTATCCGCGGTCGGCGGATCTCAGTGCATGGTCATCCATTCGCGGGCTTCGCGAAGCGCCTTGGCGATCTCGACCTTCGACATCGCTGCCGACAGTTCGGAACGCAGTTCCGCAGCGCGGGCCGATCCCTTGATCGCGGCGATGTTGAACCATTTGTGGGCGGCAACGACATCGGTCTCGCAATCGCGGCCGGTCGCATACATCATGCCCAGTTCGAAAAGAATGTCGGCCTGGGCAGTTGCCCCCATGGCGCCGAAGCCTGCTTCAAGCATTTCAAAACGTGCCATTTCAATCCCCTGTTCTTGGCCCTGTCTGGCTCCCGAGAGCTGCCTTCGTTTGTCCTTGCGGGCTGCTCTTCCGATGCTTTCGAGAATGCCGTGGAGGCTTGAATCCGTCGTTAAATGGCGTGCTTAATTTGAGGAAAACAAAGCTAAAACAAGAGGTAAACGCCGAAATTCGTTAAGGATACAAAGCCAGCAATCGGGCCGGTTTTCTTCAAATTCGACGAAAATTTTTGTGGCCGGGATCAACACTCCGCTAACCACGGGAAACAAACACGATCCGCGGATGCTTTCCTTTCTTGCCCGTGCGGCCCGCGTGGGCGTCTTTCAGAATCCCAGAGTCTTACGCCGCGGCACCGCTTTTGTTTTGCCGGGAGCTGGATTAGCTTACGTTTGCGTAAGCGGCAGACCGGCGAGGGCGGAGCGTCGGCCGGATATCCAAAGGGAGGAAGCCCATGTTTCGAAAAGTGAGCCTGGCCCTGGCGGCCACATTGATCATGGCGGGTGCGGCGTGGGCCGATCCGATCGAAGGCAATTGGAAGACACAGGCCGGCGATACGGCAGCGATCGCCGGCAGCGACACGTTTTCCATCACGCTCAAGTCCGGCAAATTTGCCGGTAAGACCATTGGTTCGCTCAAGGCCGCCGGCGACAACAAATATGCCGGCAACATCACCGACCCGGCAAACGACAAGACCTATTCAGGCAAGGCGACATTGTCGGGCACCTCGCTCAAGATGAGCGGCTGCGTGCTTGGCGGACTGATCTGCAAAAGCCAGACCTGGCACAAGCTCTGATCGACCGCATCACTACGACATGAAAACGGGGCCTCGACAGGCCCCGTTTTTATTTGTCCGGGCGTGAGCAGCCCGTGCCTGGTTCGCCTCGCACTGCGCCGGCCGGGGATGACGCCGGCACCGTCAAAATCCAATCAACCAATTTGAACCGCAGATGAACGCCGGCATCAGAGCCGGTTCAGTCGCGCTCGGGCATTCTCCTGCGTGTTGAAGGAGACACGACCAATGCTTGCTCGCCGCTTCACCATCGTCTGCCTGCTGATGAGCCTGTTTGGAATGTTCTTCGCCATCCTCGTCGCCGAAACGGGCCGTCCGGCCCACGCCTGGGACGAAGCCGGCTCCAGGACCTGCCACCTCGCCTGCCCCAACCATCTTCGCAACTGAACAAAGAAACCAAGACCTCGAAAAGAAAAGCAGAACAACATGGACCGCATCGCCGCCAACGCTCTCAAGACCCTTCGGCTTCTGCCGCGGGCGGCGCTTATCCTTATGGTTCTGGCTGCTCCGGTTCTGGCCGTGCCGATGATGCGCGCCGATACCGGTTCGACGATCGAAGCGCCAGCCTTGAGGAAGTCCGGCGTCGGCTTCGTGCTCCTGGTCAGCCTGCAGCGCGGTTGAAGAAAAAGGGCGCTTTGGCCGCCTTCGGTCGCGACACCCCTCCCAAGTGCCGATCCAAGTCTCTATATTGAGCCATGGAAAAGCGAATCTACCCACAAGCCATCGAATCGGTCGTCATGCCGGAGCCTTTTGGCCGGCAAAGCTTTGATAGCCCCAAAAAGGCCGTCGCCGCGCTGCAGGCGTTGTACGACCGCAACACCAAGTTCCTGCGCGATTCCTTTGCGGCGCTGGCGGCAGCGGGTGGCGACAACAGCAAGCGCTACCGCGCCTTCTACCCGGAGATCGGCGTCACCACCAATTCGTTCACCCAGATCGACTCGCGCCAGGCCTACGGCCATATGCCGACGCCGGGACATTTTTCGACCACCGTCACCCAGCCGGGCCTGTTCGAGAGCTACCTGGTCGAGCAGCTGCGCCTGATCATGCGCAACCATGGTGTCGCGGTCACCGTGTCGGAATCGACCACCCCCATCCCGCTGCACTTCGCCTTTCTCGAAGGCACCCATGTCGACGGCTCGGCCGCCGAGCGCATCAAGCGGCCGATCCGCGACCTGTTCGACGTGCCGGACCTCGACGGCACCGACGACCAGATCGCCAACGGCACGTTCGAAGTGGCCTTCGGCGAACCACGGCCATTGGCGCCCTTCACGGCGCAGCGCATCGACTATTCGCTGCACCGTCTGTCGCACTATACGGCGACCACGCCGCAGCATTTCCAGAACTTCGTGCTGTTCACCAATTACCAGTTCTACATCGACGAGTTCGTTGCCCGGGCGCGCGACCTGATGGCCGGCGGCGGCGGCGGATATAGTGAATTCGTCGAGCCGGGCAATGTCATCACCAAGGGCGGGCAAAGCGCACCCGGCGAAGGGGTTGCGCCGCCACGCCTGCCACAGATGCCGGCCTATCATCTGAAGAAGCCGAACCATGGCGGCATCACCATGGTCAATATCGGCGTCGGGCCTTCCAACGCCAAGACGATTACCGACCATATCGCGGTGCTGAGGCCGCATGCCTGGGTCATGCTTGGCCACTGCGCCGGGCTGCGCAACACCCAGGCGCTCGGCGACTATGTGCTGGCGCATGCCTATGTGCGCGAGGATCACGTGCTTGACGACGACCTGCCGGTCTGGGTGCCGATCCCGCCGCTGGCCGAAATCCAGGTGGCGCTGCAGGAGGCGGTTGCCGAAGTCACCGGCCTGTCCGGCTATGACCTCAAGCGCATCATGCGCACCGGCACCGTCGCCACCATCGACAACCGCAACTGGGAGCTGCGCGACCAGCGCGGACCGGTGCAGCGTCTGTCACAGTCGCGCGCCATCGCGCTCGATATGGAATCGGCGACCATCGCGGCCAACGGCTTCCGCTTCCGCGTGCCCTACGGCACGCTGCTGTGCGTTTCGGACAAACCCCTGCATGGCGAACTGAAGCTGCCAGGCATGGCGACCGAGTTCTACAAGCGGCAGGTGGCGCAGCACCTGACCATCGGCATCCGGGCGATGGAGAAACTTGCGGAAATGCCGATGGAGCGGCTGCATTCGCGCAAGCTGAGAAGTTTTTCGGAGACGGCGTTCCAATAGGCTGATCGCGCATCGCCTAAAGCGTGTCGCGTTGAAACCGCCGCGCACCTTTTGGGCGACATGCGTTCGTTTTTACGTATATCGTTGCCCCAAAACCGCTGGGCACTTTTGGGCGACATGCATTTGTTTATGCATGTCGTTGCCCCAAAACTGCTGGGCACTTTTGGGCGACATGCATTGGGCATTTCGTCATCTTGATTGGGCCGCATTTTTGCCGATAACCGTGCAGCACCACAGTTGGCAACCCGTGCAGACCTGACCCGATGAGACGCAGTCGAGACATGGCAGCTTCACTGGCATTCATCGCGATGATGATGTTATCGGTTGCCCTGGTCGCCGGGTTCTTCGGCGCCTTGCACCCAGCCTTCGATTCCTTCTCGCATTTCCGCGTTCACCTTGCCGTGCTGATGGCGCTTTGCGCGCTGCCGCTGCTGGCCACGACATTTCGCCTGCAAGCGGCCGCGGCATTGCTTTTTGCCGTGGCGGCCTTTGCCACCACAATGAGCGCGCTACCACAGCCGTGGCCGGTGGAAGCGGTCGCCAAGCCCGCTGGCCAGATGGTCTACAAGCTGCTGCAGATGAACCTGCGCTACGACAATCCAACGCCGAAGAAGGTGCTGTCGCTGATCGGCCAGACCAATCCCGACGTGATCACCCTCGACGAGGTGTCGGCGATGTGGACGACCGAGCTTGGCTATATCACCAGCGCCTATCCATACCGGATCCTCTGTCCCTACCCCAACGGCATATTCGGCGTGGCGTTGCTCTCCCGGCGACCCTTTGCGGCCGGCACCGAACCGCATTGCGAGCGGCGCGGCGCCATGGCGACGGCGACCGTCGATTTCGGCGGCATTGGCGTCGACGTCGCGGCGATCCATCTCAGTTGGCCTTGGCCACGCGAACAGCACTGGCAGATCGGTGAGCTTACCGAATCGCTCTCCTCGCTCGGCGAGACGGCCATCATGGCGGGCGACTGCAACGCCGTGCCATGGAGCGCCGCCGTGCGCCGCGTCGCCGCGCTCGGCGGGCTGACCGTCATGCCATCCGCCGGACCGACCTGGACATACATCAAGCTGCCGGACTTCCTGCGGCGTTTCGCCGGCCTGCCGATCGACCAGGTTTTCAGCAAGGGCGGCGTGACCATTCATTCCGCGACACGGCTGGAAGAAACCGGCTCGGACCACCTGCCGGTGCTGGTCGAGTTCTCGCTCAGGCTAAACGAGCAAAAGCCGACCGACGAACACGAGACCGCGACTGCGTTGCTGACATCGGCCGGAAAATCGCGAAACGGATATCGGGGTTAGAGCCCGTAGAAGATAATCCTTTCCGACAACCGGATTCCACTTTTTGGGATCATGCTCTAAGTCAGAGTTCAGACCCTTGGCGTGTTCGATTTGACATGGCTCGATGGTCCGCCGAAGGTCGGCCCGCTCAACATACGGGGTGCCGTGCATGTCCCCCACCTTCATCGTCAGACGCGCCACGCCAGAAGACGAAGCTGGGGTAAGCGAGTTGCTTCTCGCTTCCTACCCTGGCCTGATGCGCACTGCATACGATCAGACCATTCTTGAAGCTGCGCTGCCTTTGATCACTCGGGCAAACCCTGCGCTGCTTTCGGCTGGCACCTACTATCTCGCGGTCAATGACGATGGCTTTGCCGTCGGCTGCGGCGGTTGGTCCCGGGAACGGCCGGGAAGCTCCGAGGTGGAGCTCGGACTCGCGCACATCCGACATTTCGCCACACGTCCCGAATGTTTGGGCCGTGGGATCGGGCGCCAGCTTTACCGGCGTTGCGAAGAAGATGCACGTTCGTCCGGTGTGCGCTGTTTCGAATGCCAGGCAAGCCTCAACGCAGAGGGGTTTTATTCAGCCTTGGGCTTCATCTCGGTAAGGCGGATCGAAGTGCGCATTGGCCCTGGGCCGATGTTGCCGTCCGTCCTGATGGAACGGACCATTTGAACGTCAACCGTGGCGCACTGTGCTCGTTCCCGCCGATTGAGTTTTGCCCTTAAGGCCGCTCCAGCGCCTCGACCAGATATTCTACGTGACCGCCTTCCCGGTGTTCGCGCGCGTCGAAGGCATTCTGCCTGGCTTCATAGTCGGCAAAAACCGCGTCGATCCGCCGCCGTGCCTCACGCCGTGCCTTGGAACACTGGGAGTCATTAGGGACTGTCAGGCCCCTGAGCGATTTCTCGGTCGCACTCATCATCTGCCTGGCAATGTCGCCATGGGTCGCCTCATGCGCGCGAACGCCGGCGAAGAACCGCGCCCAGCGCTTGTCGAGGGCCGGCGGGAGGGCGGACACGACACGGGGGTAGGTAAAATTCAGGTTGAGCGTTCCATTGACTTGCCCGATGCGGCAGGTGCCCTTGACCTCAACAAGGTCGAACTCCCAAGCCTTTGTATAGCTGGTCTGTGCGATGGCGCGAGTCATGAAGCCATGCCTCGGCCCGTTGCGGTCCATGGACTCGATCAGAGCCTCTCCGGTCTTGCCGGAGATGTCGTATGTCTGCGTCTTGACCAGGATTTTTACGCCTGCCGATGCAGCCGTCGCGGAACCGCACAAGGCGCCGACGATCGCCAGACCTGAAAGAATGAGCAAGCGCATATCCGGCTCCTTTCCAACGACGATGGGTGGACCGGCGGCACAGTGCCGCCGGCGCGGTCCACTTTACATGCCTTGGTAGACCGGTCCCTCGCCGCCCTGCGGCGGGACCCAGTTGATGTTCTGGTTCGGATCCTTGATGTCGCAAGTCTTGCAGTGGACGCAGTTCTGCGCGTTGATGACGAAGCGCACGTCCTTCGCCGCCGGATCGGCGGCGGCGTTGCCGTCCTTGTCGACCCATTCATAGACGCCGGCCGGACAATAGCGCGTCGAGGGTCCGGCAAAGACATCGTGTTCGGAGCGCTGCTGCAGAGCCATGTCGCCGACCAGCAGATGCACCGGCTCGTTTTCCTCATGATTGGTGTTGGACAGGAACACCGAGGACAAGCGGTCGAAGGTCAGCACGCCATCGGGCTTCGGATAGGCGATCTTCTCGTGCTTGGCGGCCGGCTCAAGTGTCGCATAGTCGGCCTTGCCATGCTTCAGCGTGCCGAAGGGCGAGACACCGAACAGCGTGTTCAGCCACATGTCGAGGCCGCCGAGACCGACGCCGACGATGGTGCCGAAGCGCGACCATAGCGGCTTGACGTTGCGCACCTTCTTCAGGTCCTTGCCGATGTCGGTTGCCCGCCAGGCCGCCTCGTAGGAGGAAAGCTCGTCATTGGCGCGGCCAGCGCCGATCGCCTCTGCGACATGTTCGGCCGCCAGCATGCCGGACAGCACCGCATTGTGCGAGCCCTTGATGCGCGGCACGTTAACGAAGCCGGCCGCGCAGCCCATCAGCGCGCCACCTGGGAACGACAGTTTCGGCACCGACTGCCAGCCGCCTTCGGTGATGGCGCGCGCACCATAGCCGAGGCGCTTAGCGCCCTCGAAGGTGCCTCTGATCGCCGGATGCGTCTTGAAACGCTGGAATTCCTCGAACGGCGACAGCCAGGGGTTCTTGTAATTGAGGTGGAGCACGAAGCCGACCGCCACCTGGTTGTCCTCGAGATGGTAGAGGAACGAGCCGCCGCCGGTCTTCATGTCGAGCGGCCAGCCGAAGGAATGCTGGACCAGGCCCGGCCGGTGGTTCTCCGGCTTGACCTGCCAGAGTTCCTTGAGGCCGATGCCGTATTTGCCGGGCTCGCGGCCATCGGACAGCTTGTATTTGGCGATCAGCTGCTTGGCGAGCGAACCGCGTGCGCCCTCGCCGATCAGCACATATTTGCCCATCAGCGCCATGCCAGGCGCAAAGCCCGGGCCGTGCGTACCGTCCTTCTCGACGCCCATGTCGCCGGTGACGACGCCAGTGACGGCGCCTTCCTCATTGTAAAGCAGGCCGGCGGCAGCAAAGCCCGGATAGATCTCGACGCCAAGCGCCTCGGCCTTGGTCGCCAGCCACCGGCAGACATTGCCCAGCGAAACGATGTAGTTGCCGTGATTGTTCATCAGCGGTGGCATCAGGATATTGGGCAGACGGAACGAGCCGGCCGGGCCAAGCACCAGGAAATGATCATCGGTGACCGGCGTCTTGAACGGGTGGCCTTCCTCGTCGCGCCAGCCCGGCAGCAGCCGGTCGATGCCGATCGGATCGACGACGGCGCCGGAGAGGATATGGGCGCCGACTTCACCGCCCTTTTCCAGGACGACGACCGAGAGGTCCGGATTGACTTGCTTGAGGCGGATGGCGGCGGCGAGGCCGGCCGGGCCGGCGCCGACGACAACCACGTCGAATTCCATGCTTTCGCGTTCGATGTCGCTCATCTACCCCTCCGCACTGGCTTATCCCATTCGGGTATCTTGCTGGCTCCTGCGCTGCATAGCGCATCAATTGGCGACAGGAAACCGGCGCATATGTGACAATACCGTTTTGGCCAAAAAGTCGCGCATCGCGAGGGCTTAGCGGCAAGTTTTGGTCTTGCAGGGCCGTCGGCGCTTACGTTTTTAATTGTTCGACGGCTCGCTTATCGGCCATACTTCATGCCATGCGCATTCCTGGGCCAGGCGGCTTTTCATCGACGCGCTTTCCATCGACGCCCGGCCGGGCCTGCCGGGCGCTTCTTTTGGCCCTTCCGATGCTGGCACCGGGTCACGTCGCCGCGGACGAGGTGAAAGTCTGGGCGACGGGCGCCTACTCTTTCTCCGACGAGCTTGGCGGCTTCCACATCACCGGCGCTTCCGGCATCGGAACGAAAGACGACCCGCTGGTCATCACCGAAGAGCTGAATTCGTCAACGCCGGTGACGCTGACCATCCGCACGACAAAGCCGATCCAGGCTTTCGGTCCGTCTGGCGAATTCGCCAATGGCATCATGTATATGCGCATCGACGTTCTCAACAACAGCGGCCAGGCCTGGGTCGAATTCCAGTTCGAACTGCAGGAAATCCTGAACCAGCCAAGCGTGTTCGGCGACGGACTTTCGTTCGACCAGCGCAACAAGACGCCGGACAATATCTGGTCGAGCAATTTCGCCGATTTCGATCGCGATTTCGAACCCTATGATCGCCTGCTGTTCAAGAACGGCAAGGTCGACCCGCTGAAAACCGCCAGGTTCGAATTCCTGATGACCGACTATACGCCGCGCTGGACCTTCTATCTGGTGCAGGACCCACGCATACCTACGGGCTAGAGCAAGCGGCCAGCCTTGCAAATTCCCGTCATGCGGACGAATGTGCCGCCATGACTGCCGCTTCCCCAAACAACAGACAGGACCTTGCCGACCTGCTGGCCTTTTATGCCAGCGCGGGTGTCGACGAGGCGCTTGAAGACCAGCCGGTGAATCGGTTCGCCGAGGCGCCCAAACCGGCAGAGCGGCCGGTGGCGCCGTCCGCCGACGCCGTTGCGCCACCTGGTTCGTCGCGCCCCGAGCCGGCCGACAGAGCAAATCTTCCGCCCGTGGCGCGTGCACCGTCGATAACCGCTGCGGTTCCCGACGAGGCGCAGGCGGCGCTGGCGCGCCAGTTGGCAACGACGGCAACGACCCTGGACGAGCTTCGCCAGCACATGGCGGCCTTCGACGGCTGCAATCTGAAGGCCACCGCCAAGAACCTGGTGTTCGCCGACGGCAACCCGGAGGCCGCCGTCATGCTGGTGGGCGAGGCGCCCGGCCGCGACGAGGACATCGAGGGCCTGCCCTTCGTCGGCCGCTCGGGCCGGCTGCTCGACCGCATGCTGGCGGCGATCGGGCTCGACCGCACTTCGGTCTATATCGCCAACGTCATTCCGTGGCGACCGCCGGGCAATCGCACGCCGACGCCGCACGAGACCGAGATTTGCCGGCCGTTCATCGAGCGGCAGATCGAGCTGGTCAATCCGAAGGTGCTGATCAACCTCGGCGGCCCGTCAGCCAAGACCTTGCTCAACACTTCGGAAGGTATCTTGCGGCTGCGCGGCAACTGGCGCGTCCACACGACAGCTGCCGGCATCGCCATCCCGGCCATGCCAACGCTGCATCCGGCCTATCTCCTGCGAACCCCTGCGCACAAGAAGCTGGCATGGCGGGATTTTCTCGAGGTGAAGGCGAAACTGCGGGCACTTGGTTGAAGCGCGGCAGCTCTTCCCTTCTCCCCTTGTGGGGAGGGACAGGGCCATAACCTCCCAGGTAATTGAAATGCATCCACTGCCAGCCTAACCGTGCCCCCATGACAACACCCCAAAATTCCGCCGGCAGCCTTATCCGGGAATGGCGCACCCGCCGTCGCATGAGCCAGCTCGACCTCGCCATGGAAGCCGAAATCTCGCAGCGCCATCTGAGCTTCGTCGAGAGCGGGCGTGCCGCGCCCTCGCGCGACATGGTGCTGCATCTGGCCGAGCAATTGTCGATCCCGCTCCGGCAGCGCAACCAGTTGTTGCTTGCCGCAGGCTTTGCGCCGAGCTTCGGCGAACGGTCGCTCAACGACACGACGCTGGCGCCAGCGATGGCGGCGGTCGACATCGTGCTCAAGGGACACGAGCCCTTCCCGGCGCTCGCCGTCGACAGGCACTGGAACCTGGTTTCGGCGAATGCCGCCATTGCTCCCTTCCTTGCCGATGTCAGCGAGGCTTCGCTGCTGACGCCGCCGGTCAACGTGCTTCGGCTCAGCCTGCATCCGGGCGGCGTCGCACCGCGCATCGTCAATCTCCAGGAATGGCGCACGCACCTGCTCGAGCGTCTCAAGCACCAGAACGACGCCAGCGGCGATCCGGTGCTGATCGACCTGGAGCGCGAACTGCGGACTTATCCGTCCGGCTTGAACGGCAGCCGGCCGGCGCCGGTCGAGCCGAATGCCATCGTGCACCCGCTAAGGCTGGCGCATGGCGATCAGGTGCTGTCGTTCATCAGCACCATCACGGTGTTCGGTACGCCGCTCGACGTGACGCTGTCGGAACTGGCGATCGAATCGTTTTTCCCGGCCGACGAACAGACGAGGACGGTGCTGGTGCGGCTGGCGAAGGAGCGAGCCGAACGATCATAGTCACCCCTGAGGCAGAGTCGCCCTTCGCGTGCGGGTGCGCTCCAGACCAAGCTGGCGCTCGCGCCAGATGATGAAGATGCCTGCAGCGACGACAATCAGGCCGCCGACCAGCATGTTGAGGGTGGCAACGTCGCCAAAGACGAGATAACCGACAACGACGCCAAGGATCATCGAGGTGTATTCGAAGGGTGCCACGACCGAGGCTTCGGCATGGCGATAGGCCGAAGTCATCAGGATCTGGCCGAGGCCGCCGCAGAAGCCGGCGGCAACCAGAAGAGCCGCCTGGAGCGGCGTCAGCGCCTGCCAGCCGAACGGCAGCGACAGCAGTGCCATGACGCTCGCCGTCACCGAAAACCACAGCACGATGGTCGCGGTGCGTTCGCTTTGCACGAGATTGCGCACCAGCAGCATGGCGACGGCCGAGATCGCCGCCGCGACAAGAGCGGCGATGACGCCGAGCACCTCCTGGTCGTCAAGCGCCTCGTCGGAACTCAGCAGCGTCAGTTCCGGCCAGGAGATGATCAGCACGCCGACCAGCCCGACGGCGACCGCGCTCCAGCGATAGACGCGGATGGCTTCGCCGAGGAAGATCGAGCTGAACACCACCACCAGAAGCGGCTGCGCGTAGTTCAGCGTGATCGCCTCCGGCAGCGGCAGCCGCGTCAGCGCGAAAAAGCCAAGTCCCATGGCGCAGACGCCGACCACACCGCGCGCAATGTGATTGAGCGGGCGCTTGGTCGAAAACGCAGTCCCGAGTTTTCCCTTGAAGGCGAGAAAGGCAATGATCGGAAAGATGGCGAAGAAGGAGCGAAAGAAGACGATCTGCCCCGCCGGAACGGTGCCCGCCGCCTTGATGCAGGTCGACATGCCGACGAAGACCGCCACCGAAACGATCTTGAGCGTGATGCCGGTGAGCGTGCTGTGCCCGACAGCATGGTCATCGGGTGCTACGGCCTGACCTGGTTTTGCTGTCACGAGTTCGATCCATCCCGATTTAGCCGGGATGGATCTCTATCTTCTTGTTCGACCATGATCTTTTCCGAAAACCGGTTCCCACTTTTCGGTATCATGGTCTAGCCGCTTCCTGGATCGTTGCCCAGATGCGCGCCGGCGTCGCCGGCATGTCGATGTGCTTGACACCGTAGGCGCGCCAGAGCGCGTCCGTCACCGCGTTGAGTGCCGCCGGTGTCGAGCCGATGGTGCCGGCTTCGCCCGCCCCCTTGATGCCGAGCGCATTGGTGGTCGAAGGCACGTTGCGGGTCTCGAAATGGAAGAACGGGAAATTGTCGGCGCGCGGCATGGCGTAGTCCATGAAGCTCGCCGTCAGGAGCTGTCCGTCCTCACCATAGATGGTGTCCTCGGTCAGCGCCTGGCCAATGCCTTGCACCACGCCGCCATGAACCTGACCGGCGAGCAGGATCGGATTCACGGTGACGCCGAAATCGTCGACGATGGTGTAGCGGACGATGTCGGTGGTGCCGGTGTCCGGGTCGATCTCGACCTCGCAGATATGGGTGCCGTTGGGATAGGTGCACTCGTCCTGCACGAATTCGCCGAACCCCTTGAGATCATCCGGCGTCCTGGCGGCCTTGGCGATGGCGGAAAAATCGATCGTACGGTCGGTGCCGACGATGCGGGCAACGCCATCAGACAATTCGATGTCGCCGGCCGAGGCCTCCAGCTCGTCGGCGGCGATGCGCTTGATCTTGTTGGCCAGATCCTCGCCGGCGCGCGACGCCGAAACGCCGCCGAGCGGAATGGAGCGCGAGCCGCCAGTGCCGCCGCCAGCCTTTAGCTCATCGGTATCGCCCTGGCGGACATGGATCTTGTCGATGTCGAGATTGAGCTTTTCCGACAGGAACTGCGCGTAGGCGGTGGCATGCCCCTGCCCGTTGGTCTGGGTGCCGATCTTCAGCGTCACCGTGCCGTCGCCGTTGAGTTCGACAAAGGCCGGTTCCGACCCCGGAAAGGCGCAGGCCTCGATATAGGTCGCCATGCCGAGGCCGCGGATCTTTCCACCGGCTTTCGACTGTTCGAGCCGCTGCGGAAAGCCCTTCCATTCCGCCTGTTCGATGGCGCGGGTCATGTGGCCTTCAAACTCGCCGGTGTCGTAGAGACGGCCGGTCTGCGTGCGGTATGGAAACTGCTCGGGCCGGATGAAATTGCGGCGCCGGATTTCTTCGACGGGCAGACCCAGATCGTGGGCGCAGGCATCGACTAGCTTTTCCAGCAGGAACGCCGCTTCCGGCCGGCCCGCGCCGCGATAGGCATCGACCGGGCAGGTGTTGGTGTAGAGGCCGGTGACCGACACGTCGAGCGCCTGGATGTCGTAGACGCCGGTCGACATGGTGACGCCGATATACGGAATGTAGGGACCGTATTGCGAGACATAGGCGCCCATATTGGCGAGCAGGTCCACCTTCATGCCAAGGAAGCGGCCATCCTTGTCCAGCGCCATCTCGGCCTTCACGACATTGTCGCGGCCTTGCGCGTCGGTCAGGAAGTGCTCGGTGCGGTCGCCGGCCCATTTCACCGGACGGCCAAGCCGCTTCGCCGCCTCGAGCACCAGCGGGTATTCGCGGTAGACGAAGCTCTTCGGCCCGAAACCGCCGCCGACATCCGGCGTGATGACACGCAGCTGGTCCTTCTTGATCTTGAACAGGCTGGCCAGGATGTACTGCATGGAATGCACGCCCTGTGACCCCGTGGTCAGCACGAAGCGGTTCTCCTGAACGTTCCACTCGCCGATCGCCGAGCGCGGCTCCATGTAGTTGCAGACCAGCCGGTTGTTGACGAATTCGATGCGGGTGACATGGGCGGCTTTGGCGAAAGCCGCGTCCGTCTTTTTCTTGTCGCCCGTATGGTAGCTGAAGGCCCGATTCGAGCCGAGTTCCGGCCAGACCAGCGGCGTGCCTTCGGCGAGCGCCGTCGCCGTTCCGGACGCTGCATCTTCGCTGTCATAGTCGACGTCGATCAGTTCGGCGGCATCCTGCGCCAAAGCGCGGCTGTCGGCGACCACGAAGGCAACGGCGTCGCCGACATAGTTGACGCGGTCACGGCACAGGACCGGAATGTCGCGAGTTGGTGCCTTGGTGCCGTCCGGCTGTTCCTGCATGACGCCGGACCTGAGATCGCCGAGATGGGCAAGGTCCTTGCCGATCAGGACCAGATGCACGCCGGGTGCTGCCTTCGCCGCCTCGGTCGAACCGATGGTGAAGCTGGCCTTGGCGACCGGCGAGCGCAGGACATAGCCATGCAGGACGCCAGCCGGCTGGATGTCGTCGGTGTAGCGGCCCTGGCCCTGGATGAAGGCAGCATCCTCGCGCCGCAGCACGGATGCGCCCATCCCGAATTTCGGCGTGACGACGGTCATGGAGGCCTCGTGATGATGAATGGGAGGAGGAACGCCTGAAATAGGCGCCGTCTCAGTTTTGTCGAGGGGCTGTTTCGTGTAAAGAGCGCGGACTTCAATTTTCTTGGACCAGCGGAAACAACCCGCCGCCAACGCAATCGACAGGAAAACCCACGGAATGCGCACGGACACCGGCCAGGTCTTCAAGCTCGAAGACTACCGCCCCAATGACTACCTCATTCCGCAAACCAACCTCACCTTCCGCCTTTCGCCAGACGCAACGCGCGTCACCGCCGTGCTCACGGTCGAGCGCCGTGATGGCGTGTCCGCGTCGGCTCCGCTGGTGCTCGACGGCGACGGGCTGACGCTCAAGCGCATCGAGATCGACGGCAAGAAAGCGAAACCGGCCGATATTCTGGTGTCGCCCGACCAACTGACAATCCTCGAGCCGCCGGCCGCGCGGCGCTTCCAGCTGCTCATCGAGACCGAATTGGCGCCGGTGGGCAACGAAGCCCTGATGGGCCTTTACCGCTCGAGCAATGTCTACTGCACGCAATGCGAGGCCGAGGGCTTTCGCCGCATCACCTATTTCCTCGATCGCCCCGATATCCTGTCCGTCTACACGGTGCGCATCGAAGCCCTGCGCGAGGAGGCACCGCTGCTTCTGTCCAACGGCAACCCGGTCGACAAGGGTGACGTCGGCGATGGCTGGCACTATGCGGTGTGGCACGACCCCTTCCCCAAGCCGTCCTATCTGTTCGCGCTGGTCGCCGGCAATCTCGGCAAAGTAGCCGACAGGTTCGTCACCCTATCCGGCCGCATGGTCGAGCTCGGCATCTACGTCGAGCCAGGCAAGGAGAAGCTGGCCGGCTACGCGATGGACGCCCTGAAGCGGTCGATGAAATGGGACGAGGAGGCGTTCGGCCGCGAATACGACCTCGACGTCTTCAACATCGTCGCCGTCTCCGACTTCAACATGGGCGCGATGGAGAACAAGGGCCTCAACATCTTCAACGACAAATATGTGCTGGCCGACCACGAGACAGCGACGGATGCCGATTTCGCCAATATCGAGGCGATCATCGCGCATGAGTATTTCCACAATTGGACAGGCAACAGAATCACTTGCCGCGACTGGTTCCAGCTCTGCCTGAAGGAAGGGCTGACGGTTTTCCGCGACCACGAATTCTCCGCCGACCAGCGCTCGCGCGCGGTCAAGCGCATCGCCGAAGTGCGCACACTGCGCGCCCACCAGTTTCCCGAGGACCAGGGACCGCTGGCGCATCCGGTGCGGCCGCGCCGCTACCGCGAGATCAACAATTTCTACACGGCGACGGTCTACGAAAAGGGTTCCGAAGTGGTGCGCATGATCCGCACCATTCTCGGGCCTGATGCCTTTCGTGCCGGCATGGACCTCTATTTCGAGCGTCACGACGGCGACGCGGCGACCATCGAGGATTTCATCAAGGTGTTCGAGGATGCGTCCGGCCGCGACCTGTCGCAGTTCGCGCTCTGGTACCACCAGGCGGGCACGCCCAATTTGACCATCAGTTCGACGCACAATCCGGCGTCGCAGGAGTTCATGCTCGAAATCGAGCAGTCGGTGCCGCCGACGCCCTCCGAAAGCCGCAAGCGGCTGATGCACATCCCGCTCGCCTTCGGCCTGATCGGCGCCGGCGGCCAGCCGGTCGACTATAGCGGCGTCGAGGGCGCCAGCGTCGAGGACGGCGTCATCCATGTTCGCAAGCGCCGCCACATGGTGCGGTTCTCAGGTGTTGCCGAACGCCCGGCGGTGTCGCTCAACCGCGGCTTTTCGGCGCCGGTGACGCTGTCCGTCGAGCAGAAAGCCGACGACCAGTTCTTCCTCGCCCGCCATGACAGCGACCCCTTCTCGCGCTGGCAGGCCTTCAACACGCTGCTGACCGACGCGCTGATTGCCGCCTTCCGCGAGATCCTCGGCGGCAGGCCGCCGGTTTTCGCGTCGCGGCTGACCGAACTCGCCGGCGGCATCGCCGCCGACGAGACGCTGGAGCCGGCCTACCGGGCGCTGGCGCTGGCGCTGCCTGGCGAAGCCGACATTGCCCGCGATATCGGCAGCAACATCGACCCCGACGCCATCTACGCTGCCCGCGAGGCGCTTGCACTGGCGATAGGCACCGCCAACCCTGACAATTTTGCCCGCCTCTACGACAGGCTTGCCGACAAAGCGGCGTTCAGCCCCGATGCGGCGAGCGCCGGACGCCGGGCCTTGCGCAACACCCTGCTTGACTATCTCTCCATGCAGCCGGGGGGAGCAGCACTTGCCGCCGGACATTTCCAATCGGCGACCAACATGACCGACCGCGCGGCGGCCCTTGCCGTGCTTGCGCATCGCCACCACGGTTCGCCCCAGGCGATCCAGGCGCTGGCGGCTTTCGAGACGACTTATGGCTCCGACCCGCTGATCATGGACAAATGGTTCCAGATCCAGGCCAGCGTGCCCGGTCCGCAGGCCGTCGACACAGTGCGCGCGCTGACCGCTCATCCCGCTTTCTCGATGCACAATCCGAACCGGGTGCGCTCGTTGATCGGCACATTCTCCAGCGCCAACCAGACCGGCTTCCACAGCGCGGATGGCGAGGGCTACCGGTTCTTCTCGCAGACCGTGCTCGAGGTCGAAAAGCGCAATCCGCAATTGGCGGCGAGGCTGGCGACGGCACTCCGCTCATGGCGTTCGCTCGAACCTGGCCGACAGGCCAAGGCCAGGGAAGCGCTGCTTTCGATCGCGAAAGCCGGAGACCTCTCGGCGGATCTGAGCGATATTGTCGATCGCACGCTGGCCTAGGCGTGCGCTTTCATCCGAAAGCCGCCGTTTCGGCACTATTTTAGTCGATTTTTAATCTTTTTTCGCCGGACCACTGGACAACGCGAATCACCTTTGATTCTTTACTGACGATTCGGATGTGCGGCGTTTGCCGGATCAAAGCAGCATAGGCAACTTCGGGGAGTGCCATTTATGGCGAAGGCGGACGCGTGGGGCGCGCCCGGGGGGAAGGTTTTTGCGCATCGCGAGACGCGAAGCGACGGCCTTGCCGGGAACACGCGGCTCATCGCCGAACCGGCCTACCGGCGGCTTCTGGCTGCCGAGCCGCTGTTGCGCCGATCGATACCGGCCCTCATCATCACCTTCCTGATCGTCATCGCGGCACTGCGGGTCCTGTCGCTGATGAACGAGCGCGACGATGTCGAACGCAACGCCAAGGCGATCCTCACGCTGGCGGCGGGTCAGCTGGCGAGTTCGCTCGCCACCACTTCGGACACGATGCCGGGCGCCATTCAGGACCTGCTGGAGACCACCAGCCGTCAGGGCGCGATGGGGCGCAGTCATGTGCTCGTCATCACCGACAGCGCTTTCAAGATCGTCGCGGTGACACCGCGCTCGATGCCATGGCAAAGCCATTCGCTCGACGGCCTCGTCCAGGGCGGCCAGCCATTGTTCATGTTCGGCGACCGCGCCGGCGTCATGGAGGTCAACATCGGCGGACGGGACTGGTACGCGGCGGTCAGCCTGGCGAACGGGCGAAAGGGTGCCGCGGCGGCACTGGTCCCACAGGACGCCGTTTTCGACACCTGGCGCAAGACTGTCTCGCTCAACGTCACCCTGTTCGTGCTGACGGCCGGTGTGCTGATCGTCATCCTCTACGCCTATTTCGGCCAGGCGGCACGCGCGCAGGCCGCCGATCGCATCTATCTCGAAGCGCATCAGCGCATCGACATGGCGCTGGTTCGCGGCCGCTGCGGCCTGTGGGACTGGGACATGGTGCGCGGCAAGATGTATTGGTCGCGCTCGATGTACGACATGCTCGGCTACAAGCCTTGCGACACGATGCTGTCCTTCGGCGAGGTCGACGAAATCATCCACCCCGAGGACGGCGACCTGTTCGAGCTCGCCAACAGAATCGTCGCCCGCGAAATCGACCATATCGACCAGGTGTTCCGCATGCGGCATGCCGACGGCCAATGGGTCTGGATGCGCGCCCGGGCACAGGTCATCGATCCTGAAGCGCCGGAGATCCAGCTCATCGGCATCGCCGTCGATGTCACCGAACAACGCCATCTGGCGCTGCGTTCCGAGGCGGCCGACCTTCGCCTTAGAACGGCGATCGAAAACATCAACGAATCCTTCGTGTTGTGGGATTCGGCCCAGCGCCTGATCATGTGCAACTCCAAATACCAGCAGGACAACGGCCTTTCGGACCGGGATGTCATGCCAGGCACCGCGCGCGCGGTGCTGGAAGACCGGATGCTGGCCTTTGCTTCCGAACGGCGGCTTGCCAACACCAGCGGACTGCAGGGCGGCGCGACCTTCGAGCGGCAGCTGGCCGACGGCCGCTGGCTGCAGGTCAACGAACTGAAGACCCGGGACGGCGGCATCGTCTCCGTCGGCTCCGACATCACCCAGATCAAGCTGCACCAGGAGAAGCTGGTCGACAGCGAGCGCCGGCTGATGGCGACGATCCACGATCTGAGCCTCGCCCGCCGGGCCGAAGAGGAGCGATCGCGCGAACTGGTCGACCTCAACCGCAAATACATGAAGGAAACCGAACGCGCCGAGGCGGCGAACCGGGCGAAGTCCGAATTCCTCGCCAATATGTCACACGAATTGCGCACGCCGCTGAACGCCATCATCGGCTTCTCCGAACTGATGGAACAGGGCCTGTTCGGTCCGCTGGGGTCGGAGCGCTACGAGGAATACGCCACCGACATCAACAGCAGCGGCAAATATCTGCTGGGCGTGATCAACGACATTCTCGACATGTCCAAGATCGAGGCTGGCCAATTCTCGCTCGACCAGGAACAGATCGACCTCGGTCCGCTGATCAGCGAGACGGTTCGCGTCGTCTCGCTGCAGGCGGCGCAAAAGGCGATCACCGTGGAAACACGCATCGCCGACGCGCTGACGCTGGTCGCCGATCGCCGCGCGATCAAGCAGATCGTCATCAACCTCTTGTCCAACGCAGTGAAATTCACCGGTCAGGGCGGCCACATATCGGTCAGGGCCCGCAACACCTCCGGCGCGCTTGTATTGACCATCGAGGACAATGGCTGCGGCATCCCGAAAGACGCGCTCGGCAAGCTCGGCCGTCCCTTCGAACAGGTGCAGAACCAGTTCTCCAAGAGCCATGCCGGATCCGGCCTTGGCCTCGCCATCTCACGCTCGCTGGCCGAGCTCCAAGGTGGCGCGCTGAAGATCCGTTCGACCGAAGGTGTCGGCACAATCGTGTCGGTGCGCATTCCGGTGAAGAAGAGCGCGCCGGCGATCAAGGCGGCAGCCTGAGCAACCACAGGCTCCGACTGACGTCGCCGGTGCCTGCATCGGACAGCCTCACTGCATGCCGCCTTCATTGTCGTCGCCATCCCATTGGCGATGACGGCCGAAGCGGCCGCCTTTCGGCAGTTCGCTCTTCTCGATCTTGCCATCATTGTTCCTGTCGAGCATGGCAAAGACCTTCTTCTGGCGACTGGTGATGTCGTCTGATGTCAGGGTGCCATCGCCCCTGGTGTCGTAGCGGGCGATGATGCGTTTGGCCATCTGCTCAAAACGCGCCTTCTCCAGTGCGTCGGCGAGTTGGGCGACGGTCAGTTTGCCGCCATTGTCGGCGACGAGTTTCTTCAGCCGCGCGTTCATGGCGTCGGAAAACTGGTCAAAGCTGATGGTTCCGTTGGAATCGCTCATCGCCTTGCTGAGGCGCATCATCGTGCCCTCGCGCAGCTTTTCGCTGGCATTGTTTTCGGCATAGGCCGTGGTGCCGACGGCGCCGGCCAGGGCGACGAAGGCAAGGGCAAGTTTGGTTGTCGTTCTCATGGTCTTCTCCTGTTGCATCGTCACCCCCGATGCGGCCGGACGAACGGCTTCACGGTCGTCCGGCACGAAGCAAAAGGTCAAAGTCCTTCCTGACCTTTTGCGACGTCTCCTTGAGGTGCGCTTCCAGCACACCGAAATCCGGCAGGTCAGTCACCGCCAGAAGCAAATCCGAAAGCCCCGGCGGAACATCGTCGCGCTCGAAGGCTCCGGTGAGGCACAGCCGCGTCATCTGGGTCAGCGCCAGATAGAGCGCGTAGGCATCGCCAAGTTGCTGCCTGACCTCGACATCGGCAAAGCCTGGCGCCAGGCGCGACAGGATTTCGGCCGTGCCTGTGGCACGTGCAATTGGCACGGCCTGCCCGGTGAGCACGGCCACCTGGGCGATGAATTCGAGATCGATCAGGCCGCCGGGGATCAGCTTGATGTCCCATAGGTCCCGCGGCGGCTTTTCCTTTTCGATCATGGCGCGCATGTCCGAGGCCTCGGCCATCACCTTTTTCGCGTCGCGCGGCTGGCCAAGCACTGCCGCCACTTCCGCCTCAACCTCGCTGCACAGGCCGGCATCGCCGGCAATGACACGCGCCCGCGACAGCGCCATGTGCTCCCACGTCCAGGCCTCCTGGCGCTGGTACTTCTTGAAGGCATCGACGTGGGTGGCCACAGGCCCCTTGTTGCCGGATGGCCGCAGGCGCAGGTCGAGTTCGTAGAGCACGCCTTCCGCGGTTGGCGCGGACACGGCCGCGATCAACCGCTGCGTCATGCGGGTGTAGTAATGCGAAGGCGCCAGCGGCTTGTCGCCGTTGGATTCCTCGGCATCCGGCGCGTGATCGTAGAGCAGGATGAGATCGACGTCCGATCCGGCGGTCAGTTCGCGGCTACCGAGCTTGCCCATGCCGAGCAGCGAAACCACGCCGCCGGAAATCGTGCCATGGCGTGCCGCGAATTCGGCGGTCACCGCCTGCAACGCCGCCTCGATGGTGAGATCCGCCAGATCGGAAAAGGCGCGGCCCGCCCGAGCCGGATCGATCGAGCCGGCCAGCAGCCGGACACCGATCAGGAACTTTTGCTCGGAGGCAAAAATGCGCAGCCGGTCGAGCACGTCCTCATAAAGCCGGTCGCCCTCGACAAAGGCGGAAAGCCGCGCCGACAGATAGGCACGGTCCGGCAATTCGGTCAGCAAGGCCGGGTCGAGCAAACCATCGAAGACATGCGGCCGGCGCGTGATGATCGCCGCCAGCCGGGGTGCTGCACCCATGATCGTCGCCATGAGCTTCAACAGAGCCGGATTGGACTGCAGCAACGAAAACAGCTGGATACCGGCAGGCAGGCCAGCGAGAAACTCGTCGAAGCGTATCACGGCTTCGTCGGCCCGGCGTGTCTGGCCGAAGGACCGCAGCAGCGCCGGCGTCAGTTCCGTCAGCCGCTCGCGCGCTTCCGCCGACTGGGTGACGCGATAGCGGCCGAAATGCCAGCCGCGGATGACCCGGCAGATGTCGCTCGGCCGCTGAAAGCCGAGGCCGTGCAAGGTCCGCAGCGTGTCGGGATCGTCGACATCGCCGGTGAAGACCAGATTACCGATGCCCGTAGAAAGCTCCGGCGCGGTTTCGAACAGGGCTGCGTAATGGCGCTCGACCTGTTGCAGCGAGGCACGGAAGGCCTGGGAAAAGGCGGCCGCGTCGGCAAAACCGAGCATGTGGGCGATGCGCTCCAGCCCTTCATCGTCTTCCGGCAGCGTGTGCGTCTGCTCGTCGGCAACCATCTGCACGGCATGTTCGACACGGCGCAGGAACCAGTACTGACGAGCCAGCGCGTCGCGCGCGTCTGATGTGATCCAGCTGCGCGCCGCAAGCTGGCCGAGCATCGGCACCGTCTCTCGTCCGCGCAGTTCCGGAAAACGTCCGCCGGCGATGAGCTGCTGCGTCTGGACGAAGAACTCGATCTCACGGATGCCGCCGCGGCCGAGCTTGACGTTGTGGCCCTTCACGGCGATCTCGCCATGGCCCTTGTGGGCGTGGATCTGGCGCTTGATCGAATGGACATCGGCAATCGCCGCGTAATCCATGTATTTGCGCCAGATGTAGGGCTGCAACTCCTTGAGGAAGGCGGCGCCCGCGGCGATGTCGCCGGCCACCGGACGCGCCTTGATCATCGCGGCGCGTTCCCAGTTCTGGCCACGCGCCTCGTAATAGCGCAGCGCGGCATCGACGGGGATTGCCAGCGGTGTCGAACCGGGATCGGGGCGCAACCTCAGATCCGTGCGGAAGACATAACCATGCTCGGTGCGGTCCTGCAGGATGCGCACCAGGCGGCGCGTCAGGCGCGAAAACAGCTCGGTAGCGTCGAGCGGGTCGACGACGGCGGGCGCTTCCGGATCGAAGAAGACAACAAGATCGATGTCGGAGGAAAAATTCAGCTCATGCGCGCCCAACTTGCCCATGCCGAGCAGGATCCAGCCTGATTGCTCTGACGGATTGTCGAAATCCGGCAGTTTGAGCTTGCCCTGGCCATGGGCGTCGCGCAGCAGGAAGTCGACAGCCGCGCAGGTGCAAGCGTCGGCCAGGTCGCTCAACCGGCGCACCGTCAGCGCCGTTTCGGCTTCGCCGGCAAGATCGGCCAACGCGATCAGGAAATGCGCCTCGGCCTTCCACTGGCGCAGTTCCATCATAAGGCCGGATTCCGAGACGACCTCGGCCAAATGCGCCTGGCCAATGGCGGCGCCGATAGCTTTCAGCCGCGCCTCGACAGTCTGCTCGAACAGGGCGTCCAGGATCTGCGGCCGGCGACGCGCCGTATCGCGCAGGAACGGCGACAAATCGAAGACGGCTGCCAGAAAATCCTGGCCTGGCCCCTTATCGGCGAGGAGTTTGGCCAACCGCGCCAGCCCCTCCTCCCGCGCCGCCGAGGCAATCTCGGCCAGCTCTTGCCGAGCCCGGTTTTCATCGAGCGGAGCAAGCCTGGCGACCGGCTTCAGCAGCCAGTCCGTCTCCACCTGCTTGGCAGCCGCGCTCATCAGTGATCCTCCCGCGAGGGGAAACTCATGACCACGGATAATCCGGGATTGCCAGGCATGAGATCAAGCCGGCCATTGTGGAATGTCATGACCGCCTTGGCGAGGCTCAGGCCAAGACCGGAACCGGGCTGCGAACGGCTTTTCTCCAGCCGCACGAAACGCTCGGTCGCGCGGGCACGGTCGCCATCGTCGGGAATGCCGTGGCCATTGTCGGCGACCGACAGCCGAACTTCAGTGCCGATCCGCTCAACCGCCACGTGCACGGCCGGTTGGGCAGTGGCATCGGTCGAATATTTGATCGCGTTGTCGACGATGTTCGACAATGCCTGGCCGATCAATTCGCGGTTGCCGTTGACGAAGACCGTCTCCCGCACGTCTGTCTCCAGCGAGACACCTGCCTCCTCCGCCACCGGCTCGTAGAGCTCGACAACATCGCGCACGGCTTCCGCAAGATCAACGCGGTTGGTATTTTCCGAGGAGTAGCCAGCCTCCAGCCGGGAGATCATCAGGATGGCGTTGAAGGTTTTTATGAGCTGGTCGGATTCGGAAATCGTGCCTTCCAGCGCCTGGCGGTAATCGGTGGTCTTGTGCTTGCCCGCAAGCGTCGCCTCCGCCCGGTTGCGCAGCCGGGTCAGCGGCGTTTTCAAATCATGCGCGATGTTGTCGGAAACCTGTTTCAGGCCTTCGTTGAGCGTGGCGATCCTGGCCAGCATGGAATTGAGGTTTTCGGAGAGCCGGTCGAACTCGTCACCGGCACCGGTGACCGGCAACCGGCCGGAAAGATCGCCGCCCATGATGCGGCGGCTGGCTTCCGACACGCTGTCGATGCGCTTCAGCGCGGCGCGACCGACAAAGAACCAGATCAGCAGTCCGCCCAGCCCCATCATGCCGAGCGCCAGCATCAAAGCGCGGCGGATGACGGCGCGGAACCGCTCCGGCTCGCCAAGGTCGCGGCCGACCAGCATGATCATCTGGTTGGGCAGCCGAAGCACCAGCGCAATGGCGTTGTGGCCCTTCTCGCCCTGCGCCTGAGCTTCGTTCTGGTCGGGTTGGGTGGTGCTCTGTTCCGTCGGCAAGTTTCTCAGACGCTCGAGTTCCCCCTCGCCAAAGCGCTGATAGGAGAACGGACTGCTGGTCCAGCCTTCGGTTTCGAGAACGCCCGGTTCCAGGCTCTGCACGTTGCCGGTCAGGATCTGGCCGTTGGCGTCGGCGATCAGATAGAGGTTGGCGCCGGGTTGGCGCGAGCGGGCCTCGACCACGCGCACCAGGACCGGCAGACCGCCGCGCTGATAGGCGCGAGCGAGGCCGAGCACCTCGTCGTTGATGGTCTCCTGCGTCTGCGCGGTCAGCATGCGCGCCGACAGCGAGGTCATGTAGAAGACGAGCGCCACCGCGCAGAGCGCGAAGAGCAGGAGATAGAGCGCCGAAAGCCGCGCTGCCGTCGTCTTCATGATGGCTGGCACGGAAAGAGCCATGCTGCTGCTAGCCGCTCTTCAGCATGTAACCGGCGCCGCGAACCGTATGCAGGATGGGCTTGTCGAACCCCTTCTCGATCTTGCCGCGCAGCCGCGAAACATGGACGTCGATGACATTGGTCTGCGGATCGAAATGATAGTCCCAGACATTTTCGAGCAGCATGGTGCGCGTCACCACCTGGCCGGCATGGCGCATCAGATATTCCAGCAGGCGGAATTCGCGCGGCTGCAGCGTGATCTCGCGCGCCGCGCGGCGGACCGAATGCGACAGCCTGTCGAGTTCCAGATCGCCGACGCGGTAGACGGTTTCCGCTTCCTTGGCGCTGGCGCGGCGGTTCAGGACCTCGACACGGGCCAGAAGTTCGGAGAAGGCATAGGGCTTGGTCAGATAATCGTCGCCGCCGGCGCGCAGGCCGGTGACCCGGTCGTCGACCTCGCCGAGCGCCGACAGGATCAGCACCGGCGTCGTGTTGCCCCTGGACCTCAGGCCGGCAATGACCGACAGGCCGTCGCGACGCGGCATCATCCGGTCGATGACCATCACGTCGTAGTCGCCGGCGTCGGCGAGCGCAAAGCCGGTTTCGCCGTCTCCGGCAACATGGGCAGTGTGACCGGCCTCGGTGAAGGCTTTCTGCAAGTAATCCGCCGCCTCGCGATCGTCTTCTATGACGAGAATCTTCATAGGACTGTTATACGCGATTTCGCTGGAAGATTGAGTGGCAGACATCTGCATTGTGGCCTTTGCCAAAGCGCATCGCGATCAAGATCATCCGAAGCCGTGCGCGATAAGAATCCTTGCCCCGATCTCGTTGCGCCAAGACCGCCGAAACGCTTTTTTGACGACATGCCTGGGGGTGCGGCAGCGGGCGATGGGAAGCCCGCTGCCGCCGGGGAGAGCGCGATGACTGACTAACGCGCGCTCCTCCATGCTTTCCCGTACGGCGGCTCGGGGGTGTTGAAACCGCCGCACTGGAAAAGTCGAACTTGCCGTCGGAGCGTCCTCATCCAACTGGAGAGGCAAGAACGCTTCGGGCCGTGCCTCAGCCCTTGGCGACGGGCAGCGCGACGAAACGATTGTTGTCGTCGCGGGTGATCTGCATCAGCACGGCCTTGCGGCCGGACTTGACCGCCTCGGTCATCGCCTTGGTGATGTCGTCGGTGGCGTTCACTTCGGTCGAATTGACCGATGTGATGATGTCGCCCGGCTGAATGCCGCGGTCGGCGGCATCGCTGTCGGGATCGACATCGGTCACCACCAGCCCCTTGCCGTTTTCGGACTTGGTGACGGTCAGGCCGAGATCGGCCAGCGAGTCGGGCTTGGCCGGAGCGGCGGGCTGCTGCTGGTCGGCGGATGCCTGCTTGTCGCTCGAGGGCAGTTTGCCGAGATCGACCTTGACCGTCTGGCTCTTGCCATCACGCCACACGGTGACATCGACCGACTTGCCAGGCGAGTAGGCACCGATCAGCCGGGCCAGTTCCTTCGGCGAAGCAACGTCCTTGCCGTCGACCTGGGTGATCACGTCACCAGCAATGATGCCGGCCTTCTTGCCGGGACCCTCGTCCTGGGCGCTGGAAACCAGGGCCCCATTCTGCGACTTCAGGCCCAGCGATTCGGCGATGTCGGAGGTGACCGGCTGGATTTCGACACCGAGCCAGCCACGCTGTACGGAACCGCTCTTCATCAGGTCCTGGACGACCTGCTTGGCGGTCGACGCGGGAATGTCGAAGGCGATGCCGACGCTGCCACCTGACGGCGAGAAGATCGCGGTGTTGATGCCGACGACCTGGCCGTTGAGGTTGAAGGTCGGGCCCCCCGAATTGCCGCGATTGACCGAGGCGTCGATCTGGAGAAAGTCGTCATAGGGGCCAGCGCCGATGTCGCGACCGCGGGCCGAGACGATTCCGGCGGTGACCGTGCCGCCGAGGCCGAACGGATTGCCGACGGCCACCACCCAGTCGCCGACGCGGACCTTGGAGTCGTCCGCGAAGTCGACATAGGTGAACTTGCCGACGCCATCGACCTTCAGCACGGCGAGATCGGTGCGTGGGTCGGTACCGATCAGCTTGGCGTCGAGTTCCTTGCCGTCATTCATCACCACGGTGAAGGCCGAGCCTTCCTCGACGACGTGGTTGTTGGTGACCAGATAGCCATCATCGGAGATGAAGAAGCCGGAACCCTGTGCAACCGGTCGCGGCTGGTCGTTGTTGTGGTCGCGGTGGCCGAAGCGGCGGATACCACCCTGGCCGTTCTGGTCGCCAAAGCCACGGAATTCCTTGAAGAAGCGGCGCAACTGCGGATTGTCGGGGAGGTTGTTCATGCCGTCCGGATCGTCGGACTGATCGGAGCCATCATCGGCCGCCGGGCTGATCTTGGCCTTGACCTTGACGCTGACCACGGCCGGAGAAACGCGCTCGACGACGTCGGCGAAGCCCGGCACCTGCGGCGCCTCGACACGCACGGCATCGGCCAGAACGGGCCCTGTTCCAGTCGTCAGCGCACCGATACCGATCGCGCCGGCAACGGCGATGGATGCGACCGCGGCCATCAAACGCTTGCGGGTGACGGAATATGATTTGGGGGCAATATTCATGGGGTCTCGTATCCTCTTTCAAATGGACGCCCTTGATCGGCATCCTCGGGAAAGAGAATTAGAGAGGCGCACATTACAGCGCCATTTCCGACACATGAAACTTTGGTAATGTTGCGGGGTGACCGCAGCCGTCAGTCGCGGCGCAAAATGGCGTCCAGCGATGCCTGCTCTTCGGCGGACAGGGATTTTGTTGCCAGCGTGCGACGCGACCGCGCCGTCATCACAATGAACATGCCGCCAACGAGCAGCAGGATGACCGGCGTACCCCACAGCAACGCATTGCGCAGGTCGAAGCGCGGCTTCAGCAGCACGAACTCGCCGTAACGCGACACCACATAGTCCATCACTTGCTGATCGGTATCGCCGGCAACGAGGCGCTGGCGCACCAGAATGCGCAGGTCGCGGGCCAGATCGGCGTCGGATTCGTCGATCGACTGGTTCTGGCAGACCATGCAGCGCAGGCCTTCGGACAGCGCCCGCGCCCTCGCCTCGAGCGCCGGATCGGCCAGCATCTCGTCCGGCTTCACGGCCTGTGCCGCGCCGGCGAAGAGCAGCGCCAGCAGCAGAACGATCGAAGTCAGCGAAAGCCGGGCGCTCATGGCAGGCCCGCGGACGGAATGGCGCTGGCCTGCTTGCGCCGGCGCGACGGTGCTCCGACACGCAGCCGCCTGTCCATCAGCGACATGGCAGCGCCTGCCATCATCACCAGGCCGCCGCCCCAGATCAGCGTCACCAGCGGTTTCCACCACAGGCGCACCACGACGGACCCGTCCTTGCCCTCGTCGCCGAGCGAGATGTAGAGCTGGGAGAGGCCCATCGTCCTGATGCCGGACTCCGTCGTCGTCATCTGCCGCACCGGATAGAAACGCTTGGCGGAGCTGATTTCGCCAATTGCGCTGCCGCTGGCGCCGATCATCTCGAAGCGGCCGCGATCCTCGCTGTAGTTCGGGCCCTGGGCGGGATAAAGCCCGACGAAACGCAGCGTATGGCCGGACAGTTCGACGGTTTCGCCGGCATGCATCGACAGGATCTTGTCAGTGCCGAAGCAAAGCGTGCCGACGATGCCGAGCGTGGTCAGGCCAAGGCCAAGATGCGCAAAGGCAGTGCCAAAGACAGAGCGCGGCAATCCGAGCAGGCGCCTGACCATGATCCCGGCTGCAACATTGCCGAAGCCTGATTTGACCGCGAGATCGGTGAGCGCGCCAAGGATCAGCCAGACGGCGAGGCCGACGCCAAGCGCGGCGAACACCGAGGCGCCGTCGATGAACAGAGCGGTGACCAGCGTCGCCAGAAGGGCTGCGGCAAAGGCCACCATCAGGCGCTGGGCGACAGCGAAGACGTCGCCGCGCTTCCAGGCCAGCAGCGGCCCGAAAGGAACGATCACCAGCAGTGGCACCATCAGCGGGCCGAAGGTCAGGTTGAAGAACGGCGCGCCGACCGAGATCTTGTCGGCGGAAAAGGCCTCGACGGCGAGTGGATAGAGCGTGCCGACGAGCACGGTCGCGGTCGCCGTGGTCAGGAACAGATTGTTGAGGACGAGCGCGCCTTCGCGAGAAATCGGGTGAAACAGGCCGCCTGCCGTCAGCCGGGAGGCACGCAAGGCGAACAGCGCCAGCGAGCCGCCGATGAACAGCGTCAGGATGCACAGGATGAAGACGCCGCGTGTCGGATCGGTGGCGAAGGCGTGGACGGAGGTCAGCACGCCCGAGCGCACCAGGAAGGTGCCTAGCAGCGACAGCGAAAAGGTCAGGATGGCGAGCAGCAGCGTCCAGATCTTCAGCGCCGAGCGCTTCTCCATGACGATGGCCGAATGCAGCAGCGCGGTGCCCGCCAGCCACGGCATGAAGGAGGCGTTCTCGACCGGGTCCCAAAACCAGAAACCGCCCCAGCCGAGCTCGTAATAGGCCCAGTACGAGCCCATGGCGATGCCGCCGGTCAGGAACATCCAGGCGACCAGCGTCCACGGCCGCACCCAGCGCGCCCAGGACGCGTCGATGCGCCCTTCGATGAGGGCGGCGACCGAGAAGGAAAAGCAGATCGAGAAGCCGACATAGCCGAGATAGAGAAACGGCGGGTGAATGGCGAGGCCGAGGTCCTGCAGGATCGGGTTGAGATCGCGGCCTTCGATCGGCGCCGGATTGAGCCGGATGAACGGATTGGACGTCACCAGGATGAACAGGAAGAAGGCGGCGCCGATGGCGCCTTGCACGGCCAGCACATTGGCGCGCAGCGTTGCCGGCAGGTTTGATCCGAAGGCGGCGACAAGCGCGCCGAAGAAGGTCAGGATCAGCACCCAGAGCAGCATCGAGCCTTCATGATTGCCCCAGGTTCCGGTGATCTTGTAGATCAGCGGCTGCAGCGAATGCGAGTTTTCCCACACGCTCGCAACCGAGAAGTCGGAACTCGCATAGGCGCTCGCGAGCGCCACGAAGGACAGCGCCGTCAAGGCAAAGCCGGTCACCGCGACCGGCCCGCCGACCGCCATCAGGCGCTGGTTGTTCAGGCGTGCGCCAAACAACGGCACGATGGTCTGCACCAGCGAAAGCGCAAACGCCAGGACCAGGGCGAAATGTCCGGTTTCAACCATGGTTGCGCCCAGACTTATGTTTTGCCGCAGGTTCTTGCCGCAAGACCGTGGGACACTTTTGCGGAACCTGCTTATTCACTCTTGCTCTCCTGCCAGACGCCCTTGGCCTTCAGGCCGTCGGCCACCTCCTTGGGCATGTAGCGCTCATCATGCTTGGCCAGCACGCTGTCGGCAACGAAGGTGCCGTCAGGGCCGAAACTGCCCTCGGTGATGACGCCCTGCTCTTCGCGGAAAAGGTCGGGCAGGATGCCGGTGTAGGTGACCTTGACCGATCTGTGCGTGTCGGTGACCGAAAAGGCAACCGTCGCCCCCTGCCCGCGCTGGATCGTGCCTTTTTCGACCAGTCCGCCCAGCCTGATGCGCTGGCCGGGCTGGACACTGGCGGTGGTGAGGTCGGCCGGCATGTAGAAATAAGACGCCTTCTGGCCGAGCGCGTAGAAGGTCAGCCCGGTAGCGGCGCCCAGGAAGGCCAGACCGCCCGCGATCACCGACAATCGTTTCTGCTTGCGAGTCATGTCAGTCCTATTCCGTCGCCGTCAGGCCAAGGGAGGCGGCAAAGGCCGTGAATTTCTTGGCTTCGTCACTGTCGGCTCCGAAGACGGCAATTGCGCGACCCAGCGCGTCACGCGCCTGGTCGGCCTTGCCGAGCACGACATACGAACGAACGAGCCGCATCCACCCTTCCGGGTCACGCGGATTTTGCCGAAGTTTGTCGTCGAGACCGGCAACCATGGTGTTGATCATGGCTTCCCGGTCGGCGGGAGACATGGAGGATGCAGCGTCGACATCGCCGGCATCGGGACCGTTGGTGGCGCCGCCGGAGGCGACTTCGGGGCTGCCGGATTTGGCCAGCGCCTGTTCGACCGCACCGCGCCATGGCGAATCCGGCGGCAGCCTGCCCAGCATTGCCTGCCAGGCCGCGACCGCCTCCTTGGCGCGGCCCTCCTGCGCCAGCGCCATGGCAAGGTAGAAGCTGGCTTTCGCATTGGCCGGATCGAGCTTCAAGGCCGCCTCAAAGGCATCCTGAGCATCGGCCGACACAATGCCGCCTGCCGCGTTGGCGATCGCCTCGCCAAGACCGGCCCGACGGACCGCGCTGTCGCCGTCAAGGCGAATGGCATTGCGATAGGCCGCCGCCGCATCGGAAAAGCGCTGCATGCGCAGATAGACGGGGGCAAGCACATCCCATCCCCTGCCATCGGAAGGATTGGCGGCAAGGTGGGCTTCGGCCCGCGCCACCAGCTCGTCCACCGAACTGTCGGCCGGATTCTTGGCCAAGCGTTCACTGAGCGGTTGCGACGGCAGGTCGGGAGACCCGAGCTGGCTGTAGAGCCCCCAGCTGACCAGCGGGACCGCCAGAACGGCCGCGGTCGCCACCAGCCTCGCCGCGACCGAGGCCTGCCTGACGGATGCCTTGCCGGCCGCTGCCGCATTGTCGAGGCGGAGGATGCGGCGCGCGATCTCGGCGCGCGCTTCAGTCGCTTCGGCAGGCTGGATCAAGCCACGCGCGGCGTCGCGGTCGAGTTCGGACAACTGATCGCGATAGACTTCCAGATCGTGATCGCCGGTCGACGACGCGCCGTTCGAGCCGGCGGCCAGCGGCAGCAGCACCGCCAGGCTCGCACCCAGCGTGAGAATTGCGGCTATGACCCAGAACAGCATGGTTCTTCCAATAAAGGCAGAGCCATGCCCTGCCAACAGATGCATCCTGCGACGCTTTGACGGCAGGCGCGCCGCATGTCCTTGATCGACATCAACCGGCCGGACATCAGCCGGATCCGGTTGATCGTCAGGTCAGCGGCGTCCAGCTGCCGTCGGCGTTGCGGCAAGCGGTACCGCGCGCCGTGACGCCGGCTCCGCCGGCAAACACCGTCTGCGTGTACTGGCGGCAGTCCTGCGAACCGACGCGGTAGGGCTGGCCCGGAACCACCTCGCCATAGTGCGAAGCCTGGTCGCCCTTCCATGCCACCTTCTGGCCACTGGTCGTATATTCGAGCGCCTTGTATTCCGCCTCGAGCGCGCTGCGCTTCTCGGTCTCGCTCAGGCCGTTGCCGATCGAGCCGCCGACCAGGCCGCCGTCCATCGCGGAAATAATCGTCGTGGTGACCTTGCCGCTGGACGGAGGCGTCGAGGCCGGCGTCGGCGCGACGGTCGGACCCTTGCCGCTCAGGGTGGTGCAGCCGGAAACGGCCAGCAATGCGGAAACAAGCGCGACGCGAATCTTCATGCCAACAACCGGTTTTCTTGAGTTGGAGCCTGTCATGGATGAGCCGGGGGCCGCGTCATCGAAGAAGTCGGCGTGGCCATAGTATTGATATTTGTCGGAAATTTGGCCGCTGGGATCAATCGACATGCCGCCATAGTAAATACTGTCCGTCGAACTCGGATTGATCCGGGAAGGCATCATTGAAGGCTCCGCAATCGCACCACCGCCTTCAATCCGCCCATGCCGGACCGTTCGAGCGCCAGAACGCCTCCATACTCGTTGACGAGGTCGGCGACAATGGCCAGCCCCAGACCTGTTCCGGGCTTTGTCTCATCGAGGCGCCGTCCACGCTTCATCGCCTCGCGCGCCTTGTCCTCGGGAATGCCCGGGCCGTCATCCTCGATGCTGATCTCAAACAGGCTGGCCGCCTCGTCCTTGCCGGTCAAAGGCACGACCGAGACCAACACCACGCTCTTGGCCCATTTCATCGCGTTTTCGAGCAGATTGCCGAGCAATTCCTCAAGGTCTTCGCGCTCGCCGGCAAAGACGATCTCGGTGGCCGGCAGCGCCAGCGACAGGTTGGTCTGCGGGTTGAGTTTCTGCAAAACCCGCACCATGCGCTGCACCAGGGGCGCCACCGGCGTGCGGTAGACGACGCTGTCGCGCTGCGCCGCGACACGGGCTCGCTGCAGATAGTGATCGACCTGCTTCTGCATGGAAGCGGCCTGTTCGGCAATCAACTGCCCCTTGGCGCCGCCAAGCGCCCGGCCCTCGTTGAGCAGCACCGCCAGCGGCGTCTTCAGCGAGTGGGCGAGATTGCCGACCTGGGTTCGCGACCGCTCGACAATGCGCCTGTTGTTTTCGATCAACGCATTGGTTTCGTTGGCAAGCGGTTCGATCTCGGCCGGAAACTGGCCGTCGAGCCTGTGCGCAGTGCCCTCGCGCACCATGGCAAGTGCATTCCTGACCCGGCGCAGCGGCTGCAGGCCGAGCAGGATGGCGATCGCGTTGATCGCGATCATGCCGACACCGAACAGGCTGAGATAGGTCAGCAGGCGGCGCTGGAAGGTCGAGATTTCCTGTTCGAGTTCGCTCTGGTTGCCCATGACGCGGAAGCGCGCGGCGCGGTTCTTGGAGTCGAGAACGAATTCGCTCTCGAACACTTCGAGTTGCTCCCCGTTGATGCCTTCGGTCGCATAGCTGCGCTGGAAACTGGAATTGAAGGGCACATCGGCGACATCGGGCGATGGGATCGTCTTGGTCATCGACGACGAATGAAGATCTCCGTGCACGCCTTCCGAAGCAGGTTCCACCGACCAGTACCAGCCCGAATTCGGCTCCGAGAACCGCAGGTCACCGAGATCGGGAGCGCCGGTGAGCGCACCGCTGTCGGAAATGCCGATGGAGCCGATCAGGTTGAACAGATGCGCCGAAAGCAGGCTGTCGAAGCCGCGCTCGCTGGCCTGGCGATAGAGCGTGGTGATCAGGGTGAAGATGATGACAAGGGTCACGATCGCCCACACCGTGGAGAAGGCGATCACACGGAACGTCAGCGAACGCGGCCACAAACGCAGCGAAAGCGGCGTCCTTGCGGTTTGTTTGAGCGGTTCCGAGTTACGCCTCCGGCTCACGCATGCGGTAGCCCATGCCGCGCACGGTTTCGATCATGTCGATGCCCATCTTCTTGCGCAGTCGCCCGACAAAGACCTCGATGGTGTTGGAATCGCGGTCGAAATCCTGATCGTAGAGATGTTCGACCAGTTCGGTCCGCGAGACCACCTCGCCCATATGATGCATCAGATAGGCAAGCAGCCGAAACTCGTGCGAGGTCAGTTTCAGCGGCACGCCGTCGACATCGGCCTTCGACGCCTTGGTGTCGAGGCGTAGCGGCCCGCAGGTCAGTTCGGACGAGGCATGGCCGGCGGCGCGCCGGATCAGGGCCCTGAGCCTCGCCAGCACCTCCTCGATGTGGAACGGCTTGGTGACATAGTCGTCGGCGCCGGCGTCGATGCCGGAGACCTTGTCGCTCCAGCGATCGCGCGCCGTCAGGATCAGCACCGGCATCTTGCGGCCGCCGCGACGCCACCGCTCGACCACGCTGATCCCGTCCATCTGCGGCAGGCCGATGTCGAGCACGACGGCATCGTAGGGCTCGGTGTCGCCGAGGAAATGCCCCTCCTCGCCATCGAAGGCGCGGTCGACGACATAGCCGGCATCGACCAGCGCGTCCGATATCTGCCGGTTGAGATCCTTGTCATCCTCGACGACGAGTACGCGCATGCGAAAATCGATACCTGTTGATGAGCTGGGGGCAGATATAGGCCGATTCCGGCGGCCTGGGAAACGAAGGCCTGTAAGATGAAAGATTGGTCAGTTCTGCGGCACGACGATTTCGGAGCGGCGCGGACGCTGCCCGTCCTTGCCCGGGACGAGCACGACGATGACGCAGACCGGCTGGCCGCCGCGGGTCGATTGCGAGGCCTTGGCCAGCGTTCCGCCATTCTGCGCGGCCACCTGCTGGCCGATGGCGTAGCAATCGGAAGCCGCCAAAACGATCCGGCCGCCCTGGTCAGGCGTGATGACCGGTGTCGCCATCGCCTGCGACGCAAACAGCCCGGCAGCACAGAGCGCCAGTGTCGCGGTTCGGAAGTGGGAGCGAAGCGTTTTCATGGCTGGCGTTGTAACGCATCGGTGCTGAACGTGAAATGAACAGTGAACGCCACCAAGACCATGCCCGCTACCCCCTGAAACGCGAGACGACCGATCGGATCTCGCCGCCCACCCGACGAAATCCCTGAAGTGTCAGTCTAGACCCCGTTTGGACCATATTGAAAGCGCATCAGTCACTATCCCGCGCTATGGCGCGAAAACGCAGCAAACCATGATGCACGAGCAGGTCCTCGTCATAGCGGGCCTCGGCGAATTCCAGCACGAGGCGTGTCTGTCCACGCGGGCCGATGATCAGCACCGCGTCGGCGAGGCGCGCCTTGATGCTGTCCATGATGGCACGCGTTTCGGCCTCGCCATGAGTCTTCGACCAGACGTGCAGCGTGACCAGTTGATCGGCATCGTTCTGGACCCCGGTATCCCAGTCGAAGGCGCTGGTTTGGCCGCAGGTTACGTGGGGAAAGGCGGCGTTGTCGGCCGCGTGTTCGAGCAGCCCGGCGCCGCCCAGCAGCGCCGACAGCGATGCATCGCTCCTCAATCTCTGAAACAAGGCCTGCTGCAAGTCGCCGGACGCGGTCATCGTTTTCCCTCATCGTAGCGGCTTGCGGATCATGTGCCGGGATTGCCCCTCAAGGGTATCCGGATTCTGCCCGGTTTGCCAATCAGCGGACGCCGCGCAACCTAACCACGAAACCGCGCAGCGCAAGCACCAGCACCGTGATGATGATCAGAATCACGGAAAGCGCGGCGATCGCCGGATCGATGTTGTCGCGCAGCCCCATCCACATCAGCCTGGGCAGCGTGATGGCGTTGACCGAGGTGATGAACAGCGTGACGCCGATCTCTTCCCAGGACAGCACGAAGGACAAAAGTGCCGCGGTGATGATGCCGAACTTGATGTTGGGCATGATGATGCGGGTGGCGCGCTCCCATACCGACGCGCCAAGGCCGCGCGCGGCGAGATCGATGCGCCGGTCGAGCTGGCTGAGCGACACCAGCATCAACACGGTGGCGAAGGGCACCGTCATCACCGAATGGGCCATGGCAACGCCAAGCCAGGTGTCGTAGCCGAAGAGCGAGCTGAAGCCGGAGATCGAGGTGAGCAGGAAGTAGAGCGTGATGGCCGAGACCACCGGCGGTACGACCATGGGCAGCAGCACGAAACCGACGAGCGCCGCGGTGAAACGCGGCTGGAACATCCACACGCCGAGGCTGAAGCACAGCGCCAGCACGGTGGAAAAGGCGCTGCTGACGATGCCGATGCGGATGCTGAGCAGGATCGAGTCGATCCAGCGCGGATCCTCGATCAGCGCCCGGTAGTGGCGGAGCGACAGTTCGCCGGATGGCATCGCCAGCATGCGGCTCGGCGTCAGCGACACCGGGATGACGGCGAGCAAGGGCATCAGCAGGAACAGCGCCACGAAGGCTGCGATGATCAGGGAGACGGGACCGGGGCGATAAGTCGGCATCAGATCAATTGCTTCGGTCTGACATAACGGAACAACAGCGCCATCAGCGCGCCGACGAACAGCACCAGCACGACGCTGATCGCCGCGCCCAGCCCCCAGTCCGGGCTCTGGAAGATCCTGAGATAAATCAGCTCGGCGACCATGACGCTGCGGCCGCCGCCGAGGATCGCCGGCGTCACGAAGAAGCCTAGCGAAAACACGAAGACGATGAGGGCCGCACCGATGATCCCGGAGCGGGTCATGGGCACGAAGACCGACCAGAAGGTGCGCATGCGGCTGGAGCCGAGCCCGCGCGCTGCCAACAGCACGCGGTCGTCGAGGCTGCGCATGGCAGACGCCAGCGGAAAGACCGCGAAAGGAATGAGGAAATGCGTCATGCCGACGATGACGCCGAATTCGTTGCGGACCAGCGCCAGCGGTTCGGAAATGAAGCCGATCGCCTGCAGCCAGGTGTTGATCAGGCCGCGATTGGACAAGAGCGCCACCCAGCCGAAGGCGCGGGTCAGCACCGAGATCCAGAAGGGAACGAGAATGCAGAACTCGGCAACCAGGCGCTGAGCCGGGGTTCCGCGCACCCAGACGACGGTGATGGCATAGGCAGCGGCCACCGAGACCACGGTGACGACCGCCGCGATGCGCAGCGTGCGGATGAACACCGACTGCACCAGATCGTCGGTGAGCAGCGCCTCATACTGGCCGAGCCCCGGCGTCGGCAGCGTAAAGCTCCATTTGACGACGCCGAGGAACGGCCAGGCATAGGCCAGGACAAGAAACAGGAGCAGCGGCGCCATCAACAGCGCCGCGCCCATCCTGTCGGAGAGATATGCTCTCATGTCGACCCGATAATCCCTGCCTCGGTCAGGCGGAGATGATCTTGGTGTATTCGTCGAGCGCCGGCCCGTAGTTCTTGGCGTACCAGTCCATGTCGAGCGCGATCTGCTTCTTCATGTTCTCGGGGTCGACCGGGTTGATGCGCTTCTTGTCGGCGGGGATCAGAGCGTCGGCGGCCGGGTTTGCTGGACCCTGGCCGAGCTTGTCGAACATGACCAACTGCTTTTGCGGGTCCTGGGCGCTGGCGATGAACTTCATGGCCGCGTCCTTGCCGCCGGGATTGCCCTTGAGCACGGCGAGCGCGCCGGGCGAGATCAGTCCCTGGTCCCAGATGAACTTGATCTTGCCGCCGGAATCCTGCTCGATCAGCGAAGCGCGGGTCGACCAGACGATCGCCATCGAGGCCTCGCCATTGAGCAGCACGCTCTGGCTCTCCGCACCGCCGCCCCAATAGGCGACGACGTTCTCCTTGAAGGCGGCGATCTTGTCATGCGCGCGCTTCAGGTCGAGCGGATAGAGCGACGCGGGCGCGATGCCGTCGGCGAGAAGGGCCGCCTCCCAGCTCGACACGCCCCATTTGTAGAGCGAGCGCTTGCCGGGGAATTTCTTCACGTCGAAGAAATCGGCCATGCCGGTCGGCGCGTCCTTGCCGTATTTCTCGGAATCATAGGCGATGACATAGGAGAAGAAATAGGTCGAGGCGGCGTAGTCCCAGCCGAAGCCGGGCCGCATCTTCTTCTTGTCGACGATGTTGTAATCGATCGGCTCGAGCATGCCTTGCGCGCCGAGCGTGATGGCCGAGAACGGATCGACGTCGACGAGATCCCAGGTCGGGGCGCCGCTCTTGAACTGCGCGGCGATCGCGCCTTCCGTCGGCCCGGAGCCGTCCATCTTGACAGTGATGCCGGTGTCCTTGGTGAAGGCCTGGCCATAGGCGGCATCATAGGCCGTGATGGCGTCGCCGCCCCAGTTGACCAGCACCAGTTCCTTCGCTGCGGCAAAGGCTCCGGTCGAGCGCAGCAGCATCGGCGTGCCGGCCAGCACGATTGCCGCCAGTTGCGCGAATTGCCGGCGCGAAATCTCGCCGCGCCCTGCCCTTGCGGACAGGCTCTCGATGGCTTGTTTCCTGGTGTCGCCAGTTTTTGAATTGCTTGTCATGTTAGTTCCCCTTTTTGTTGTTGATAGTGCCGGAAAGCGGTGGTGCAGATATCTCGCCACACCCGTTCGTCATTGTCCTCCATGCGGAAGGAGGAATCCCTTGTCCGCCGGCCAGGTGAGCCAGACGGAGTTGCCCTTGCTCAGCGCAGCGGCAGCGATCTCGTTCGGCACCGAGACCGTGACCTTCGCGCCTTGCTGCGTCGTCAGGTCAAGCCGCGTCGCCGCGCCAAGATAAGTGGAGTTGGTCGCCGTCGCGGCGATGCCGTTCTCGCCGGCTGTCGCCTCGCCCGATATCGACATGTATTCGGGGCGGATCGCCAGGATTGCATCGCCGCGCACCGTCTCAGCCTTGCAGCGCATGGAGACCGCGCGGTCTTCGCAGAGGCCGGTCGAGCCATTGTCGGCCGGGCGCACCCCCTTCAGCGGCAGCATGTTGATCTCGCCGAGGAACTCGGCGACGAAGCGGTTGTCCGGCCTGTCGTAGACCTCGTCGGGTGCTCCGACCTGCAGCAGTTTGCCATGGTTGAAGATGGCGACGCGCGACGACAGCGCCAGCGCCTCGCTCTGGTCGTGGGTGACGAAGACAAAAGTGGTGCCGGTTTCCTGGTGCAGCCGCTTCATCTCGGCCTGCATCTGGCCGCGCAGGCCCTTGTCGAGGGCGGAAAATGGCTCGTCGAGCAACAGCACGCCCGGCTCGAATACCAGCGCGCGGGCGAGCGCCACACGCTGCTGCTGACCGCCCGAAAGTTGCGCCGGCAGTTTCTTCTCATGGCCCTTGAGGCCCACGCGCTCGATCATCTCGCCGACACGGCGCTTGATGTCGGCCGCCGATTTCTTGCGCACCTTGAGTGGGAAGGCGATGTTGGCTTCGACGCTCATATGCGGAAACAGCGCGTAGCCCTGGAACACCATGCCGGCTGCGCGCTGTTCGGCCGGTCGCTGGGTGATGTCGACGCCATCGCTGAACAGCCTGCCCTCGGTCGGCTGCACGAAGCCGGCAAGGATCATCAGGAAGGTGGTCTTGCCCGAACCAGACGGCCCGAGCAAGGTCAGGAACTCGCCACGGCCAATGTCGAGCGTCAGATTGTCCAGCGCACGGAACGAGCCGAAGCTCTTGCCGATTCCGATTGCCTTGATCTCTGCGGCCCGGCCGGGTTGCTGCATCCTGCCTGTTTCCTCAATTCCAGGAGAAATCGTAGGGCAGCGTGCGGCCTCACCGCAACCGAATAGTTTTCGCCGGATCGGCAAATTCCATTCATCTGTCCAATCGGTGGCGCCCGTGGTCGGCCATGACCTTGGCAATGCTCTCCGCAAGTTTCGATCGCAGCCATCCGGCAAACGCGTCAAGCACCGGATGCGTCGCCTTGGCGTGTTCGGAGACGAGGAAGTAGGAGCGCGGCGATTTGATCGCGATGTCGAAGGGGCGCACGAGCCTGCCTTCGGCCAAGGCCTTGCCGCTGGTCAGTTCGTCGCCCATGGCCATTCCCTGGCCGGCGATCGCGGCCGAGAAGACGAGATTCATGTCGGAAAAGAAGATACCGCTTTCCGGGTCGGGGTTCTCGACCTTGGATAGCGCCAGCCAGCGCGCCCAATCCTCCGTGTCGCCGAGATGCAGGAGATTGGCGCGCAGCACATCGGCTGGCTTGGAGAATCCGCCGACCTTGTTGAGAAGCGTCGGACTGCACAGCGGCGTAAAGGAAATTTCGCACAACAGTTCGGCGGCCCGGTTCGGCCAATTGCCAACGCCAAAGGCGATGAAGGCGTCGGCGTCGGCATTGCTGACGTCATCCAGCCGACGCGGCGTCAGGATGCGCAGCGCGACATCGGGGTACATCTGCCTGAACTCGCCGATATGGGTGCACAGGAACAGCGAGGCGAAGCCCGGAGTGCAGCTGATGCTGAACGAGCCGCCGACGCCGGTGCCGGCATGGCGCGTCACCGCATCGCCCAGCACGGTCAGCGCTTTGCGCACGTCGCTGGCATAGCGCTGGCCACGCGGCGTCAGCGCCACGCCCTTGCCGATGCGTTCGAGCAGATCGAAGCCAAGGTCGCGTTCAAGCAGGCGAAGCTGATGGCTGACCGCGCTGCGAGTCAGATGCAACTCATCGGCGGCGCGCCAGACGCTGCCATGACGAGCGAAGCTGTCGAGCGCACGCAGCGCCTGGGTGGATGGTATGCGCAAGAGGCCTCAGGTGAACCGAATTTGCATGAGCCGGGAAAACATATCACTTTCTAGCGAACCGCTTCACTGCTTTCTTCTCGTCTCATGGAGGAACCCGTGGCCACCTCAGCGCAAGCAACCGCCCTTGCCTGTCTCGACGACATCCAGCCGCTGCTGTCGGCGTGGACGCGCAACATTTTCGACTTCGGCGAGACCGCATGGCGCGAGTATCAATCCGCCGCCTGGTACGTGGAGCGGCTGAGACGCGAAGGCTTTTCCGTCGAAGAAGGTTCCGGTGGCATGCCTACAGCCTTCTGTGCGCATTGGACCAACGGTCCCGGGCCGACCATCGGCATGTACGCCGAATACGATGCGGTGCCGGGCAATTGCCAGGATGCCGCGACGGTCAAGCGTCCGCGCCCAGGCCTCTCCGAACATGCCGGCGGTCATACCGATCCGCATTCGGGGCTGGGCATTTCGAGCCTTGGCGGGCTGCTGGCGACCAAGGCGGCGATGCAGCGCCACGGCATACCAGGCACGCTGCGCTTCACCGGCGAGCCGGCGGAAAAGGTGCGCGGGTCAAAGCCGATCCATGCCGCCAAGGGCTATTATGACGGCCTTGCCGGCATGATCTCCTTCCATCCGTTCTACATGCTGCCGCTCTGCAACACGGCGCGCTGGGACACGCATTGCGGTGCGGCCTACGCCATGATCTATCGCTTCATCTGCGACCAACCGGAGCGCTGGGCGAGCGCGGCGGGTGGCGCGGCACCCATTCCGCAGGCGCATTCGGCGGTGCGCGCGCCCGGCGCCAACGACGCGCTCATGATGATGTACATGGCGTCCAGGGCGTTGCGCGATTCCATGCTGCCGCACCAGGGCGGCTGGTCGATCAGCGAGGCGATCCTCACGGCCGGCCAGGCGACCGCCGACAACCTGCCGGCCGAGCAGGCCGAGATCCAGTACATGATCCGCGTGCCGACGCTGGCGATGGCCGAACAGGTCACCGCCGTGCTCGACCGCAATGCCGAGGCCGCTGCCGCCGTGAGCGGCTGCCGCCACGAGCGGCATTGGGTGTCGAAGTCGCGGCCGGGGCTGGCCAATCACACCATGGCCGAAATCGCCTATGAAGCGCTGTCGACCGTCGGGCCGCCGCGCTGGGACGAGGACGCCAAGGCAATCGCGCGCGACATGCAGGTCAATGCCGGGCGCATGGCGAGCGACGAGCCGTTCATCGAAGAACTTGAGCGCCTGATCGAGCCGCAGGCGGCGGAAGCGATCCTGCGCCGCGATCTGCCGCCCTCGCAGGTGAATTCGACCTCCGACGATTACACCGACATGAGCTGGCATGCGCCGACGGCGCGCTTTTATGTCGCCCGCCCGGCGCTGCGCTCGGAAACCGGCTACCCCTATCCGTCATGGGTGATGAATGCGCTGGGCGGCATACCCGCCACCATCGACCCGATGGTCGTCTGCGCATCGAAGACCATTGCGCTCGCCGCCCTTCGGCTGCTGGAAGACCAGGCCGCCCGCGATTCGGCGATGAATGAATTCGTCGCCCGCACCGGCGGAGGAATCGGAGGCTCGACCTGGATCGCGCCGCTCTGCGACTACGAACCGCCGATTGGATTTCGGTGGCCGGAGTATGTCACCACCCAGCGCGGACGAGACTGGTGGATACCGGGCAACCAGCCCAAGTCAAACGCATAATCAAAGCACGAGGAGAACCCCATGACCGTTCATGACCGCATCGTCGCCGAGCCGTTTTCGCTGCAGCGCCGCAACCCGGCCGGCGGCACCAAGCCTCTGACCGCCTGGGGCTTTGCCAACGAGACCGATGTCTTGACCGACGTGCTGCTTGGTTCGCCCAACTTCCTGCGCCACCTGTCGACCAGCTCGCTGTCGCGCAAGCATCTGCGCGAGGCGCCTTGCAACGTCCAGATCGCGCAGGCGCAGCACAAGGACCTCGTCGCCGCCTATGAGCATTTCGGCGTCAACATCCACTGGCACGAGCCGACGCCGGAACTGCCGATGCAGGTCTATTCCCGCGATTCCAGTGTCATGACGCCTTACGGCGCCTTCATCACCGCAATGGCCAACTGGTGGCGGCGCGGCGAGAACTACGCGGCGATCCGCACGTACGAAAAACTCGGCATCCCAATCTACGACATGGTCACAGCGGGCACGTTCGAGGGTGGCGACTTCAACGTCATCGAAGAGGGCGTCGTATTGATCGGCTGCGGCGGCGCCCGCACGCAGGAAGAAGGCGCGCGGCAGGTGCAGGCCTGGTTCGACAAGGAAGGCTGGGAAACCCGCATCGCTTTCATCGACGAGTACTATGTCCATATCGACCTGATGGTGGTGCCGATCGCCGAGAAACTGACGGCCGTCTGCCTCGCCTGCACCGAACCCGGCATCGTCGACTGGCTGAAGGGCAAGGGCCACGAGATTATCGACGTGCCGTTCCAGGATACGATGGCGCTCGGCTGCAACTTCATGTCGCTGGGCAAGGACCGGGTGATCGCGCCGACCTCCAGCCAGGCGCTGATCGGCCAGCTCAAGGCACGCGGTTTCGAGGTCGCGGCGGTCGACATGAGCGAGATCTCGAAGACCGGCGGCGGCATCCACTGCATGGCGCAAGCGCTGAAGCGCGAACCGGCCTGAGGAGTGGAATAGCGCTGCGCTGCTTCGTTCACATTCGCATCAGCATGATTGGCATCCTGCCGGCCGAGGATGCAAGGTTGGGCGTGAAAACCGGCTGAGATCGCCGGCTGGCAGAAGCATGTGCCCAAGCCAATGCAATCACTACATCGGCTGCGGACGCCCACTTGGGCGCCGCAACGGTGGCCAATGCGAAACTTGCACGATATCTAATATAAGCGCACAGTAAAAATGTTTTTTGGGGAGGGGGACGGCTCATCTGCAAATCGGGAGGAAACCATGAACACCATGAGCCTCACCACGCTTGAACGCGGCAAAACGACAATCGACGCCGCTGCCTTGGAAGCATTTTCGGCACAATTGCGCGGCACAGTGCTGAGCGAAGGCGATGCCGCTTACGACGAAGCACGGACTGTCTGGAATGCCACGGTCGACCGACGGCCTGGGCTGATCGTGTGCTGCGTGGGCGCTTCCGACGTCATCAGTGCCGTGAATTTCGCCAGGGAGAACAGACTTCTCGTCTCCGTGCGCGGCGGCGGCCACAACATTGCCGGAAGTGCGGTCTGCGATGGTGGCCTGGTGATTGATCTGTCGTTGATGAAGTCGGTGCGGGTCGATGTAGCTGCGCGGCGGGCATGGGTCGGGCCTGGCGCGACGCTTGCCGATGTCGACAAGGAAACGCAGGCCTTCGGCCTGGTGGTGCCGACCGGCATCAACTCGACCACCGGCATATCCGGCCTGACACTGGGTGGCGGCTTCGGCTGGATAACCCGCAAATTCGGCCTGACCATCGACAATCTTGCCTCCGCAGATGTGGTCACCGCCGACGGCAAACTGCTCCGGGCCAGCCAGACCGAAAATCCGGACTTGTTCTGGGCGCTGCGAGGCGGCGGCGGCAATTTCGGCGTCGTCACGGCATTCGAGTTCCAGCTCCATGAGCTTGGACCGCAGGTGCTTGCGGGGCTTGTCGTCCATCCCTTCGCCGATGCCGAAAAGGTGCTGCAGGAGTATCGCAAGGCGCTCGAAACCGCTCCTGACGAGTTGACCTGCTGGGTGGTCATGCGGCAGGCGCCGCCGCTGCCCTTCCTGCCGGCCGAATGGCATGGCAAGGAGGTGCTGGTTCTGGCCATGTGCTATTGCGGCGACATCGACGCAGGCGAAAAGGCGACGCATAAGCTTCGAGCCATCGGCACGCCGATTGCCGATGTCGTCGGCCCCAGCCCGTTCACCGGCTGGCAGCAAGCATTCGACCCGCTACTTGCGCCCGGCGCCCGCAACTACTGGAAGAGCCATGACTTCACGGAGTTTTCCGAGGACGCGGCTGCGGTCGTCACGGGGGCAATAGCCAAGCTGCCGGGACCCGAATGCGAGATATTTGTCGGCCATGTCGGCGGCGCGGCAGGTCGCGTCAAGGCGGATGCAACGGCGTTTCCGCAGCGCAGTTCGCATTTCGTCATGAACGTTCACGCCCGCTGGCGCGAACCGGCGATGGACAAGGCTTGCACCGACTGGGCTCGTGCTATCTACGAGGCCGCCAAACCTTATGCGGCCGGCACCGTCTATGTGAACTTCATGCCGGAGGACGAGGTTGACCGGGTCGAAGCGGCCTATGGCGGCAACCATCGGCGGCTTCTGGAAATCAAGCAGCGCTACGACCCACTGAACCTGTTCCGCATGAACCAGAATTTGCGCCCGAAAGAAAGCCTGCGAGCCGCTTGAGGCGATCGCAGATCGCTTTGACGTCGAGCCAGACGCTGACCTGCCAGTTCGAGGCACACCGTTTCGAACTGGCGTTCGTCGACATAAGCGAGATCTCAAAGGCCGGCGGCGGCATCCACTGCAGGGCCCAGGCCCTGGAGCGCGAGCCGGCCGGAGGAGACTGTTTGGAAATTCTACCCTGGCGGCCATCTGATGGCGTTTTCTGCGCTTCCGTTGCTCACGGACCAAATGTCCGCTGCGCTACGGTTCTCGAAACCACCACCATATGACTCGCCAGAGCGAATTTCGAAACAGTCCCTAACGCGGCTCGCGCCTCTGCAACAAACCCCGGCACTGTGTCTTCGCCGCCCTTGTGAGAACTGGAGAAATGGAGGAATAGTCTCCCACGGTGGATCGCCCTGAAATTGCCGGTTTGCGGTCTTCAGGTCGCGTTGTCGCCGAGCCGGATTCCGAATGGCCAGTCCTGAACCGCACAAGAGAAGAGGTCCGATCGCCGCCCGGCTGCTGGCGCTCGATGCATGGCTCGATTCCTCGCTCTACGAGATCGGTTTCAAGGCGCGCCAGTTCTGGGAAGCCGCGACGATCTTCTCGCGGCGCTTCCGCGTCAACGGCTGGCGCCGCGGCGTCATCGAACTGTTGAGCGAAGGTTTTACGCTGGGCGCCGGTGGCTTAGTGGTGATGCTGGCGCTGGCCGTTCCGGCATTCCAGGATACGGCTGGCGACTGGCGCGCGCAGGGCGACTTCGCCGTCACCTTCCTTGACCGTTACGGCAACGAGATCGGCCAGCGCGGCATCATCCAGCGCGATTCGGTGCCGGTCGACGAGATGCCCGATCACGTCATCAAGGCGGTGCTCGCCACCGAGGATCGCCGCTTCTTCGATCATTACGGCATCGACGTGCTTGGCCTTTCACGCGCCATCTTCGAGAATGTGCGGGCGAACTCCGTGGTCCAGGGCGGCTCGAGCATCACCCAGCAGCTGGCCAAGAACCTGTTCCTCACCAACGAGCGCACCCTGGAGCGCAAGATCAAGGAAGCCTTCCTGTCGCTGTGGCTCGAGGCCAATCTGTCGAAGAAGGAAATCCTGCAGCTCTACCTCGACCGCGCCTATATGGGCGGCGGCACGTTCGGCATCGAGGCGGCCGCCGACTTCTATTTCGGCAAGGGCGTCAAGGACCTGAACCTCGCCGAAGCGGCGATGCTGGCCGGCCTGTTCAAGGCGCCGACGAAATATGCGCCGCACATCAATCTGCCGGCGGCGCGCGCGCGCGCCAATGTGGTGCTGTCCAACCTTGTCGATTCCGGTTTCATGACCGAGGGTCAGGTGCTGCAGGCAAGGCTGCACCCTGCCGATGTCGTCGATCGCGGCGAACAGAAAAGCCCGGATTATTACCTCGACTGGGCGTTCGACGAGGTCAAGAAGATCGCCAAGCCAGGCCAGCACTCGCTGGTGGCCCACACCACCTTCGACGCCAACATCCAGAAGGCGGCGGAAGAATCGGTGGAGTTCCACCTGCGCCAGTTCGGCAAGGAGTATAACGTCACCGAGGGCGCTGTCGTCGTCATCGAGACCAACGGCGCCGTCAGAGCCATCGTCGGTGGCCGCGACTATGGCGCCAGCCAGTTCAACCGTGCCACCAAGGCGCTGCGCCAGACCGGCTCGTCGTTCAAGCCCTATGTCTATGCAACGGCGATGGAGCACGGCTTCACGCCCGACTCCATCATTTCCGGCGGCCCGATCAGCTGGGGCACCTGGTCACCGCACAATTACAGCGGCGAATCGGCCGGCCGGATCACGCTGATCATGGCGATGGCCAAGTCGATCAACACCGTGCCGGTGCGACTGGCCAAGGACTATCTCGGCATCCCGCCAATCAAGGCAATGGCCGAGGCGATGGGCGTGGAATCGCCGCTCGAATCACACAAGACGATGGTGCTCGGCACCTCGGGCATGACCGTGATGGATCAGGCGACGGGCTACAGCGTGTTCGCCCAGAACGGCTTCGTCGGCTCCCGGCACGGCATCACGCAGCTCGTCACCCGCACCGGCGAGGTGGTCTACGATTTCGCCAAGGATGCGCCGCCGCCCCACCGGGTGTTGTCCGAGCAGGCGCTCAAATCCATGAACACCATGCTGGCGGCGGTGCCGGTGATGGGCACGGCGCGCCGCGCGCAAATTCCCAACATCGTCGTTGCCGGCAAGACCGGCACGACGCAATCCTACCGCGACGCCTGGTTTGTCGGCTTCACCGGCAACTACACGGCGGCCGTGTGGCTGGGTAACGACGATTTCACGCCGACCAAGAACATGACAGGTGGCTCGCTGCCGGCGATGGTTTGGCAGCGTCTCATGGTCTATGCCCATCAAAACATCGACCTCAAGCCGATCCCCGGCATCGACAAGCCTTTTGTCGATGAAGAGATCGCGGCCAAGGCCGGGGAAGCGCAGAAGAAGAGCGACGATCAGGCGGCAGCCGATGCCGCGGCCGAACGGCCGCCGGTGTTGTCCAGCCGGACCACGCAGACGTTGAGGGACATGACCAAGCAGTTCCAGTCAGCGCCGGCCATCGCCGCGCCTCAACCGCCGGAAAAGCTGTCGGCCCTGTGATTCTTTCCGACTGAGTGGATCTTTGCGACTGGCTTGGGCGGGCAAATCCATCGGCCCGCTTGCCACGGGACCCCACGCCGCGATATCCCCGAGCGGCAACTCTTCGTGTTCCCGGCCCTTCATGCTCAAGAATGCACTCCTGACGCTGCTTTCGCTTGTCATAGCCATCGGCGGCGGTGGCGGCAGCGTTTGGTATGCGCTGAAAGCCCAGGACGGTGTCGGCGCCATCCGGATCGGCCAATGGACGGCCTTTCCCGATATCGGCACGCCAGCCGCCGACCCCTATTCGAAGGCCCGCGTGGCGCGCGAGGGCGTGCTTGCGCTTGGTCGGGCCGAAGGGCTGTCCTTCGTCGCCGAGCGCGACGCTGGCGGCGGCGAACTCAAGCGCGAATGCACCTACAAGATCGAGGGTGGATTTCCGACGGCACGGTTCTGGACACTTTATGCCGCCGATCAGTCGCTCGGCGTGGTCGAAACCGGCAAATCACGGCTTGCGGCGCTGCAATCCTACGGGGTGGTACGACAACCCGACAATTCGGTCATCATTTCCGCCAGCGATCACCCGATGCCTGGCAACTGGCTGCTGACAGGCGGCTTCGGCAGGATGTATTTCGTGCTGACATTCTACGACACGCCGATCGCCAGCAGCACCGGCCTGTCGGACGTTTCGCTGCCGCGGATCCTGAGGGTCGGCTGCAATGCGTAGCTCTTACGCGGCGATGCGCAAGCTTCTGCATTCTGTCCTGCTCGGCCTGGTCGGCGCCGGCATCGTGCACATCGTCGTGCTGCTTCTGGTGCCTGAATTTTCCGAACGCGACGCCTGGTCGCGGCTGTCCATGGCCTCGGACCTCTACAGGATGACCCGTCTCGATGCGGAGGCCGGTGGCGCGCCAGTGGTCAAATCCGTCGACCCGTTGTTTTACGCGACGGCGTGCCGGTTCGATCTGGGCGAAGGAGTGGTTCGCATCAAGGCGCCGGGACATGTGCCGTTCTGGTCGGTGTCGGTCTATGACCGCAGCGGCCACAACATCTATTCCTTCAACGACCACACCGCCAACGACGGCGTGCTGGATGCCGTCGTGCTGACACCGGCGCAGATGATCGACGTACGCAAGGACCTTCCCGAGGACCTTCAGGGAGCAATCTTTGTCGAGGCACCGATCGAGGAAGGCATCTTCGTCATCCGCACTTTCGTGCCCGATGACAGCTGGAAGCCAATCGTATCAAGCTTCCTCGAAAAGAGTTCCTGCGAGTTGCAGGACTTCTAGTGGTGAGGAGCCGGCTTCGTCCCTGGCGATCCCGGCTTGTCGGGATCGACTGGCCGCACTTCGCCGGCATGCGACCGCTCGTAGCGGATGCCGGGGAAGATGATCACTGCCGCCGGAATTTCGGCGGGTTGCTTTGTCCGATTGCTTGGTGCCGTACGCGGCACGAAAGACAGTACCATGCCCATGATTCGCGCATTCCTCTCGGTTTTCCCGGAGCACAACGCAACGCCTCCAAATATCATTAAGGACGGCAGAGGGTTAACGGAGCGCTAACGGATCGTCGCTAACTTGATCTTTGTCTCGAGGTCAGGGCGTTCTGACCCGCGGCAAACGCGAGACCGACATAGTCCCGGTCGAGCGTGGTCGAGTTTGTGTCGAGTGCGGGCGTATCCTTCGTGTCATCTTCGGACTTCAGGCAAATCGCGATACGGACGGACTCGGGCAAAGCTGAAAGGCTGTTCCGCGCCGCGGTGTCGGCGTTCTGCTCGCTCACCCGCCCGTCACGCCGCGAGATCGGTCAGCTCGAAGACCTGACGCTGCCGCTGTTCGACAATGTGTCCGTCGAATCACGCCGTTACGTGGCAGCCGCTCTTTCCGAATGCGAATATGCCCCCGCCGCATTGGTGCGCCGCCTGTGCGAGGAGCCGGTCGACATTGCCGCGCCGTTGCTCATCCGCTCACGCGCGGTCAGCGACATCGACCTCATCGCGCTGATCGGGCGGCACGGCCTGCCGCATGCACGCGCCATTGCGCGCCGCAAGGACTTGAACCCGACCATCGCCGATCTGATCAGGGCGCTCGAAAGGCCAACCCTGGTACGGGTGCGAGAGCCGGACGCGAAGGCCACGGCAGCGGACGGAGCCACGCCGGTGGCGGACAGAGCCGCGACGGCCGCAGCGGACAAGATTCCATTGGCAAGCACGGATGCCGTCTCGGAAGAGCCCGCCAGAGAACGGGCGGCCGGCATTGCCGCTGAAAACGCACGGCGCAGGCTGCGCACCATGATGCGCACCGGCGACGAAGCCGCGGCGGCCGATCCGTTCACGGGCGCCGACACGTATGTCAAACTGCGCGAGACGGCGCTGACTGGGAACGCGGCGTTCTTCCAGACCGCGCTCGCCGACGCGCTCGATATCGATTTCTCGATCGCGCGATCGCTCACCGGCAACCAGAACTATGCCTCGCTGCTGGCAGCACTGCGCTCGCTGGACCTCAGCGAGGACCGGGCATTCCTGATTACGGTTGCGGTCTATCCCAGCCAATTCCCGCACCCGCAGGCCATCCGCGCCTTCCTCGACCGCTACCGCCTGCTGCATCGCGATGCGGCCCAGGACAAGGTGCGGCTCTGGAAAGCCGAGACCCTTTCGAGAGCGGTTCGCGATGCGGCACCGGCAAACAGCGATAGCCGCACGGGATCGAACAGCGACGATGCGGCGGCTTCGTCCGGCCTCAGGGCATCTTCACGGAAATAAGCTCCTCGACGGAGACGGCGCCTGCCTCGATCTCGACCACCCAGATGTCGGGATCGAATTTCTTTTCCCGTTCCAGCCGTGCTTCGAGCACGGCAGCATCATCGCCGGCACCGAGAAGGCTGAAGAAGCGATCGTCGGGCTTCGCCGAATCGTAGCTTGTCTGCGGTGCCGGCCCGAACAGGGCAATGTCTCCCAACCTGCCGCGCGCCAGCACGAAGACAGCGCCGGCTTCGGTTGCGCCGCGCTTGACCACGGCGGCAAATCCACCGGCGCCGAAAACCCGGCGCAACAGGGCCGAGACCCACAGATCCGATGTAACGCGCATGAGGGAGCTCCAGAAAGCGTACGGGCTATCTATCGATATTTCCGCCGCTCCGCGAGCCGTGTTTCAGCCCCTCAGTTGGTCAGGCCGATCTCGCGCATCTTGACGTAAACGAGCTCATCGGGCTCGCCGGTCTGCGGCAGCCCGAACAGCGACTGGAATTCCTTGATCGCAGCCTTGGTGCGCGTGCCGACGACACCGTCGAGCTGCATGTCGTCATTGCCGAATGCCTTGAGCCCGGCCTGGATCTTGACGATGCGGGCATCGGGAGCCTGCATCTGATCGGCATTCGCCTGCCCAGAATTCGTCTGCAGCGATACCGGAACGGCGGCAGGCATATCCGGGCGCGGCTGCGGTCTCGGTATGACGGCCGCTGTTTTCGGCGTCGCGCCCAATTGGTCCAGCAGAAGCGCGTCGATCTCGCCGGACGCATTGAGCCCGACCTTCTGCTGATAGGCCTGGATGGCCTTGCGCGTGTTGGGCCCGGAAATGCCATCGACCGTTCCGGAGTAGAAATCGAGATCCTTCAGTATGCCCTGTACCTGCTCGACCACCGGATCGCCCTTGATCGGTGCCGGCGCGCCGGATGGCCGCACGATGTTGAACGTCGTCTCCGGTTCGTCGGACGCCGTGTGCGGAAAGCCTTGCATGCTGCGGGTCGCGAAGAACGCGCCGGCATGCGGGAAAGGCTGGTACCACAAGGCATTGGCGGAAACGTAGAAGAGCGTCACCAGGAATGCCGTCGACCCGCCCACCAGGACGGGATTGCGCGAGATCATGCCGCCAACCGCGACCGCGCCGTCCTGAAAGGCGTTGCTGCGGCGCTTGACCGCCTTAGGCCGTTTTGCGGAGCGAGCCATTTCTGTCCCCTTTCGCCATGGCCACCGGCATCGTCAGCACTCCGGCCTTCTCCGCCTGATGTCCCTTCGGTCCGTTCACCGGCAGGCTGATGGTCACCGTGGTGCCCTCGCCCGGCATGCTCTCGATGGACATCGTGCCTTCGTGCAGCGCCACCAGGCCCTTGACCAGCGAAAGGCCGAGCCCGGTCCCCTCGAACCGGCGGGTATAGTCGTTCTGGATCTGCATGAAGGGCTTGCCGAGATTGGCAAAATCCTCCTCGGCAATGCCGATGCCTGTGTCCCTGACCCAGAAGTGCAGGCGCGAACCAATCCGCTTGGCGCCGACGACCACATCGCCACCATCGGGGGTGAACTTGATCGCATTGGAGACAAGGTTGATGAGCATCTGCTGCACGGCACGCCGGTCGGCATTGATGTCGCCCGCGTCCGGCGCGATCTGCGTCTGCAAATCGATGTTCTTCGCCTGCGCTTGCAGCCGCAGCATGGACTGGCACATGTCGACCGCTTCCGCGAACCGGAACGGCTCCGGTTCGGTCGCATAGACGCCCGACTCGATCCTGGACACGTCGAGTATCGAAGTCACGACGGCAAGCAGATGCTGGCCCGAATCCCTCACCAGGCCGACATATTCCTTCTGGCGCGGATCCCTGAAGGCGCCGAACATCTCGTGCAGCAGCATGTCGGAGAAACCGATGATGGCATTCAACGGCGTGCGCAGTTCGTGGCTGACCACCGCCAGGAAGCGTCCCTTGGCGACTTCGGCCGAGGCCGCCGCCTCATTGGCCGCCGCGAGATTTTCGCGCAGCCGGGCAATGTCGTCATTCTCGCGCAGGACAAGCGTGAAGACGTCGCCCTGTTCTTCACCCCGCACCAGATCAAGCGCGAACGGCCGGTAATTGTCGACCGCCTGGCCATTGCCGTTCTGAGGCAGCCTGATGCGCAATTCGAGCCGGCGCGACAGCGCGCCATCGCGCATGTCGGCCAAGGCGCTGAGATAGGAGACGCGATCCGACAGATGGACCCGATCGAAGAAGCCGTTCCCGGACAGCAGCTCGGGCGGCAGCTTCAAAAGCGTGCGGGCCTTTGCCGATGCGTCCAGAACCTCGCCATGGCGGGCGACACGCAAGACCACCGCATCGATGATGTCTTCAAGACGGTCGGCCGTGTCGGCGACATCGGCCGCACCGGTCTTGTCTTGAAACGCCGACGCGCGCGGGATCAATGTGAGCGCCCAGGCCAACGGCACCAGCCAGTGCCACGGGGCAATCTGTGCTCCGGCGATCGGCAACAGAATTCCTGCCAGAGGCTGCGCCAGGATGGCCACAGCGGCGGACACGGCTCCCCACAATGCCGCACGCCGCGAGGCGCCGATCCACCAGGCTTCGAACGGCAGCGCCACAACCAGCATGGCGACGGGAGAGCTCAGCCCGCCGGCGGCGGCGATGAGACCGCTGAGCGCAATGCCGGCCATCGCCAGGGCGACCTGAGCAGCGATGGCCATCTTGCCGGTCGCCGCCACCAGCAGGGCGACGAACCAGCACAGACCAAAGGCCGCGAAGATGGCGGCCACTGTGACGGCGGCGCCCATGCCCGACGTGACCAGCGTGACCGCGGCACCGGCGGCAAAAAAAGGAGCCGCCAGCATGACGCCGATGAAGCGGCGCTGGCGCTCGCGGTCGTTCGGCCCAAGGATGCACGGGTGCACCATACGTTCGCAACCAGCCGCCATCGCGCCAGGCAATTCAACGTATCTGGCCTTGATCGAACTCAACTCAACGCACCCGTACTCGTCGTGGACAGCTCTGCTTTTGCAGATTGTTTTGGTTGACTCCGAAACTCGCATCCAGCGTTTAAGGAATGGATAAGGCAGCGCCGACCAAGACCCGGCCTGCGGCAAATATTGGGATGCGGGCGGCCGAAAGCCCCGGCAAATGCAGCCATAGTAAACGGAGAGTTATCCGGTGCCGGCGTGCATGGGGTGCGCCCGGACTTCCGAGATTCACGAAAAACGCATTCAAGACAGATAGATAGATGGTTATCCGGCGTTTAGGAAAATCGTTCGGATTTGAAACAAACTGATTGCACAATGGTTCGTTTCGGATTTGCCTAAAATTTGCGGAAAATTCTCGGCGAACCTGCAAGCCGTCCTTTGCGCCTGTGTGCCACCATCCTGCCTACAAAAGAGGTCATGCCATATGGATGCATGATCCGGGTCACGACGAGAGGCAAGGGAATGGTCTTCCTGATAAGAATGGCTTTCTGGTTCTCGCTGGTGCTGCTGGCGCTGCCATTGGCTGTCGGTCCTGATGAATCGGGCCGCGAGAGCGTCGGGCCGATCCAGGCCCTGTTTGCGGCGCGTGAAGCGGTTGGCGACATCGCCGGCATTTGCGAACGCAAACCCGACGTCTGCGAAACCGGCAAGTCGGCCATGCACACCATCACCGCCCGCGCCAAGGAGACCGCCAAGATCGCGGCAGCGATGCTGGATGACAAGTCCACCGCGGGCCCAGACACGTCGACGATGACCGGCAGCGTGCCAGAGGAAATCGTCTTGCCCCAAACGGTCAATTTGCCAGTCAACCTACCGGTCCAGAATTAAGCCGTCTCGACGGCGCACCGCGGGCTGTCTGCCCTCTCGACGCCCGCGGTGTCCTTGTTTTTTCCGTGACGTGGCGCCGCCGCGTGACTATATCCGAACTATGACGACGACGATCCAGACGATCCGCGACGACTTCTCGTTCCTCGAGGAATGGGAAGACCGCTATCGTTATGTCATCGACCTCGGCGAGGCGCTGCCGCCATTTCCGGACGATGAGCGCAACGCCGCCAACAAGGTGCCGGGCTGCGTCAGCCAGGTCTGGCTCACCACCGAACGCGGACCGGGAGCCGATCCGGTTATCTCCTTCACCGGCGATTCGGACGCCCATATCGTGCGTGGGCTGGTCGCGATCATGCTGGCGCTGTTTTCAGGCAGGACCGCCAGCGAGATCCAGAGGACCGACGCGGAAGCAACATTGAAAGAGCTCGGCCTCGACGAACATCTGTCGCCCCAGCGCGCCAACGGCCTTCGCTCCATGGTCAAGCGCATCAAGCGCGACGCCGAGGCGGCGCTGAAGCAGACCGCCTGACAGCTCGCAGAGCGCAATTCCGGACGGAAAACCGTTTCACACTTTCCTGGAATTGGTCCAATCGATCGCGCGCTTCCGCCTGCAAAATCAAACGGCGCCAGAAGGCGCCGTTGATGTCGATCCGATCTGGCGAGCAGCGATTACCGCGCCTTGCGCTTGCGGCCGAGACCCATCTTCTTGGCAAGCTGTGACCGCGCTGCGGCATAGTTGGGTGCAACCATCGGATAGGTCGGGTCGAGGTTCCACTTTTCGCGGTACTGATCCGGCGTCAGGTCGTAGTGGGTCATCAGATGACGCTTCAGCGACTTGAACTTCTTGCCGTCTTCAAGGCAAACGATGTAGTCGTCATGAACCGAGCGCTTCGGGTTGACTGCCGGCTTTTGCTTGTCGGCAGGCGGCTGTTCGGCAGTTCCACCCACGCGCCCGAGCGCGGCATGGACATCCGATATCAGGTTCGGCAATTCGCCAACCGGCACGGGATTGTTGCTGACATAGGCGGCCACCACATCGGCGGTCAATTCGATCAGCGCGTCGCTGTTTCTGGAAGGTGTTTCGACAATATCCATGGTCATCAGGCCCCAACAAGAGTTACGTCAGTGTGCGCCCTTTTTTTCAGGCAGGGCATCGCGCGAATTTTATGCAGGTAGAGCTTCTGCGATTCGTGTCGCGTGCACATCAATGACCCTGCTGACCAAGTAAGTCAATTCGGTTTTTGCGCTATATTGAACAATGTTGATCAATTGTTCCCGGATTAGCTTCAACCTTTCGTGCATTTTGTAATTTTTCGATATTTCGCCCGCCAACCAGCAACCGCTGACGCAACGTCAGTTCGTCGTTACATTCGCGATAACTCACAAAGCAGGTTTCATTGCTTGATTTTGCTTGGCAATCGCACGGGCAAGCTTGGTCGCCCATACCTGTCCACAAAACCACAGGTTGCCGCATGTCCTGCGCAAGCAACCAGGCGACACGCCGGTCATGTGAGCTGGCTTGGATCAGTCGCCGCCAGGTCGGTCAATGCGGCGTGATGTATTTGCCATAGGCCCAGCCAGTGACGAAGTTGCCGTTCTGGGCAGGGTCATGCCAGACTTCGCACCAGCGATAGCGAACCGTCTGTTCCTGCTTCCACGCCGGCTGATTGGCGATGTCGAGCAGGTTTATCCCCCCGGTGCATCGTCCGGTCATCTGCAGAACAGTTCCGTTCGGATAGGCCGCCTGTTTCTGGGATGTGCCCGAGGGGTATTTGCGCACATTGAGCGTGTCACCGAACGGCACGTTGGCCACTTGCCAAGCCGCGAATACGGTCGCATGAGACTGGCCTGTAGAAGCCAGAGTCAACGAAGCAACGGCGAAAACCGCAGCGATCCTAGAATAAATATCCATCATCTCTCCTCCCGGCCCATCACCTGGAGCCGACACACCCTTAAGCTGCGGCTCTTGAACCCGCCCTGATGGGCGTGTTCATTCGCTATTCAAGATAGTTCCCCATTCAAGATGCTTCCCCATTCAAGATATCGGCAAAGCGAGACGCAATGACCAAGACTTCCGCATTTCCGCACGTCAGCCCGCCAACGCCCGAGAAACGGCCGGTTTCCGACACGCATCACGGCATCACGCGAACCGACGACTACGCCTGGCTGCGGGCAGACAACTGGCAGGAGATGTTCCGGGATCCGTCATTGCTCGATGCGGGGATCCGCGCCGAGCTCGAGGCCGAGAACGCTTATCAGTCGAAGCTGATGGCCGACACGGCCGAGTTGCAGAAGCAGCTTTTCAAGGAAATGAAGGGGCGCATCAAGGAAGACGATTCCTCCGTACCGATGAAGGACGGACCCTATGCCTATGGCTCATCCTTCAAGCTTGGCGGTGAGCAGCCGCGTTATTTCCGCATGCCGCGCGACGGCGGCTCCGAGCAGATCCTGCTTGATGGCGACGCGGAGGCGGCGGGCAAGGCCTATTTCCGTCTTGGCGGCGTCGATCATTCGGCCGACCACCGCAAACTCTTGTGGGCATTCGACGACAAGGGCTCCGAATTCTACACGCTTCGCGTGCGCGACCTTGACGATGGCGAGGAGCTCGCCGACCAGATTCCCGACACGGGCGGTTCAGGCGTCTGGAACGCCGGCGATGACGGCTTCTTCTACACGCGCCTCGATCCCAACCACCGCCCGTCCAAGGTGCTGTTCCACGCGCTTGGGCAAAGCCCTGAAAGCGACCGGCTGATCTATGAGGAAACCGATCCCGGCTTCTTCATGAATGTCGACGGCACCCGCAACAACGAATGGATCATGATCGGCATCAACGATCACGAGACCTCGGAATACCGCCTGATGCGCGCCGGCGACCCGTTTGCCGAACCCAAGCTGGTCTCTCCACGCGAGATCGGCCTTCAATATGATCTGGAAGAAGGCGGTGACATCTTCTTCATCCTGACCAATGCCGATGGCGCCAAGGATTTCAAGATCATGACCGCGCCGGCGAGCGATCCGGTGCGCGCCAACTGGCAGGAACTGGTGCCGCATGAACCGGGCCGGCTGATCCTGTCGGTGATCGGCTTCAGGGACCACATGGTCCGGCTTGAACGCAAGGAAGGCCTGCCGCGCATCGTCGTGCGCGACCGCAGCAGCGGCGAGGAGCATCTTTTGTCCCTTGACGAAGAGGCGTTCTCGCTCGGCCTGTCGGGCTCCTATGAGTACGACACCGAGATCATGCGCTTTTCCTATTCGTCAATGACAACGCCGGCCCAGGTGTTCGACTACAATATGCGCACGCGCGAACGGGTGCTGCTCAAAACCCAGGAAGTGCCCTCCGGCCATGACCAGGATCACTACGTCACCAGGCGGCTGATGGCGCCCGCCGCTGACGGCGAATTGGTGCCGATCTCGCTCCTGCACCACCGCGACACGCCGCTGGATGGATCCGCGCCTTGCCTGCTTTACGGCTACGGCTCCTATGGCATCACGGTGCCGGCCGCATTCAACACCAACTGGTTCTCATTGGTCGACCGCGGCTTTGTCTTTGCCATCGCTCATGTCCGCGGCGGCAAGGACAAGGGCTATGGCTGGTACGATGACGGAAAACGGGCGCACAAGATGAATACGTTCACGGATTTCATCGCCTGTGCGCGCCACCTTGTTGCCGAGCGCTACACCGCGCATGACCGCATCGTCGCGCAAGGCGGTTCGGCCGGCGGCATGCTCATGGGCGCCATCGCCAACATGGCGCCGGACTGTTTTGGCGGCATCGTCGCCGAGGTGCCCTTCGTCGACGTGCTCACCACCATGCTCGACGCCAGCCTGCCGCTGACGCCGCCGGAATGGCCAGAATGGGGCAATCCGATCGCGTCCGCCAACGATTACCGAACCATCGCCGCCTATTCGCCCTATGACAATGTCGCCGCGCTCGACTATCCGCCAATCCTGGCGCTGGCCGGTCTCACCGATCCGCGCGTCACCTATTGGGAACCGGCCAAATGGGTGGCACGGCTGCGCGACCGCAAGAGCGGCGACAATCCCGTGCTGTTCAAGATCAACATGGATTCAGGCCACGCCGGCGCTTCCGGCCGGTTTTCGCGACTGGAGGAGATCGCCTATACTTATTCCTTCGCATTGAAGGTGATGGGCAAGGCGCAGCTTACAGGAGAGATTCGCCAATGATCGATCTGTCAACATTGACAGCCTACATCGCGGTTGTGCTCGGTTTTGTCTTCATTCCAGGGCCAGCCACCCTCCTTACCGTCGCGCGGGCAACGAGTTCCGGAACGAAGGTGGGCATTGCGACGGGTGCCGGGATCGCGGCCGGCGACGTGGTTCACACCGTCATGGCCATGGTCGGCATATCGGCGATCATCGCCACTTCGGCGGCGCTGTTCAGCATCGTAAAGTACATTGGCGCCGCCTACCTCGTTTATCTCGGCATTCGCGCGATCCTCGAGAAAACACCGGCCAACCCGGCTGCCGGCGCGCTTGCCATCTCCGCCGGCAAGGCGTTTCGACAGGCTATCCTGACCGAAGTGCTCAACCCCAAGACCGCGCTTTTCTTCCTTGCATTCCTGCCTCAGTTCGTGCGGCCTGAAAACGGGTCGGTGATGCTTCAGTTGACCACACTAGGGGTCATCTTTGTCATGCTGGGTCTTCTCAGCACGGTCGTCTTTGCAGTCAGCGCCGGTCGGCTTGGCACTTTCCTGCGCCGAAACCCGAGGGTGCTCAATTGGCAAGGCAAGATTGTCGGCGGCATCTACTGTGCTTTGGGCGTCCGTCTGGCATTGCAGCAGCGCTGACGCGCAGCGAGGTGGCGGCACTGCGCCGCCGGCCGCTCATGGTCATCATTTTTTGATTTGCGCATGGTTCCCTTCCGACGCTTCTGTTCCAGCTATGTGAAGTGGTTTTTCCGCTCGCAATTGCAATGGCTGCGCGCTACCCAGTGCGCGGCTTCTGAGAGGCCGCCACAGCCCCAATCGCGTAAAGGTCCATTATGCTGCTCGTCGACGTCTATCTCGACAAATCGCCCATCCAGGGCATCGGCGTCTTTGCCAAGAACCGCATTCCCCGCGGCACGCGGATATGGAAGCTCGATCCACGATTCGACCGGCTCATCAAGGTCGAGACCTATGAGGGCGAGAGCGGGCCGGTGAAGAGCTATCTCGACCGCTATTCCTATCCCGACAGGCGCGACCCGAACTACATCGTCTTCGAAGCCGACGATGCGCGCTACATGAACCATGCCGACGAGCCGAATTGCGACGTCTCCTCGCCCGAGGAGAGCTTTGCGCTGCGTGACATCGCGCCTGGCGAGGAGCTGACCTGCAACTACAACCATTTCTTCGAGATGGGCTTCGACTTCCTGGGCGACCGGCACCTGGCGTCCGACGGCTAGAGCGCCTGACGAGAGTCATGCCGCGCTTCATTTATTGTTTCAAAACATGGCGTTGACTTAAACCGCCGCGCAGTCTTGGGCGATGTGTGTCAGTTCGCCGTCTTCTTGCGCGCCGGATAGCCGTTTGGATGCGGCGGGACCGCCTTGAGGTAAGCGGCGATCGCCGCACGATCCCCCGCGGTCAGTTCGGCCATGTTCTTCTGCACGTCGACCATCGCGCCGCCAACGGAATCGAAATCGGGCGTGAAGCCGGTTTCGAGGTAGTTGGCGATGTCGGCTTCAGACCAGTTGCCAATGCCGCCCTCGCCCGATGTGATGTTGGGCACGACGCCGCTGCCTTCGGCCGCCACGGCGCCCGCCAGCCACTCGCTCTTCTTCGTCCCGCCCGCAAAGTCGCGCGGCGTGTGGCATTCGCCGCAATGGCCCGGCCCTTCGACCAGGTAGCGACCAGCCATCACCGGATCAGGCGTGCCTTCGGGAAGCGAAACGACCGGCTGATCGCCGAGATAAAGCAGTTTCCAAAGGCCGATGCCGCGGCGGATGTTGAACGGGAACGCCAGCGAATTGCCTGGCGCCTTGCCGGCGACGGCCGGCAGCGTTTTCAGGAAGGCATAGAGGTCGGCAATGTCGCCCGGTTTCATGCGGGCGTAGGACGCATAGGGGAACGCCGGATATAAATGCTCGCCCGACGGCGACACCCCCTTCAGCATGGCATTGGCGAGGTCCTCGACCGACCATGCGCCGATGCCGTCCTTGGCGTCCTGCGAAATGTTGGGCGGCACGAAGGTGCCGAATGGCGTCTTGAGCGCGAGGCCACCCACCAGCTGAAGCTGGGCATCGCCATGCGACCCCGGCTTTGCATGGCACGAGGTGCAACCGCCGGCATAGAAAATGCGCTTGCCCCTGGCCGCGTCGCCAGGGCCGAGCTTGGCCAGGGTCTCGCTGTCGAGCCTCACCGGCGCCGACAGGGCCCACCCAGCAACCGCGCCGACGCCGCCCAGAACGACGAGGGCGCCGACGAGCTTTTTCAGCCAGGGCATGGCCCGCTATCAGCCCTTTTTCACTCGATAGGTCTGGTGGCAGGTGCCGCAGTTGGACGCGATGGTGTCAAATTGCGCCTTCAACGTATCGACGTCTGCGGGAGCGGCAGCGGTCGCTGCCTTGACGTCGGCGATAAATTTGTCGTTGGCCGCCTTGAAGCCGGCCATGTCTTCCCAGATCTTCGGCGCAGCCGTGGTGTCGCCCGTGTCGCTGCCGGCCGGGAACAGCGCGTCGACATCGACCTTCTCGGCATTCGCTTGCAGTGCTTGCAGAGCCGTCAGCACAGCCGTGGCATCAAAAGGCTCCTCGCCCTTTACCACCTTGGAAATGCCGCCGACGATCTTTCCACGCTCCTTCATCAGAGCCTGCCGATCGAGGATCGGGTCGGCAAAGGCCGCCGACGCCGCGAGGGCGAGCATTGAGATGGCGATGACAAGCTTTCTCATTAAATTGGCTCCATGATGAAGGTATTTTGGGGATGAGGGCATTTCGGGACAGGACGTTAACGGATGCGACTGGCGGAATATTCCCTTCGCCTCGGATGAATTTGCTGCGCCACAGCAAAAGAAAAGCCCCGGGGTGCCGGGGCTTTCTGGAGATCGATCAGGACATCAAATGCGTCGCGCCCAAAGGGACCCAAACGATGCGGTTTGGGCCCTTGTTTTCGTGTACCTTGTGGTCCCCAAAACCGCTGCGCACTTTTGGGCGACATGCGTCAGGCCTTTTCGTACATCTCGAGCACATGATCCCAGTTGATCAGGCTATCGACGAACGCCTCGAGATATTTCGGCCGGGCGTTGCGATAGTCGATGTAGTAGGAGTGCTCCCAGACATCGACGCCTAGGATCGGCGACGCGCCATGGACGAGCGGATTTTCGCCGTTCGGCGTCTTGGAGATCGCCAGCTTGCCGTCCTTGACCGAAACCCAGGCCCAGCCTGAGCCGAACTGCGTCGTGCCGGCGGCGATGAAATCGGCCTTGAATTTGTCGTACCCGCCGAGGTCGCTGTCGACTGCTTTCTGCAGGGCGCCGGGCAATTTGTTGCCGCCGCCGCCCTTCTTCATCCACTTCCAGAAATGGATGTGGTTGTAGTGCTGGGCGGCATTGTTGAAGAGGCCGGCATTCTTGCCGAACGACTGCTTGACCACCTCTTCGACCGACAGATCGCCCATGCCGGCTTCCGCGGCCAGCTTGTTGCCGTTGTCGACATAGGCCTTGTGGTGCTTGTCGTGGTGATATTCCAGCGTCTCTTTCGACATGTAAGGCTGCAAGGCCTCATAGTCGTAAGGCAGAGCGGGCAATTCAAAAGCCATGGGTAGTACTCCCTCGTGGAAAAATCCGGTGTCGATACCGGACTAAGATAGGTCTGGATTGAGCTCGGACAACTCCGGAATGAAGCGCCGGTTCCCTTTCTAGGCGGGTAGCGGAAAACTGTCACACGGTTTTCCGACGACGAACCGCGCAGCGACAAAAGGCCGGGCCGGACGCGTCAGCCAGCCGACGTCGAATGCGCCCAATCCCAATAAAGCTCGCGCGCCTTCTTGGCCACCGGCCCGGGTTGCAGGTTGCGCTCCTCGATGCGCGTGATCGGCACCACCTTGGAATGGTTTCCGGTCGAAAAGATTTCGTCCGCTTCCAGGAAATCCCGTATCGACAGCGTCTTTTCGGTGGTTTTGAAGCCGTACTCGCCAAGCAGCGTCATGGTGCGCGAGCGGGTGATGCCGGACAGGAAGGTGCCGTTCGGCGCCGGCGTCAGCACATGGCCATCCTTGACCAGGAAGATGTTCGAGGTTCCGGTCTCGGCGACGTTGCCCAGCATGTCGAGCACCAGCGCGTTGTCGAACCCGCGCATCTTGGCTTCGAGAATGGCACGGCCGTTGTTGGGATATAGGCAGCCGGCCTTGGCGTTGGTCGGCATGGTTTCGATGGTCGGGCGCCGGAACGGCGACACGGTCACCGAAAAGCCGGTCGGCGGGATCATCGGCGACTCATAGAGGCAAAGGCAAAAACGCGTCGAGGCGGGATCGGCCGGCACGCCCATATAACCGCCATGCTCGGCCCAATACATCGGCCTGATGTAGACGGCTGTCTTGCCATCGAACTTCTTCAACCCGTCCCAGGTAAGCCCGACGATCTTGTCGGCGGTCATCGACGGCTTGAGGCCGAGCGCAATCGCCGAGGAATTCACCCTGGCGGCATGGCGGTCGAGGTCGGGGGCAACGCCTTCGAACCAGCGGCCGCCGTCGAACACGCTGGTGCCAAGCCACATGGCGTGGCTGCGCGGCCCCAGAATGGCGACATTGCCCTCGTGCCAATCACCATCGACGAAAGTCCATGTCGTAGATAGTGCCTCAGCCGCCAGTGTCATCGCGTTGTCCCGTCCCGATCGATCTCGTGTGACAGCCATTGGAAGATGCTTTGGCGGGCGCCGTCAACCGGCATTGCGGAGTTTTGTTGAGGCCAGCGGCGCGTGCGATGCAATCAAAGCTTGCACCTTGTCATGCCTCGCCTCAAAACTGTTGCCATGCAATACGCCGCCTATGTTTTCGATGCCTACGGCACGCTGTTCGACGTCCATGCCGCCGTGCGCCGTCATGCCGACCAGATTGGGCCGGACGGCCAATTGTTGTCCGAAATCTGGCGCGCCAAACAGCTCGAATATTCCTGGGTGCGCACACTGATGGGCGCCTATGCCGATTTCTGGCAACTGACGGAACAGGCGCTCGATTTCGCCTTGCGCAAGGTTCCCTCGGCCGATCCTGGCCTCAAGGCCAAACTGCTGGACGCCTACTGGCGGCTGGATTGCTATCCCGAAGTGCCGGCCGTGCTCAAGGCGCTCAAGGCTTCGGGAGCCAAACTGGCGATCCTGTCCAACGGCTCGCCCGAGATGCTGCAGGCAGCGGTCAAGTCCGCCGCGCTCGATCAGGTTCTGGACGACATCTATTCGGTCGATACGGTCAGGCGCTTCAAGACCGATCCGGCGGTCTACGACATGGTCACCACCGGCTGGCGCCTCTATCCCAACGCGGTTTCCTTCCAGTCCTCCAATCGCTGGGACATCGCCGGTGCGACCAAATTCGGCTTCCGCACGGTCTGGATCAACCGTTCCAACCAGCCGGAAGAGTACCGGGACTTTCCACCGGCCCTGATCCTGCCATCGCTCGAAGCATTGGTGCCCGGCAGCTAGGTTGCAAAGCTGTGTCTCTGACGCCACAGTGGCAGCGCAGTCACAGCTTCGCCTTTGTTTGTCCACGTTCGGGCCAGAATCGGAACCGCCTATCGCGCCGGGTGTTGTCAGACACCCACGCAGCAATCGGCGTTTCAACCTTTGTTGCGATTTGACACCTAAAGAAGGCAACCATGTCCATAGCCGAAATCGAATCCGTTCGCCTGAGCCGTCGCGGCTTTCTCAACGCCGCTGCATTGGGCGCCGCTTCGATCGCGGTTTCAGCATGCGCCACCACCGGGCCGGAACCGGTCGAGCCGCCACCGCCGCCAACCTATGTCGAGCCGCCGCTGCCCGACTATGCGACGATGTATGCGGCCGTCAGCGACGGCGGCTTCGACCTTCCGCCAATACCGTTCGAGAGGATCGATCCGCAGTTCCTGCGCCAGATCGTGCCTGATCCGACGGGACAGAAACCCGGCACCATCATCGTCGACACGACCGGGCACCATCTGTATCTCGTGCGCCAGGGCGGCCAGGCGATCCGCTACGGCGTTGGCCTCGGCCGCGCCGGCTTCGAATGGTCCGGCGACGCCGTCGTCCAGTGGAAGCAGAAATGGCCGAAATGGACGCCGCCGGATGAAATGGTCGCCCGGCAGCCGGAACTGAAGCCATACAGCGCCGAAAATGGCGGCATGCCGGGCGGGCTGAAGAATCCGCTCGGGGCGCGCGCTCTCTACCTCTTCCAAGGCGACGTCGACACGCTCTACCGCCTGCACGGCTCGCCCGAATGGAAGTCAATCGGCAAGTCGGTCTCGTCAGGCTGCGTGCGCCTGATGAACCAGGACATCATCGACCTCTACGACCGCGTGCCTTCGAAGACACCGGTGATCGTGACCAGCGATGTCACCCAGCCGATGGTGGCAACGGCCAACCGCCGGGCTATTCCGATCGACGCCGGCGTGCCGGACGGATCGGTCCTGCTCGGGCCGGTGAAGGCGATCACGAATTCGATTTTCTGAGCCGCGGGGTGCAAGCATTCGTGCGCATTTTCGGACGTGCAGGTTTTGACGAAGGCCATCAATCTGTCGGGGGTGCCGCGACGCCGGCGTAGTGGCTTCCCAATTGCCAGAAGGGCAGCGAGAACCGCCCGCGCTCTTCTTCAACGAGACTGAAGCCCGCCCCGCGGATCAAGAGCAACGGATCGCGATTGAGGTGGCAGCCGCCGGCGATCCGCCCCCACAGCCTGTTCACGCGCTCCTGCCATCTGCGGCAACGCGGCTCCTCGGCCTGGCCGTGCTCTATGAAGATCAGCCGGCCCGTCGGCTTCAAGATGCGTCGGATTTCGGCCAGCGCCGCCTCAGGGTCCGGAATGGTACAGAAGGCGTAGGTGACCACAACCGTGTCGGCGAAGACATCGGCAAGCGGCAGGCTTTCGCCGCTGGCCCGTACGCATTCGACATCGAACGGCAAGGAACGGCTCTTCGGTCCGGCCAGGCCGAGCATCGTGCCGTCGGGATCGACGCCGATCAGCCGCTCGACCCTGGCAGCGTCGTAATAGGGAAGGTTCAGGCCGGACCCGAAGCCGACTTCGACGACTATGCCCTCTGCCCGCGGGACCATTCGCCTTCGCATGTGCGCGAATGTGTTGGCCGAACAGCCGGCGTGGACGACGTAGGGAGCAATGCAGCGTGCATACCAGGAGAGACAGGTTTGGCACATGGCTTAGCCTCCTTGCCTTGTGTTCTGAGCGCCGACACGGTCCAGAAAAGCGTCGACCGCCGGCGCCACGGTGTCGACATCGAGGAAGGCGGTGACATGGTTCTTGCCCGCGAGCGGCAGAAACTCGCCGCCCGCCAGTGCCGCGAAATTCCGGACGGGCTCGCAACGGGGATCGAGCGTGCCGCTGATTGCCAACACCGGTATCCCCAGCCCCGCGAAGGCCGCCGAGAAATCCAGCCTGTCCTTGGCAAGGCTTGCTTGAACAGCGGTGAGATCGTTGGCCCGGATCCGCCGGCTTGCAGCCGGCGAAAGGTCGGGGGCCAGTTGCGTCAAGAAGGCGAGCCAGGTCTCGAAGTCATTCTTGAGCGCCGCTCGGAGGGAGGTGAGATCCTCCGCGTACGGATGCGCGCCATTGACGACGAGCGCGCTGACGCGGTCCGGGTGGTAGAGAGCCACGGCCAGCCCGACCACGCCGCCCATTGAATGTCCCATCAGTGCAGCATGCTGGACGCCGGCACTGTCGAGCACGGCAACGACATCTGCTGCCCGCCTGAGCCCGGAATAGGCGATCGGGTTGTGAGGCTTTCCGCTCCGGCCATGGCCGCGGCAATCGATGAGGATCAGCCGGCGCCCGCGCCGCAGCAACTGGTCGACGTAGCCCGCCTCGTGCCAGGACTCGCTGTTTTCGGTCACGCCATGCAGCAGTACGAGCGGCTCGCCGCGACCCAGGTCCTGGTAGGCGATAGAGATGCCGTCCCTGGCAACAGCCTCGGACGTGCGATGATAGGTGAGAGTATTGACCGGTGACATTTCTCGCTCCAAGGGAAGTCTCCTGATTGGGCCCAATCGGCCCGACCTCCTGGGGTGGATAGAAGGCCGGCGTCCCCTCAACGTCCCCGCGCGGCCGCATACGGATCGATGGAGCGATTGGAGTTCCGACTTCTGGGTTTTCCTGAGTTCCGTCTGAACGGGCGGCGGGTGGAACTTGCCTTGCGCAAGGCGGCAGCGCTTCTCGTCTACCTCGCCGAGGCCGCCGGGCCTGTGGCGCGTGAGGTCGCAGCCACGCTTCTGTGGCCCGAAACCGACGAGGAAGCCGCACGCGCACGCCTTCGGCGCACGCTGTATAAAATCCGCATCGCGTTCGGCAGCGAGGTTATCGCTACCAGCGGAACATCCCTAAGCCTTCACCCGGCGCTGTCCGTTGAGGTCGACTCCAAGGTCTTCGAGCATGTCTGCAATGTCGGTCCTCTCGACGAGGCAGCCGACATGCTTAGGGGCGACTATCTCGCCGGCTTCTCCGTCCCTGACTGTCCGGGATTCGAGGAATGGGTCTTCTTCAGGCGCGAGGCCCTGCGCAGCCGACTCGTGCAGGCGCTGGAGCGCCTCATCGAAGCGAAGATCGCCGCCGGTGAGCCTCGCAGCGCGGTCATGCACGCGACGCGCCTGACGGGACTGGACCCTTTGAGTGAAAGTGCGCACCGTCACCTGATCCGTGCCCACCTGGCGGCCGGGGACAGGGCGGCAGCCGAGCGCCAAAGGGACACCTGTGTTCGGTTGCTGCGGGAAGAACTCGGCATAGCGCCGGACCCAGCCACGCTTGCCCTGCTGCGTGAGCCACCTCGCGATGCCGCCCTGGACGTGCCCAGAACGCGCTATGTCGAGGTGGACGGCATCCATATCGCCTACCAGATCGTTGGCAGCGGTCCGATGGATGTCGTGCTCGTTCCGGGCTTCATTTCACACGTCGAGCGTATCTGGGAAGACAGAAGCTGCCGCGCCTGGATCACCGCGGTTTCGCATCTCGGCCGCCTGATCCTTTTCGACCGGCGAGGTATGGGACTTTCCGACCGTGTCGGTGCCCGCCCGACCGTCGAAGCGACGGCACAGGACATTCTGGCGGTAATGAACGCGGCCAGCAGCCGTAGGGCCCTGCTCATCGGCGCGTCGGAAGGTGGGCCGGGTTGTGTCCGTTTTGCCGTAAACCACTCCGATCGCCTGATCGGTCTTGTTCTCTGGGGGTCCCTTGCGAAAGGCAGCCGCGCACCCGACTATCCTTTTGCCCTGACCGTCGCGCAATACGATCTGTGGAAGCAACGACTGCTCGCCAGTTGGGGTGGCCCGGCGGAAATCGAAACTTTCGCCCCGAGCCTGGCCGCAGACCGCCAGGCGCAGACCTGGTGGGCTGGGTTGCTCAGGGCAGCCTCCAGTCCCGGCGCGATCGCGGGTCTCCTGGAAGCGCTACGTGATACCGATGTCCGTCATCTCCTTGCGAAGGTTTCGGCAAGGACGACGGTCCTGCACCGCTCCGGCGACCGCGCCGTTCGCATCGAAGCCGGGCGCTTCCTCGCGGCCAACATCCCAGGCGCGACGTTTATTGAGGTTGCCGGTAACGATCACTGGTTCTGGGTCGGCGACCAACAGCCGCTGCTTAACAGCATTGGCGCGTTTGCACGACGTAGCTGATCGCTCAGGCGGGCCGGTGAAGGCCATCACGAATTCGATTTTCTGAGCCACAGTCGAAATGCGCCGACAGCGGACGACACCAATGGGGGCTGTGGCATTGAAGGTTCTACCGGAGCGTCGCCAGCAGGTGTTCGGCAGCCTTGACATCCGCCGTATTCAGGCCCTCCACAAAATGCGCCGCAACCGGTTGCAAGAGCTCGCGAGCGCTATTGATCTCCCCGCGCCCGGCCATGAGCGTCGTCATGTCGATTGCGGTTCGCAACTCCCATGCCCGCGCGTGCTGACTGCGGCTCAACTCCAGTGCCTGCATGAGGTAGGCCGCAGCTTCGTCGCGGTTGCGTTGCGACTGGAGAAGAAGGCTTCCCTTCATCCGCAGCAACTCCGGGAGGTACAATTGGTCGCCGTTCTTTTCGACGAGGCCAAGCGACTCGTCGATCAGCGCAGTTGCTTCATCGACCTGACCGATTGCGGACAATCCCCTGACCAGCGAGAGGTTGAGCGGCGTCGTGAGCAATTCGTAAGGTGCCGCGTGCAGCTTCTGAAGAGACGTCTGCAGGCCCTCGACACCGCCTTCTGCATCGCCTTGACGGATCGCTACCTCGCTTTTGAATCCCCGACCGACCAGCAGGTAAGGAGTCATGGAATGGGATTCCGCGCGGGCGATGAGCATGTCGATGTACGCCTCGGCGCTCTTCAGGTCGCCCGTCCACAGGAAGACCGATATCGCCCAGATCAACGCGATCGCCAGCGTTAGAGAATGATCCATGGCGGCAGCCTCTTCGACGGCCTGCCGAGCATGCGCCATGGCTTGATCCGGATGGCCCTGCAGCCAAAGGTTCCTCGCCAGAATTGCCCTGGCCAGGATTTTGCCTTCGAAGCCCAGATAGATCGTCGTGGTCCGCTGAGAGCGCGGCCCACGGTTGAGCGCCGCCTCCAGCTCGGCGCGCGCCGCCGCGAGGTCGCCTCGCATGTGAAGCGAGATGCCCAGGATCGAGTGTGCAAGCGCAATCGCGACCGAGTCCTCCAGACCGGCGGCTGTGGCTGAACAACGTCTTGCAATTTCGAGGGCGGTTACGAAATTGCCCGTCCGCAGATGGAACATGTTGAGCGGACCCAACAGGCGCACCTGATCCAGCGGATCGCCGCGCTCCTCGGCGATCGCTAGGCTTCTCTGCAGGGCTGCGCGCGCCCTGTCGCGTCCTCCCCGCATGAACATGAAGGACACGCCGAGAGCGGCCTGAAGGTGCATCTCGTCAAGTCCGCCAAGGCCGGCACCGTCGGAAGCCAATATCGCTCTTTCAGACCAGCGATGACACTCGGGCAACAAGGACATCGCCAGGAAAACCGGCGCGGCAGCGATGGCGAGTCCCATGCCGATGTCGGCGTTTCCGTTGTTGCCGAAGCACCACTCCAGGGCAGCTCGGACATTGTTGATGGCGGCGAAGTGAGGAGCCCGTTCTTCACCGGTCGCCAGTTTCGGCCATCCGATCCCTGTCTGCTCCAGCCATCTCCGATAGTAGGCGGCGTGGCGCACTGCGAGATCGGCAGCCTCCGCGTCATCGATCCGGATATCGAGAACGTAGGCGCGCGTGGTATCGAGGAGCCGGTAGCGTATCATCGCTCCGGCCGGACGCGTCGCTACAATCGATTTGGCGACGAGACTGTCCATGGCGCCGAGGACGGTCGATCGATCGAGGGTCGCGCTCGTCACCACCTCCAGTGCGGCATCGAGCGTGAAATGACCGACGAACACGGCGAGCCTGCGCAACACCGCGCGCTCAAGGTTGGTCAGGAGCCCAAAGCTCCAGTCCAGTGTCGCCTGGAGGGTTTGCTGACGCGGCGGCGCGGTCCGCGAACCGAGCCACAGCAGTGTCAGGCGTTGATCAAGAAGTGCGGCGGTCTGTTGCAGCCCATAGGATTCGACGCGCCTGGCCGCCAGTTCGATGGAGAGCGCCACTCCGTCGAGCTTTCGACAGATGCTTGCGATGAGCAGGGCCTCCGCATCGCTGACGTCCAAACGAGCGCCGCCTGCCACCGCTCGTTCGACGAAAAGTTGGGTGGCCGGGAAGGTCTGGACAATGGCCGCCGTTAGTCCAGGTTCGTCCGGCGGATAGGCAAGCGCATCCAATCGATAGATATGCTCGCCCTCAACCCGAAGCACCTCGCGGCTCGTCGCCAGGATGTGGACCTGTGACGCCGCATCGACGATGCTTGCTGCCAAAGGCGCCACCGCATCCAAGAGATGCTCACAGGTATCGAGGATCAAGAGAATCCGCTTGTTGCGCAAGTAGGCGATCAGGTTGGGCGTGGCATCTTCTGTTTGAACGGATAGCCCAAGCATCGAGGCGACGGCTGTCGTCACCAGACCGGGATCACCGATCATTCCCAGATCGACGAACAGAACTGCCCCATAAAATGCGTCGATCAGATGATGCCCGACTGCGATCGCTACGGTGGTTTTGCCGACACCGCCGGCGCCAACGATGGTGACGAACCGCGAAGCATTCAGCTGCGCCGACAGCTTGAGAACGTCCTCATCCCGCCCGACCATTCTGCTCAAGCGGTTTGGAAGATTCGCATGCGGAAACCCGGCGGCGATGAGTGGGGCTTCGTCGTGTGGGCTGCTTAATCGCGAGACCGGTGCAACGAAGCAATAGCCGCGCCCCGGAAGCGTCGCGATGTAACGCGCGCCATCCTTTCCATCGCCCAGCGCCTTGCGCAGTCCGGTCATGTGGAACCGCAGGCTGCCTTCCTCGACAACCACATCGGGCCAGACCCGCGACATCAAATCCTTCTTGCTGACGACTTCATTCGGCGCGGAAGTCAGGACGATGAGAATTTCAAGGGCGCGCGAGCCCAGCTCTACGGGAGCGCCTTCTCTTGTCAGGAGCCTTTCACCCGCAGCCAAGTAGAAAGGGCCAAACGACAATCTGTCCTTGGCCTGACTTGCCGTTATCGTCATGGCGTCTCTTCTTTTGGGAGCCGCCTGCACCCAGCGCCTCAGTTTAAGTCAAGGAGCGCTCCCGCACCATAGGGAGTCTCCACTGTCTGGCGTCTCCCATCTGCTCAAAAAAGCGGCAGGCGGGCAGCGACTAACAAGAGCTCACGACGCATAACGGGCTAATCTCATCTTCCGGGGGTACGTCAAGCAGTGCAGATCGCATCCATCAACCCCAGGAGAGTCCCATGGACACGACCAGAACCTCCGAAACAATCGACCAGGATCGCCGGCGACTTTTGGGCACTGCCGCGGTCGGCATCGCCGCCGCAGGCGCCGCGAGCCTGCTCCCGTCACAAAAGGCCGCCGCATCAACCAGCGATGGCATCCGCCCCTTCACCGTTAGCTTCCCGCAGGAAGAGCTCACCGAGCTTCGCCGGCGCATCGTCGCTACGCGCTGGCCCGAGCGCGAGCTCGTATCCGACGAGGCCTCCCGGCGGATCTGGTCGACCCCGGCAACGGTAGGGCCAACGCAGGGCGTGCAACTCGCCACGATGCAGAAGCTCATGAAGTACTGGGGAACGGAATATGACTGGAGCAAATGCGAGGCGCGGTTGAAGGCGCTGCCGAATTTCGTCACCGAGATCGACGGCCTCGACATCCACTTCATCCACGTGAAATCCAAGCATCAGGGCGCCCTGCCTGTCATCATCACGCATGGCTGGCCCGGTTCGGTCATCGAACTCCTGAAGATCATCGATCCGTTCACCAATCCCACCGCGCACGGCGGTGCCGAGGCCGACGCGTTCGACGTGGTGATCCCGTCGATGCCGGGCTACGGCTTTTCCGGCAAGCCAACCGAAACCGGTTGGGATCCAGCGCGCATCGCGCGGGCGTGGATCGTGCTAATGAAGCGCCTCGGCTACGACCGGTATGTCGCGCAGGGTGGCGATTGGGGAGCACTTATCACCGAACAGATGGCGCTGATCGCACCTCCCGAACTGGCCGCCATCCACACGAACATGCCGGGGACCATTCCGCCCGAGATCGTGAAGGCGCTTGCCTCTGGCGGCCCGCCCCCTGCCGATCTCGGCCCCGATGAGAAGCGCGCCTACGAGCAGGTCGCGTTTTTCTACAAGAACGGCCTGGGCTACGCCAACGAAATGGCGCTTCGTCCGCAAACGCTCTACGGGATCGTCGATTCACCGGCCGGCCTGGCGGCGTGGATCCTCGATCACGATGCGGACAGCTGTGCGCTGATCGCCCGCTCCTTCGACGGAGAGCCGGAGGGCCTTACCCGCGACGACATCCTCGACAACATCACGTTCTACTGGCTGACCAACACGGCGATCTCGTCGGCACGTCTCTATTGGGAACACTCGCAAACGGCGAAGGCCGGCTTCTTCGACGCCAAGGGCATCACAATTCCTGTCGGCGCCACTGCGAACCCCAGCGAAATCTACACAGCGCCGAAGAGCTGGACTGAACGCGCGTTCCCGAAGCTTCTGCATTACGGCCGCACAGACAAGGGCTGCCATTTCGCGGCCTGGGAACAGCCGAAGATCTTCACCGATGAGGTGCGCGCAACATTCAAGACGTTGCAGACCTGACGTGTTGGCGGGGGATGGCGCGCCTGACGTGGGTCATCTTCCGCCCTGCGATAGCTGCGTAGCGAACTTCCGAAGGGAGCGACTGCAATGAACCCCCTCATCAAGACGCTTGCCGCCGCTGCGGCTTGCACCGTGCTCGCTACCGCTGCGCTGGTGTTCGGGCTTTGCACCCTCTCCGCGTCCGCCTTCGCAAAGCCGGTCGAGGATCGCTCGATCCGGCCCTTCAAAATCCAGGTGCCGCAAGCGGCGCTTGACGATCTTCGCAGGCGTATTGCAGAAACACGGTGGCCCGACCGGGAGACCGTCGGTGACCAGTCGCAGGGCATTCAGCTCGCGAAGATCAGGCCGCTCGTCGAGTATTGGGGCACGGCCTACGACTGGCGGACAGCGGAAGCGAAGCTGAATTCCCTGCCTCAGTTCATGACCACGATCGACGGCGTGGACATTTACTTCATCCACGTTCGCTCGAAACATCCCCATGCCCTGCCGCTGATCATGACGCATGGCTGGCCTGGCTCGGTGCTGGAACTGCTCAAAACGGTCGGCCCGCTAACCGATCCCACCGCGCATGGCGGCAGTTCTGAGGACGCGTTCGACCTCGTACTGCCGTCGTTGCCGGGTTTCGGCTTCTCCGGCAAGCCAACCGAGACCGGCTGGGGAACAGACCGCATTGCGCGAGCCTGGGCAGAGCTGATGAAGCGCCTCGGCTATACAGAATACGTCGCCCAAGGCGGCGACTGGGGCTCCCCCGTTTCGAATGCGATGGGCCGCCTGGCCCCTGCAGGACTTCTTGGCATCCATGTCAACCTGCCGGCTGTCGTACCACCTGAGATAGCTGCTGTGCTCGCCAGCGGCGGACCAGTGCCGGCAGGCCTGACGGGTAAGGAGCGCACGGCATTCGACGCGCTCAGCGTGGCCGCCAAGATGGGGAATAGATCCTACGCCACGATGATGGGCACCCGACCGCAGACGATAGGCTACGCCATCAATAACTCCCCTGCGGGGCTCGCAGCGTGGATGCTCGGGCATCCGGGCTTTTCAGGCTGGACCTACGACGACAGCGACCCTGAAAAGTCGCCGGACGAGGTGCTGGACGACATAACTCTGTACTGGTTGACGAACACCGCCACCTCGTCCGGGCGAATTTACTGGGAGTACGGCGGCGGCCGCAGTCCCGTTTTTGCCGACCCTGAAAAGACCAACGAAGTCTCGCTGCCGGTCGCCATCACGGTCTTTCCGGGAGAAGGCTATCAGGCCCCCGAGACGTGGGCCCGGCGCGCCTACCCCAACCTGATCTACTTCCATGAGGTCGACAAGGGCGGCCACTTCGCCGCGTGGGAGCAGCCGGAGCTCTTCTCCGCCGAGTTGCGCGCTGCCTTCAGGTCGCTGCGGCGAAGAAACTGAACTGACCGGAGGGCACAAAGAAGCATTCCCATCAAACTCAACGGAGGAGGCAGACATGACGATTGCCGCTACCCGCAGCAATACCGCAGTCGAGACGCAAAAACCGCGATCCCACGATATGAAGCTCGAGGTCGTAGTCATTCCAGTTTCCGATGTCGACCGCGCCAAGCTGTTCTATGCAGGCTTGGGTTGGCGGTTGGACGCCGACCTCATAGGCGACGAATTTCATATCATCCAGTTTACGCCTCCTGGCTCCCAGTGTTCGGTTGTCTTCGGCTCAGGCGTTGCACCGGGTCCTTATGCTCGTATCGAGCTCGACATCCTCGAAACCGCTGGTGAACTCGTCGTGTCGGACATCGAGTCAGCACGTGCCGAACTCGCCGATCGCGGGGTCGACGTAAGCGAAGTGTATCACTATGCCGGTGACAAAGGGCGCGTCAGCGGGCCCGATCCGGAAAGACGCAGCTACGCCTCGTGGGCTTCCTTCAGCGACCCGGCCGGAAACAACTGGCTCTTGCAGGAGGTCACTGCGCGAGCACCAGGCCGCGTCGACGCTGGAGGCGTCACATTTGTCTCGTCGGCCGAACTCGCAGCCGCGCTTCGGCGTGCATCTGTGGCTCATGGCCAGCACGAGCAGCGGACAGGCGGCCAGCGTGATGAGAACTGGCCGGACTGGTACGCCGAGTACTTGGTGGCGGAGCACGCCGGCCAACCGCTTCCGCCATGAGTACTTCGATTGAACGGACGGCGTCGCGGGCGCCTACCTGGCTAAAACTCGCGGCATTCGGGTTCTGTCCCGAGCCGCACGCGAGACGAGCTTCTCACGCAACTTAACGCAGGAGGTAGATATGGACATCACTAGCACCGTCAGCAGTATCGTAGTTGAGACACAACGGCCGCGTTCCCTCGACATGAAGCTCGAGGTTGTTGTCATTCCCGTCTCGAATGTAGAGCGCGCCAAGCAATTCTACGAAGGGCTGGGCTGGAGACTCGACGCTGACTTTGTCGTTGGAGACACGTTCCGCGGGATACAGTTCACACCTCCCGGCTCGCCGGCCTCGATACACTTCGGCACCGGGATCACGACGGTCGCGCCCGGCTCCGCAAGCGGACTTTATCTTGTCGTTTCGGACATTGAATCGGCTCGTGCCGAGCTTATCGGCCGCGGCGTCGAGGTCAGCGAGACGTTTCATCGCGAAGGCCCCGGCAAGCCAACGGTGAAAGGCCGCGACCCCCAGCGACGCAGCTACTCCTCGTTCGCTACCTTCAAAGATCCGGACGGCAACGAATGGTTGCTTCAGGAAATCACCACCCGATTTCCCGGTCGCATCGACTCCAGCACCACGACCTACGCTTCCGAGGCGGATCTTGCTTCCGCGCTGCGACGCGCGTCGGAGGCCCACGGCGAGCACGAGAAGCGCAACGGCGGTCGGCGCGATGAGAACTGGCCCGACTGGTACGCGAAATACATGGTGGCTGAGCAGGCTGGCAACGCGCTTCCGCTGTGAAGCGGTTCGGCACGCGGTGCGCATTCGAACCGTTCGCGCGACGACATCGATCGCACCAAAGGCGTCGTTGATGAAAGCAACCAAGCTGCTGCTCGCCGCGGCGCTCGCAACGGCAATCGGGGCTCCGATTGCCGGTTTTCTAGGAGGCACGAACGTGGCGCAGTCCATAATCTCCACACCAATGCGGGTTCCGTTTCTTCACGAACTCCCTACCTACCGGCTTGAGGAAAAATCGGAGCTTGCTTCGCTTGAAGCGGCGCACGAGTGGATAAATTCACCGCCGCTGACGGCGTCGGCCTTGCATGGCAAGGTCGTCCTCATCGATTTCTGGACGTACACCTGCATCAACTGGCTGCGCACGCTTCCCTACGTTCAGGCCTGGGACGAGAAATACCGGAAGCATGGTCTGGTGGTGATCGGAATCCACGCGCCGGAGTTCGCATTCGAAAAAGACCCGAACAACGTGCACCGGGCGGCGAAAGACCTGCGGATCGATTATCCGATCGCCGTCGACAACGACCATCTCATATGGCGGGCCTTCAGCAACCAGTATTGGCCGGCACTCTATTTCATCGATTCGCAGGGACGTGTGCGGTATCATCATTTTGGGGAGGGGTCATACCAACAATCGGAAATGGTCATCCAGGAATTGCTGGCCGAGGCTGGCGCTGGCGGATTCGATAGTAAGCCTGTGTCGGTGGATGGCCGCGGCATCGAAGCGGGGGCCGATTGGGAGAGCCTCAAGTCTCCGGAGAACTATTCCGGATATGAACGCACCCAGAATTTTGCGCCCAACGGCGAGCTGACCTTGGACGAGCCACATGCCTACGAATTGCCGGCGCGGTTACGCCTGAATGAGTGGGGGCTGTCGGGCGATTGGACGGTAAAGAAAGAAAACGCCGTACTGAACAAGCCCGACGGCCGCATCGTCTACCGTTTCCACGCACGCGACCTTCATCTGGTCATGGGTCCGGCATCGCCGGGAACGTCAGTGAGATTTCGCGTGCTGATCGACGGACAGCCACCAGGCACGGCTTACGGCATCGACGTCAATGAAAAGGGCGAAGGTGCAGTGACAGAGCAGCGCCTGTACCAGCTGATTCGACAATCGAAACCCATCGTCGATCGGCAGTTCGAGATCGAGTTTCTCGACTCGGGCGTGGAGGTCTTTGCCTTCACGTTTGGCTGATCGTCCGACAACAATAGAGGTTCTCAAATGCATTCGTTCAATATCCCGGATGAGATCGACCAAGAACGCCGACGGTTCTTTGGCGCCACAGCGATGGCTCTCGCCGCCACTCAGTTCGGCTTGATGGGCCCGGCACAAGCGCAAGAGGCGGCGGGAGAGCCCGTGCCGGCGTCCTTCGGACCCTTGAAGCAGATCGATGCCGGCCTGTTGAGCGTCGGCTATGCCGAGGTTGGACCCGCCGACGGCCCACCCGTCATCCTGCTGCATGGCTGGCCGTATGACATCCACACCTATGCCAATGTCGCGCCTCGGCTGGCGGCGAAAGGCCACCGCGTGATCGTGCCGTACCTGCGCGGATACGGGCCAACGCGTTTCCTGTCGCACGATACGATTCGCAACGGCCAGCAGTCGGCGATCGCCGCCGACATTGTCGCCCTGATGGACGCACTGGGCATCGAAAAGGCGACGATCGGCGGCTGCGACTGGGGTGCCCGCACCGCGAACATCATTGCCGCGCTATGGCCTGAACGCTGCAAGGCGATGGTCTCGGTGAGCGGCTACCTCATCGGCAACCAGCAAGCCGGCAAGCTGCCGCTGCCACCCAAGGACGAGTTGCAATGGTGGTATCAATTTTACCTCGCCACCGATCGCGGCCGCGCTGGCTACGAGAAGTACACTCGGGATTTCGCCAGGCTTATCTGGCAACTCGCGTCCCCCCAGTGGAACTTCGACGATGCCACATTCGAGCGCAGCGCCGCGGCCTTGGACAATCCCGATCACGTGGCCATTGTGGTCCACAACTATCGCTGGCGGCTCGGACTGGCCGCCGGCGAACCGCAATACGACGCGTTTGAGGAGCGACTCGCGCAGGCACCGGTCATCGGCGTGCCGACGGTTACACTCGAGGGCGACGCCAATGGCGCGCCGCATCCGGACGCCAGCGCATACGCCAAGATGTTCTCAGGAAGATACGCGCATCGGGTTGTCACCGGAGGCATCGGGCACAACCTGCCCCAGGAAGCGCCGCAGGCCTTCGTTGATGCCGTTGTCGAGGTCGGCGCCTGATCGAGTTCGCGGTAACCGCCTTCGGCGGTTACCGCTGCCAGCAAAAAGAATGCCCATGAGCCGCATCGCAAGGGTTGTCTACACGGCCAGGACCGCAACTACGGGCGGCCGCGAAAATGGCGCCTCGCGCAGCTCCGACGGCCTTCTGGACATCTGGCTTTCGGCGCCCGGATCGGCGCGCATAGGCACCAATCCGGAGCAGTTGCTCGCGGCCGGCTGGTCGGCCAGCTTCGCAAGCGCAATCGCATCTGCGGCCCACGAACGAAAAATCGCGCTGCCTGCAGGGGTGAGCATCAAGGCCGACGTGAATCTGAACTACGGAGAAAACGGCCACTTTCTCAGCGTCCAACTGGATATTGCCGTGCCGGATCTGGAGCGTGATGTCGTACAAATTCTGGTGGATGAAGCGCACGAGATTTGTCCTTACTCCAAAGCGACACGGGGCAACATCGATGTCATAACGAGGATCGTCTGATCTCATCGGGCCACTCGGGGTCGTAGATGGTCGCCAACAATCAGCAGCTAGTACGCGCCCCTTGTAGGCATCGTGCGCCTCGGCCGCTTGCGGAACGAGGAAACGGCTGCCGCACCAGACGGCATCAGCGCCGGCTTCGAATGGTCCGGCGACGCCGTCGTCCAGTGGACACAGAAATGGCCGAAATGGACGCCGCCGGATGAAATGATCGCCCGCCAGCCGGTACTGAAGCCATACGGTGCCGACAATGGCGGCTGCCAGGCGGGCTGGAGAACCCGCTCGGCGTGCCGGACGGTTCGGTCCTGCTCGGGCCGGTGAAGGCCATCACGAATTCGATTTTCTGAACCCGAGTCAGCGTCGCTTCTCTTGGACAGTGAACCCCAGCTGTCCAAGTACCCTTACAGCGCCCGTCTTGCCGCCTTCGAAGTCGCTGGAGGCTAACCGCCGACCGGTGGCGAACTCATACGCCGTTCCCAGGATTGCCTTCGGCGGGTACCGTCGTTCTTCCCAGACCAGTTCGTAGGTCGTGGTTGGGGCGTATCCATGTTCGGAGAAGAACCGCTGCGGCCCTAATCGGTCGTACTCTTTTATCGCTTGCAACACATAGTCACGGGTTACGCTGTCCCAGGCTACCATCTGTCTATCCTCCGGGATTTGCCTGCATTTGCACTTCACACCCGCTTCTTGCTGGGCATGCAGGCAACGGCGGGACAGGAGCCGCCGACCCATCTGCGCTCGACGACCGCAACCTTCTGGCCTGAGCGCGCCAGGTGCCAGGCGAGCTGCTTGCCGCCTTGACCGCTGCCGAGTATCCGCACATCAAATTGTTCAGGCCGTGACATGAGTTTTCTCCGTTCAATTTGGACAAGGGGTGACCGGCCAGTCGCTTCCTGCCGTTATCAGACCGACTTCACCTCGCCGCCATCCATGCGCAGCGTCGATCCAGTCATCCAGCGGGCGCCGGGCGACACGAGGAAAGCCATCAGTTCGGCGATTTCAGCAGGCTCGCCATAGCGGGCAATGACGGCTTCCCTGGGGAAGTTGGCCATCGCCTCCTCCGCCGTCATGTCGTGCAGCGGCGCCCAGTGTTGCAGATAGGACTGGCGGCGGCCAGTCATCACAGGTCCGGGCAACACACTGTTGACCTGTACGCCGTCGGCGATGCCGCGATCGGAGAAAGCCTTTGCCAAGGCGACAATCGCGGCATTGATCGTTCCGACAGCCGCATAGGGCGCCTTCGGAAAAAGTGCCGAATTGCCCGACATCAGAACGACCGAACCCTTGGCCGCCTTCAGGGCCGGCCATGCCGCGATCGTGAGCCGTCGCGCGCCATGCAACTTTAGCGCCAAGCCGCCTTCCCACTGTTCGTCGGTCATTTCGAATAGGTCGATTTGCGGAACCGCGCCGGCAATGTTGAGGAGCGCGTCGATGCGGCCGAACGCAGCCGAGGTCTGCTCGACAACGGCCTTCGCGGCCTGTGGCTGAGCCAGGTCGGCATCGATCACCAGCGCTTCGGCGCCGGCAGCCCTCACCGCCTCCGACGTCTGCTCCAGATTGGTGCGGTTTCGCGCGACCAGGACCACGGCGGCGAAGTCTCGTGCAAGACGGATGGCCGTGGCTTGGCCGATGCCCTGGCTGGCGCCGGTGACGATGGCGACGGAGTTCGACATTTCGGACCTCCTTGGATCTGGGGCTGCTGTCAGCGTGGAAGGAAGTCGCGGATGGCCGCAGCTATCTCCGCGGCATGGGTCTCCAGCGCGAAATGTCCAGTGTCGAAGAAGCGCACAACCGCGTCCGGGATGTCACGTTTGAAAGCCTCGGCTCCCGGAGGCAAAAAGAACGGATCGTTCTTTCCCCACACAGCGAGGAAGGGTGGCTTGTGGGTCCGGAAATAATCCTGGAAGGCCGGATAGAGCGCGATGTTGCTCTTGTAGTCGCCAAAGAGGTCGAGCTGTATCTCGTCGGCGCCTGGTCGCGCCAGGTAGAAATTGTCGAGCGAGTGTCCATCCGGGGAGACGCGCATCGTATCGGGGACGCCGTGCGTGTACTGCCAGGCCGTCATCTCAGGCTTCAGCAAAGCGCGCAGGGCTTCGCGGTTGGCCTCCGACGGCTCCAGCCAGTAGGCCCGGATCGGATTCCAGCCGTCGCTCAGGCCTGCTTCGTAGGCGTTGCCGTTCTGGGAGATGATTGCGCTTATCCGGTCCGGATGCCTGAGCGCGAGACGGAAGCCGGTCGGCGCACCGTAGTCGAACACATAGAGCGCATAGCGGTCGAAACCGACTTCTACGGTGAAGCGGTCGATGATTTCGGCAATGTTGTCGAACGTATAGGCGAACTCGCCGCGCATCGGCATGTCCGACTGGCCAAATCCCGGCAGATCGGGAGCAATGATGTGGAACCGGTCGGCCAGAAGCGGGATGAGATCCCGGAACATGTGGCTTGCGCTCGGGAAACCGTGCAGCAGCAGTAGCTTCGGGGCATCCGGCGCACCGGCCTCGCGATAGAAGATCCTGAAGCCGCCCACGTCGGCGGTGCGATAGGTGATGGCGGTCATTCTTTCCTCCTGTGATAACTTTCTCAGTGACAGCAAGTCGGTTATTTTTGTTTCCGAACGGCTTTGTCAGTGGTCGCGCCGCCTTCTGAAGTTGCGTCACGCACAGCCTCAAGGATGACGCCCACGACGGCGCCAGGCGCGGTGACGAGTGGCGTGTGATCGACTGGATGCGGCCGCACCCGAGCTTTCATTCTTGTCGCCATGAAATGCTGGGTCTCGGGGAGGATCATGCGGTCTTGCTCCGCCACCAGGAACCAAGACGGGCGGTCTTTCCAGAGCGGCCGCTCCATGGCCACGGTAATGCAAGCCGGCGAAATCGGCCGCTGAACTGCCGCCAGCACCGCCAGATCCTGCGCCGTGGCGTTCTGGGCGAAGGCAGCGGCGAAAGCCGTTTCGGGCAGATAGATCAGTCCGTGACCGTCCGGTGAAAGTTTTGGTGCCTGCGCATGCGGCTCGGCGCGGTAGAAGACGTCAGCCACCGTCTCACCCTCGTCCGGGGCCAAGCCAGCGACATAAACGAGCGCCTTTACCTTGTCGCTGCGCGTCGCCGCTATCACGGCTCCCGCATAGGCATGGCCGACAAGCACCACCTCCCCCGTCACGCGCTCGAGGGTTCGATCCAGCGCCGCCACATCGTCGCCGAACGACGTCAGTGGCAGCGGCACGGCTGTCACCCTCAAACCATCGGCCGCGAGCGGACCGATGACCTTTGCCCAACTCGATCCATCTGCCCAGGCGCCATGGGCGAGCAGGATGTTGACATGCTGCAAAGACATCGCCGTCCTCCTTCTTCGTAGTAACCTTCTTAAATTCTACAAGAAGGTTATCTCCTGGAACTACGGCAAGCCGCTGTAACTTGTCAACCGACACCGGAGCGGTTATCATCACGAACGCGTGCTCGGGCGAACGGCTGCCGGGTCGAATTGGAGTTTTGATGGGGCGGCCACCAGCGTTCTTTATTGGCGATGCGCTCGCCATGGATTTCCTGAATTCAATCGCGACACCGGTCGACGCCCCCATCGACTGGCTCGATGACGGCGAGGGCTTGCTGAGCTGGCTGGAACAGGCCCGGCTGGCGCCGCCGGAGGCGCTCGAAAGCATTCGAACGCAGGCCCTTCCCGGTGAACTCGACAAGATGGCGGATCAGGCGAGGCACTTTCGCGAGTGGTTCAGGGCGTTCGTTCGCGAACGCAAGGGACACGCGCTCTCTGCCGAAGATCTGCGCGCGCTGGAGCCGCTGAACCGGCTGCTCGAACGTGACGAGCAGTTCGGTCGTATCGTGACCGGCGACGCTGGGAACGGCGCCGGCCTGGAATTGCGAACACTGCGGCGCTGGCGCTCACCGCAATCGCTGCTTCTGCCGATTGGGGAAACGCTGGCGAAATTTGTCTGCGAGGAGAGTTTCGCAAACGTGAAAGCGTGCGAGGGACCCGCCTGCACGCTGATGTTCGTCGACCACACACGAGGCCACACGCGCAGATGGTGCAGCATGGCGCTCTGCGGCAACCGCGCAAAGCAAGCAGCCCATCGGCATCGGCTCAAGGCGCGTTAAGGCAAGGGAGCGGTGGCGAACCCGATGGTCATCTGCCCCTGGACAGGCTGCCCAATATGCCGCGCACGATCGCCCGGCCGACCGACGAACCCACTGAGCGCACCACCGACTTGATCGCGGCTTCCGCCACCGTCTGGCGATTGGACGGGCGCGGCGCCGGCGCGCGCCTGCCACCCGATTGAGGTGCCGGGTCGTCGTTGCCGAAGCCGGGAATGGTCCAGCGCGAACCCCCGCTTCCCGACTGCTGCGCCTGCTCTTCGGCGTCCTGCGCCTCCCTGGCCTTTTTCTGCAGCATCTCGAAAGCCGATTCGCGATCGATCACCTGATCGTACTGGCCGGCGACCGGGCTTTCCTGGATCAGCTTTTGCCGCTCGGCGGGCGTGATCGGGCCGAGGCGCGAGGCCGGCGGGCGGATCAGCGTTCGCTGCACCATGGACGGAACGCCCTTGGTTTCGAGCGTCGAGACCAGCGCCTCGCCGGTGCCGAGCTGGGTGATCGCGGTGGCGCAATCGAAGTCGGGATTCGGCCTGAAGGTCTCGGCTGCGGTCTTCACCGCCTTCTGCTCGCGCGGCGTATAGGCGCGCAGCGCATGCTGCACCCGGTTTCCGAGCTGGGCGAGAACCGTTTCTGGAACATCGAGCGGGTTTTGCGTGACGAAATAGACGCCAACGCCCTTCGAGCGGATCAGCCGAACCACCTGCTCGACCCGGTCGATCAGCACTTTCGGTGCGTCTTCGAAAAGCAGGTGCGCTTCGTCGAAGAAGAACACCAGCTTCGGCCTGTCGGGATCGCCGACTTCAGGCAGCACCTCGAACAGCTCCGACATCAGCCACAGCAAGAAGGTCGCATAGAGCCGCGGATTCATCATCAGCTTGTCGGCGGCAAGCACGCTGATGGCGCCGCGCCCGTCACGGGTGGTGCGCATGATGTCGGCGATGCGCAAGGCCGGCTCGCCGAAGAAATGCGCCGCGCCTTGCTGCTCCAGAACCAGCAGCGTGCGTTGGATGGCTCCCACGGAAGGCTTCGTCACATTGCCATAACGCGAGCCCAACTCGTCGGCGCGCTCGGCGATGTTGGCCAGCAGCGCCTGCAGGTCCTTCATGTCGAGCAGCAGCAGGCCTTCCTCGTCCGCCAGCCGGAAGGCAATGTTCATGATGCCTTCCTGTGCCTCGGTAAGGTTCATCAGGCGCGACAAAAGCAACGGCCCCATTTCGGAGACGGTGGCGCGGATCGGATGGCCCTGCTCGCCGAACAGATCCCAGAAAATCACCGGAAATTCCTGGAAGTCATAGGGGTCGAGCTTGACCTGCTCGGCGCGCTTGACCAGAAAATCCTGTGCCGTGCCCATCATGGCGATGCCGGACAGGTCGCCCTTGATGTCGGCGCAGAAAACCGGCACGCCCGCATTGGAAAAACCTTCGGCAAGAATCTGCAAGCTGACGGTCTTGCCCGTGCCGGTGGCGCCGGTCACCAGGCCGTGACGATTTCCATATTGCAGCAGCAGGTGCTCGGCACGCTGATAGCTGTCGTCCGGCTTGCGGCTGGCGCCGATGAAAATGCTGGTGTCGTCAGCCATATGTCCGGTCTCCGCAAACTGATGTGTTAAAAGCCAGTGGGCTTGCCGCAGGTATAGTGAGGCCCTTGCACAGCGACAATGCCAATCGTTCAAGTGGGGCCAATCGTTCGAGTGGACCATTCGTTCAAGTGGAGGCCAATGGTCGAAATCGGTTTTTTGGAACTTGCGGATTTTGCCGGTGTTTGGCAATCGTTCATGGTTCGTCCATGCACGCTACCTATATCTGATGGATTGAATTCCGACCCTGAAAGCGCATTGCATTGCGATATCGGACGGTGGACCATAGACTGAACTGCTCCAGGCTGGTGCGGCCGCATGAAAGTGAGGAAGACGGATGGGCGCCGGAGCCTTGATCCAGGACGTTGAACCCGAGAATGCCGAGCGCCAGCGATGGCTGGCCCTGGCGGAAAAGGCGTTGGCTGGTGCATCCTTCGAGGAAAAACTGGTCTCGCATACCGACGACAACATCCGTATCGAACCGCTCTACGACCGCAGCATCGCAGCGGAACCGATCGTGCGCGCAAACCCGAAATTGCCCTGGATCGTCAGCCAGCGCATCGATGATCCTGATATCGAGCGCGCCAGAACCCAGGCCCTGGAAGACGTAGCGCAAGGCGCGACGGGATTGTCGCTTGTCTTTGAAGGCGCACCGAACGCATTCGGCTACGGCCTGCCGAGAACGGCGCAGGCGCTGGAGACGGTGCTGGACGGCGTACCGCTCAACCGCATCCAGGTCCGTATCGATGCGCATCCCTGGAGCCGCGCCGTGGCCGACTGGCTGGTGGCGTTCCTGAGCAAGCGCCGTTCGGATCCGGCAAAGCTCAACCTCTCCTTCGGCATCGATCCGGCTGCGATCTTCGCCGGAACCGGCCGGCTGCGCATGTCGATCGAGGCGCTACGGGCCTCGATGCCGCAGTCGCTGGCACATTTCTTCTCGATGGGCGTTCCGGGCGTGCTCCTGGAGGCGGACGGGCGCGTGTTCCACAACGCCGGCGCCACGGAGGCGCAAGAGCTTGGCATCATGCTGGCTTCCGCCGTGTCCTACCTGAGAATGTTCGAGACGGCGCGGCAGCCGCTTGTCTATGCCGCACCCCATATCGGCTTCGCGCTCAGCGTCGACCAGGACCAGTTCCTGTCGGTGGCCAAGGTGCGGGCGCTGCGCAGGCTCTGGGCACGGGTGCAGGAGACCTGCTCGATCCCCAACTCCACGGCCAATATCCATGCCGAAACGTCGTTTCGCATGATGACGGCCATGGATCCGGAGACCAACATCCTGCGCACCACGATTGCCTGCTTTGCCGCGGCATCCGGCGGCGCCGATTCGATCTCCATCCTGCCGCACACGATCGCGCATGGCTTGCCGGCGGGTTTTGCCCGCCGCGTCGCCCGCAACGCGCAGCTGATCATGGCCCATGAAAGCCATATCGATCATGTCGCCGATCCAGCCTATGGCTCCGGCGGGGTCGAAGCGCTGACCGCGGAACTGTGCGAGATGGCGTGGGCGGAACTGCAGACGATCGAGGCCGAGGGCGGTGTCTTGTCCAGCCTTCAGGACGGGCATATCCAGAAGCGCGTTCACGCCGCGGCGGCGCGACGCAACGCAGCCTACCGGGCTGGCGAGCGGGTCATCATCGGCACCACGCTCTACCCGTCGAAAAGCGAACGTCCGGTCGAGACGCTGGCAGCGGAACGGCGGCCCGCCTTCACCGAAGGCGTTGCCGTGTGCGAACCGCTGTTTCCGGTCCGCATCGACCAATCGATCGGAGCCGCCTCTTGATCCCTGATTTCAGCCAGGTCGGCTGGGCACCGCCACGCCGCGCACCCGTCGAGGTCAAAGGCCAGCGGACGACGCCGGAAGGCCTCATCGCCAAGCATCTGTACAATCAAGGCGACCTCAAGGGGTTGCCGCATCTCGACACCTATCCGGGCCTGCCGCCCTTCGTGCGCGGTCCCTACCCGACCATGTATGTCCAGCAGCCCTGGACGATCCGGCAATATGCCGGCTTCTCGACGGCGGAGGAGTCCAACGCTTTCTACCGGCGCAATCTTGCCGCCGGCCAGAAAGGACTGTCGGTCGCCTTCGATCTCGCCACGCATCGCGGCTATGACAGCGACCATCCGCGTGTCGCCGGCGATGTCGGCATGGCGGGCGTCGCCATCGATTCCATTCTCGACATGCGGCAGCTCTTCGACGGCATTCCGCTCGGCGACATGACGGTGTCGATGACCATGAACGGCGCGGTGCTGCCAATCATGGCGCTTTACATCGTGGCGGCGGAAGAACAGGGCGTTGCGCCGAAGGATCTCGCCGGAACCATTCAGAACGACATTCTGAAGGAGTTCATGGTCCGCAACACCTACATCTATCCGCCGAAGCCCTCGATGCGGATCGTTTCGGACATCTTCTCGTATACGTCGAAGAACATGCCGAAGTTCAATTCGATCTCGATCTCCGGCTATCACATGCAGGAGGCCGGGGCGACGGCCGACCTGGAACTCGCCTATACGATCGCCGACGGCATCGAATATGCCCGCGCCGGCGTTGCGGCGGGCCTGGATATCGACCGCTTCGCGCCGCGCCTGTCCTTCTTCTGGGCGATCGGCATGAACTTCTTCATGGAAGTCGCCAAGCTGCGGGCCGCGCGCCTGCTGTGGGCGACCTTGATGGCGAAGAATTTTTCGCCCAAGGACGAGCGATCGCTGTCGCTGCGTACCCATTGCCAGACCTCGGGCTGGTCGCTGACGGCGCAGGACCCCTACAACAACATCATTCGCACCATGATCGAGGCGATGGCGGCAACGCAGGGCCACACGCAGTCGCTGCACACCAATTCCTTCGACGAGGCGATGGCGCTGCCGACCGACCATTCGGCGCGGATTGCCCGCAACACCCAGCTGATCCTGCAGAAGGAATCCGGCACCACGCGCATCATCGACCCGTGGGGTGGTTCGGCCTATCTCGAACGGCTGACGCATGATCTGGCCGCGCGCGCACTTACCCATATCGAAGAAATCGAGGCGCTCGGCGGCATGGCCGCCGCGACCGAACAAGGCATTCCCAAACTGCGTATCGAGGAAGCGGCGGCCCGCACACAGGCACGCATCGATTCCGGCGAGCAGATGCTGGTCGGCGTCAATGCTCATCGCCCCGAGACCGACATCAAGGTCGACGTGCTGAAGATCGACAATGCCGAAGTCAGGGCGCGGCAATTGTCGAAGCTGCAGCGGCTGAAAGGCACACGCGATGTCGGCGCGGTCGAGAGCGCGCTCGATGCACTGACCCGCGCCGCGGAAGGCAACGAAAACCTGCTGGAGTTCGCCATCCGCGCCGCGCGCGCCAATGCCACGGTCGGCGAGATCTCGTTCGCCTTGGAAAGAACCTTTGGCCGCCATGTCGCGACGGTGCAGACGATCTCCGGTGTCTATCGAAAGGCACTCGGCGACAATTCCGTGGTCGAAGGGCTGCAGGACAAGCTTGAAGCCTTTGAGAAGAAATCTGGCGGCAAGCCGCGCATCCTCGTTGCCAAGATGGGACAGGACGGCCACGACCGTGGGCAGAAGGTCATCGCCACCGCCTTCGCCGATCTCGGCTTCGACGTCACCGTCGGTGCGATGTTCCAGACACCGGATGAGATCGCCAGGCTGGCAGTCGCCCATGACGTTCATATCATCGGCGCCTCGTCGCTTGCGGCGGGACATCTGACGCTGATCCCGGAATTGCGCGACGCGCTGAAAAAGCTCGGTCGCGGCGACATGCTCATCGTCGCCGGCGGTGTCATCCCGCCACAGGACTATGACGCGGTCCTGCAAGCCGGTGCGGCGGAAATCTTCCCGCCGGGCACGGTCATTCCGGAAGCGGCGGATCGCCTGCTGGACCGTCTGCTAAAGGCCTGACTGGGCCCGTTATAATATCTGTTGTAACGCATATCAGCCGTGTTATAATCGGCGTTGCAACAGGATATCCGTCATGAACACGACCATTCGCAAGATCGGCAATTCCGAAGGTGTGATCCTGCCCAAGGAGCTGCTTGAACGTCTGAATCTCAAAGCCGGCGACCAGCTTCAGATTCTCGAAACGGATAAGGACATCGTCCTCAAGGCGGTGGACGACAGTTTCGAGCGGCAGATGGAAGCAGCTCGCAAGGTCATGGACAAGTACAAGGTCGCACTACAGAAACTCGCCGAATGAGCTGGGAGTTTCTGTCACGTCGCGCAGTCGAAGCGATGCATGCCGAGCAATTGCGCAGGCACGGCGGAGCGCAAGGTTTGAGAGATGAAAATGCTCTCGAATCGGCGCTCGCCCGCGCTGAACACAAGGCGAACTGTGGGGACCCGTCGGTCGGAGATCTCGCCGCTGCCTATGTCTTTGGCATTGCCAGAAATCATGCCTTCGTCGACGGTAACAAGCGTGCTGCCATCGTGGCCGCCGGCGCATTTTTGATTGTGAACGGCCATGTTCTGACAGCCGACAACGGCACGCTTTACGAATTCGTCATGGCCGTCGCTTCCGGCGAAATCGATGAAGCCGGAGCCGCGGCTTTCTTCCGCGACCATGTCGTCAAGCTCGAAGACTAGCTGTCCGAGAGCTTGACGATTTCCCATTCCTTGCCGTTGACGACAGCCACGTCGCCGACCTTCTTGCCGAACAGGGCGACGGCCATCGGCGACACATGGGAAATCGTGCCCTTGGCCGGGTCGGCCTCGTCCTCGCCGACGATTTTCCAGTGCACCTTCCTGCCGTCATCGCTCTCGAGCGTGGCGCCCATGCCGAAACGAACCAGGTCGCTCCCCGGCTCCGGCACGGACAGCTCGGCGCTTTCGCGCCTGGCGGTCCAATAGCGCAAGTCGCGCGACACCACCGCGATGCGCTCGCGGTCCGCCTTCCGTTCGGCTTTCGCCAGTACGTCGCGCAGGTCGGCCAGATTCTCCTCGATCATCGCCAAGCCGCGCTCCGTCACCAGGTTGCGGTGCTGGCTGATCGGCCGCTCGCCGACGCCGGCAATGGCGTTTTCGCTGTCTTCCTCGCGTGTGAAAGCTCTGCTCATCCGTTGAACTTAGGCGCGGAGAGCCTGCACGACAAGCCATAGTCGCTGTGCTGGCGAGGAGCGACAGATTGTCTGGCACGATTCCTGCGGTGTCGGGGTTGAACGCTGGGATTCTGTGCCGATGTTGAACAGACGAACGCTGCTAACCGGAACCGCCGGCTTTGCCGTCATGGGTCTCTCGCTCGGCAGAGCGGCGGCGGCCAGCCTGACCGGCATCGAGAAAGCCTCCATGCGCGGTTCGATCAACGCCACCGAACTTGGCGTCTCACCCGGCACCTTTGACGATCAGAGCAAGGCCTTCGCCAAGCTGCTGCGTGATGCCAACGACCGCGACATGCCGGTGTTCCTGCCGCCCGGCACCTATGTGGTGTCCAACCTCTCGCTGCCCGGCCGCGTGCGCCTTTCCGGCGTGCCGGGCGCAACGCGGATCGTCTATGGCGGCGACGGCCACCTGTTCATGGCCGAACAGGCCGACCATATCGAACTCGGCGGGCTGGTCTTCGACGGCAGTAACCGCTCGATGGGCGACTACGCGCAAGCATTGCTCGATCTGCGCCGGGTCGCGCACCTCATTGTCGACAATTGCCAGATAACCGGCAGCGGCAAGAACGGATTGGCGCTGGAACACGCAGCAGGCCGGGTCGAGCGCTCGGACATATCAGGGGCTGCCGATGCCGGCATCTATTCGGTCGAGGCCGATGGGTTGGCAATCACAGGCAACACCGTCTCCGACTGCGCCAATGGCGGCATCCTGGTGCATCGCTGGCAGGGGGCGGAAGACGGCACCATGGTCACCGGCAACCGCGTCGAGCGCATCCAGGCACGCAGCGGCGGAACCGGGCAGAACGGCAATGGCATCAACGCCTTCCGGGCCGGCAATGTCGTCATCTCGGGCAACATCGTCTCGGACTGCGCCTTTTCGGCGATCCGCGCCAACAGCGCCAGCAATCTGCAGATTTCAGGCAACACCTGCTCGCGCTCGGGCGAGACCGCGGTCTATTCCGAATTCTCGTTCGAAGGCGCCATCATCAGCAACAACATCGTCGACGGCGCCGCCAACGGCATCTCGATCGTCAACTTCAATGAAGGTGGCCGCATGGGTGTCTGCTCGGGTAACATCGTGCGCAATCTGTCGACCAGCGGCCCCTACCCCGCCGACCCGCCCGGTTTTGGCGTCGGCATTGGCGTCGAGGCCGACACTACCGTTTCCAACAATGTCATCGAGAACGCGCCGCTCTATGGCATGCAGATCGGCTGGGGGCCGTACCTGCGCAATGTCGTGGCCACCGGCAACATCATCCGCAAGGCTGGAACCGGCATCGTCGTCAGCGTGGTCGAGGGCGCCGGCACGGCCGTCATCTCGGACAATGTCATCGATGGCGCGCTGAACGGCGCCGTCGTCGGCCAGCGCTGGGCCGAACCGGCGACAAGCGACCTGACATCGTCGGACAAGAGCGGCTATGCGCACTTGACCGTCGAGCGCAATCACGTCAGCTGAATGCTGGACTTTTAATCCAAGGCCACTGTGGGCCTGAGCGCCCCAACCTTGGCGCCAATCCGGCTCTCAATCGGAGCGTTGGCCAGTTCGAGCAGCTTCGCCGCCAAAGTCTCGTCCGCGCGCAACAATTTGGCAAGAACGGCGGCAACCATGGCTTCGCCGGCTCGGCCGGCGCCATCATCGCATTTGAGTGCTATGCCCAGGCCAAGTTCCGGAATTGCGGCACAGTGAACACCTTCGGCGCCGCCTTTCGCGAAAATCCGCCCTGGTGCGGCTTCCATCAATGCGACGTCTTCGCGGCCGGTGCCGGCGACAAAGAACGGTTCGGCCATGCAGGCCGAAAGCAGTCGCTTCGCTGCCTTGGCCCGTTCCGGACCAAAACCATTCGTCGTGGCCATGCGGGCAAAGCCAAGCGCAAAACTCCTGAGCGGCACCGCGTAGGTCGGGATCGAGCAGCCATCGGTCGCTCGTTCATCCGCACCATGGACAGCGCCCGTCACGGCCTGCATGGCGTCGCGCACCATCTCCTGCAAGGCGTGCCCCGGCTTGATATAGCCGCGATGCGCAATGCCGGTGTGGACGCAGGTGCAGAGAAAGCCGGAATGCTTGCCGGAGCAGTTGTTGTGCAGCGCGTTCGGCGACCCGCCGGCGCGGGCAAGCGCAATCTCCGCGTCATGGCTGGACGGCCAATGCGCGCCGCATTCCAGCGCTGACCCGTCCAGCCCGGCCCTGGCCAGCATGGAACGCGCCAACTCTACATGCGCCGGCTCGCCCGAATGGGAGGCACAGGCAAGCGCCAGTTCGCGGTTGCCGAAGCCGTACGCGTCCGCCGTGCCGCTTTCGACCAGCGGCAATGCCTGGATCGCCTTGACCGCGGAGCGCGGAAACACCGGCTTCGAGGTGTCGCCGATCTCCAGGACCGGCTTGCCGTCGGCATCGAAAACCGCGACGGCACCGCGATGGGCGCTCTCGACGATTGCGCCGCGCAGGACTTCGATCAGAACCGGATTTGTCATGAACCCTCCCGCTTGCCCATGACCGCGAGGATCGGAACAGATCTTCGAGGTCATGCGCAAAATCAAAGTGTTACAGCGTCCTTTGCGCGCCTCAAAGGGCGCGCGGCGCTGTAATGCGGGCGGGTTTACCTGATCCGGTCGAGAATGGAAACGTAGTTGGCGACCGCCGCGCCGCCCATGTTGAAGATGCCGCCAAGTTTTGCCCCCGGCACCTGGATGCCGCCAGCTTCGCCGACAAGCTGCATGGCGGTCAAAACATGCATGGAAACGCCGGTGGCGCCGATCGGATGACCCTTGGCCTTGAGCCCGCCCGATGGGTTGACCGGCAGGCGGCCATCCCTGGCGGTCTCGCCGCTCATGGCGAGCTTCGCCCCCTCGCCCGGCTTGGCCAGCCCCATCGCCTCATACTCGATCAGTTCGGCAATGGTGAAGCAATCATGCGTCTCGACGAAGGACAGATCGTCGAGCGTCACGCCGGCATTCTTCAGCGCACGGGTCCAGGCCTGTTCGCAGCCTTCGAAGGTCAGGATGTCGCGCTTCGACATCGGCAGGAAATCCTGCACATGCTCGTTGGCGCGGAAGGCAACGGCGCGGCGCATCTTCAGCGCCGTCGCTGTGTCGGCAAGGACAAGGGCCGCGGCGCCGTCGGAGACCAGCGAACAGTCGGTGCGCTTCAACGGACCGGCAACGAAGGGGTTCTTTTCGCTTTCCTGGCGGCAGAACTCATAGCCGAAATCCTTGCGCATCTGCGCGTAGGGATTGTCGACGCCGTTCTTGTGGTTCTTGGCGGCAATCATTGCCAGCGCGTCCGACTGGTCGCCATAGCGCTGGAAATAGGCCTGCGCGATCTTGCCGAAGACGCCGGCAAAACCCGCCGGAGTATCGCCATCCTCAGGCAGATAGGAAGCTTTGAGCAGGTTTTTGCCGATCTCGGGACCAGGCGTCGTCGTCATCTGCTCGGCGCCGACCACCAGCACGATGCGGGCGGCATTGGCGTCGATGGCGCGGATGCCTTGCCTGACCGCAGCCGAACCGGTGGCGCAAGCGTTCTCGACGCGCGTCGCCGGCTTGAAGCGCAGCCGGTCGTCGGCCTGAAGCACCAGGCTGGCGGTGAAATCCTGCGCCGAAAAGCCGGCGTTGAAGTGCCCGAGCACGATCTCGTCGACCTCGTCGGGGCCGATGCCGGCATGGTCGAGCGCGTCGGTCGCCACCTTGACGATCAGGTTTTCGAGCGTCTCGCCCTCAAGCTTGCCGAAGCGCGAATGCGCCCAGCCAACGATGCATGCGGTCATGGCGGTCTCCATCCTTGGCGCCAGCCTAGCATGAGGGCTCATGGCGCACTTCGCCTTTATTGTTCAAATATAAACAATCGTGCCCGCGCCGGGAAGGGCCGGAACCGGACAATCGCTTGGTGCAGCTAGCGACCACCGATTTTTTTGTTGATTGACCCGTCAATAAAAAATAATCCTGCTTCAAAGGACCCCAGCGAGATGCCGAAAGTCGGAATGGAACCCCTGCGCCGCAAGGCGCTCATCGACGCGACGATCTCGGCGATCGGCGAACGCGGCTCGCTCGACGTGACCATGTCCGAGATCGCCGGCCGCGCCGGCGTGTCCTCTGCCCTTGCCCATCATTATTTTGGCGCCAAGGATGAACTCCTGCTGGCGACGATGCGCCATATCCTGGCCGAACTGACCATCGACATGCGGCGCGCCCTTGGTGCCGCCGGGAGCCCGCGCGAGCGCGTTTCGGCGGTCGTGGCCGTCAACTTCTCCGAGCTCCAGTTCCAGCCGGAAACCATCGCCGCCTGGCTCGCCTTCTATGTCGAGGCGCAGAAATCGGCGGCGCTGCGCCGGCTGCTCAAGGTCTACGCGCGGCGCCTGCACTCCAACCTGTTGAGCGGGCTGACCGGCATCCTGCCGAGAGCCGAGGCCGATCGCGTCGCCGAAGCGACCGCGGCGCTGATCGACGGGCTCTACATCAGACGCGCCCTGAAGGACGGCGTGCCCGACGCCGCGACCGCGATCGCGCTGGTCGAGGACTATCTCGAAACGAAACTCGGTGGACGGCAGACACAGTGACAGCCAAGCGACCCAATTTCCTGATCGTCATGGTCGATCAGCTCAACGGTACGCTGTTCCCGGATGGGCCGGCGGACTTCCTGCATGTGCCGCATCTCAAGGCACTGGCGGCCCGCTCGGCGCGTTTTGCCAACAACTACACCGCATCGCCGCTTTGCGCGCCGGGGCGGGCCTCGTTCATGAGTGGGCAGCTGCCGTCTCGCACCGGGGTCTATGACAATGCCGCAGAATTCGTCTCGTCGATCCCGACCTTCGCCCATCATCTGCGCGCCGCCGGCTACTACACCTGCCTGTCGGGCAAGATGCATTTCGTCGGACCGGACCAGTTGCACGGCTTCGAGGAGCGGCTGACCACCGACATCTATCCGGCCGATTTCGGCTGGACCCCGGATTACCGCAAGCCCGGCGAGCGCATCGAATGGTGGTACCACAATCTGGGTTCGGTGACCGGCGCCGGCGTCGCCGAGACCACCAACCAGATGGAATATGACGACGAGGTCGTGTTCCTGGCCACGCAGAAACTCTATCAGCTGTCGCGCGAACAGGACGATTTGGACCATCGGCCCTGGTGCCTCACCGTTTCGCTGTCGCACCCGCACGATCCCTATGTTGCGCGCAAGCAGTATTGGGATCTCTACGAACACTGCCAGGCGCTGGACCCGGAAACCGGATTCATTGCGCATGACGAGCAGGACACGCATTCGCAGCGGCTGTACCACGCCAGCGATTATCCGTCTTTCGAGATCACCCCTGAACAAGTGCGTCGTTCCCGGCGCGGCTATTTCGCCAACATCTCCTATGTCGATGACAAGCTCGGCGAGCTTCTGGACGTTTTGCGGCGAACGCGCATGCTCGACGACACCGTCATCCTGTTCTGCTCGGACCATGGCGACATGCTCGGCGAGCGCGGCCTGTGGTTCAAGATGAGCTTCTTCGAGGGCTCGGCGCGGGTGCCGCTGATGATCGCCGGCAAGGGCGTTCGCGCCGGACTGATCGAAGCGCCGGTCTCCAATCTCGACGTCGCGCCGACGCTTTGCGACCTTGCCGGCATCGACATCGGGGCGATCGCGCCGTGGACCGACGGCCAATCACTGCTGCCGCTCACCAATGGCGGGCAGCGCGCCGCGCCTGTGTTGATGGAGTATGCGGCGGAGGGCTCCTGCTCGCCACTCGTTGCAATCCGCGACGGCAGATACAAATTCGTCCATTGCGAGCTCGACCCGCCGCAACTGTTCGATCTCGAGGCCGATCCACTCGAGCGAGACAATTTGGCCGGCGACCCGGCCAATGCGGATCTGGTGGCGGCATTCATGAGCAAGGTCCGCGCGCGCTGGGACATGGCCGGCTTCGACGCCGCCGTGCGCGAGAGCCAGGCGCGCCGCTGGGTCGTCTATCCCGCGCTGCGCAACGGCGCCTATTACCCCTGGGATTTCCAGCCGCTGCAAAAGGCGTCGGAACGCTACATGCGCAATCACATGAACCTCGACAATCTCGAGGAGAGCAAACGGTATCCACGAGGCGAATGATGGCAGACCTTCTCGTCCCCTTTCTCGACCATCTCAAGCAGGCCTATGCCGTCACCTCGCGGGCGACACAGATCACGCCGCTGCTGGAATCGGCGGCACTCGCGCGTGAGACGGGCGCGGCTCGTGTCTTCATCAAGCCGGAATCGCTGCAATGGGCAGGCTCCTTCAAGATACGCGGCGCCTATTGGCGGCTGAAGCAGCTTTCGGCCGACGAGGCGAAGAAAGGCGTCGTCGCCTATTCCTCCGGCAATTTCGCGCAAGGGCTGGCGGCAGCCGGCCAGGCGCTCGGCATTCCGGTCACCATCGTCATGCCGATCGATGCACCCGCCGCCAAACGCGATGCCACGGCAGGGTATGGCGCCCGTGTCGTGCTGACTGACCATGGCGAGCGCGCGCGTGAGGAAGTCGCCGCCGCCAAGGCGCGCGAGATCGCAGAGACCGAAGGGTTGGCCCTGCTGCATCCGTTCGACGACCCGGAGATCGTCGCCGGCCAGGCGGGCGCCGGCCTCGAAGCGCTCGACCAGCTTGCCGCCAAGGACGCCAGCGCCGACCTTTTGTTCTGCTCGGTCGGCGGCGGCGGATTGATCGGCGGCGTTTCGCTCGCCTTCCACTATCTTTCACCCGCCACAGAGATCATCGGCGTCGAGCCGGAAGGTTTCAACGGCATGGGCTCGTCGCTGGCGCATGGCAGCATCGAGACGATGCCGATCGGCCCGAAGTCGATCTGCGACGGACTGATGTCACGACGACCCGGCGACGCACCATTCGCGGCGGTCAAGACCGCCGGCGTGCGCGGCATCACCGTCGACGATCAATCTGTGCGGAGTGCCATGCGTATCGCGTTCGAGCGCATGAAGCTGGTGCTCGAACCGTCGGGGGCCGCCTCGCTGGCGGCGCTGCTCGGCGGCAAGGTGGATGTAAAAGGCAAGACCGTGCTCGTGATGGCAACTGGCGGCAATGTTTCGCTCGCCGATTTCATCACGCATATGAACGATGGGCGCATATGAACCATGCTTGAAGCGGATTTCGTCATCATAGGCTCTGGCTCGGCCGGCTCAGCCATGGCCTATCGGTTGTCCGAGGACGGCAAGCATTCGGTGATCGTGATCGAATTCGGCGGCACCGATATCGGGCCGCTGATCCAGATGCCGTCGGCGCTGTCGATCCCGCTCAATATGAGCCTCTACGACTGGGGCTTTGCCAGCGAACCCGAGCCGCATCTCGGCGGCCGCGTGCTGGCGACGCCGCGCGGCAAGGTGATCGGCGGTTCGTCCTCGATCAACGGCATGGTCTATGTGCGCGGCCATGCCCGCGACTTCGACCATTGGGCCGAAGTAGGTGCGACCGGCTGGGGCTTTGCCGACGTGCTCCCCTACTTCAAGCGCATGGAGGACAATGACGGCGGCGAGGATGGCTGGCGCGGCCATGGCGGGCCATTGCATGTACAGCGCGGCTCGCGACGCAATCCGCTTTACGGAGCCTTCGTCGAGGCGGGCCGCCAGGCCGGGTTCGAACTGACCGACGACTACAATGGTTCCAAGCAGGAAGGCTTTGGGGCGATGGAGCAGACCATTCGCGGCGGCCGCCGCTGGTCGGCTGCAAGTGCCTATCTGAAGCCGGCGTTGAACCGCAAGAATGTTAGCCTGCTCAAGGGTTTCGCCCGCCGGGTGATCATCGAGAATCAACGCGCCATCGGCGTCGAGATCGAAGCTCACAAACAGATTCAGGTCGTTAAGGCACGACGTGAGGTGATCGTCGCCGCCTCGTCGATCAACTCTCCCAAGATCCTGATGCTGTCGGGCATCGGTCCGGCCGAGCATCTGAGGGAAAACGGCATTGCCGTGGTGGCCGACCGACCCGGCGTCGGCCGCAATTTGCAAGACCATATGGAGCTCTACATCCAGCAGGAATCGACGCAGCCGATCACGCTCAATTCGGTGCTCAACCCGTTCTCGAAGGCATTGATCGGCGCGCAATGGCTGTTCTTCAAGACCGGGCTGGGCGCCACCAACCATTTCGAGGCAGCGGCCTTCGTGCGCTCACGCGCCGGTGTCGACTATCCCGATATCCAGTACCACTTCATCCCGGCGGCGGTCCGCTATGATGGCAAGGCAGCGGCGAAGTCGCACGGCTTCCAGGCGCATGTCGGGCCGATGCGGTCGAAGTCGCGCGGCTCGGTGACGTTGCGCTCGCCGGACCCGAAATCGAAGCCTGTGATCCGCTTCAACTACATGTCGCATCCTGACGACTGGACGGAGTTCCGCCACTGCATCCGGCTGACCCGCGAGATCTTCGGCCAGAAGGCGTTCGATGGCTACCGCGGCAAGGAAATCTCGCCGGGCAGCCACGTGCAGTCGGATGACGATCTCGATGTCTTCATCAGGGATCACGCCGAGAGCGCCTACCATCCTTGCGGCACCTGCAAGATGGGCCGCGCCGACGACATGATGAGCGTCGTCGATCCGGAATGCCGGGTCATCGGCGTCGAAGGATTGCGCGTCGCCGATTCCTCGATCTTCCCGCGTGTCACCAACGGCAACCTCAATGCGCCGTCGATCATGACCGGCGAGAAGGCTTCCGACCACATTCTCGGCCGCACACCGCTGGCGCCGTCCAACCAGGAACCCTGGATCAATCCGCGCTGGCAGGCATCCGACAGATAGAGCATGATCCGGCGAACGTTCCGCCCAAGCGAAGACGATTTGGAGACCTCCATGCGCGCCCAGCCCACGGCATCGCACTATGTCAACGGACGCTATATCGACGATGAGCAGGGCGCGCCGCTGCCGGTCATTTATCCGGCAACCGGCGAGACAATCGCCATGCTGCGCTCGGCGACGCCGAACGTGCTGGAACTCGCCGTCGAGGCCGCGCGTGCCGCGCAGCCTGCCTGGGCGCGGCTGAAGCCGGTCGAGCGCGGACGCATCCTGCGCCGCGCCGCCGACATCTTGCGCGCCCGCAACGCCGACCTCGCCCGCATAGAGACGCTCGACACCGGCAAGGCGATCCAGGAGACACTGGTGGCGGACGCGCCGTCGGCCGCGGACTGCCTGGAATATTTCGGCGGCGCAGTCGCCGCGTACAATGGCGAGTCCGTCGACCTTGGCGGGCCCTTCGCCTACACCCGACGCGAGGCGCTCGGCGTCTGTGTCGGCATCGGCGCCTGGAACTACCCGATCCAGATTGCCGGCTGGAAATCAGCGCCGGCGCTGGCCATGGGCAACGCCATGGTGTTCAAGCCGTCGGAAAACACGCCGCTTTCAGCGCTGGCGCTGGCCGAAATCTACAGCGAGGCCGGCCTGCCCGATGGGCTGTTCAACGTCGTGCAGGGCTATGGCGATGTCGGCGCCGGGCTTGTCGGTCATGATGTCGTCGCCAAGGTCTCGGTGACCGGCTCGGTGCCGACCGGACGCAAGGTGCTGTCGCTGGCCGGTTCGAAGATGAAGCACGCGACGATGGAACTCGGCGGCAAGTCGCCGCTGATCGTCTTCGACGATGCCGACATCGAGAATGCCATTGGCGGCGCCATGCTCGGCAATTTCTATTCGACCGGCCAAATCTGCTCCAACGGCACGCGCGTCTTCGTGCAGAGCGGCATTCACGACCGCTTCGTCGAACGTTTGATAGAGCGGACGAAGAAGATCCGCATCGGCGATCCGCTCGACCCCGAAACCCAGATGGGTCCGCTGGTCTCCAAGGCGCAGCATGAGAAGGTGGTCGGCTATGTCGAGATCGGCAAGCAGGATGGCGCAGTCCTCGCCTGCGGCGGCAACGTGCCTTCGCTGCAGGGGTTCGACGGTGGCTTCTTCGTCGAACCGACGGTCTTCACCGGCGTCACCGACACGATGCGCATCGCGCGCGAGGAGATTTTCGGGCCTGTGATGAGCGTGCTGAAATTCGACGGCGAGGACGAGGTGATCGACCGCGCCAACGACACCGAATTTGGCCTTGCCGCGGGCGTCTTCACGCGCGACCTGCCGCGCGCCCACCGCGTCATCGCCGAGCTGCAGGCCGGCACCTGCTGGATCAATGCCTACAATCTGACACCGGTCGAGATCCCCTTCGGCGGCTTCAAGCAGTCCGGCATCGGGCGGGAGAATTCGCTGGCAGCGCTGGCGCTCTATTCGCAGCTGAAGTCGGTGTATGTCGAGACTGGGGACGTGGCGAGCCCCTACTGAGCCTAGCCTACGGCGCCTTCTGCGCCGTGCTGTCCAGATACTGGGTCAGCGCACAAACCAGGTGATAGAAGATGCTGGCCGGCACATCGGTCGCCAGCGAGCGGCCGCGTTCATCGATGCGGTCGATCCACAGGCCGAGCGGCGCCGGGTCGATGTGCCAGCGGAACAGGCGGCCAACGCGTTCCTCGATTTCGGGCTTGAGGTCGGGCCCGCCCGAGCCATCCAGCGCAATCGCCGCCTTGACCGCTTCGGCCTGCGGCCAGCTGCGGGAGACGCGGTCGAGCGGCAGGCCTTGCCTGGAGACGGCGCCATAAGCGAGACCGGTGGCGCGGTTGAGGCCGTTGGCGATGGCCGAGGCGTAGAGTTTTCGGGCGAAGCCGCTCAAATCCGCCTGGCCGCTGCGCCCGGCGAAATCGACCAGCAGCGAGGCCCATTCGAAGTGATGACCGGGCTCGGTCCAGGATCCTTTGTCGCCGGCGGACGGTTTCCATTCGGCGTCGAAATATTCGCCCAGGGTCCAGCTTTCAGCATCGAAGAAATGGCTGCGGAACAGGTCGATGACGCGTGCCGCACGGCGCAGATGGGTGCGCTCGCCGGTCGCCTGGTACCAGGCGAGAAAGGCCTCGAGCAGATGCATGTGCGGGTTGGAGCGCCGCTCGCCCTCCCCGTCCGACGTCTCGAGGAAGCCGGTCAGGCGGCTGTCCTCGAGATATGTGTCGAGAAAAGCGAGGGTTTCCTGACCAAGCCGCAAGGCGTCGGGATTGCCCGACATATGCGCATGCGCCAGTGCCAGCAGCACGCAGGAATGATCGTAGGCATCCTCGGTGGCATCGGCCACGGAGCCGTCGACGTTCAGCGTGCGCACCCAGCCACCTTTGTTGGTGCGGCCATTCTTGGCCACGAAGTCGATGCCGTGGCTGATCAGCCGGTCGGCCGGACCGTCCCAGCCGCGCGCTTTGGCAACGGCGAAGGCATAGACCTGCCTTGCCATGGTGCGCATGCGCTTGGGCTTCATCAGCGGCGAGGCATCAAGGCCGAGCGCTTCGTGAAAACCGCCATGACGCTCGTCGACGCCCGATGTCGACCACAGCGGCAAGGTCTCCTGAAACAGCCAGTGATGCACGCGCCGTCGCCAGGCGCCGCTTTCGATGACGCGGTCATGCGCCGGCGTGAACCGCGTTTCCAGCCGGCCCGATTTCTCGAGCTGTTCGACGATCTTCTTGACGTGCTGGCTGTGGCTGACCGGGGCGACGAAGGTGGCGTCTGCTGTCGAAACGATGGCGACGTCCTTCATGCCGATCGCCGACAGCAGGCGGCCGTCGCTGCGGATGTACGAGTTCTCGCAGTCGATGGCGACGACATCGCCGATGACGACATTGCCCTGGTCGTCGGCAGGGCCGACATCGAGCAGCGACTGCCAGGAGCCGAGATCGTTCCAGCGGAAGCCGGCCGGCACCATGGCGATATCTCTTGCCCGCTCCATGACGGCGTAGTCGATCGAGTTCGACGGAATGGCGGCGTAGAGTTCGAGCGGCATATAGAGACCGGACAGATCCGATGTCGCCGCTCTGTAGGCCGCTTCGGTGGCCTGCCAGATATCGGGCTGGAACGCCGCGAAGGCGTCGCGCATGGCGCCGGCGCGAAACAGGAAGATGCCGGTGTTCCAATAAAAACTTCCGGCCTGGAGATAGTCCTGCGCCGTTGCAAGGTCAGGCTTTTCGACAAAGCGCGACACGTCGAAGGTACCGCCGCTCTCGGCCGCGACTTCAATATAGCCGTAGCCGGTCTCGGGTTGCGTCGGCTTGACGCCGAACACCACCAGCCGGCCCTGGCGCGCCGCCTCGGTACCGGCTTCGACACTGTGCCAGAATTGGCGCGGGGTGTTGATCTCGTGATCCGACGGCACCACCAGAATCAGGCTGTCGCCGAACTCGGACAGCGTGCGCAGCGTCGCCAGCGCGACGGCGGCGGCGGTGTTGCGGCCGGCCGGCTCGAACAACGGCCCGCCGCCGGCGAGATCGAGGCCGGCAAGGTCGGCACGGACGCGGTCGGCATGACGCTCCGAGGCGATCAGGAAGATGGGCGTTTCGCCCTCCGGTCTCGCCGTGAGCCGACGCAAGGTCTTGGCCAGCATCGAGCCATCGCCGGACAGATCGTGGAACTGCTTGGGGTTGTCCTCGCGCGACAGCGGCCAGAGCCGCGAGCCGATGCCGCCGCTCATGACAAAACTAACGATCCGCTCGGTCATTCGGGTCTCGCGCTCAGAAGCAATTGGTGACCGGTTGCTACTACACAAGCCTTAAGCGGTGTTTATGCCCTTGGAAATTCGTTTGGATGCAAGCTCGATAAATGCCTTGACCAGGGGTGATAGGTGGCGGCTGCTCGGATAGAGGGCATGCAAGCCGCCGGCCGGTGTCGTGTAATCCGCGAGAACGTGCTGCAGTCGCCCCTCCTTGATAAGCCCTTCAGCCATCGCCTGGGGCAATTGGGCGATACCGAAGCCGGCGAGCGCGGCTGCAACGACCGCCTGCATTTCATTGGCCGCAAAGCGCCCTGCCACCATGACCATTTCCTGGCCGTGTGGCCCTTCCAGCACCCAATGAGCGCCTGAGGCAGAAGCGCCCGCGATGACGCATTGATGGTGCGTGAGGTCCGCCGGGCTTTGCGGTGTGCCGTTCCGGGCGAGATAGTCCGGGCTGGCGCCGAGCAGCCGGTGCGTGGAGCCGAGCTTGCGGGCGATCAGCGTCGAATCCTGAAGGATTCCGGTGCGGAAAGCGAGGTCTATGCCATCCTCGACCAGATTGAGCCTGTCGTCGGTGAGGCGGAGTTCGACATTGGTCTTCGGATACATTGCGAGAAAGTCGACCACGGCGCGGATGAGGAAATGGCCGCTAAAGCCAACCGGGGCCGAAATGCGAATCGTACCCGACGGCTCCGCCCTCGCCTCCGCCAGGCGCAGATTTGCCTCCTCGATAGAGCGCAGGCCCTGGCTGCTCTGCTCATAGTAGAGACGCCCGGCATCCGTCAGGTTGAGGCTACGTGTCGTGCGCTGCAGCAGGCGGACGCCGACTTCGCGTTCGAGCGCGGCAATGCGGCGGCTGACCGTCGTCTTAGGCATGGTGAGCAGGCGCGCGGCGGCGGTGAAACTGCCGGCTTCGACGACGCGAGCAAACACGACGATATCGTTGAGATCGATCATTGTATCCAAAATTGGGACGACTTTTTCCAATTATAGCCAATTATGCATCAATGCGGAAGATCCTAACTTTGCTGCAGCCAAACAAGAAGGAACACACACCATGGCCAGCAAACGAAACATTCTGGTGACCGGCGCGACCGGCCAGCAAGGCGGCGCGGTTGCGCGCGCATTGTTGTCCAGGGGACATCGCGTCAAGGCCCTGACGCGCAAGCCGGACAGTGAGGCCGCACGGCAACTGGCGTCGGCGGGCGCCGATATCGTGGCTGGCGATCTCGCTGACGCAGCCTCCGTCGTCAGGGCCGCAAAAGACGTCGACACCATGTTCCTGATGGGCAACAGCTATGAGGCTGGCATGCAGGAGGAAACCCGCCAGGGGATCATCGCCGCAGATGCGGCCAAGGCTGCCGGCGTCGGACATCTGATCTATTCATCCGTTGCCGACGCCGACAAGAAGACCGGCATCCCGCATTTCGAGAGCAAGTATCTTGTCGAGAAACATGTCGTCGGGCTTGGTATCCCCTACACGATGAGCGCGCCGGTCGCCTTCATGGAGAATGTCGTCGCGCCATGGTCGATCGGCGCGCTCAGCCAGGGCACTTATGCCTTCGCGATGCCTTCCAAACGCGCCCTCCAACTGGTCTCGCTGGCGGACATTGGCGGCTTCGTCGCCGCCTTGGCCGAACGGCGAGAACTGGTGTTCGGCAAGCGGTTCGATTTCGCCGGGGACGAATTGTCAGGCGAAGAGCAAGCGAAAATCCTGTCCGAGGCCATCGGTCGCCCGATCCGCTATCAGGAAATCCCGCTCGCCGTGGCGCGCCAGCAAAGCGAGGATGCGGCCCTGATGTTCGAATGGTTCGACCGCGTCGGCTACGATGTCGATATCGCCGCCTTGCACAAGGATTTCCCGGAGGTCCGCTGGCACAGTTTTGCCGACTGGGCGCGAGCGTTCGACTGGAGCGCCCTAGCTTCAGCCGGCTGAGTACGCGTCGCTACGCCGCGATCGGGTCCTGAAGCTTAGAAAGTCTGGTTGTAGGCGCCGACTTCGGGGCTGCGTCGCAGCACGGCGTCGACAGCGTCGAACATCTGCCGGCGACGCTGCGACGACACCGGGCTCTCGACGACGACGACAAGCTCCGGCTTGTTCGACGATGCCCGCACCAGGCCCCAAGTGCCGTCCTCGGCGACCACGCGCACGCCGTTGACGGTGATCAGATCAACGATCTTCTGGCCGGCGAGGCTGGCGCCATCGCGCTGCATCGCCTGAAAATCGGTAACCACCCGCTCGACCACGCCATACTTCACATCGTCGGCGCAGTGCGGCGACATGGTTGGCGTGCCGAAGGTCAGCGGCAGCGCCCGGTAGAGGTCGGCCATCGAACTGCCGGGACTGCGATCCAGCATCTGGCAGATGGCGATCGCGGTGACGAGCCCGTCGTCATAGCCGCGCCCGATCGGCGGATTGAAGAAGAAATGGCCTGACTTTTCGAAGCCGGCGACGGCGCCGAGCTCGGCGACGCGGCGCTTGATGTAGGAGTGACCGGTCTTCCAATAGTCGGTGACGGCGCCGTTGGCGCGCAGCACCGCGTCGGTGTTGAACAGGCCGGTCGACTTGACGTCGACGACGAAGGTCGAGGCCGGGTGAAGCAGCGAAATATCACGCGCGAGCAAGACGCCGACCTTGTCGGCAAAAATCTCGTTGCCTTCATTGTCGACGACACCGCAACGGTCGCCATCGCCGTCGAAGCCGAGACCGACATCGGCGCCAGTCTCCAGCACCTTGTCCCTGATGGCATGCAGCATCTTCATGTCTTCGGGATTGGGATTGTAGCGCGGGAAGGTGTGGTCGAGTTCGACATCGAGCGGGATGACCTCGCAACCGATGCGCAGCAAGGCCTCCGGGGCAAAGGCGCCGGCGGTCCCATTGCCGCAAGCGGCGACCACTTTCAGCTTTCGCGTGATGCGCTTGTCACTGACCAGATCATCGAGATAGGTCGCACGGAAATCTCGGACGAAGTCATAGGAGCCACCGCCGGCGAGGTCGAAGTCGCCAGCCAGCACGATCGCCTTCAGGGCGCTCATCTCCTCCGGGCCGAAGGTCAGTGGCCGCGCCGCGCCCATCTTGACGCCGGTCCAGCCATTCTCGTTGTGCGAGGCGGTGACCATGGCGACGGACCGTGTGTCCAGCGCGAACTGGGCGAAATAGGCCATCGGCGACAGCGCCAGGCCGATATCCCTCACCTTTGCACCGGCGGCCATCAGGCCGGTGACCAGCGCCAGTTTGATCGACAGCGAGTAGGAACGGAAATCGTGCCCGGTGACGATATCGGGGCCAGCACCGAGACGGCGGATCAGCGTGCCGAGCCCCATGCCGAGAGCCTGGACTCCGATCAGATTAAGCTCCGGCGGCTGCGCGGAGCCGGGATGACCGAACCACCAGCGCGCATCGTATTCGCGAAAACCCGACGCCTTGATCAGCGCCTCGGTTTCGAATTCGAAGCTGTTGGGGCGGGCTTCGCCAACGATTTTTGGGGGCAAGACAGCAAAGCTCCAGGCGGCAGAAATACGATCCATCGAGGCGGCGGTCTAGCACACAAGGCTTTATGCCCGGTTTATCCCGGGTGGAAATCCGGGCTTTCCGGGAATGCCCGACGAAAGACGACGAAATGCGACAGAACCGCTGCCATTGCCGCTTGCAGGAACGAAGTGCGGCGGCTATAAGCCCGCGGTCTGGTCACGGAGTGTAGCGCAGCCTGGTAGCGCACCTCGTTCGGGACGAGGGGGTCGCAGGTTCAAATCCTGCCACTCCGACCAGAAAAAACAAAGTGTTAGCACATCCCGACTTTGGCGCTCCCACAGATATCCCTACAGAAAAATTGAAAAGCATCTAGGCGGCTCGATGCATCGGGCAGACGCATAACTATCAAACTGCGACAGGCTATTGCGGCCATTCACTCGCCAGCCCAGGTCGGCTTGTTTCCGGCGCCTACCGTACCGAGACCGGATTGACCAATCGCCATTTTGCCGATGGTTCTCGTCTCGCCATTTATGTCTGCGTCGCGCAAAAAACCGCGTCGATCGCCGACAGTTGTCGAATGACTCCAATGGGCCGGAAGCCGGTCGTCCGCTATCACGATGAAGCTGTACGGCCTGCCGATCACCGAATCGATGAGCGCGCGATCCTTGTCGACATAGGCCCGCAGGGCCTTCTTCACGGTTTCAAGCGGGCCGGTCATGGCTGTAGGTCAATTGGCCGTCTTATTCGCCCGTTGTCTCACTGCGTCTATCAAGTCTCGTGTCGCTTGAGCAACCTTGGCAACTGGTAGTCGATGAACGCAGTAGACGCCGCCCGGGTTGTCGGGTTTGCACAATCCGGGCGCAACACACTGGCAAGGCAACGGCGGCTCAACAGTGCGGTGAAGCACCCCAAAAGGCCCCCAGATGTCGGGGGGCGTCAAGCCATACAGGCCCACAACCGGAGTTCCGACTGACGCAGCCAGGTGCATTGGGCCGCTCTCGTTTCCCAGAAAGATAAATGCATCCGAAAGCAATGCTGTTAGTGTCTCAAGCGAGGCTTTGCCAACAACGCTCACCAATGGCGACGCTGCCGCATTCAAGATAGCTTGCGCGGTTGTGCTCTCATCAGGTCCACCAATCAGCAATGACCGCAGGCCCTTGGTTGCATAAACCTCGTCGATTACTGCAGCGAACCGTTCAGGTTGCCAACACCGCCCTTCGAACCTTGCTCCAGCGTGTACTGCGACGAAAGCCTTTACGGCCAGATTGCTTTGCGCCAGAATCTGGGCAGATGCGCTTCGCCCGACTGGTGTGGGTTCAAGCCTCGGTGTCACTTCTCGCAATTCTATCCCAAGCGCTTCAAGCGGGGACAGATATCGGTACAAGTAGTGCGCGCCTCCATGGCCGAAGGTTTCAGCAAATATATTAGCAGGCTGAACTTCCCAAAATTTCATGGGCTTTTCCGGGGGATTGTATCCAACGCGCAGGGGGGCGCCGATTGACCTGTGCAATATCCGTGATGTCTTCGAGTCGGTTACGTCAATGGTGAGATCGAATTTTCGGCGGCGCAGGTCAGCGACCAAGCCTGAATATTCCATCACTCGCTTAGGCAGACTTCTACCAGCACCTCGACGGTCGAATCCGATGGCAACGTCTGCGATATTCTGGCTGACTACGAAGTCTCGCAGGCCAGAAGCGCAAAGCATGGCTATCGCAGCGTTTGGGTAAGCGAGGCGCAGATTTCGCACGAGCGCCGAGGTCAGAATGACATCCCCTATGTACTTCGTCTGAATAACGAGAATGGACTTGATAGCCAGCCGATCAGCCATCGAGATATTCAGCACATCGACCTCACGAAGGGCGGCGGGTCAAATTGGTCATTGGTGGGCGCCCAACGTCCAATCGAGCTCACGGTTCCGGCTAATGGATATCCCTCTTTTCAACAGCGAAGCAAGGTCGTCTGTCGTCGTCATGGCATCTGTCCCTGCCACAAGGGCAATCCGCTTTCTGCGGCGAAGTCTCTATCCTCTGCGTAGATTGGCTCGCCTCTTTTCACCACCCGTCGAAGCAAATCCGCATCTTCGTCGGCATGATATCGAAAGGCATTTCGGGTGTCGTATCCATGCCCGGCTTGGGACAGGGAAAACCCGCTGACGACAACAGGAGCGAAACCGGCGAAACGCGCCAGCATGATCGCGAAGGCTCCGGTGGAGATTTTCCGGTGCCAGCCGCGCGACACATGATATTTGCCGCTAAGCCGCCAGACGATGTTGGCAAGCTGCCATCTTGTAAGCGCCTGCAAGGTGTCATACCGATAATCAAAGGTGCGACAACCGGCTATCAGCTTGTCCTCAACGTCCGGCCAAATCGGGATGATCAGATGCTTTGCCTGCCGTCCTTTCAACAAATCGCGCTTGTAAAAATCCTGCTCGTCCTGGCCGACCAAAATGCCGCGGCGGAGCACGGCGATGTCGGGAACGGGGAGACCGAAGGTTTCCGCCAAAAGCTGGGAAGCATTGACCGTCACCAGTCCCCAATCGGCATCATGTCCCTGCGGGAGGCGAAAATTCGGCGCTGCCCCCATCACCAAGGCAGGACCGGTGACACTGGGCAAGCGAAGAATTGGCTTTGAGAAGGTTGGCAAGAGGTCCGAAAGCGGAGTTTTCATGCGGGAATATGAACCGCATGTTCCTCAAACGCGCGCAGAATGCTCTCTTCTCGGCTCCATAATTCGTCCCATTGCGTGGTGCCGGACCAGCCAGCAAACCAAGGACCGCCGAGCGTGTAGTGCGCCAGCGAGACATCGGCGGGGTCGAGTTCGGAAGCCGAAGCCCCTACGAGGTAGTTCCATGCCAGAGGCAATTCCCCGATCTCATGGTCCTCAAGCCATTTGAAGGCGTGGAGGTCACGTCCGGGCCACGTATTGAGCATCTCGTTGGTCAGCCGTTTGTTGGCCGGATGATCCAGATTCCACAAAACGACCGACGACCAGTTTTTGCGGCGATAGAACGTCTGCGTTTGCCCGTCCATCTTGACCGCTTCGGATTCGCGTTGCTGGTGCTTAACCGCCATAATCGCGTAGGAAGGATCGACCAGGTCGAGCAACTTGACTGGATCCTTCAGAAACAGGACGTCACAATCGCAGAACATGGCCCAGCCGCCTTGCCTCATGAACGGAACGGCAAAGCGCGATATGGCAAACTCGGTCGACATCGGTGCCTCGGAAATCGGGCACCAGAGCTTGCCATCACGTACCACCATCGGTCGCTTCATGATTCCTTGGGCTTCAAGGTCTTTGAGCACGAGTGGCTGTATCTGCAACGGCGTGCTTGTCCGCCGGTAGGCGCTCCACCGCGCTACGTCCAGAACTCGGGATTCGCGTGGATCATACCCAATGTAGATTGGTATCACGTGGCAACTCTATAATTTGATGTGAATTTCCTCGAATTAAGCATGGCAGCACGGCAAGCGGAAGACCCGAAGTACAGCGGATCACTTCGTCGCAGTGGCGATGCACGGTGAACGGCACCCACTGCGCTATCGGTAAGGTCTCGACGTAGAAGCGGGGCCGCAGCCTCCGCGTCCTTGTCGTACCAGAGGCAAATCGCGGAATCACCTTGAAGAAAAACTTCGCTACCCATACCATGCCAGGCCATGGTGAAATCTGATCAGGAGGTCAGTGGAATCGGTCGGGTTTTTGAGCCAGTGCAAGGTAGGGAGGATAATCATGGCTTCCGAAGTACAGGCCAACAATGGCGTTAACGTAGAGGCGCTTCTCGCCGCAAAGGAAGCGCTTTCCAACGCCCCGGAGGCCGCGCAATTCAAGTGGCGCGCGGCTTGCGAATGGAAGGATGGCACCCACAGCCACTCGACAGTCGAGAGCTTCTACGGTCTCGGCCAAGACCAGCATCGCAAGACCACGTTCGCATTCGACGCCGACCATCCGGAGGTCTTCGCTTCCTTGGATAAGGGCGCCACGCCTGTCGAATACGTTCTGGTCGGGCTGGCGAGTTGCCTGACCGCCGGCATCGCCGCGGTTGCCCAGAACCGGAACATCCAGTTGAAGTCGGTGAAGGCGACCATCGAAGGCGACATGGACCTCGCCGGCATACTCGGCATCGACAGCGACGTCCGCAACGGCTTCAGCGGCATCACGGTGAAGTACAACATCGACGCCGACGCCAAGCCCGAGGACATCGAGGCTCTCGTCGCTCAGTCGCAGAAGCGATCGGCGGTCTATGACATTGTCACCAATCCGACGAACGTCACGGTCGTGGTGAATTGAAAGGCACTTCGAGCCGTAGACTCTGAGAGAGGGCGCGATTAGTTCCGTCACCACCGTGATCGTCGGTGCAGGGCACGCGGGGCTCGCGATGAGCCGCTGCCTCGCGGAGCGTTCGGTCGACCATGTACTGCTGGAGCGCGGCGAGATTGCCCATACCTGGCGCACCGAGCGGTGGGATTCGCTGCGGTTGCTCACCCCGAACTGGCAGAGCCGGCTACCGGGCTTCCGCTATGACGGCGACGACCCCGATGGCTACCGGACGATGCCAGAGGTGATCGATTTCCTTGGGAACTATGCCAAGGCGATCTCGGCTCCGGTCAGAACCCACACGACCGTCACCTCTGTTCGCAGCGAAGGGGCGGGATATCTTGTGCGCACGGATCGCGGCGAGTGGCGGTCCCGGACCGTGGTGCTGGCGTCGGGCGCATGCAACATCGCGCGCCAGCCCGATTTCGCCGTCCGCGTGCCGCCGTCGGTCACCATGCTGACGGCGCAGTCCTACCGCAATCCGGGTCAGGTTGCCGACGGTGGCGTGCTGGTGGCGGGCGCGTCGGCGAGCGGCACCCAGATCGCTCAGGAGCTGCAGCGTTCGGGACGCCAAGTGACCCTGTCGGTGGGCGAGCACATCCGGGCGCCCCGAGTCTATCGCGGCAAGGACCTGGAGTGGTGGATGGACGCCGCCGGCGTGCTCGACGAGCGCTACGACCAGGTAGACGACATCAGGCGGGCACGACGGGTTCCTTCGCTGCAGCTTGCCGGCACGCCCGACCGCACCACCCTCGACCTCAATGCGCTGGTCGACCTCGGCGTCCGGCTCGTCGGTCGTCTCGCCGGCATCACCGAAGACGGCAAGGCCCAGTTTGCGGGGTCATTGCGCAACATGTGTGCGCTTTCCGATCTGAAGATGGCCCGGCTGCTCGACCTCATCGACGAATGGGCGCGCGACAACGGCCTGGACGCGACGGTCGGGCCGCCGGATCGCCCGCCGCCGACCCGTGTAGAGGGCAACCCGCCGCTCGGCCTCGACCTCGCCAGCGGCGCGATCAGGACGATCATCTGGGCCACCGGCTACCGTCCGGACTATTCGTGGCTGGAGCTGCCGGTCCTCGACCGCAAGGGCTACGTCCGTCACGACGGCGGAGTTGCTGAACATCCGGGCCTGTACCTGATGGGGATGCAGTTTCTGCGCCGCCGCAAATCTGCGCTGATCGACGGCGCTGGCGACGACGCGCGTGATCTCAGCGCCCATCTGGCATCGTACCTTGGGTAGAATTCAATCCAAGACCAGGGGAACAGGTCGGTTGCCACGACACCTCCGAATTCGGTGACCCGCAATCATATTCCCAAGTGCAACTTCGGCTTCCAGAAGGGGCGGAACAACTCAATCTTTGGACAGCGGTTCATCACCACTTTCAAGCCTGCTTCCTCCGCCAACTGAGCGGCAGCGTCATCGCGCACCCCAATCTGACCCCATAGAACCTTGGCATTGATGGCGATGGCCTCCTCAGCAACGTCCAACAGATCTTCGGAACGGCGAAAAACCTCGACCATATCGACAGGCCGGTCGATGGCCGCCAGCGACGGGTACACCTTAAGCCCTCGGATTTCATCCAGACCGGGACTGGGGTTGACGGGGATCATATCGTAGCCGATCTCGTGCAGCACCCGGAGTACACCATAGGAGAACTTGGTTTTGTCGGGGCTGGCCCCCACCATCGCGATGGTTTTGACCGATTTCAGAATTCCTTGCAGATAAGCCTCCGGATAGGGCTCATCATGATTCATGTAGGTCATTTCTCTTCGTCCAACGGGGTCGCAATATCGGCTTTCAATTCATGCGCGGCCAAGGGGTCAAGGAAGGGGTTGCGGTAGAGCTTGTCGTGGCTTTCAACGCCGACCTCCAGCGTGCAGTCGCTCAAAGGGCGGGCGACGCAGAGGATTATATAGCCATTGTTGATCTGGCGGTTGTTCAACGCGCGCTGCGCTTGTTGATTGACTTTGCCGCTGATTATTTTGGCCGCACAGCTTATGCAGCCGCCATACTGGCACCCGTAGGGCAGATCCACGCCCTGCTCGCGCAAGCTTTGCAAGAGGGGCTTGCGGTGATCGACGTCAAAGGCCGCACCGCCTTGGTTGGCGAGAGTGATGGTGAAGCTGGTCATACCCAGATGTCACTCGTGCAATCACCGCCGGGATAACGGGTTTCATGGCAGCGACTTGGTCCATTTGGTTCCTTGCCAAAATCAACGACAAACAGCGGATCGATTTCCATGCCGCCGTTTTCCGTATCGCAATTGACCATCAGCATGCATCCGCCATTGGTGCGAATTTCCGGATAGAACTGGTTGTCCCAGGTCGAGAAAAGAGAGGTCGTCACATACAGGCGCTTGCCGTCGAGGCTGAGCTGTATCATCTGGGGCCCGCCAGTCACTTTCACGCCATTGACCTCAGGCGCACGGCCGAGAAGTCCGCCCATCCACACTTGTCCGGTAAGCTTGGCATTGTGAGGGTCCGAGATGTCGTACTGACGGATGTCGCCGTGCAACCAATTGCACAGATAGAGGTATCTATCGTCCATGCTGAGCAGAATGACCGAGATCACGCCCGGTATCGGGATCGGCCATTCGGGATGCGGCTCATTGTCGACATCGACAATTTTTTCCCATTGCCAATCGCCGGCCGCATCCTTCCACCAATGGATGATATTTGCTGAAAGGGCCGCGCCAACAAAGCCGTGACTGCTGTCGGGATTATGGTGGAACCGCACTTCCAGTGGGATTAGGCCATCTTCCCCGAGATAGAATGTTTGCTTCGGCTCCTTCTTTTCAAAATCCCAGAAATGGATCTCTCGGCCATATTTCAGATGGCCAACCTCTTCCAGGTCAAAACCCGGCATGAAGGTGTTGGGAGCGGCCCACTCCGAACTGACCATTACGTTGTGTCGCGGCTGGTACCAGAAATCATAACCAAACTTGATACTGCCCATGGAGTTTTCCCAACGGCCGACAATCTCGAACTCCTTGCTGAGCTGCAAATAGCCGCCGGGGGCATTGCCCTGAGCGTCGCCAAGCATGGAAACGATGATGTCCGAGCCGAGGCAATGCACCGTGTGCGGTGCCGACAAGTTGGTCCTGGCTTTGATGTCGGCGCCGCTTATGACTTTGAATAGTGTCGGATTGCGAGGATCGGTGCCGCAATCGACAATGTGCAGATTGGACGAGCGCACACCCGGCACAATCAGATATTTCCGCTCCATGCTCGCATCGCCATGGCACGACGAGCAGGCATTCCAGCCCGAGTGATGAAGCTCATCGCCAATGCCCGGCATTTGCAAACGTGAAATCACTTGGCTGTAGGTCGAACTCTCGGGGTCGACATCAATGGTGCACAAATAGTCCGGCTTCTGAATGCCCGTGCCAGTGTAGATGGCAATCGTATAGAGCAGCTTTTCGCGAGGTGCGGTCATCGCCTCGGCTGGAGAAGCATAGCCCGGTCCGCAGCAATGATTGGTCATGGGTACGTCCCCAATTTGAACAGATCACTGGCCAACCCCAAAGGGTCAAGCTGGGATGTTAGTGCATGCTTGGCATTGGCGCTATGGCCGGGGGTGGCTACCGAAGGGACGGAATGCGAACACTCCCGCTCCTCCCCACGGAAGCCTCAGAGGAACAGGAAAGCCGACGAAAGGCCGACGGGCCCATCAACGGGCGACCGGCCAGAACTCGCGTCGCACCTATCGGAGGCCGAAGAAGCTCAATATCGCTATCACTATGACCACCGCTCCAACGAGCCAAATGATGTTGTTCATGATCGTTCTCCTGTTGCCTGGGAAGCCCGCGCCTCTGGCGGAGAACGCGGGCCGACCAGCCTTTGCCGGCTGATCTTCAGCAGACACGGATGTCGGCTGTGAGGAGTAGAACAATTAGGCGCGCCTAATGTTCCGCCATTTGACAAATCGAGAGATGGCTTGGTGAATTTGCCTTTGTATTAGCTGCGCTTCATATTTGTAGTTACGGCGGCGACAGAATGCCGGTCAGGTCCGGAGCCATCATGCGCAAATTGGTTGTCACAGCAGCAGTCGCACTTGCCTGTGGTTGCGCGCCCTCGCAGGCAAACGACGAGCGGTCCTGCAAAATAGTAGCGGCGGCGGCGCAGCTCTCCGGAAAGACCAACTGCAGCGAAGGTGATGTCGCTGCTATCTCTGGCATGAGCGCCAAGGAGCTGCCGGAGGCAGTGGCCAGATATTGCGATTTTTGGGGGCAGATCGTTGTGCTGCCCGACGTGAGCGAGACCGACGCGTCGAGACGCATCGTTCTTTGCAAGTACCATCAGCGAGAGGCCACCCCTTCTCAGCCCTAGGCGGCGATCGCCCGTCTTTCGACTTGCCGCAAGTGTTTCAAGCCCAAGAAGGCCGGAACCAAAGTGATCACAGGCAGTTATCGAAACGAAGGGCTAATTTCAGGGAATGGAGAAACTGCAATGAAAACAATGATCATGTGCGCGTTGGCGCTTTCCATCGGCTTGCCGGCCATAGCTTCGGCAGCCGAGGCCGATGTGGTTATCAGAACCCACCATCGACACCACAACAGCGTCAGGATCATCAACGAGGACGGTCAGCGCTTGCATCACCGCCGCCATGGCGAAGTTGCATTCTACGATCATGGCCGCCGGCATCATCGTGGAGACATGGTCGTCGTGAGACGGCATCATCGCCCAGACACCGTCGTCGTGACAGGCTCCGTTTCCACTCACCGTCACTATCGCCACCACCCCGTGGTCATCGAAAACGACGGCTACTGATCGCCCACTGCCTGCCCAAGCGGACACTAAAAGAAAGCCCGCCCCAGCGTCAGCCGGGACGGGCTTTCCCGTTTACCAGTCATTGTTTTGGTGCACTCGACGGACACCAACTTCGAGTGACCGAGAACGTTCCTGAAATTTGCGGGAACTCCCCATGTGTTCATGTGGCGATGGGTTCGGCTCTGCGATGGGTTCCGCAGCGATCGGAAACTTTGACGAAGATCGCCGTCGGCTCTAGTAGTTCGATGCATATGATAGAGCCAGTGAACGGCGATGCCGGGGTGCGGACATGAATCTGATTTCCACGACAGCTTCGCCACCGGTTCTTGTGATTGCGCTGTTTCTCGTCGCCGGCTGTTCCTCGATCGGCCGCACCGTCGATCCGGCCAAATACGACAGCATGAGCTGCACGGAGCTCAACAGCGCGCTGGGAGGTATCGCGCGCGACATCTCGCAAACCGCGGTCACCCGCGGCAAGGTCGCCAACGCCAGCGTCCCGCGCTGGCTGCTGGGCGCCTCACGCGTGAAAACCGCGGTCACCGACCGTGAAACGGCCAGGATCGACCGCCTGAAGCAGCAGGAAGAGGCTCTTGTCAGCGCCAGGGCACGCAGATGCACCTCGTCATCGCAGTGAACTTGATCTCACCCGAGCGGGAGGGCTTCAGGCGCTCAGCCTGAAGCGTGTGACGTCGATCGCGGCGGCCATCAGCGTCTGTGTGTAGGCGTGCTGCGGATTGCTGAAGATCGCCTCCGTCGGCCCCTCCTCGACGATCTTGCCTTGCTTCATGACGATGATGTAGTCGGCCATGGCGCGCACGACCGAGAGATCGTGGCTGATGAAGAGGTAGGACAGTTCGTGGTCGGCCTGCAGCTTGCGCAGCAGTTCGACGATCTGCTTCTGCACCGAGCGGTCGAGGGCCGAGGTCGGTTCGTCCAGCACCACCAGCTTGGGCTTCAGGATCATGGCCCGGGCGATGGCGATGCGCTGCCGCTGTCCGCCGGAGAATTCGTGCGGGTAGCGGTTGCGGGCGTTGGGATCGAGGCCGACTTCGTTCAAGGCCTCGACCGCGCGTTGATCGCGCTGCTTGCCCGACAGGTTCGGCTCATGCACCAGCAGCCCTTCGGTGATGACCTGGCCGACGGTCATGCGCGGCGACAGCGAACCGAACGGGTCCTGGAAGACTAGCTGCATCTCGCGCCGCAGCGGCCGCATCGCCTGTCGGTCGGCAGTGGAAATGTCGCGATCGCCGAAACGGATGAGGCCGTCGCTCGGCAACAGCCGCAGCAAGGCGCGGCCGAGCGTCGACTTGCCCGATCCGGATTCACCGACAATGCCGATGGTCTGGTTGCGCTGCAGCCGGATCGAGATGTGGTCGACGGCGCGCAGCATCAACGGCTCGCCAGCAAGGAACCCGCCGCCGATCCTGAATGTCACTTCGACATTCCTGCCTTCGAGCACCACCGGGGCATTGGCGGGCGGCGGCGCCTTGCTGCCGGTCGGCTCGGCCGCCAGCAGCATTTTCGTATAGGCATGCTGCGGATTGACGAAGATGGCCTCCGCCTCCCCCTCCTCGACGACCTCACCCTGGCGCATGACATAGACGCGATCGGCGAAGCGCCGCACGATGCCGAGATCGTGGGTGATGAAGACGATCGCCATGCCGAGCTTGCGTTGCAGCTCGGCCAGAAGCATCAGGATCTGCGCCTGGATGGTCACGTCGAGCGCCGTCGTTGGTTCGTCGGCGATCAGGATGTCGGGGTCGTTGGCAAGCGCCATGGCGATCATGACGCGCTGGCGCTGGCCGCCCGACATTTCGTGCGGATAGGATTTCATCCGCCGCTCGGGATCGGGGATGTGCACGAGGCGCAGCAGCTTGAGCGCCTCTTCGTGAGCGTCGGCGGCATTCAAACCCCGATGCCGGCGGATCGGTTCGATCAGCTGGTTGCCGATCGAATAGAGCGGATCGAGCGAGGTCATCGGCTCCTGGAAGATCATGCTGATCTTGGCGCCGCGGACCTTGTTCAGTTCGGATTTGCTCAATGTCAGAAGGTTGCGGCCGCGATAGTCGACACTGCCGGTGGCTTCGCCATTCGATGCCAGCAGGCTCATCGCCGCCATCATCGTCTGGCTCTTGCCGGATCCGGACTCGCCAACCACGGCAACGGTTTCGCCCGCATTGACGTGGATGTTGATGCCCTTCACCGCCTCGACCGCGCCGTCGAGCGTGCGGAAGCGGACGCGCAGGTCCTTGACGCTGAGGATCGTTTCGGAAGCAGCCATCTCAGCGGTCCCCATCTTTATCGATCTTTCGGGTCGAGCGCGTCGCGCAGGCCGTCGCCGACGAAATTCAGGGCGAACAGCGTCGAGACGAGGAAGAAGGCGGGAAACAGGAGCAGCCAGTTCGCGGTGCCGATGTTCTTGGCGCCGACCGAGATCAGCACGCCCCAGCTGGTCATCGGCTCCTGCACGCCGAGCCCGAGGAACGACAGGAAACTCTCCAGGATGATGACCTGTGGTACCAGCAGCGTCATGTAGATCACCACAGGACCGAGCAGGTTGGGAATGACGTGGCGCATCAGGATGCCGCGCTGGCCGACGCCCATGGCTTCCGCCGCCTGGACATATTCCTGACGGCGGATGGACAGCGCCTGGCCGCGCACGATGCGGGCCATGTCGAGCCACAGCACGGCGCCTACGGCCAGGAACATCAGCACGAAGTTGCGGCCGAAGAACACCACCAGCATGATGACGAAGAAAATGAAGGGTAAGGAATAGAGCACATCGACGATGCGCATCATCACCTCGTCGACCTTGCCGCCGGCAAACCCGGCCGCGGCGCCATAGACCACGCCGATGACCACCGCCACGACGCCGGCGAGCAGACCGATGGCCAATGAGATGCGCCCGGCCATCAGCGTGCGCGACAGCAGATCGCGGCCGGTGTTGTCGGTGCCGAACAGGAAATACTGCTGCTTGACCGAGGCGCTCATCGTCACTTCGAGCCCGTCGGGCGACTTGCTCTCCATCTTGGTGTCGTCAAAGGCGTCGGAACGGTCGAGATAGCGGATGTTGCGGTCGTCGATCGGCTTGGTCGACTTTACGGTCACGAAGACCTGGTTGCCTTCCTGCCGCCATTCCTTGATGTCGACCCGCATGCGCTTGATCGCTTCTGTGAGCGCCGTCTCGATCATCTCGGCCTTCGGGTAGGCCGACAGGCTTGGCGGCATGCGCACATAGTCGGCATAGATGGTGGTGTATTGATGCGGCACGAACCAGGGCCCGAACACGCTGACGACACCGATCAGGGCAAGGTAATAGAGGCTGAACATGGCGGCGCGATTGGCCTTGAGGCGCGCCCAGGCGTCCGCCCAGAGCGAGCGGCCGATGACGGCGGGAGCCGTGGCTGCGATGTCAGTCATAGCGCACCCTCGGGTCGACGACCGCGTACATGACGTCGACGATCAGGTTGAAGACGATGGTGAAGATCGCGATCACCACCACCGTTCCCATCACCAGCGTGTAGTCGCGGTTGAGCGCGGCATCGACAAAATAGCGGCCGACGCCCGGAATGGAGAAAATCGTCTCGACGATGACCGAGCCGGTCAGCAGCGCCGCGGCTGCCGGGCCGGTGAAGGAGACGATCGGCAGGATGGCGCCGCGCAGCGCGTGCTTGACCACCACCGACCAGTCGGAGAGGCCGAGCGCGCGGGCTGTGCGGATATGATGGGACCGCAAGGATTCTATCATCGAGCCACGCATCAGCCGGGCGACGATGGCGATCTGCGGCAGAGCGAGCGTCAGCACCGGGCCAACCTTGTTGATGAAGGCGCCATCGCCCCATCCGCCGATCGGCAAGAGCTTCCAGGTCAGCCCGAACAGGAGCTGGATCACCGGCGCGATGACGAAGGTGGGGATGGTGCTGCCGGCGGTCGCCAGGGCAATCACAGTATAGTCGCCAAGCTTGTTCTGGTTGAGCGCGGCAACGGTGCCGAGCACGGAACCGAGCAGAAGTGCAAGGATGAGCGCCGAGGCGCCGAGCTGAACCGAAATGGGCAGCCCCTTGGCGAACAGTTCGGTGACAGTGAAATCCGGCATGTTGTAGCTCGGGCCGAAATTGCCGCGCAGCAGATTGCCGAGATAGTGGACAAATTGCAGCCAGAGCGGGTCGTTGAGGCCGAACTGGGCTTCAAGATTGGCCCTGATCTCGGGGCTTAGTCCCCGCTCCTGGTTGAATGGACCACCTGGCGCGACGCGCATCAGGAAAAACGCCATGGTCACGATGACGAATAGCGTCGGAATGGCGGTCAAAAGCCGCCTTAGTACATATCGCAGCATCGATGCCCCGCTTGATCCAGAGCAGCGCGCGTCCAGCTGGACGATTCCGCTCTAGCTTTCAAATCTTCGCACCGACATGCCGAAAATCGATTCCGGTTCCCGGGCCGATGCGATGGCAAACCAGCGCCGCCGCGCATTCAATGCGCGGCGGCTTGGCCAGGGATCAGTCCTTGCTGACGAAGCGCGAAGGATGCACATCCATCACGTTGTCGACGAAGCCATGCAGCTTCGAGGAAACGATATCGTGGTAGCTGTAGTAGAGGAGCGGAATCTGGCCGACGTCGTCGACGAGGATGCGCTCGGCGTCGGCGAGTTCCTTCATGCGCTCTTCGGGCTTGCCGCCGGCGGCTGCAGCCTTGTCCATGGCCGCTTCGTATTTCGGGCTGTTGTAGTTCGAATAGTTGTTGCCGCTGGCCTTGCGCGAGATGCCGAGGAAGGTTTCCGGATCCTTGTAGTCGGCGATCCAGGCGGCACGCGCCACGTCATAGTTGCCCTTCTGCTCGAGGAAGGAGTAGTGGGTCTTGGTGTCGGTGTTGAGCAGCGTCACCTCGACGCCAAGCGGCTTCAGCTGTTCCTGGATGGCGACCGCGGTGTTCTTGTGGTTTTCCGAGGTGTTGTAGCGGATCTCCATCTTCAACGGATGCTCTGGCGTATAGCCGAGTTTTTCAAGGACCTTCTTGGCTGCGTCCTCGCGGTCGATCTGCGGCATCTCGGCATACTTGGCCATTGCCGGCGTGTAGCCCTCAATGCCGGGAGGCACCATCGAATAGCCAGGCAGCATCGAGTTCTGCCAGACCTTCTCGGCGATGAAATCGCGGTCGATCGCCATCGAGATGGCGTTGCGCAGCTCGACATTGTCCCAAGGCGCCTTGTCGGTCTTGATCGCATAGTAGTAGGTGCCGAGATACGGCCCGACGTGGATCTGATCGCCAAACTTGGTCTTGAGGTCGGCGAGCTGTTCCGTCGGCAGATCGTCGTAGCTGTCGAGTTCGCCGGCCTCGAAGCGCTTCATTGCCGATGAGCGGTCTTCGGTCGGAATGTAGTTGACCACGTCGAACTTGACGCTAGCGGCGTCCCAGAATTTCGGATTTTTGACCAGCTTCATGTGGTCGTTGGGAACCCACTCGGCGAGTGTATAGGCGCCGTTGGACACCAGGTTGCCCGGCTTGATCCAGTCGGCGCCGAGCTTTTCGATGGAGGCCTTGTTGACCGGATAGGTGGCCTGGTGGGTCAGCATCTCGAGGAAGTAAGGCGTCGGCGCCTTCAGCGTCACCTCCAGAGTGTTGGAGTCGATCGCCTTGACACCCATGTCCTCCGGCTTGCCCTTCTTGGTGTTGACTTCCTCGGCGTTCTTCACGGGATAGAGCATGGAGGCATATTCGGCGCCGGTCGCAGGATCTTCCAGGCGATGGAAGGCGTAGACGAAGTCTTCTGCCGTCACCGGGCTGCCATCCGACCACTGGCCGTCCTTGCGCAGCTTGAACGTATAGACGGTGCCGTCGTCCGATACTGTCCAGCTCTCGGCGGCACCTGGAATGAGGTTGGCCTTCTGGTCCTGCATCACCAGGCCCTGGAACAGGTCGCGCAAGACATTGGCTTCATAGACGGTCGAAGTCTTGTGCGGATCGACCGATTCCGATTCGGCGGCGGTGCCACGGTTATAGACGCTCTCGGCGAAAGCCGGCGTGTAGAAGGCGCCTGCGGCCAGCGTCATGGTGGTGGCGAACACAGTCGCCTTCAGCATGTTTTTCAGCATGAAGTTCTCCCTGTCGGCGCTGCCGTCGGCGCGCCTTTGAGTGTTGACGCCCCGGAGCCGATATCTGACCCCTTTGAGCGCGCCGCCGGTTCCCTTCCTGCGGCTGGTGCCCAGACACTAACGCGGAGAATTTTTATTTCAACAGACTCTCTGGGTCACCCAAAGTAAGGCGGGACGAAAACTGTGTCGTGACGGCCGAAACACCAGCCGAAACCAGAAGCTTGACTTGGTTTCCTCACCTCGACGCCATTCTTCGCCGGGAACATGTGGCCGCGCCAGTTTGCCGGAATGTGTTAATGCGTTCTTAAGCAACCAGAGGTTACATTACAGCTATCTTCTATACCATTCTATCTCAGACGCGTGGCAGTCATGAGTACCCGGTCAAGTAAATCAATAAGAATCCGGCAGATAACGCGGAAATTTCAAGAAGAATCCGGTACATCGGCGGTTGAGTTTGCCTTGCTCTCGCCCATCTTCATCCTCCTTCTGCTCGGAATGGTTGCATACGGTATATATTTTGGCGCCGCAAACTCGATCCAGCAGATCGCGGCGGATGCGGCCCGCACCGCAATCGCCGGACTGAACCAGACCGAGCGCCAGACGCTGGTCGCCAGCTTCGTGACCAACAATGCCGGCGGATATCCCTTCGTGGATGCCAGCAAGTTGACCTACCAGGCCAACGACAGCACGGCCGACGGAAGCCAGTTCGTGGTGTCCATCCAGTACGATGCCCGCAACCTGCCGATCTGGAATCTCTTCCCGGGCATCGCCATGCCGGGCAGTACGATCAAGCGCCAGTCTACGATAAGGGTCGGGGGCATCTGAATGCTGCTGCGGGCGTGCAATGCGATCGGCCGGATCGCCCGATCGATGCTGGCCGACAGACAGGCGAATTTCGCCGTCATGACGGCCCTGAGCGCGCCGGTCGCGCTGGCGCTGGCTGCCGTGGCCATCGACGAAGCCTCGATCTATGCCGAGCGCCGCGAAGCCCAGGCAATGGTGGACCTTGCTGCGATCACGGCCGCCTCGAACATCACCAACGTCGACACCGCTGTCGTGACCACGCTGACCGACAACGGCATGCCGGGCGTAGTCGTTCAAAGCTCGGGACAAACGATCGCGCCGGCCGTCGGCAAAACCGTCGTGTCGGTCACGCCCGGGCGCTACGCCGCATCAACCGCCAATGTCAGCCAACGCTTCCAGTCCGGCGTAACGCCCTACAATGCCGTCCATGTCACCTTGAAGAAGATCCCTGCGCGCTATTTCGCGAGTTCGCTGCTCCCCACTCCCGTCATCGGCACAGAGGCCACCGCCAGCATGACGCCGCAGGCGACGTTCTCGGTTGGGTCGAGGTTGCTGAGCGTCAACGGCGGCATTCTCAACGCGCTCCTCAGCGGGCTGCTCGGCGGCAACATCTCGCTCAGCGTCATGGATTACAACGGGTTGATCTCGGCCGATGTCAGCGTGCTCTCGTTCATAGACGGACTTGCCACACAATTGAGCCTGACCGGCGTCACCTATTCTGACGTGCTGGCATCGAAAGCGACCGTCGGCCAGATCGCCACCGCCATGGCCAACGTGCCTGGGCTTGGCAACACGGCCAAGCTTGCGCTGCAGACGATCGCCACGAAATCGACCAGCACGGTCAAGATCCCGCTCAACAAGCTTGTCGATCTCGGTTCCGTCGGCAGCCTGGCTCTCGGGCAAAGACCAACCGGCCTTGGTATAGACACCAGCGCCATGGGCATGCTGACCGCTGCCGCCGTGCTGGCCAACGGCACCAACCAGGCCCAGGTCAATCTCGGCGCCACCGTTCCCGGGCTTCTGTCCACGGCGCTTACCATTGCCATTGGCGAGCCGATGCAATCCTCGCCATGGCTCGCGGTCGATGGCATCGGAACCGTGGTGCGCACCGCCCAGACGCGCATCAAACTCGTGGCCAGCGTCGGGGTCGGCACGCCCGGTCTCGGCGGCGGTATCAGCCTGCTGGCCGTCAATCTGCCGCTCAATGTGGAAGTCGCCTATGCCGAAGCCAGACTGACCGATATCACCTGTCCGACCGGGCCTTCCAGCATCAATGTTTCCATCGCCGCGCACCCGGGTATCGCCTCGCTGCATCTGGCCAACAGCAACAGTTCAGGCTTCGGCGACTTCAGTCAGCCGCAGACATTCACCGACGCAGAGATCGCGGATGTCAGCCTCCACCTGCTGCTGATCAACATTCCGCTGATACAGGTGATGGGTTCCGCCGCCACCGCGATCACCAACAACAGCCCGACGACGCTGACCTTCAATGCCACCGACATCGCCAACAAGACGGTCAAGACCGTTTCGACGCGCAACATCACGCAGTCGCTGACCACCTCGCTGGTCAACAACCTGTCGCTTTCGGTCAATGCGCTCGGTCTCGGGATCGATCTGACCGCCCTGCTCGCAACGGTCAAGCCAGCAGTCGTGGCCGTGCTGAACGGCGTAACGGCGCCGGTCGACGACCTGCTCTACAACGTGCTTTCGGCGCTCGGTGTCGGCGTCGGCCAGGCCGATGTGCGTGTCACCGGTGCGACCTGCGGGCGCGCGGTTCTCGTTCAATAAGGCATCAGCAGCCCAAGCGGGATCCCTTGCCTCGCAAGCGGCGGCCGAAGCACTGAATCAGTCGAGCTGACCAAGGAAACAGCCAAGCGCCGGCAGCGAGATCTGGCTCTCTTCAACAACCCCGCTGCCACCGTCAATAGCCACGACAGTTCCGGTATCCGGCGGCAACGCCCAATGCGCCGGCTCCTCGGCGAAGTTGAAGACACAGAGAAGTTTCTCACCACTGTCTTCGCGGATGAAGGCGAGAATTTCGTCTTCCGCGTCGAGAAACCGGATCGAACCGCCGACCAGTGCCGGATGGCCTCTGCGCAAAGCGAGCATGGTCCGGTAGAAGGCGAGCACCGAGGCCGTGTGGGCGTTCTGGACATCGACGGCGCGGGCGCGGTGGCTGGCCGGTATCGGCAGCCACGGCTTGCTGGTGGAAAAGCCCGCATTTTCGGCACCGGCTTCCCAGACCATCGGCGTGCGACACCCGTCCCTGCCCTTGACGCCTGGCCAGAAGCGGATGCCGACGGGATCGCGCAGATCTTCGAAGGCCAGTTCCGCCTCCTCCAGGCCGAGTTCCTCGCCCTCGTAGAGGCAGATCGATCCGCGCAGGCAGGAGAGCAGCATGATCGAGAATCTTGCGACCGTGTCCGGATCGCTGCCCGGCCTCGTCCAGCGGCTGACATGGCGCACCACGTCATGGTTGGAAAACGCCCAGCAGACCCAGCCGTCGGACACGGCTGCCTCGAAGGCTTCGGCGCAGCCCCGCACATGCGTCGCCGAGAATTGTGGGCCAAGCAGATCAAAGGTGTAACACATATGCAGCTTGTCGCCGCCAGTGGTGTAGGCGGCGAGCGTCTGCAGCGAGCGGCCTTCATCGCCGATCTCGCCGACGGCGGCGCGGTCCTCATACTCGTCGAGCAGCGCCCTGAAACGCTTGAGGAACGCCAGGTTTTCCGGCTGCGTCTTGTCGAACAGATGTTCCTGGTAGAGGTAGGTGTTGGTCTCGCTGTTGGTGCCGGCGACGCTAGACGCCAAGGGTGGATTGCTGCGCAGCCAGCGGTCATGGACATAGTAGTTGACCGTATCGAGCCGAAAGCCGTCGACGCCACGCTCCAGCCAGAACCGCACGGTTTCCAGAAGCGCGTCCTGGACCTCCGGATTGTGGAAATTCAAATCCGGCTGAGAGGTGAGGAAATTGTGCATGTAATATTGCCGGCGGGTCGAATCCCACTCCCAGGCCGGGCCACCGAAGACGGAGAGCCAGTTGTTGGGCGCGCCGCCGTCTGGCTTCGTATCTGCCCAGACGTACCAGTCGGCCTTGGGGTTGTCGCGGCTGGCGCGGCTTTCGACGAACCATTCGTGCTTGTCAGATGAGTGCGACAATACCTGATCGATGATGACTTTCAGGCCGAGCCGGTGCGCCTCGGCGACCAGGGCATCGAAATCCTCGATGCCGCCGAACATCGGATCGACGTCCTGATAGTCGGACACGTCGTAACCCATGTCGGCCATCGGCGACTTGAAGAAGGGCGACAGCCAGATGGCGTCGACACCAAGGGAGGCGACATGCTCCAGACGGTCGGCGATGCCGCGCAGATCGCCGCTGCCGTCGCCGGTCGTATCCTGGAAGGAGCGCGGATAGATCTGATAGATGACGCAGCCACGCCACCACCCGATCCGGTCACCTGCCGCCATTGCGCTTCTCCCTTGTGCCGGCCTGTGCGGCTGCGCGTTCAATCATGAAGGTCACGGTCCGCCCCGAGACCGGCCGCTCGATGTCGGCCGCCTCAGCCGTTTCGATGGCCGGCTCCCAGAAAAATCCCTCGCGCGGCGGCAGCGTGAACATGCAGGCCCGACGATCGCCGTTGATGAGCACGGCAAGACGGCGTTCGTCATCGTTTGCACCGCCCAGGATCATGACCAGGCGGTGCCGCTGCGGGTCCTGCCAGCTTTGTTCGTCGAGCGGCGCGCCTGTTTCGGCCAGCCATGCGACGTCCGATATGTTGGAATCTGCTGGTGGCCGGCCTGTGAGGAAGCGCGTGTCGGAAAGCGCCGGCACCGTTCGGCGCAGCGTCGAAAGCAGCGCCGTGTAATGCTCGAGCGCCTGGTCGCGCCCGGCCCAGTCGAGCCAGGTGATCGCGTTGTCCTGCGCATAGGCGTTGTTGTTGCCCTGCTGGCTGCGGCCGAATTCGTCGCCGGCCGTCAGCATGATAGTGCCGCGCGAGGCAAACAAAGTGGCGAGCAGCGCGTGCTGATCGTTGAGGCGCGCCATGGCTACGGCCGGCTTGTCCGCATCGCCTTCCACGCCGTTGTTCCAGGACAGGTTTTCATTGTGGCCGTCGCGGTTCTGCTCGCCATTGGCCTGGTTGTGCTTGCGCTCGTAGCGCACGATGTCGGCTAGGGTCATGCCGTCATGGGCGGCGATGAAATTGACCGTGCGGCTGGCGCTTTGTCCGTTTGCGGCAAACACATCGGACGAACCAGCAAGCCGGGTCGCCAGTGGGCCGACCATGCCGGCGTCGCCGCGCCAGAAGCGCCTGATATCATCGCGATATTTGTCGTTCCATTCGAGGAAAGGCGGCGGAAAATTCCCGAGCTGATAGCCATCCGGACCGATGTCCCAAGGTTCGGCGATCAGCACGCGATCGGCCAGCAGCGCGTCCTCGCCCATCGCCTTCAGCAAGGGCGCCTCGGCGTCGAACGTCCCTTCGACCCGTCCCAGAATGGGCGCCAGGTCGAAGCGGAAACCATCGACGCCGGCATCACGGACAAAATGGCGAAGCGTGTCGAGGACCATCTCCCCGGCGATCGGGTGGTCGCATGCCACCGTGTTGCCCGTCCCGGTGTCGTTGGCCAGCCTGCCGTCCGGCGTGTGCCGGTAATAGGCCTGGCTGTCAAAGCCGCGTAGCGACAGCGTTGGCCCGAGCCGGTCGCTCTCGCCGGTGTGGTTGAAGACAAGATCAAGAATGACGCCGATGCCGGCCTGCCGCAGGGCGGCGACCGTGTTTCGCAATTCCATGATGCCGCCAGGTGCTAGGCGTGGATCAAGCGCCATGAAGGTGACGGGATTGTAGCCCCAGGCGTTGCGCAGCCCGAGAGGCGGCAGGTGCCGTTCATCGATCGACGCCGTCACCGGCATCAGTTCGACAGCACCGACGCTGAGCTTTTTCAGGTGCTCGATAACCGCGGGATGGGCGAGAGCAGCGACCGTGCCGCGCAACTTCTCGGGAATGTCCGGATGCAGCATGGTGAAGGCGCGCACCGGCACTTCGTAGATCAGGCCGCCGGGCTGGAACAGCGGCGCCGCTGACGGCACGGGTTTCGGCAAGGCAGCGGCAATGGCCTTCGGCATCAGCGGCGCGGTGTCGAGGCCCTCGCCGCGGCGCCGGGTCAGCCGCCAGTCATAGGCGTACGGCCTGTCGATCCCGAGGGCGTAGGGATCGATCAACAATTTTTCGGGGTCGAACCACAGGCCGCGATCCGGCGCATAGTCGCCATCGGCGCGAAACCCATAGCGGGTACCGGGGCCAAAACCAGCGACGAACAGCGCATGCACGCCCTCGCCTTCCGGCTGCAGCTCAAGCCGTTCGATTTCCCGGTTGCCCTGCTCGTCAAAAATCGAGACCCAGAGCCGGCGGGCGGCCTGCGACCATGCGGCAAAGCGAATGCCGCCCTCCGAAACAAGCCCGCCAAATCGCGGCCGCTGATCGGCCGGCATCGCAGATTTCATTAAGTGATGACACTCGGCTTGGCGCGGCCGGTATGGCTGCGAATCCCTGCAATATCATCGGCCGCCGATATCAGATCGGCAAGGGCGGCCTGGGTATCGAGATCGTGCCGCGACGTGTCCGGCTCGTAGCGCTCGATATAGACGCGCAAAGTCGCGCCCGACGTGCCGGTGCCCGAAAGCCTGAAGACGACGCGCGAACCGCCCTCGAACAGCACCCTTATGCCCTGGTGTTCGCTGGTCGAACCATCGACCGGATCGTGATAGGCAAAGTCGTCGGCACTGGCGATCGTCATGCCGCGCACCTTGGTGCCCGGCAACGAGCCGAGCTTGGCGCGGAGTTCGTCGATCAGTGCGTTGGCGCGGTCACTTTCGACCTCCTCATAATCGTGGCGCGAATAGTAATTGCGGCCATAAGTCGCCCAATGCTCGGTGACGACCTGCTTGCAGCTTTCGCCGCGCGCGGCGAGGATGTTGAGCCACAGCAGCACCGCCCAAAGGCCGTCCTTTTCGCGGACATGGTTGGAGCCGGTGCCGGCACTTTCCTCGCCGCAGATCGTCGCCATGTCGGCGTCGAGCAGGTTGCCGAAGAACTTCCAGCCGGTCGGAGTTTCATAGATGCCGATGCCGAGTTTTTCGGCGACGCGATCGGCCGCGCCACTGGTCGGCATCGAGCGGGCGATGCCCTTCAGGCCTTCGCTGTAGCCGGGCGCCAGGCGGGCGTTGGCGGCAAGCATGGCGACCGAATCCGACGGGGTGACGAAAATGCCCTTGCCGATGATCAGGTTGCGGTCGCCGTCGCCATCGGAGGCGGCGCCGAAATCCGGCGCGTCCGGCCCCATCATCTCGTCATAGAGGTGTTTGGCATGGACCAGATTCGGGTCCGGGTGGTGGCCGCCGAAATCGGGCAATGGCTTGAAGTTGCGGCAGGTGCCGTTGGGCGCGCCAAGCCGGTTTTCCAGGATCTCCTTGGCGTAGGGGCCGGTCACCGCGTGCATGGCGTCGAAGCGCATGCGAAAGCCGTATTTGAAATTGGCGCGGATGGCGTCGAAATCGAACAGGCTTTCCATCAGCTCGGCATAGTCAGTGACCGGATCGATGATCTCGACCGTCATACCGCCGGCCTTGACCGTGCCGATCTTGTCGATGTCGATCGCCTCGATATCGGTGGTCTTGAAGCTCGCAATCGTCTTGGTCTTTTCGAAGATCGCGTCGGTCAGCTTTTCCGGCGCAGGACCGCCATTGCCGGCATTGTACTTGATGCCGAAATCCTCGTGCGGGCCGCCCGGATTGTGGCTGGCCGACAGGATGATGCCGCCGAAGGTCTTGTATTTGCGGATGACGTGCGAGGCGGCCGGCGTCGACAGGATGCCGCCCTGCCCGACCATCACCTTGCCGAAGCCGTTGGCGGCGGCCATGGCGATCGCCTTCTGGATGACCTCGCGGTTGTAGAAGCGGCCATCGCCGCCGATCACCAGGGTCTTGCCCTTGAACCCGTCGAGCGCGTCGAAGATCGACTGGATGAAGTTCTCGGCATAGTGCTCCTGCTGGAACACCGGCACCTTCTTGCGCAGTCCCGACGTGCCGGGTTTCTGGTCGGAATAGGGTTTGGTGGGGACGGTCCGTATCATGCTTCAGGCAACCCTTTTCGAAAGCAGCAAGCGATAGAGTTCGACATATTTTTCGGCGCTCTTGTCCCAGGAGACATCGGCTTTCATGCCTTGGCGCTGCAACGATTCCCAGACCGGCGGGCTGGCATGTGCATCCACGAGGCGGCGCATGGAGTGCAGCAAGGCGCCGGCATTGTTGGGCGCGAACTGGAAGCCGGTCGCGACGCCGGCCGAAACGGCGGCCTCGTTGGCATCGATGACCGTATCGGCCAGGCCGCCGGTGCGGGCAACCACCGGCACGCAGCCATAACGCAGCCCGTAAAGCTGCGTCAGTCCGCACGGTTCGAAGCGCGAGGGAATGACAATGGCGTCGCAGCCGCCTTGCATGATGTGCGATAGCCCTTCGTCATAGCCGATGACGACGCCGATACGGCCGCGATGCCTGGCCGCGGCGGCAAGCAGCGCGCCTTCGAGGCCGGCATCGCCCGAACCCAGGATGGCCAGCCGTGCGCCCCTGGCAACGATGCCGTCGACGACCATTGCCAGTATGTCCATACCCTTTTGCCAGGTCAGGCGGCTGATGACGCAGACGATCGGGCTGTCGTCGCGCTCGAGACCGAAGCGGTCCTCCACGGCAGCCTTGTTCGGCGCGCGCGCCTTCAGCGTCGCCGCCGTATAGGCGGAGACCAGATGCTTGTCGGTTTCCGGGTCCCAGATGCCGGTGTCGATGCCGTTGACGATGCCATAGAGATCGCTGGAGCGCATGTTGATGAGGCCGTCGAGACCCATGCCGAATTCCGCCGAACGGATCTCCTGCGCATAGGTCGGGCTGACGGTAGTGATTGCCCAAGCTGCCTGCAGCCCGGCCTTGAGGAAGCCGACGCCGCCATAATATTCGACGCCGTCGAGCGCCATCGCCACCGCCGGCAAGCCAAGCTCGCCGAAGATGCCGGCGCCGAACTGACCCTGGAAGGCAAGGTTGTGGACGGTCATCATCGAGGGGACGCCGACCGCCTTGCCGTAGCGCATGTAAGCCAGCGTCATCGCCGACTGCCAGTCATGGGCATGGACGATGTCGGGCTGATAGCCCGAGATGGCACCGCCGGCGATGTCGCCGCCAACCTGGCTCAGCGCCGCGAAACGCCGCCAATTGTCGGGCCAGTCGACGCCGGTCGCATTGCCATAGGGGCCGCCGGGACGGTCGAACAGATGCGGCGCGTCGAGCACGAACAGTTCTAGCCCGGCGAGCTGGACGGAATGGACGGAGGCCTTGGCGCCCTGCAGCAAGGGATATTGCAGAACGGCCTTCTTTTTCTTGAAGGCCGCCATCACGGTCGGAAAGCCGGGAATGAGCGTGCGCATGGTCACGCCCTTGGCCGCCAGCGCGATGGGCAGCGCACCGGTCACGTCGGCAAGCCCGCCGGTCTTGATCAGCGGAAAAATCTCGGGCGTGACCGACAGAACCTGCATGCGCCTACAATCCGATCCTGTCTGTCCTAGAGCCCTTTGTCTTGACCCAATTCCGGACGGAAAACCGTTTCACACTTTTCCTGGAATTGCTCTAAAGCGCCAGCTTGTCGATCATATCCTGAGTGACCAGGCAGATGCCCTTTTCAGAAACACGGAAGCGCTTGGCGTCGAGGACGGGGTCTTCGCCGACCACCAGCCCTTCCGGTATCCTAACACCATGGTCGATGACGACGCGCTTCAACTTTGCGTTCCGACCGACATGAACGTCGGGCAGCATGACTACTTCTTCCAGCGTCGAATAGGAATTGATGCGCGCCCCGGTGAAGATCAGGCTTCTCTTCAGCGAGGCCCCCGAGACAATGCAATCGCCCGAGACCAGCGAGGAAACGGCGGAGCCGCGGCGGCCATCCTCGTCATGCACGAACTTTGCCGGCGGCTTCAATTCGGCATAGGTCCAGATCGGCCAGTCGCGGTCGTAGAGGTCGAGTTCCGGCGTGATGTCGGTCAAATCGATGTTGGCTTCCCAATAGGCGTCGACCGTTCCGACATCGCGCCAGTAAGCCTCGTTCTCGGCGGTCGAACGGACGCAGGACTTGGCGAAGCGGTGGGCGATCGCCTTACCGTGCTGGACGATGTAGGGAATGATGTCCTTGCCGAAGTCGCGGCTGGAGCCCGGCTCGGCGGCGTCGCGGCGCAGCTGCTCCATCAGGAACTTGGTCTTGAACACGTAGATGCCCATCGATGCCAGGGCGAACTCCGGCCTGTCGGGAATGCCAGGCGGATCGGCGGGCTTTTCGACGAAGGCGATGATGTTGTCCTTGGCGTCGACATGCATGACGCCGAAGCCGACGGCTTCCATGCGCGGCACCTCGAGGCAGCCGACGGTGACGTCGGCATTGGCGTCGACGTGCTGGCGAAGCATCAACTCGTAGTCCATCTTGTAGATGTGGTCGCCGGCGAGGATCACCATGTATTCGGGCCCGTAGGCCTCGATGATGTCGATGTTCTGGTAAACCGCGTCGGCCGTGCCCTCATACCACTGCGTTTCCGAGACGCGCTGGCTGGCCGGCAGGATGTCGAAACTCTCGTTTCGTTCGGGCCGCAGGAAGTTCCAGCCGCGCTGCAGATGGCGGATCAGCGAATGCGCCTTGTACTGGGTGGCGACGCCGAGGCGGCGAATGCCGGAATTGAGCGCGTTGGAGAGTGCGAAGTCGATGATGCGCGTCTTGCCGCCGAAATAGACGGCCGGCTTGGCGCGTCGGTCGGTCAGTTCCTTGAGGCGGCTGCCGCGGCCGCCGGCCAGTACATAGGCCATGGCATCGCGCGCCAGCGGCTGGGTCCGTTTCAACTCTGCCATTTCTACCCTCCCAAGTTACTCAGTCTCGACATGTTACCCAGTTTCGGGGCTCAGTCCGCAACCAGTTCGAGCATGATCGTCGACAGCGGCGGCAGAAGCATCGTTGCCGAGATGCCTCCTCCCTCCGCCCGCGCCTCGACCATGCCGCCATTGCCCTTGCCGGAACCGCCATATTCCGAAGCGTCGGTGTTGATGATTTCGCGCCAGTTTCCGGCCGTGGGCAACGGCACGCGATAATTGTCGCGCGGCACCGGCGTGAAATTGCAGATGACGGCCACTGGGCTGCCACCCGGTGCGCTGCGCAGCCAGGCAAAAACCGAATTCTGGCTGTCGTCGACGATCAGCCAGGAAAACCCTTCCGGTTCGCAATCGCGGCCATGCAGCGCCGGGCGCGAACGGTAGAGATAGTTGAGATCGCGCACCGTCTGCCAGACGCCGCGATGCGGGCGGAACTCAAGCAGGTTCCAGTCGAGTGCGCGTGCCTCGCTCCATTCGCGGCGCTGCGCGAACTCCTGCCCCATGAACAGCAGCTTCTTGCCGGGATATCCCCACATGAAGGCGTAATAGGCGCGCAGCGTCGCGAATTTCTGCCAGTCGTCACCGGCCATCTTGCCAAGCAGCGTGCCTTTGCCGTGCACCACCTCGTCATGCGAGAGCGGCAGCACGAAGTTCTCCGAGAAGGCGTAGGTCAGGCCGAAGGTGAGATCATTGTGGTGGTGCTTGCGAAAAATCGGCTCCTTGGAGAAATACTCCAGCGTGTCGTGCATGAAGCCCATGTTCCACTTGAAGCCGAAGCCCAGCCCGCCTTCATGCACCGGTGCCGAGACCTTCGGCCACGATGTCGATTCCTCGGCGATGGTCATCACGCCCGGATGGTGGCCGTAGACCTCCTTGTTCATCTTCTGCAGGAAGGTGACCGCCTCGAGGTTCTCGCGGCCGCCCTTTTCGTTGGGGATCCATTCGCCCTGCTTGCGCGAATAGTCGAGGTAAAGCATCGAGGCGACCGCATCGACGCGAAGGCCGTCGACATGATATTTCTCGGCCCAGAACAACGCGTTGTTGACGAGGAATGACACCACCTCGCGGCGGCCGAAATTATAGATCGCGGTGTTCCAGTCGGGATGAAAACCCTTGCGCGGATCGGCGTGCTCGTAGAGCGCGGTGCCGTCGAAATGAACCAGGCCGTGCTCGTCGACCGGGAAATGCGCCGGCACCCAGTCGAGAATGACGCCGACGCCGGCGCGGTGGGCGCCATCGACGAAGCGGGCAAAGCCGTCCGGATCGCCGAAGCGGGCCGACGGCGCATAGAGTCCGGTTGTCTGATAACCCCAGGATGGATCATAGGGGTGTTCGGAGATCGGCATGAACTCGATGTGTGTAAAGCCGGTCTCGACTGCATAAGGGATCAGCCGGTCGGCCAGTTCGTCCCATGACAGGAACGTACCGTCGTCGCGAAGCTGCCAGGACCCGGCATGGACCTCGTAGATCGAGATGGCTTCGCGCCGATGATCGGCATTGCGCCAGAAACTGCGATGGGCCTCGTCGCCCCACGGATGCGCCGGCGGCACCGCGGTCACCGAGGCGGTCGCCGGCCGCAATTCGGACTTGAAGGCGAACGGGTCGGCCTTCAGCGGCAGCCTGACGCCATCGGGGCCGATGATCTCGTATTTGTAGGGCCGGCCGGCGCCGATATCGGGAATGAACACTTCCCAGATGCCGGTGTCGCGGCGGTCGCGCATCGAATGCCGGCGGCCGTCCCATTCGTTGAAATCGCCGACCACCGAGACGCGCCGCGCGTTGGGAGCCCAGACGGCGAAATGCACGCCCGTGGCGCCTTCGTGCTCGATGACATGCGCGCCGATTTTGTCGAACAGCCTGAGATGCGAGCCCTCGGCGATGTAGTAATCGTCCATCGGCCCGAGCACCGGTCCGAACGAATAGGGATCCGTCAGCCACCAGTCGCCGCCGGCGTTCCTGGCATGATAGCGCAGCGGCTGACGCTTGCGGATAGACAGCTTGCCTTCGAAAAACCCACCGTCGTCGCGCCTCGACAGTTCACCGGCGATGTTGCCGGTCAGCGTATAGGCGGTGACGAACTCCGCATGCGGGACAAAGCAGCGGGCAAACAGGCTCTTGCCGACCTCATGGACGCCAAGGATAGCGAAGGGATCGCCATGCGTGCCGGCAACAATCGCCGCGACATCGCTGGCTGCCGCCAGTCCGTCCGGCCCGCTTGTCGCAGCGGTCGCGCGCGGCTTCTTCATCAGGCAGTGTCCCTCCCCGGGCACGACTCTTTGTTCTTATGCATGTCGTTGCCCCAAAACCGCCAAGCACTTTTGGGCGACATGCACCAATGTTTGTTTCGTGCCTGTCATTGTCCCAAAACCGCTATGCACTTTTGGACGACATGCAACGAGACCGATTGTTCGTGGCCTCATGCAATCACATCAGACGGGCACGTTCCAGATTTCTTTCGCATATTGGCGGATCGTGCGATCGGAGGAGAACCAGCCGACACGCGCAACGTTGCGGATTGCCTTGGCGTACCAGTCGGGACTGTTGCGCCAAACGGCATCGACGTCGCGCTGCGTCGCAGTGTAGGTGTCGAAATCGGCAGCGACCATGAACCAATCGCTCTGATAGAGACCGTTGATCAAGTCGCGGTAACGCTCCGGATCGTCCGGCGAGAAGACGCCCGACGATACGGCCGCCACTGCCTGTGCCAGTTCGGGCGATGCTTCGATGACAGCGCGCGGGTTGTAGCCATTGCTGCGCCGCTCGGCGACCTCGGCCGTCGTCAGGCCGAAGATGAAGATGTTGTCGTCGCCGACGCACTCCTTGATCTCGACATTGGCACCGTCGAGCGTGCCGATGGTCAGCGCGCCGTTCAGCGCGAACTTCATGTTGCCGGTGCCCGACGCTTCCATGCCGGCGGTCGAGATCTGCTCGGAAAGGTCGGCTGCCGGCATCATGATCTCGGCCAGGCTGACATTGTAGTTCGGCACGAACACCACCTTCAGCAACCCGCGCACGGCCGGGTCGCGGTTGATGACCTTGGCGACGTCGTTGGCGAGTTTGATGATCAGCTTGGCGTTGTGATAGCTGGGTGCCGCCTTGCCGCCGAAGAATTTTACGCGCGGCATCCAGTCACGCTCGGGGTGCGAGCGGATCTGGTCGTAGAGCGCGATCGCTTCGAGGATGTTGAGGAGCTGGCGCTTGTATTCATGAATGCGCTTGACCTGGATATCGAACAGCGCCGAGGGATCGACCTTGACGCCGAGCCGGTCGGCGACGAGATTGGCCAGCCGCACCTTGTTGGCGCGCTTGACGGCGGCGAACTTGTCGCGAAAGTCGGCATCATCGGCGAAGGCATCGAGACCCTTGATGGCGTCGATGTCGTCGAGAAAGCGGTCACCGATCGCCTCGCGGGCGAGCGACGTCAGCCCGGGATTGCACTGGATCAGCCAGCGCCGCGGCGTGATGCCATTGGTCTTGTTGTTGATGCGGTCGGGGTAAAGCCTGTGGAGGTCAGCAAACACCGTCTCCTTCATCAATTCCGTATGCAACGCCGAGACGCCGTTGATCGAGTGCGAACCGACAAAGGCCAGGTTGCCCATGCGCACCCGGCGGTCGCCGTTTTCCTGGATCAGCGAGATACGGCTGATCTGCTCATCCGAGAACTGGTTGGAGGCACGCGCCTCCAGAAGCACCTCGGCGTTGATCGCGTAGACGATCTGCATATGACGCGGCAAAAGCCGCTCGAACAGGGGCACCGGCCAGCTTTCCAGCGCCTCGGGCAGCAGCGTGTGGTTGGTGTAGCCGAAGGTGCGCTTGGTGATGCTCCAGGCCTGGTCGAAGTCCATGCCGTGGACGTCCATCAGCAGACGCATCAGCTCCGGCACGGCGATAGCAGGATGGGTGTCGTTGAGATGGATCGCCGCCTTGTCGGGCAGCGACAGCAGATCGCCATACTGGCTGAGATGACGTTGCAGGATGTCCTGCAACGAGGCGGTCGAGAAGAAGTACTCTTGCCGCAGCCGCAGCTCCTGCCCGGCCTTGTGCGAATCCGCCGGATAGAGCACGCGCGACAAGGCGTCGGCCTTGTTGCTTTCGGCGAGCGCGCCGATGTGGTCGCCGGCATTGAACTTGTCGAGCAGGATCGGATCGACCGGCATGCCCGACCACAGCCGCAGTGTGTTGACGCGGTTGGCCCGCCAGCCAACGACGGGCGTGTCATAGGCGACGGCCAGGACGTGTTCGGTCGGCTTCCAGACATGGCGCTCGAGCCGGCCGTCCTTCGAGGTGATCGATTCCACCGAACCGCCGAAACCGACCTCGAAGGAGCGTTCGCGGCGTTCGAACTCCCAGGAATTGCCGTGATCAAGCCAGGTTTCGGGCAGTTCGACTTGCCAGCCGTCGTGGATCTCCTGACGGAACATGCCGTTGGCGTAGCGGATGCCATAGCCATGCGCCGGAATGTCGACAGTTGCCATGCTTTCCATGAAGCAGGCCGCGAGCCGTCCGAGACCACCATTGCCGAGCGCCGCGTCGGGCTCGAGCGCGGCGATGAGGTCGAGGTCGACCCCAAGCGACGACAGCGCCTTGCGCATGTTGTCCATCAGGCCGAGATTGGAGAAGGCATCGCGCATCAGCCGGCCGATGAGAAATTCCAGCGACAGGTAATAGACCCGCTTTTCCTGCTGGGCGTAGGCCTCCTGTGTCGCCTGCATCCAGTGATCGACGACGCGGTCGCGAACGACCTTGATGGATGCGGTCAGCCAGTCGTGCTGAGTGGCCACGGACGTGCCCTTGCCGACCCGGTATTTGAGGGCCATCAAGACTTCTCTTGCGAGCGTCTCCGGGTCAGGATTTTCGAGAAGTGGCGGGAGGGGTTCGGATGTCATCGCGCTCGTCATGCTGCCTCTCGTGCGGTTGCCATGATCATAACGGCTTTCATAGTTCCTCCCAGCCTATGCTAGCCGATACCGCCGCATGTTCAATCGATTTAGATGGGCCTGCTCCAGCTTACCCTGCGGCAATTTGACAATTCAGGCCGCCAGCGCCGCCTCCGGCGGAGCCTTCGCTCCCGTCATGAAGGCGACGGCGTCGGACATGGTATATTGCTTGGGATCGATGACGGCGAGGCGACGACCCAGGCGATGGATGTGAATTCGGTCGGCCACTTCAAAGACATGCGGCATGTTGTGCGAGATCAGCACGATCGGTAGCCCGCGCCTCTTCACGTCAAGCATCAGCTCAAGCACACGGCGGCTTTCCTTGACGCCGAGGGCTGCTGTCGGCTCATCCATTATCACCACGCGGCTGCCGAATGCGGCGGCGCGCGCCACAGCGACGCCCTGGCGCTGACCGCCGGAGAGCGTTTCGACGGCTTGGTTGATGTTCTGGATGGTCATCAGCCCCAGTTCGGAAAGCTTTTCACGGGCGATCCTCTGCATCGCCGAGCGGTCGAGCCTTCGCAGCCACTGCCCGACAAAGCCCGGTTTGCGTATCTCGCGGCCGAGAAACATGTTGTCGGCGATCGATAACGCCGGAGACAGCGCAAGGTTCTGGTAGACGGTCTCAATGCCGGCCACACGCGCCTCGATCGGTGAGCGGAAATGCACCGGCTGGCCATTGAGTTCGATCGTGCCTGAGTCCGGAATGACCGCCCCACACAGCGCCTTGACCAGGGTCGACTTGCCGGCGCCGTTGTCGCCGATGACTGCGAGGATTTCGCCTGGCAACAGGTCGAAATCGGCATTGTCGAGGGCGACAACCCTGCCGTAGCGCTTATTGAGGCCTCTAGCTTGGAGAACCGGAGTAACGTTCATGCCGAAATTCTCCTGATCCATTGGTCGATCGTGACAGCAACGATGATCAGCACGCCCACGGCGAAGTCCTGCCACAGCAACTCAAGCCCCGAAAGCGCAAGGCCGTTGCGGAAGACGCCGACGATCAAGGCGCCGATCAGCGTTCCGACGATCGAGCCGCGGCCGCCAAACAGGGAGGTGCCGCCGATCACGACAGCGGTGATGGAGTCGAGGTTTGCGGTCTGGCCTGCCTGCGGACTTACGCCACCGATGCGCCCGATCAGCACCCAGGCGGCGATCGCGCAGATGAAACCGGCGAGCCCGTACACGGCGATCAGGGTCCGTTTGGTGTTGATACCGGCCAGTCTGGCTGCATCCGGATCATCACCAGTGGCGTAGATGTGTCGACCCAACGCCGTTCTGTTCAGCACGTACCAAATAACGAACGCCAGGATCAACATGACCAGCGAACCATAGGTCAGCACCCAGCCTTTCAAAAAGGTCCAGTCGAGCCCGAGCGTTTTTGAGAAGAAATCATAAGGTTTGAAGATCGTACCCGTCCACTGCAGGAATGGCGCCGCCGCCTCCATGTCCTGCTGGCGAATGGTTTCGCTCTGGGAATACCAAACGTTCAGCGCGCCAAAAATGCTCCAGGTGCCAAGCGTGACAATAAAGGGCGGCAAGCGCAGCATCGTCACGATCAGGCCGTTGACGACGCCGCATGCCAGACCGCAGAGCAACCCGAGTGGAAATGCGATCAATACCGGAACGCCGTAGACGACCGCGGTCCGCCCCATCACCACCGAGCACAGGATCATGATAGCGCCGACGGACAGGTCGATTCCGGCAGTAAGGATTATCAGCGTCTGCGCCACACCGAGCACAGCGATGATCGTCACCTGCTGCAGCACCAACGAAAAGTTGAACGGAGCAAAAAACTTGTCCGGCGCTGCAATCGAAAAGATGACCACACCCAACAGCAGAACGAAAAAGGGAATGGACGTGGGAAATTGATGAAGGAAGGCCTGGAGGCGACGGATCGCGCCGGCATCCGACTCATCAAAACTGGCCAGGGCTTCGGTGGCACCCTTCAGCCCGCGTTCGGCGGTGACCGAACCCGCGGTATCGTCGCTCATCAGGCAATCCTCCCCAACGCCTCGCTGTCAGGGGGCGCCACGTGCGCCCCCTTTGAGTTCTGGACAATAGTCTTCATGGAACGATGTTGAAAGGCGCTCAGCCCCAGCAGAGCTTCAGGCCTTCCTCGACCGAAATCGACGTCACGCCCTCAACCGGCTTGGCTGTGATGAGTTGCGCACCGGTGTCGAGGAAGCCCATCTTCGGGTCGATATCCGGAATCTTGCCCGAGACGATCGCCTCTAGCGCCATCGCCGCCATCTTTAGCGGATACTGCTGGCTGGTCGCGCCGATTACGCCTGCCTGAACGTTCTTCACGCCAGGGCAACCACCGTCGATCGAAACGATCATCACGCTGCCGTCATCCTTGCCTACTGCCTTGAGCGCTTCCCACGCACCGGCCGCGGCGGGCTCGTTGATTGTGTAGACCACGTTTACATCCGGGCACTTCTGCAGCGCGTTCTCCATCGCCGTGCGGCCCTTCTCCTGGTCGCCTTGGCTGATTTCGTGATCGCAGATACGCTTGTCGTCTTCGTCGCCGTATTTGTTGGGATCCTTCACGTCGATCCCGAAGCCCTGCATGAAGCCCTGATCGCGCAGAAAATCGACGGTCGGCTGGTTGGTCGCGAGATCGAGAAATACGATCTTGGCGTCCGCTGCCTTGTCGCCCAGGGTCTTGGCAGCCCACTGACCGATCAGCATGCCGGCCTTGCGGTTATCGGTCGCAAAGGTCGCGTCCGCAGCGTCCATCGGATCGAGTGGCGTATCGAGCACAATCACCTTGAGGCCTGCGTCGCGCGCCTTCTTGATGGTCGGCACAATCGCCTTCGAGTCGCTCGGCACGATGGCAAAACCCTTGGCGCCGGCCGAGATAAGGTTCTCGATCGCCGCCACCTGGCCGTCATTGTCGCCGTCGAACTTGCCGGCAGCGGCGATCAGGGTAACGCCAAGTTCCTTAGCCTTGGCCTGAGCGCCCTCACGCATTTTCACAAAGAACGGATTGGTTTCGGTCTTGGTAATCAGACCGACGGTATCGGCCGCATACGAGGCGCCTGCCATCGCGCCGTAAAAGGCAAGGCCGGCAACAGCCGCCTTCATGATATTCCATTTACCCATGACTTCCTCCCAGTGATGCATTTTCGGGTGCCGGCCAACCGGCCTCCACGGCATCCACGACATTCTCCCAGCATGGACGCCTTATCGCAACAGACACCAGTCGATGATTGCTGTCAATAATTAAATCACTCTTATTTATTATTGACAGCCTTGCGCCATTCACCCATTCTGGCCCAAAAGCAGTGAGGGGAAACGACGGGAGGAACAAAGGTGGAGACCGGCATTGCGAGGCACGGTTCGCCTGAGGCAGCCGAGAGCCGTCTGCACCGTGGCACCAACCAGAGCGGCATGCGGGACCACAACGAGCGGTTGGTGCTCTCGCTGGTGCGCCAGCACGGCAGCCTGGCGAAGTCCGACATCGCCCGCATGACCGGGCTTTCGGCGCAGACGGTTTCGGTCATCATGCGCGAACTGGAGGAAGAAGGCCTTCTGCTGCGGCAGGCACCGTTGCGCGGCAAGATCGGCCAACCCTCGATCCCGATGGCGCTCAACCCCGACGGCGCCTACTTCATTGGCTTGAAGATCGGCCGCCGCAGCGCCGAACTCGTGCTAATCGACTTCCTTGGCCAAGTCCGTTCGATGCTGCAGCATTCCTACCGCTACCCGGCGCCACGCGAGACAGTGGAGTTCGTCACCACCGGCATGAAGAAGATGCGTGGCGAGCTGACGCTCGCACAGGACAAGCGCATCGCCGGTCTGGGCATCGCCATGCCGTTCGAATTGTGGAACTGGGCCGATACCGCCGGCGCCCCGCGCGATGCCATGGACGAATGGCGTCATCGCGACATAAGGGCGGACATCCAGGCACAGTGCGATTTTCCGGTTTACCTGCAGAACGATGCGACTTCGGCCTGCGGCGCTGAACTCGTCTTCGGCCAGACCGGTGCGGCCCGCGACTTCGTTTATTTCTACATCGGCGCCTTTGCCGGCGGCGGCATTGTGCTGAATGGCCGGCTTTTCGGCGGGCCAACCGGCAATGCCGGAGCACTCGGCTCGATGCCCGTGCCGGGGCCGGATGGCAAGCCGACCCAGTTGATCGACGTGGCGTCCATCGCCATGCTCGAAAAGGCGCTCAATGCGCGCGGCGTCGAGGCTTCGCATCTGTGGACATCGCCGGAAGACTGGGGCGAGATCGGCCCCGAACTCGATGACTGGATTGCCACCGCCTCGCGGGCGCTCGCCTATGCCATCGTTGCAGCATCCTCGGTCATCGATTTCGAAGCAGCGGTGATCGACGGATGGATGCCGAAGGCAGTGCGCCGCCGGCTGGTCGACGCCATCATCGCGGCCATCGCCACGATCGACGGAGAAGGCCTGAAGCTTCCTGCCGTTCGCGAGGGAACCGTCGGCATCCACGCCCGGGCGCTCGGCGGCGCCAGCCTGCCGCTCTCCGAACGCTTCCTGATCGGTTCGACGACGATTTCCAGGAGTGCCTGATGCTGATCGGAATCCCGGCGCTGCTTGGTCCGGAGCTTCTGGCGACATTGCGCGCCATGGGCCATGGTGACGAGATCGCGATTGTCGACGGAAATTATCCGGCCGAAGAACAGGCCAACCGGCTCATCCGAGCAGATGGTCATCATCTCCTGCCTGTGCTCGACGCGATCTTGAGCGTGCTGCCGGTCGACGATGCGGTGCCGGAGGCGCTGTTTCGCGCCTCGGTCAAAGGTGATCCTTCGCTTGCCGATCCCGTGCATCACGAGATCGAGGCGCTGTGCGCAAAACGCGCGCCCGGCCGCAAGGTGGTTGCGCTGGCCGGCGCCGACTTCTATGCACGGGTCAAATCGGCGCATGCCATCGTCGCGACAAGCGAGCCGCGGCTCTACGCCAACATCATCATCCGCAAGGGCGTGATCTATCCGCCGGAGACCAGCAAGCCATGATCCTCTGCTGCGGCGAAGCCCTCATCGACATGCTGCCGCGCACGACGACCAACGGCGAGCCGGCCTTTGCCCCCTATGTCGGCGGCGCCGTCTTCAACACGGCCATCGCGCTTGGGCGGCTGGGCGCGCCGGCCGGGTTCTTTTCCGGCCTGTCGTCGGATCTGTTCGGCGGTCAGTTCAGAGACGCGCTTGGGGCGAGCAAGGTCAGCTCCACCTATGCGCACACGTCACCACGGCCAACGACGCTGGCTTTCGTCAAGCTGGACAACGGCCAGGCGACCTACACATTCTATGACGAAAACACCGCCGGCCGCATGCTGACCATCGACGACCTGCCGCAGCTCGGCAACGAGATCGAGGCCATGCTGTTCGGCGCCATCAGCCTGATCTCCGAGCCTGCCGGCAGTGCCTATGAGGAGTTCATGCGGCGCGAGCATGAAAGCCGCGTCATGATGCTCGACCCCAACATCCGGCCGAACTTCATCCCGGACAAGGCCAAGCATCTCAGGCGCATCCGCGCCATGATGGCGATGGCCGATATCGTGAAACTGTCGGACGAAGACCTGAACTGGTTCGGCGAAGCCGGCTCGCACGAGGATGTCATCCGCAACTGGCTCGACCGCGGCCCGAAGCTGATCGTCGTCACGCGTGGCAGTGAAGGCGCCATCGGCTACACCAAGGAACACGCCGTCACAGTGATGACGGAGAAGGTCAAGGTGGTCGACACGGTCGGCGCCGGCGACACATTCAATGCCGGCATCCTCGCCTCGCTGCAGGAACAAGGCCTGCTGACAAAGACGGCAATCGCCGGCCTTTCGCAGGACGCCATCGGCAAGGCACTGGCGCTTGGCAACAAGGCGGCGGCCGTGACCGTGTCGCGGGCCGGCGCCAATCCGCCGTGGCGGCATGAGATCGCCTGACCAGGTCGCGATGGGCTCAAGACAGATCAGGCTTCTCGATCACTTTATGTTTCGCAGGGCCGATCTCAGGGATTATCAAGGTAGGATCGGCGCCGACGAAGGCCGGATTTCCGGCATCTCGCGAAGACACGCCGGAAAATACAGGTAACAGACTGCGACACTTGCGCAATTCGCGGTTTTGCTGCCGCGGCTTTCTCGGCCGGCGCAACTCTGATACCAGCGGCCGGTTATCTGGCTAACCCGTTTTGAGGCCGACATGCAATTCATCGATCTTGGCGCGCAGCGCGAACGAATCCGCGACCGGCTGAAGGCCGCGATCGACCGAGTCGTCGAAGAAGGCCGCTATATACTCGGCCCGCAAGTCACCGAATTCGAAGGCAAGCTCGCCGCCTATGTCGGCACCAAGCATGTCGTGGCCTGCGCCAACGGCACCGATGCGCTGCTGTTGCCGCTGTTTGCAGCCGGCGTAGGCCCGGGTGACGCGGTATTCGTGCCAAGCTTCACTTTCGCCGCCACGGCCGAAGTGGTGGCGTTGGCCAAGGCAGAGCCGGTGTTCGTCGATGTCGATCCGCACAGCTACAACATCGACATTGCCAGCCTCGAGGCAGCCATCGCCATGATCAAGAAGGAAGGCCGGCTGAAGCCTAAGGCGATCATTCCCGTCGATCTGTTCGGCCTTGCCGCCGATTACGATGCCATCATGGTGATCGCCAACCGCGAAGGGCTGATGGTGATCGAGGATGCCGCCCAGTCGATGGGCGGCTCAAGCGACGGCAAGATGTGCGGCTCGTTCGGCGCGGTCGGCTCGACCAGCTTCTACCCGGCAAAGCCGCTTGGCTGTTATGGCGACGGCGGCGCGATGTTCACCAATGACGATGCGCTGGCCGAACAGCTCAGGTCGTTCGCCTTCCACGGCAAGGGCGAGACGCAGTACGACAATGTCCGCGTCGGCATCAATTCGCGGCTCGACACCATCCAGGCGGCGATCCTGATCGAGAAGCTGGCCATCCTCGAAGACGAGATGGTGGTCCGCCAGGTGGTGGCCAATCGCTACGCCGAAGGGCTTGGCGACATCGTCACCGCGGCCCGCAACCTGGACGGCAGCCGGTCGGCCTGGGCACAGTATGCGATCGAGACGCCCAAGCGTGACGGGCTGAAGGCGCATCTCGGCGAAAAGGGCATTCCATCGGTCATCTATTATGTGAAGCCGCTGCATGCCCAAGTCGCTTATCGCGACTACCCGCGCACGCCGACCGGCCTTGCCGTGTCGGAGGACCTGCCAAAGCGGATCCTGTGCCTGCCGATGCACCCCTATCTCAGCGAAGCCGACCAGGACCGGATCATCGAGACGATCCGCAACTATATCGGCTCGAATTCGGCGCAGGCCGCAGCCGAGTAAGCTGCCGACCCGCCTCAGCTGCGGGTGGCCTCGCCTGCCCTGCCGCTGGCACCAACCTTGCCGCTGGCAATGAAATGCGGATTGGCGAAATCCTCGTCATCGCTCTGCTTGCGCTTGCCGTAGACCAGGGGCTGGCCGTCCAGCGTGCGCGTCATGCCGCCGGCCGCGCGCAGCACGGCGTCGCCCGCCGCGGTGTCCCATTCCATGGTGCGGCCGAAGCGCGGATAGACATCCGCTTCGGCGCTGGCGAGAAGACAGAATTTCAAGGACGAGCCGACCGAGACGATCTCGGCAGCACCGAGGTCGCGAATATAGGCTTCGGTTTCCGGCGTGTTGTGGGAGCGGCTGGCGACGACGGCCAATGGTTCCACGGCCGTCCGCACCGAGATCGGCCGGCGGGCTGTGATCCGGTAATCGTTGTCGACCTCGATGGCTTCTGCACTGCCCGGCCGGCCCGAGAAAAAACGGCCGCTGCAGGGAGCGAAGACGACACCGACTTCCGGCACGCCATGGCGGACAAGCGCGATGTTGACGGTGAAATCGGTGCGGCGGTTGACGAATTCCTTGGTGCCATCGAGCGGGTCGATGAGAAAGAAGGCACCTTCCAGGTCCGGTGGTACGATGCCGGCGGATGCTTCCTCCTCGGCCACGCAGGGGATGTCGGGAAATGCGGCACGCAGCCCGGCGAGAATGATCTTCTCGCTCTCACGGTCCGCCTCGGTCACCGGCGAAGCGTCGGACTTGCGGTCGACCGCGCAGCCGGCATGGAAGACACGCATGACCTCGCGTCCGGCCGCCAGGGCCAGCCGCTCGAAGATTTCAAGCATCAGCCTGTCGTCAGATGCCGCCGCCGTTGTCGTATTGGTCTTCGGCAATGTCGCGCTCGTTCAGCCAGTGTTCCAGGGCGTCTACCATCTGTTCGGCCGATTTGCCGAGCGTCTGCAGATGGATTTCCGGTTTTTCCGGCGCTTCGTAGGGTGAATCGACGCCGGTGAAGTTCTTGATCTCGCCATTCAGCGCGCGGGCATAAAGGCCCTTCGGATCGCGCCTGGCGCATTCCTCGAACGGCGTGTCGACAAACACCTCGATGAATTCGCCGTCGGCCATCAATTCGCGCGCCATGCGCCGCTCGGCACTGAACGGCGAAATGAACGAGACAATGACAATCAATCCGGCATCGGCCATCAAACGCGCCACTTCGGCGACGCGGCGGATGTTCTCGACGCGATCGGCGTCGGTGAAACCAAGATCGCGGTTGAGACCGTGACGGACGTTGTCGCCGTCCAGGATATAGGTGTGGCGGCCGGTGGCGAACAGCTTCTTTTCGAAGAGGTTGGCGATGGTCGACTTGCCGGAGCCCGACAGTCCGGTGAACCAGAACACGGCGGGCCGCTGGTTCTTCATGTCGGCGCGGACGCGCTTGCCGACATCGAGCGATTGCCAATGGATGTTCTCGGCCCGGCGCAGCGAATGCAGGATCATGCCGGCGCCGACCGTGGCGTTGCTGATGCGGTCGATCAGGATGAAGGCGCCGGTGGTGCGGTTCTCGGCGAAGGTATCGAAGGCGATCGGCGTCCGTGTCGAGATGTTGCAAATGCCGACTTCGTTCATGTCAAGCGACTTGGCCGCTTCATGGGCGAAGTCGTTGACGTTGATCCGGTACTTCAGGTCGGTGACGGTGGCGCTGGTTTGATCGGTCTCGGTGCGCAGGATGTAGGAACGGCCGGGCAGCAACGCATGCTCGTCGAACCAGACGATGTTGGCGGCGAACTGGTCGGCGACCTGCGGCCGTGCGGCCGGCGAAACCAGCATGTTGCCGCGCGAGATCTCGACCTCGTCGTCCAGAACCAGCGTTATGGCCTGGCCGGCGGCCGCCTGGGCCAGGTCGCCGCCATAGGAGACAATCCGCTTGACGCGCGAGGATTTGCCGGACTTGGCGACGACGACCTCGTCACCGGGTGCAACCGAACCGGATGCGATCGTGCCGGCAAAGCCGCGAAAGTCGAGATTGGGGCGGTTGACATACTGGACCGGGAAACGGAACGGCAGTTCGACCACTGCTTCCTCAACCGACACGGTTTCGAGATGCTCGATCAGCGTCGGACCGGAATACCATGCCATGCTGTCCGAACGGCTGGTGACGTTGTCGCCGTAGCGGGCGGACATCGGGATCGGCACGATGGTCTGGAAGCCGAGATCGCGCGAGAATTGCCCGTAGGCCTCGGTGATGCGTTCGAAGACCGCCTGGTCGAACCCGACGAGATCGATCTTGTTGACCGCCAGGACGATGTGCCGGATGCCGAGCAGCGAGGCGATGATCGAGTGCCGTCTCGTCTGCGGCAATACCCCTTGCCGGGCATCGATCAGCACGATCGCCAGGTCGGCGGTCGAGGCGCCGGTCGCCATGTTGCGCGTGTATTGTTCGTGGCCGGGCGTGTCGGCAACGATGAACTTGCGCTTCGGCGTGGCGAAGAAGCGGTAGGCGACGTCGATGGTGATGCCTTGCTCGCGCTCCGCCTCGAGGCCATCGACCAGCAGCGCGAAATCGATGTCGTCGCCGGTCGTGCCGTGTTTGCGCGAATCGCGTTCGAGCGCGGCCAGCTGGTCCTCGAAAATCTGCTTGGTGTCCGACAGCAGGCGCCCGATCAGCGTCGACTTGCCGTCATCGACCGAACCGCAGGTCAGGAAACGCAGCAGCGACTTCTTCTCCTGCGCCGCCAGGTAGTCGCGGACGCCGTCGGTGGGTGCCAGGCTCTTTGCCATGATGTGGCGCATGGTCAGAAATACCCCTCGCGCTTCTTCTTTTCCATAGAGCCGGCTTCATCGCGGTCGATCAGGCGACCCTGCCGTTCGGAGGTGCGCGCGGTCAGCATTTCGCCGACGATGGCTTCCAGCGTGTCGGAATCCGATTCGATGGCGCCGGTCAGCGGATAGCAGCCGAGCGTGCGGAACCGCACAAGCCGGTTCTCCACCGTCTCGCCGGGACGCAGTTTCATGCGCTCGTCGTCCCGCAGGATCAGCATGCCGTCGCGCTCGACCACCGGCCGTTGCTTGGCGAAATAAAGGGGCACGATCGGGATGTTTTCCTGCAGAATATACTGCCAGATGTCGAGCTCGGTCCAATTCGACAGCGGGAAGACGCGGATCGATTCGCCCGATGCGATGCGGGTGTTGAATATCTTCCACATCTCGGGTCGCTGGTTCTTCGGGTCCCACACATGCTGCGCGTTGCGGAAGGAGAATATGCGTTCCTTGGCGCGCGATTTCTCCTCGTCGCGACGGGCGCCGCCAAAGGCCGCGTCGAAACCGTATTTGTCGAGCGCCTGGCGCAACGCCACGGTCTTCATCACATGGGTATGCGTGTTCGAACCGTGATCGAATGGATTGATGTTGTCGCGCACGCCATCTTCGTTGACATGAACCAGCAGATCGAAACCGAGTTTCTGCGCCATCTGATCGCGAAAGGCGATCATCTCGCGGAATTTCCACGTCGTGTCGACGTGAAGAAAGGGGAACGGCGGCTTGGCAGGATAAAACGCCTTCATCGCCAGATGCATCAGCACCGAAGAGTCCTTGCCAACGGAATAGAGCATGACCGGCTTGGCGAAGGCGGCCGCAACCTCGCGGAAGATATGGATGGACTCGGCTTCAAGCCGTTGAAGATGCGTAAGCGCAATGGTCATGGACTGTAAGCGTTCTTTCGTGCCTTCCGACAGAAGACCTCGCCTCAAATCATCGGGCTTTTTGCGCCCGGTTCAAGCCTTGCTTCTGGACAATCTCTCTCGTGCCGGCGTTCTAGCAGATCGCCGTCGGAGAGAACAATGCTGGACTGGCCCCGCGGCGCACGGTTCGGGAATGAATTTTCCATGGGCGCGGCAAAACCCGGAAATTCCTGCTCACAGGGCAAGCCGCTAGGAAAAGCGGGGGAAAATATTGCCTGGCTGAACATGCCAATTGCAACGTGAGAGCCTCACCCAGGCCACCGTCGGTGGCCATCGATTTCTGGCGGCAATCCCACCTTGCCGCACTATCGAAAAAACGGCCAAGCCGCTATACCGGCTGCTGAAGACGAGCACGACGCATGATGGAACACGTGCTATTTCGAGGCGATATCCGTTGCCGCCGACGACACCTATCGCTCCCAGAGAATTGTGACCTAGAGCATTGAACCGGTTTTCATCGATAAGACAGCAATTCACTGCCTCGCGGGTGAATGTCTACTTCTCCATCCTTTGCTTCTTTTTTCCACCGGTTCTGGGATCGTTGGTCAGTTTTGTGTTCAATGGCGGAGCCCTCGCCTCCCTCGCGCTGATTGCCGCCGGGAAAAGGCGCTTCAACATCGACCGGCCCATGATCTGGCTGACGGTCGCGATCTATGCCTATTGCGCCGCCAATCTCATGGCTTCCATCGTCAACAACGCGTTGGTCAGAGATGCGCCACACCTGATCCCGCTCGTTACCTTCCTGTTTTTCCCAATCTCCTATTCGACCTGGAGCATCACGCAGAAAGCCACGCTTGCCCGTACCATCGTGCTCAGCAGCATGGCCGCCTGTTTTGTCGCGCTGCTGATGGCCGTCATCCAGCAATATTGGATTGGGGTCAGGGCCGAGGGCGGGGCAGGCAATCCGATCGTCTTCGCAACCGTCGTCTGCCTTGCCGTGGCGGTCTGCGTGGCCGGTGCCTTGTCAGGCATAGAGCGAGCCCGGAACCCCCTCTTCTACGCTGCACTGGCCGGGACGATCGCCATCATCTATTCCGGTTCGCGTATTGTCTGGCTGGCGCTGCTGATTGCCGGCATCGCTGTGCTTTTGATCAACCATCAGAGGCTCAGAGGCAGGAATGCCGTTCGCGTGCTGCTGCTGCTGACGGCAGTCGGTGTCGTCATCGCGGCTTTCGGCTCCCAGGCGATATCCGGGCGCGTCGACTTTCTGCGCTCCGATTGGGATGCGCTTGGGACCCACGACAACTACGACACCTCATTGGGAATACGTGTTGCCCTTTGGGACATCGGCCTCAAGGCGTTCCATGACATGCCCGTGTTCGGACATGGTGTGGGCGCGAGCCAGCTTCTGATCAAGCAGGGCTTTCATGACCAGTTCGCAATGGACACAGGCTTCAACCATTTCCACAACGGCTTCCTCACCGCCCTGGTGCAAGCAGGAATTCTGGGCGCCATGACGCTGGCGGCGATCTTTGTCTTTGCCGCTGGAAATGCCGTCCGGGTCTTGCAAAACAGCCGCGATCCGGTCGAGCGGTTCGGCGCGACCATGATTGTCATCGTTGTGATCACCTATCTCACAGCCGGAATGACAGGCATCCTGATCGGCCATGACATTCTGGACTCGGTGCTGATGGTCTTCCTGGTGTGCGGGACATATCTTGCCTCCGGACGTCAGGCTCCGTTGGCGGAAGGGCAAGCACTTCCACCAGAGGTGGAAGGACAGGCGCTTCCACCAGCCACCCAAGAGCTGTCGCGAGCAAGGCAATGAAAGTCTTGGTGACAGGTGCGACGGGTTTCGTCGGACGTCTTGTCGTGCAGCACCTTCGCGACGCCGGGGCCGAGCTTCGCCTCGCCTCCCGTCACCCGGAGAGGCTGGGATCGGGAGGCGAAGCCGTGGCGATGCCCGCTTTCGATGCGCCTGCCGCGGCCTTCCTGGCGCTGACTAGGGATGTGACCCATGTCGTCCATTGCGCCGGCCTCAACAATGATCAGGGCGACGCCACCGAAGCCGATTATCGGGCGGCCAATGTGGAATTGAGCGCGCGGCTGGCGCAGGCAGCGGCCGCGCAGGCTAGTGGACGTTTCATCCACCTCTCCTCGATCCGGGCCGTGATCGGCGCTCGCGTCAGCGCGACGATCGACGAGAACACGCTTCCTGCCCCGCAATGCGACTATGGGCGCTCGAAGCGCGAAGCTGAAATCAAGGTTCTCAACGCCTATGCGTCACTCGGCCGTTCCGATGCCGCCGTGTTGCGCCTGCCTCCGGTCTATGGAAGCGGCATGAGGGGAAACCTGGCGACGCTGATGCGCCTGGCCGATACGGCGCTGCCGCTGCCGACAGGCGCCTTGGCGGGAATCCGCTCGCTGATGTCCTCCGAAGCCGCGGCGCGAGCGGTGTCGCACCTGCTGAGCCATTCGGGCTCACTTCGTCCGACCTATATTGGCGCCGATGTGCCACCGGTTGCGATCGCGGCCGTCATCACCGCTTTTCGCAGGGGTTTCGGACGGCCGACGCGCCTGATCACGGTGCCGGCCGGCCTGATGCGGCCGGCCGCGGCCGTGCTGGGCAAGCGGGCGTTTTGGGACAGCATGACCGCGACGCAGATATGCGACCCTTCGCTGCTGATATCGCAGGGCTGGGCACCGGAAACCGGTACGCTGGAGCGGCTGAGCGACCTGGCGCGGCTTCGTGAACGACGACTTCTTGCTTGACCAAGATCTCTTCCAAAACCGGCCTCCGGTTTTTGGGATCATGGCCTGCTCAACTTCGAAAGAGCGTCCCAAACAGGATCCGAAGGTCGAGCCAGAACGATGCCGTGCTGAGATAGGCGGCATCCGTTTTGGCCAAAAGCTCGGGGTTCGACATGTCGATGCCCCTGATCTGGGCGAGACCCGTTATGCCCGGAAGTGCCGCCAAGACCCCCAGCCGCCTGCGACACTCGATCAATTCCGTTTGCGTCGGCAGACAGGGACGCGGCCCGACCAAGCTCATTTCGCCCTTCAAAACGTTCCAGAACTGGGGCAACTCGTCGAGTTTGAACTTCCGCAAGACCTTGCCAACCGAGGTGACGGAATTCGTAGGCGCCTCGTGCGTGGGCAATGACGGCGTTCCGACATACATCGTCCGCAATTTGTGACAGCGAAAAAGCAGGCCGTCGCGGCCGACCCGCGTCTGCGAAAAAATGGCCGGACCGGGTGATGATGCCCGAACGGCAAGGAAGGCGAGCACCAGAACAGGCGATGTGACCATCAGCAGCAGAGCCGCGCCGGCAAGATCGAAGATTTGTTTGGTTGCCTTCATGAACAGCCGATAGCGCTCCCTGCCAAAGCCCCGAGACAACGCCGCAGACGAAGCCCGTTAGTACGGTCGACGTAGCATGAGGTCATCTCCTGGCCAAGCACACCATGCCGCGGATCGATGCTCAGATGCGACCCAGGATGAATGCGAGATAGAGCCCCAGGGTGCCGGCAAGGGTCTGCCGATAGACACCGCTTTTGCGCAAGCCGTCCAAACGCTGGAAAAGATTGCCCTGCCGCCCTTTTGTGAACAGGTCGACGCAAGCCGCTGCATCCTCGGTCAGCAGGTCTCGGTTGACGGCAAGTCCGTCAAGATTGCGATCCGTCCAGCCCGCAAAGTCGCCCTTGAACAGACGGCCAAGCCGGGAAACCCTCGCCCTCCACGACACGTTGGCGCCAACCAGGTTTGCCGCATGCTGCCGGTAGCGCACCAGCGGCCGCGGATCGTAGCGGACGATGCCGCCAGCGGCGGTCACGATGAGATAGGCCCACCAGTCGTGGCTGACGAACCCGGTCCGCGCGGAGGCCCTGGCCAGCAGGTCGCGGGCCGCGGCGTTGAGCAGGATCGTGTTGCCGCCGGCGATGCTTTGCACAAGCGCGTTGCGAAAGGATGGCGACCGGCGAAACAGCGGCGAATGGCCGACAAGGCTTCCGGATTCGGTCATGGTCGCGGTTCGCGAGCAAAACATCAGCGGGGTTTTTGCGTCATGGGCCCGCATCCAGCTGACAGCGCTCTCCAGCCTGTCGGGCTCCCAGATATCGTCCTGGTCGCAGAAGGCATAGCAGTCCGCGTCGATGCGCCGGTCAAGGATCATCGACCGGAAATTGGGAGCGAAGCCTTGCCGCGGCCCCTCCACCAGGGTCACTCGACCCTTGGGCCAGCGGGATTTCCACGTCTCGATGATGGCAATCGTGTCATCGACGGAGCCATCGTCGGAGATCCACAGGTCGATCAGAGGGTGCGACTGCGCGAGCAGGGATTGCAGTTGCTCATCGATGAAGGCGGCGCCGTCTTTCGTGCCCATCAGGACTGCGATGCGCGGATCTTCTTTGCTCACGAGCTTCAAACACCCTGCAAATGCCTGGAATGGCTAGAGCGGTTCATCGTTTTACGCAAACGCAGAACCGCTCAGTTTTCTTGTTTCGACGCAATTCCGGACGGAAAACCGTTTCACACGTTCCCTGGAATTGCTCTGGGTTTGTCCAATCCACGATCAAGATCGCTTTCTGGATTGGGTTAGGTCGCTTGCCGGGCCGTTTTCGGGATCACGTCCTGATGATGAATGCTCCCCCTGGCCTTCTTGGCCTGGTCAAGGCCTGCCAGCACGGCCAGCGCAGCATCCTTGTCCTGGTTCTTCACCGACTGCTGTAGCGCTGTCAGCGCGGCCTGGACATCCGACCATTCCACGACATCCGTGCTCAGGCCAAAGATCTTCGAAATGCCGAGTTCGACGAGTTCCTCATCCTCGCCATGCAGAATTTCGTGGAGTTTCTCGCCCGGCCTTATGCCGGTGAACCGGATCGGGATCTCCGTGTAGGGGCTCTTTCCGGACAGGCGGATCATTGTTTCGGCCACTTCAAGGATCGGCACCGGCTTGCCCATGTCGAGCATGTAGACGGCATAATCGTCCCCGCTCTGCCGCGATGCGGCATCGGCGGCCGACATGATGACGAGATCGACGGCTTCGGCCACTGTCATGAAATAGCGTGTCATGCGCCGGTCCGTGATGGTGACCGGCCCTCCGGCCTCGATCTGCGCCTGGAATATGGTCGCCACCGAACCGTTGCTGCCAAAGACATTGCCGAAGCGAACGGCCACGAACTTGGTGACCGATCGACGCGCGCCCGGCTCGCTCGCGGGGGGGCCATGCAAGGCGCTGATGATCTGTTCGGCAGCCCGCTTTGTCACGCCAAGCACCGATGAGGGATCCACTGCCTTGTCGCTCGATATCAGGACAAACTGGGCAACCCCGCATTTGGCGGCGACTTCGGCACAGACAAGCGTGCCGAAGACATTGGTCTGGATGGCCGAATCCCAGTTTTCCTCGAGCAGCGGAACGTGCTTGAGCGCCGCGGCGTGAAAGACGATGTCCGGTCTGAATTCCGTGACGACACGCGTTATCTGGCGCCGATCCGCGACATCGACGATGCGGACCTTGAGACGGTCGTGGTCCTTCTCGGCAATGTACTGGCTCAACTGGAAGATGCCGAACTCGGAGTTGTCGGCGACGAGCACCGCCTCCGCCCCCAGCTCCAACGACCGTTTGACCAACGTTCGGCCAATCGACCCGGCACCGCCCGTCACCAGAACGCGCTTGCCGCCAACAAAGGCCCCGATACGCTCGACATCGGAAGGCACTGTCGGGCGTCGTAGGATCGTTTCCATCTCGACCGCGTCGAGAACCAGTTTTCCATGCTGTTCCAGTTCCGAAAGACCGGAGAACTGCACCACACTTATGTCGCCATGCCGGGCGACGCGGACGAGTTCCGAATACTCCTCGATCTCGTGCTCGGCGCCGCTGCCGAAAATCAGCAAGTCCAGGCTTTCGGTGCCGGTCGCATAGTCTTCCAGCACGTCGATCAGCCGCGGCCGGGTCGCCACCACGGGAACACCTTGAATCCGCGTGCCCAATTGTACGGCGCGCTCGGTCGCCATGATCCCGGCGATGGAATAGTCCGCCGGCTCCGCCGTGCGCGTGAAGCGAATGATCAGGTCGGCTTCGCCGAGTCGGCCAACGAATAACGCCTGCTTGGCCTGCGTCTTGCCGGTCTTGGTGCTCAGAATGCCCCAGCTCGCGCCGTCACGCAGGAAGCGGTAGAACAGGCGGGGCGCCGATATGATCGTGAAGGAGACGAGGAAGAAGACGATGAACTGACGCTCGTTGAGCCCCTGCACAGGCTGGAAAGAACGAGCCAGCATCGACGTGGCGTACAGAGCCAACGTCAAAATCGCGCAGCTCTTCAGGATATTGAAAAAGTCGGGCGTCGAAGCGAAGCGCCAAACGGTCTTGTAGAGACCACAATATCTAAACAGGAGATGGCTGATGACGACAATGCCCCCCCAGGTTCCCAAACCCTGGTTGGAGAGCGGATCGAACGAAAGATTCGACCGCGAAAGCACAAGGCTGAGCGCCACGGCGACCAGGACCATGACCACGTCCTGGACCATGATGAAGGCGCGCCGCATTTCCGGCCTGAGTCCGAATACAGCTTCTAGGTAAGAATTCATGGACTGCACTAGACTCCAGGCTCACGGACATGAGCATCACCAAGGTGCGAGCACGAATATGCTTCGTGGCCGATCGCTCTTTCAAAGTGCTATCCCTGGCCCCTGCCCTGTTGTATCGCATACTGCGGGCTCGAAGTCATAGCTAGATGTTTTTTCAAGAGAGCGCGAGGGCGAGCGATCGGACCCGACGCCCAACTCGCGACATTAAAACGCAGTGCGTTGCCATAAGCACGTCGCAATGGCTATTAAGAGCTCCGTGGTGGTTCGTCACGGGCCTTGAAGCGATGAAGCGCCGGAAAAACCAAGCGCTGGAAAAAAGCAGATTGCGATACTCCCAACGATGATTGCGGCACTAAACGGCGCTTTTGACGATATCTCCAAGGCCGTGCGGTTGCACCGGGTCTGGGTCGCGCTCGCCCATGAGGACATCGGCGACCAGCACAGGCGCACGACCCTGGGTCCGCTTTGGATGCTGGTCAATTATTTTGCTTTCGTCGGCACATTTGTTTTCGTTTTCGTGACCAAGGACGCCAGCGACCCAAGCTACATAGCCTATGTCGCCATCGGCATGCTGGTTTGGTTCTATCTCACCGAAACCATCACAATGAGCGTGTCACTCTTCCAGCGCGAAGCGAGCTTCATTCAAGGCACGACGCTGCCGCTGTTCGTGTATGTGATGCGATTGACGATGCAATGCATCATCCGGGCTGGTTATTCGTTGGCGGGTTGCGTTCTTATTCTGCTGCTGGCCGGTTACGGGATCAACACAAACTGGCTGCTGTCGTTGCTGGGTCTATTGCTCATCGTCGCGGCAACTCCTGCGCTTGTCACGGTCTTTGCGTTCTTGGGCGCCTTCTTTCCCGATAGTGAGTTCATCGTCGGGAACCTGATGCGGGTGGGCATGTTCCTGACGCCGGTCTTCTGGGTCTACAGCGGGCAAGAGGGCGTTCAAAAATATGCCTATCATTGGAACCCGTTCACCTACTTCCTGGAGGGCGTGCGCGAGCCGATCACGGCGGGCATCTTTCCAACGCATGCGTTGACGGTGACAGGCTACGTTTGTCTCGGCGTCTGGGCCCTTGCGTTGCTGCTGCTGGGCCTTTATCGCAAGCGCATCGTTTTCCTGATCTGAGTTCCATGACCTCCATCAAACTGAACAATGTCAGCCTCGTATATCGCCTGTTCGAAAAGTTGACGCTTTCGGCGCCTGGCCGGCGTCGGAGCGCTCTCGGTGGCAACATATCGAAGTCGGGCACCAAGCAGGTCGTGCAGGCGCTCGACGATGTCAGTTTCGAACTCAAGGCGGGCGACCGGCTGGGGCTCGTCGGCCCGAATGGCGCCGGCAAGACCACGCTGCTCAAGGTTCTCTACGGAATCTACCAGCCATCGGGCGGCACGATATCGATCGCGGGCAAAGTCGATGCCTTGTTCAACATCAGCATAGGGTTTCGTCCCGAGGCCACCGGGCGCAGAAACATCGTGCTGAGGGGACTGATCAGCGGTTGGACGCTGGCCGAAATCGAAGAGAAGATGGAAGAAATCATCGATTTCAGCGAGCTGGGCGATTTCATCGACCTGCCGTTCAAGGCTTACAGCCAGGGCATGGCGGCACGGCTGGCATTTGCAGCAGCGACCGCACTTGAACCTGAAATTCTGCTGATGGATGAATGGATTGGCGCCGGCGACGCGTCATTCCAGGAAAAAGCCAAACGACGCATGGACGAATTGGCGGAGAAGGCCGGCATCATCGTGCTGGCCAGCCACGACGAGTCGCTCATCCAGCGCGTTTGCACGAAGAAAATGACGCTTCGAGCTGGCCGGGTAGAGTCGCTGATTTAAAAGCGCCTCGCGATTGATAGGGCCTCCTATCCTTGGGTGCCGAAACCTCAGATGGGACGCCTGAGCGAATTCGCCTTAAACGCCGTTCATTCAGGTCGCCTGGAGCCTTCCCCGAGCGAAGGGGGGTGAGCTTAGCTTGTCGCGCCACGACCAAGCGTGATTATCCTGCGCAGACCGCGGTAGATCGGCCTGAGGATCCTGAACGCTGTTGGCGATGTGGTCACGATCGATCTCTTGATCGAGAAGAGGAGGCCACGAAAGGACCTTGCCACTCCCAAGTTTCCGAATTCCGCCGGCGCTCCGTCCGCTAACAATGCCTGCAATTTGGCTTCCAACATGACGTAGTTGTGAGCGGCATTCCTCGCGGTCACCACGTGCCGGAAGGTGTATCCGGCGTCGATCGCGACATAGGCAATGATCCGCTCTACGGCATGGACCAAACTCCCATCCCGATAATCCATATTGGCGAAGTCGTCCCAGGCCCACTTATGTTCGAAAAGCTTCCTTAGAGCGGCAGGACGAAACCAGTACATCCCACCGTAAGGCGCCACTGGCGAATTGGCATCCAGATGCACGATCAGATCCAGCCGTTTGGCTATCTTTTGGACGTTGTCCTTGTTGCCAAACCATGAGTTTCCAATGGTCGGGTACCCGATATGAATCATTGGCGGCATGACAAGACCAAGCGCAGGGTTGTTGGCAAAAAGCTCGAGCAAATTCGAGACATACCCAGGCGTATGAAGAAGGTTTTCAAGGGTGTGAAGCTTGAACAGTTCCCCCTTTGCGCCGTCTTGGGAAGATTGCTTGGAATGTATCCGGCAGATCAGGTCGTAACGGTCCTCGAGCACGTAATCGCGGCACCCGATGAGGAGAGCGGAGGTATCCCTGCCGTCGTTCTCGACAACCAAAACGACGGCATTTCCGACGTTCGGCGCCTTTGCGATTGCTTGCTGGATCAATGCCTGCTTGTTTGCATTGTCGGTCGTGATGATCAGGTCGTAGCCCTTCGGCACGTTTTCGCTGTAGCCTAGAATCTCGTCGATCATGTCGACGTGATATACGTGCGCGAGAACCGCTATCCGATAATCGTCCCAATTCCTTTGCGGACCGACCTGTACATCAGGCAGGACGGAGAGCAACGCGGCGTTGCCATTTAGCGTACGAGGCGGGCCGAGGCGGCCGACGCTCCTCCACACCAGCGACAGATCATAATCTGATTGGTTCTCTACGATCTCCAGCGCGCGCGGCAGGTTGATGGCCTCGCGCTCTAGGAACAGCGTGTCATGAAAAAACAGCCGCTTCTTCAGGATCGGGCTGCGATCCTCCAGCGTTTTGTCCGGCTCCATCAGAACTGGATATGACGTCTTGTATCGTGCGGGATCGAGCAAAACCGAACAGGTGTAGCCCAGGGCCTGGAAATGCCCTGTGAACACCGTCTCATGCTTCGCGATTGAATCCATGTAGGAGTTTATGGCCCCCATCTGGGTCCAATAATCCCGAAACGCCTTTGACTGATGCAAGGACCGCCGTACCGCGATGAAATGGGAGTTGAGATGGAAGGGCAGCTCCGCTTTTCTGACGTCGATCGGATTGGGCCTCATCGCCCCGTGAGCGGAGATCCCCCAGAAATCACACTGACGTTGGTCCATCTCCGAGAACATTTCCGAGAAGGGGAAAATCGGCCCGTAGAAGGTGTGGTTGAAAAGCAAGATCTCGTCGAAGTGCGAAAGTTCGTCCCACCCGATATGCTCGAGTGCAGTGCGATAGGCCCAGACATCGAACCCTTTGTTCTCCCTGATCAGGAAGCTGTCGGCGGCCTCGGAAAGGCGAGATTCGGCCTCTTCGTCCACCGGACCGTTGCAAACCACCAAAACCTTCTCAACAAAAGGTTTGATCGATGCAATCAGGTGAAAATAATACTCATCTATCTTGCCGTGTTGGTCGTAGTAAAATGCGATAGCCAGACGCCTCATCGACGTATCTCTCTTTGGTGCATATAGCACTTGAAATTGGAGCGCCCCGATACCGGATCGAAAGAGGCGTTGGCCGCATCCTGCCACCCAGGCGTCATCGTGAGATGATGTCTCCGGGTCGTCTCGTCGAAGTCCGTGATATGGGCGCTATCCTGCAGAGGACATCAGGTGCACGCATTAGACCATTCGATGCCGATAAAAAAGGCCAAAGGAACGCGATCCTGTTCGGCGCCGACATGCGGCTTGCCAAATCCCTCACAGTGGCCTTGCCGAAGGTGACCAGAGTTACCGCCAAAGAAGCCTTTGGAATGAACAAGCGGCCTACACCCTTGAAGACTCAGCGAGAACCGGCTCCCCCGTTGCAAGCGCGCCGACGTTTTTGCGGCCGGCGACCCGAGACGAAAAGCGCTTGCCCCATTTGTTGACTGGATCCTCAACGAAATAATTGAGCAGGAAGGCAGACGGGATCACCAAGGCCAAAGTCATCGTCAGACTGAGTATGAAAGCAATCGTTGGACTCTCGACCATCCCCTGGATCGACCTCATGGTCGGAATGAGCACGACGATAAAAATGCTGTGAAGCAGATAGACGGAGTAACTGATTCTCCCCAGCCATGCCGAAACAGGATTGACGATCACAGCAACGGGGAAAAGGCCGAGCCCGACTACCAACGCACCAAACATCACCCCTTCCCAATAATACTTGTCGAATATCGCGACCTTATTTGCGGTGACTGCAAAAAACATCACAGGCACAAACGTCAGAAGAGCCAACCCTATCTGCTTCCTTTCCGGACGCTTTTCCAATATCGGCAACAAATAGAAAGCGATAAGGCCGAACGTAAAAATCGGGGCCCGATAAAGAATTGAATATAGGTAGTAATTGAATGGATCAGCAACAAATAAATTTACATTCATAAAGAAAAGGGTCGCTATGCATATAGAAACAAAAAATACAGAAACCGACAGAATTACACCTTTAGAAAATCGATACAACAAGGGGAATATCATGTAAAATACCATCTCCACTCCAACCGTCCAACCAGCCGGAACAATGGACGTCTGGTAACCTGGAACCAGATTAAACAGAAATGTCATATTCAATAGGATCGATTTGCCATCGATCTTTACGCCGCTGAAATTGTGAATGCACATGACCAGGATAATCAAGTAAAATAGAGGAGCAATCCTGAAAAACCGGCGAAGCGCGAACCCCAGAATCGGGCGAACTTCCCGATCATGAACCGGCATACTGAGGCAGAGTGAAAACGCACTCACCACGAAAAACAGCTCCACTCCCATGGTGCCGTTTACGACAAACAGATCGAGAAACGGTGCAACTTGAAGACGCGGAGATGGGAGCATCGCTACGTGCACAACGACGACCCAAATGGCTGCCAGCCCACGCAAGGCGTCCAAGAAGGGCACCCGATTTGGAGCTGCGTTGTACCTGCCTGCCAATTTAGGACCTCACGGAGATTTTAGCAGCACCCCTACTTGGAACAAGGCGGCTACGCAACCTGTCGGCTTTGCGAGGGCATCGGCAAAGGCGCTACGTCAAGGCCGGCGCCACCGTCGACACTAGGAGGACTATGACTATCGGCGGACAGCATACCATTGGCAGCGGTCAAATCTGTTCCGGCGGTACATCCGATCAGCTTTCGGCCCCGGCCGTCGCTCTAAGACTGCGCGAAATTCAAAATGTGCGGCGTGGCATTGACTTGCTGCATGTCCAGCCCAATGAGGTCGAGATTGGCAAGTTCCTCTATTCCGGATCGGAACATCGGGGCGGTGAATTGCCTAGCGTGCGCATCAATGTAGGCTGCAGGAAAAGCGCCACCCTTTTCCGCTACAGAAGTACGCCGAGAATTGGCTTCAGGATCGCCCTTATGCCGCGATAGATCGGTCTGAGTATTCTGAACAAGATAGGCGATCTGAACTTCAGAGAGCTCTTGATGGCGAAATTGAGTCTAGCCAGAGCGTGTTTCACTGACGTCTGCGGCCCTGACATCAGCGCCGTCTGCGTCGCTGGCGTCATTGGAATCTGCATCGTTGACGCCCCCAAGGGATACCCGGCGTTCTTCCACTCAGACAACAGATGAGCATGCCACGGGAAGTCGTGGAGTGGCAGCATGCCGACAAGCCTTTGCATCTTGAACTCCAGCATGGAGTAGTTGTGCGCCACCTGATGCGCGCACATAATGTGCTGCGTGGTAAATCCGGCATCCTGGGCAGAGTAGGAGATCAGCCGCTCCAGCACGTGAGCCAAGCCTCCGTCAATATGATCGGGCTCGGCATTGAACTCTTCCCATTTCCATCTGTGTTCGAACATTTTGCGCAGCGCGCGCGGCCGGAACCAGAACATGGTGCCATAGGCTGCCACCGGAGTGGTGTCATCGAACTTGACGTCGATGTTCAACAGGCGCGCCGTTTCCTCGGCCCTCGGCTTGTTGACAAACCACGAGTGCCCCATGGTCGGGTACGAGATATGAAAGATCGGCGGAATGGCGACGCCGACTGAAGGATTGTCGTGAAACATGTCCAAAACATTCTGCACGTAACCCCGGGTATTCAGCAGATTGTCGAGCATGTGCCGCTTGAACAGATTGCCTCTTGACGACTGAACTTGAGGCGATTTTTTTGTATGCAAACGACAGACGAGGTCGTAGCGATCGTCGATGAACAGATCTCGGAACGAAATGAAAAGCGACGACATGTCACGACCGCGGTTCTGTTCGACAACGCGGACGATGGCCTTCTTCACGCCAGGGCGCTTTGCCAAGGCGGCTTCGATCTCGGCCTTCTTTTCCGACGTATTCGTGGTGGCTATGAAGTCATAGGGAACCGGAATGTTCTCGGTCAGCGCCAGCAACTCGTCGAGCAACTCGGTGTAGTAAATATGCGCGCAGACGGCCACCTTGCCGTAGTCGGCAGCAGCGTCGTCATCCTTGATCCGCTTATCCGGCAGGACGCTCATCAGCGCCGCGTTGCTGTTGAGGTTCCTCAATTCCGAAACGCGCAGAACATTGCGCCAAATCAAATTAACGTCGTAGTCGGACGTCTCTTTAAGTATCCGCAAAGCGCGCGGCAGATCGACGGCATTGTGCTCCAGAAAAGTCGGATCGTGAAAAAACGTTCGCCGCTTTAGCAGGGGGAAGCGGTTGATGATTGTTTCGTCGACGTTAATGAACGCCGGATAGTGCGAGCCATACTGATCCGGATCAACATATGCTTCTGCGGAATAGCCAAGGTCTGTAAAATGCTTGGTAAACTGCGACTCATGAAGCAGAACAGCATCGGTGTAGGTCTTTATCTCCGGCAGGTTCTCCCAATATCTTTTGAAGGCGCGCGACTTCAGCATCTCGTTGCGAATTGCAATGAAGTTTGCCGTGAGATGACGGGGTAGATGGCCTGTCCCGGTAAATGGGTTTGGCGTCATTTCTCGATGGGCAGAAGCGCCCCAGAAATCGCTATTCCGCCCTTCCATTTCCGAGAACATTTCTGAAAAGGGGAAAAGAGGTCCGTAGCAAGTATCGTTCAGCAGGATAAGTTCGTCATACTTGGAAAGCTCATCAAAGCCGATGGCTTCGATTCCGGCCTTGTATCCACCGACATCAAATCCCTCGTTCTTACGAATCAGGAGCTGATCACATACTTTTGCCACCGCAACTTCGGAATGTTTTGAAAGATTGCCGTTGGAAACAACGACAATTCTTTCAACCAATTCTCTCAGCTTTGTCAGTAAAAATATGACATAGTCGTCCGCGATGCCGCGCTCATTATACAGAGAAAACACAGCAACACGACGCAATACAGAGCTCATTCGTCGTCCCCTCGAGAAATCCAGATTTTCCAAACCAGCAGAGCCCAAATTTTAGCCGAGCTGTGCATCTATCCATTCGGAAAGTTGGTCGATCCCCTCGCCCACACTTTTCAAAGGTCGCCATTCCAGTTCGCGGATCGTCCTGTCGATGTTGGCGACAGCGCACCGCACGTCGCCGTTGCGGAACATGCCGTTGACGTGCGGCTCCGGCGCCCCATACCGCTTTGCGATGATCCTCGCCAGATCGAGAACCGTGGTCTTGTAGCCAGTGCCGACATCGTAGGCGAAGGATTGCGACAGATTTGTTCTCGTGGCCTTGTCAATCGCCGAGGCGACATCGTCAATGAAGACGAAATCCCTTCCGATATCCCCGTCTTCGTAGATCGGGATGCTCTTGCCTTCCTTGGCCATCCTGATGAACAACGACACAATTCCCGTGTAGCTGTTCGTCAAGGACTGGCCAGGACCGTATACGTTCTGAAGGCGGAGCACGTTGACGGTTGTTCCGAACGAAAGAGCCCAAGCTCGCAATATCTGTTCCTGGGTTAGTTTGGTGGCTCCGTAGATGCTGGTTGGATTCGGTATCGTTTTTTGCGCGTCCATCGGCAGCGGTTCGAGCCCGGGAAAATCCCACTCCGCGCGTTCAAGCTGCTGCTTCGATCTCTGACCCGGATAGGTTACCTCTCCTGGATTTCTGGACCGCCATGCCCCTTCTCCGTAGACGGCGCGGCTCGAAGCCAGGACAAAGCGCTCGGGAACATGCGATACCGTGGCGAAGGCATCCAACATGCGGGTTGTGCCAAGGACATTTGCTATGGCGTGGCGAGAGGCCTCTGTGAGCGACTGTCCCGTGCCCGTTTCAGCCGCCAGATGCACCACAACGTCAGGTCGGGTGGTCTCCAATGCCTGCGCCCAGGTGGAAGCCTCCGTCACATCGGCAACCATGAGCTCAACGCGAGGATCAAGTTCGGCGGGACGCTTCCGCTCAGCGTGAATCTGCGGATGCAAGCTGTCGATGACAATTACGCGATCGAAGCGATCTGCCAATTTGGTGGACAACGCGCATCCAATGAATCCGGCTCCACCGGTAACCATACATGTCTTGGACATTCAAGCAGCATTCCGTGTTCCATTAACCAGGCTGTTCGTTATCAGCGTCAACCTCATTTGAACAGGTATAGAGCACCTCTCCGGTGGAATTGGATTTGAGGTGTCGCATTCGGGCAGCCACGCGCAATGCCACGGGCTAATCTGGTTCTGCGGTCCATTTTCGATAGCCAAACTCGCCAGCCGACAACAGAACATCGCCCAGAAGGGTGATAATTCGATGCGTAACCGCAACGGCGGTGGCCGCAGCCGCGGGAATGCCGATCGATGAAAGGCCCGCGATGAAAACCGCTTCCCTCACACCCAAACCGCCGGGAGCCCCAGGCACAACAAAACCAAGCAACCAGCCGGCGGCTGAGACCCCGATCACCATCTGCCACTCGATCGTGGGTCCGTACAGCACATGGACAAGGAGGACGACGATCAAGCCATTGGCAAGGAAAAACAGGCCGTAGCAGGCGACGCTGATCGCAGCCATCGAAAATGCGAGGTGTTTTCGGCTCTGCTTGAAATATCGGCCCGCAACGAGGGGGGCCAGCATAAGGGCCGCCAGTCCGGCGCCGATATAGACTGCTGATGCCAGATAGCGGCTTATTCCGTAGTCCTCACCGATCTTGAGCAGGAAGGAGAAGGAGAAAAGCAGGGCCACGCTTCCGGAAGCGAGGACCATCAAAATGATCTCCATCACCTGCGCGTAAGAAAGCGCATCCTTTGCAGCACCATATCGGGCCGCCAGGACAAAGCGTCCGACGAGATGGATGACGTTGGTCGGCAGATATTTGTAGACTTGGGTCCGCGCGAAAACGCGCATTGCACGGACCGCGGAGATTGCCCTTTCTCCGACCGAAACCAACAGGGTGAACCAGGCAAAGCCCACCAGCTGCAGAGCGAGCGCATAAAGAAGCGCACAGGACACGACCACGACAACAAAACGAGGACGCTGCAGCATCTCGGCGAGCTGATCGGCGTATCCGTAGACGGAGCGTATGACAAAATACATTGCCGCAATGGCAATGACGGCACCGCCGGCACGAATGATCCTAGAGTTCGGCACGAGCGCCGATCGGCTTCACAGGCAGCCTGCCGTCCGAACGTGCAATTTCGGCGACAATGCCCGGGTCGCGATTGCCACGGGTCGCAACAATCAACTCGGCGACCATGCCAAACAGCGTGAACTGCACCCCGACGATCATCAGGAGCGTCGAGACAAGCAGCAACGGACGGCCGCCAATGGCTTCACCGCCAAACCACCGCGCACAGAGAAACAGGAAAATCAGGAAGCCGATCGAGAAGACGGCCACACCCAGGCCACCGAAAAGATGGCCGGGGCGCGAATTGAACTTCGTGATGGTCACGACCGTGAGCAGGTCCAGGAAGCCCTTCAGCAGGCGACCAACCCCATATTTGGATTTTCCAAATCGGCGCGGGTGGTGCTGGACGACGATCTCACTGACCTTGAAACCAGTCGCATAGGCCAAGGCTGGAACGAAGCGATGAAGCTCGCCATAGAGGCGAATGTTGTCAAAGACCTCGGAGCGGTAGGCTTTGAAGCCGCAGTTGAAATCGTGCAGGCTGACGCCGGTGACCTTGGCCGTCACTCGATTGAACAGCTTTGAAGGCAGCGTCTTGCCGAGCGGATCGTGGCGCACCTGCTTCCATCCGGAAACGACATCGGAGCCCTCTCGGATTTCGTCCAGAAAACGTGAAATTTCCTTCGGGTCGTCCTGCAGGTCTCCATCCATCGTGACGATGATATTGCCAGACGCATTGGAGATCCCTGCCTGGAGCGCGGCCGCCTTGCCGAAATTCCTCCGAAGCCGAACGCCCTTTACATGGGGGTAAGCCTTGGTGGCGGCCAGAATCTCCTTCCAGGTATTGTCCCGGCTGCCGTCGTCAACAAAGATGACCTCCTCGAGCGAGGCGGCATCGATCTGCTCAAAGGCGGCCTCGATCTGGGCAATCAAAGCCTGAACAGTGTCCTGCTCGTCCTTTACAGGTACCAGTATCGAGACTGTCTGCACGTCAGGCCCTCTGCGTCAAAATGGAGGTCTGGCTGGGGAATGGCAATGCGGGTGCCAGCCCCCGTGTCACGCGCTCCTGAAGGCCGCAAGAATTGATGGCCTGGCGATATTCGGGCCTGTTGCTGTTGTCGAACAGAATCATACCGCCCGGAGACAGGCGGCGAACCGATTTCGCCAAGCAGGAAACCCTGGCCCGGCCGTCGATCACAATGAGGTCGAAGGTGCCGTCGACTCGGTCAATCGATGACACGTATTGATCGAAAGAGCATTGCGTATATCCCTTTCGATTGGACCTGGCCTTGCTGGAAGCAGAGGCAGCTACCGGCTCCACAACCCGCACGGCGATGTTGGGATAGGCGCCAAAAATGCCACCCATGGTTTGCGCGAACGGAGCGTCATGCTCGACGGAATCGACAGAGCCGCTTCGTTTCGCCAACCAAACTGTGCTGGCGCCGGCACCAAATTCATAAACGCGAGCCTTGTGATTGCGCGAGGCCAGAAAACTGTTCACGGCATCAATCGCGGAGAATGTCCACCACGGCATGTCGAGCCGAACCAGGTCAGCGCTGTCGTATATGCCGAACAGACTTCTGATCCAGAGGGCAAAGCGGTTGTTCGACCGCTCCAACGCCGCAAGCAATCCGCAGCGCTCAGCTGCTTTCCGGGCGAATCTGACGACGCTTACATAGGTATTTTTCAAAACTGAAATCCAACCCCAGGTGCCTGCAATCTCGTCCACCCGGACGGCGTAAGCAAAACTGCATATATCGATCGAGAAGCAGGGCTAGCCGGCACACGTCGAAGATCTATGTAACCACTCCAGCCATAGTCGTCACGCCCTCGCCCGAGGAACTTCGCCACGTCCGGCCGATGCGCTCCTCCCAATCCCAACCCCACGACCGTTCCCGTGCCATCAACGAAGGCAATACAGCGGTAGGTGGTAAGAATATCGCTGCCCAGCAGTGGGGGCCACTTGTTCGAGGTGTCCGCGACCCAACCGGAGACGCGTCCCCACTGCGGATCTTCTATTTTGGACACGGCATCAATGTAGCCCGTCAAGCTGTTCGGCTGGGTGGGGATTGCCAGCCCGGCGCCGAGCGAGGGGCAGCCGAAGTCCCTCCCGTTGAACGGGACGTGATTGAATTTCTTCAGATTGTCTTCGACATTGTAGTAATCGACCCCAGCCAACGTAACGTATCGCATCAAGTCCGGGTCTTTGACGCCGAGCGACAATGCCAATGTTGCGAGATCTTTTCCTTCAGCCCTGACAAGAGCGTCATTCAGCCTCGGCATGCCGTTGACGACGATCAGTGCGGCTACCGCCGCGAATATGGCGATCGACAGACGACGCTTGAAATCAACTTGCCACACCAGACACGAAACAGCTCCAAACAGTCCGACCCAAAAAAGCGCCGGAAGGGTTGCGTATCTGCTGGCTAAGGCCGCCGCGTCCCCTCCCATGTTCGATCGACCAATAGCGGCCAGCACGCCCGACATGACGGCATAGGCCATGATCGCAATCCAGAAGGCTGATCGGTACCTGTTTTCGCCAGGCCGCAAAAGGCAAACCCCAACGATCAGAGCGGCTGCTGCGATTCCGATTGCGCCCAGCGGAATTGCGGCTGCTTCGGTTGTTACGATGCCGCCACCAATGAATGTCAGGCAGAACAGCGTGATCCCAATTGGATCGAAACTGCGTGCGGCGTGATAATCGGGGACTTTCTGATTCATCGCGACAAAAATCACGAGGGCCAAGCCCGCCGCGAAAATCAAGATGCCGAGCCGCCGTGTTTTGGCAGTGCAGAATCCTTGGATGCCGATCACACACAATGCGGTCAGGCCCGTGCTGTAAAATTGCGTGGCAAAAACGGCCAACGCGATCGCAGCGACATAACCTATCGGCATGTCTTTTTCGGTCGACTGCCAAAAAGCCAATACAGCCAGCACGGTGAAGAGATTTGCGCCGATCCAGGCTACTCCACTCATGCCAACGAAGAAATTGTGTGCGGCAAGCGGACTGAATACAAATATCGATACGGCTATCCCGACGACAAATGCTTCAAACCAGGATCGCGCAAAGAGCGACAATGCGCCCGAAAAAACCAACGCTATGAGAAGGGAGAACGCGACAACAGTGACCGACAGGCCGATATTGTCCCCTTGGGTAAGGTGAAAATTCAGCAGATAAAACAGTTTTGCGCCGGCAATAATATGCTCGTTTGCCGTTACATACAGGTCCCTCAGCGTCGGTACCCCATCCAGCGATCCGACCATTGAAGGGAGAATGCCCCAATAGTCGTTATCCGGAACACCTCTGGCCTGCACCGTCAGGAGGAGCGCAACCATGAACACCGCGATCGGACCAACAAACGCAATCGCGAAAGCGGGGGTTGAACGGCTGACAGAGAGGGTGCGAACGGTGGCCGACATTAGTCCTGCGTTTGCTGCGTATTGCCTTGCGTTGGCGTAGGTGGCACCTCGCACACACCGCCAGACTGCGCAACAAAAATTCGACGACTTGGCAAGCGGACCGCCGGATAGGTCCGGTGTGCGTCTCAAACGCCACAAGTTGGCGCGACTGGAACGATCAGCCGTCGCATGAATGAGAAAGCATATCCGGTGGCTTGATGTTGCCCCTGTTCTGAAGAAACGGATTTCCGATGGAGAGGCCAAGAGCAGAGCCGGCCTCTCTCAAATTGAATTTCGCTTTCAACGAAAAACTGCGGCGATCCTTTTCAGCAACCGCGTGACAATCGCGGAGAGCGCTCGCAGGGGGCTGGTTATTCGCCAGCTCGTTGAGTTCTTGAACTCTTGAACGACCCGTTCACTTTGCTCCATTCTTTCCTGGAGCACTTGCGCATGTGCGATCTCGTTGTCGCGCGCGGTCTGCAGCGCACTAACAGTCGCGTGCGCGGCTGAAATCTCTTCAGCCCTCTCGACGAGATCCGACTCCATTCGTGCGATCTGGGCGTGACCGCTCTGGAGCTGCTCGCGTATCTCGGCTACCTCGCGGGTGAGTTCCTCTATCCGCGCCCCGCGACTCGTCACCAACGCCCTGTTGGTCTCGATTTCCTCTTCCATGGTCGTCGACGCTAGAGACCATGGATTTCTGGCTTGATCGAATGCTTTGCTTGTGGTCCCGCCAAGAGAAATCATTTCCCTTTCGGCGAGCGCGATCCGGCCTTGCACATTGCGAGTCCCAAGAACATTTTCCGGACTTGGTCGCTTGGTCACAATGCAGAGCGAGTTCAAAAACTCGACGGAATGAATGGAGGCCAGCGAAGCTTCCCCAAATACGGTCTTATACCTGTCAGAGAACGTGGCTAAGGCATCCGCCCGAAAGCGGGGAAGTCCCCAATGCTCATGGTTGACCACATCGAGCAGGCGCTTGAAGAACGACATCGACGAAAGCGGATCATAGAGACCGCCTTCGAATTCCTGCCAGTAACTGCAATGCAAATCTTCCGCTATGAAAACCCCGCCATCAGAAAGATGAGGGAAATAACGGGCGAAAGAGCGCACTATGTCTGATGATGTATGCGATCCGTCATCGATTATGATGTCGAATGTCGCGGATTTCGCAACAATTTTTCTTTCTATCTCATCTGTATTGGCATCACCGATGACCAAAGCAATCTTCCGATCGTCAAAAACCAGACCACTGCAGGCCGTGTCGATATCGCAGCCAAGAATGAGTTCCGAATTCGGGAAATATCGCGGCCAGATTTCGAGAGAACCACCGTTTTGGACGCCAATTTCCAGGAGTCGAACCGGCTTATTCCGATAGTCCTGAAAAACGCGGTCATATGCATCCAGATAGCTGGACCATTTGTCCGACACTTTGCCGCTATGGGCATTGTACAGGTCGTGAAGCGAAGGGGCGTGCGCATTGACCGGCATGGCATGCGCCTCGGTCCGAACAATCGCCGGGACGTCACCGACCGCCTCGGGACCGACTGCCTCCGGGCCGACCGCGTCTAAGTCGACCGCCTGTGAGCCGGCCTCTGCATCGCGCATGTCTTTCGGCGATAGGTCCTTCTTCATGCCTCAAGCCCATCCCGTCTTTCAGACCAGGACACGACGCGCCACCGCTTCAGTCGATAGCCGCCAGTCCGGCGCATTCCATCCAAAGACGGAGGCGAATTTCGCGCTCGATAACCGGGAATTGGCGGGGCGTCGCGCCTTGGTCGGGTAGTCCATCGTAGCAATGTCCCGTACTCGCGCCCAAGGGCCACCAGACACTCGGCTTGTGTCCAGGATATGGCGGGCAAAGCCGCTCCAGTTGGCCTCGCCAGTGCCAGCCAGATGATAGACACCGAACGCAGCGAAGCTCTTGTTGCCATGCAGCGTCGCCGCTGCATGCAGGACTGCGTCGGCGATATCGAGCGCGGAGGTGGGATTTCCCCACTGATCGGCTACCACCGAGATCTCATCGCGGTCGGCGGCAAGCCGCAACATGGTCTTGACGAAATTCTTGCCGAACGGGCTATAGACCCATGCCGTACGCAGGATCAGATGGCATGGATTGGCGGCTGCCACCGCCTGTTCGCCTGCGAGCTTGGAGGCACCGTAGACGCTGCGCGGTGCGGTTGCGTCGGTTTCGACATAGGCACCGGACGCGCTGCCATCAAAGACATAGTCGGTCGAAAGATGGATGACGGGAACGCCAAGCTGCGCTGCGGCTTCGGCCACCTTGCCGGCGCCGACAGCGTTCACCGCAAATGCCAGATCGGGCTCATCCTCGGCCTGGTCCACGGCGGTGTATGCGGCAGCCGACACGACGATATCCGGCTTCGCGGCCGCGATGGCGTTGATGACGGTGTCGGGCTTTGCCAGGTCGAGCTCCGGACGGCCAATGGCGATGACTTCCACGCCGGCGTGCCTCTGGCCGGCCTCAAGAAGGCTTAACGCGACCTGGCCTTCGCGCCCGGTGACAACGAGCCTCACGCGGCCCCCTTGCGCGCTTCGCCCAATCTCTCACCGGCATAGCGCTCTTCGCGGATCGGCCCCCACCACCATTTGTTTTCGAGAAACCAGTCCACGGTTCTCGCCAAGCCACTGTCGAAATTCTCCTTCGGCGCCCAGCCAAGCTCGCGACCGATCTTGGAGGCGTCAATGGCATAGCGGCGGTCATGGCCCGGACGATCGGTGACGAAAGAGATCAGATCGCGATAGCTCTTGCCGCCGGCCCGAGGACGCCTGATGTCGAGCAGATCGCAGATCGTCTCGACGACGCCCAGGTTGGTGCGCTCCGAATTGCCGCCGACATTGTAGCTCTCGCCTGGCGTGCCCTTGGTGGCAACCAGCTCCAGCGCGCGCGCATGGTCCTCGACGTACAGCCAGTCGCGCACATTGGCGCCGGCGCCATAGACCGGCAGCGTTTTTTCGTCGAGCGCATTCAGGATGACCAACGGGATCAGCTTCTCGGGAAAGTGGTAGGGTCCGTAATTATTCGAACAATTGGAAAGCACGACCGGCAGGCCATAGGTTTCGTGCCACGCCCGCACCAGATGGTCCGACGCCGCCTTCGAAGCGGAATAGGGCGAAGACGGCGCGTAAGGCGTTTCCTCGACGAACAGGCCGCCGTCGAAAGGAAGATCGCCGAACACTTCGTCGGTCGAGACATGATGGAAGCGGAAGCGGCTTTTCCTGTCGTCAGGAAGGCCGCGCCAATATTCCAGGGTAGCATTCAGCACCTTATAGGTGCCGACGATGTTGGTCTCGATGAAGGCCCCAGGTCCGTCGATCGATCGGTCGACATGGCTTTCGGCAGCAAGGTTCATGACGATGTCGATTTCGTCCCGATGCAGAAGGTCGAGCACCGCCCTCTCGTCACAGATATCGGCATGAGCGAAGCGGTAATTGTGGGCATTCTCGATCGGCCGCAGCGAGGCCAGATTGCCGGCGTAGGTAAGCTTGTCGAGATTGGTCACGCGATAGGCCGGGTTGGCGCACAGATGCCGGCACACCGCCGAACCGATGAAGCCGGCACCGCCTGTCACTAGAAAATTCATGCTGCTGTCCTCATGCAACCCATCAGGCGAACACTTCGGCGGCGGCCAACACCGGCGCCTTGAGGTCCTTGTCCGAAAGCTGGAATCCGCCAGCCAATGACGGCCATTCGATGCCGATGGCAGGATCGTCGAAACGGATCGAGCGGTCGTGCTCGGGTGAATAGGTGTCAGTCACCTTGTACAAGACTTCGGTGTCCGGCACGAGCGTCACGAAGCCATGCGCAAAGCCCTTCGGCACCAGAATCTGGTTGCCCTTTTCGGCCGTAATTTCGAGCGCAACCCATTTTCCGAAGGTTGGCGAACTGCGGCGAATGTCGACCGCCACGTCCAGCAGCGCACCCCGCACGACACGCAGCAGCTTGTCCTGGGCTCGCGGCGCAAGCTGGTAGTGCAGCCCGCGCAGAACGCCTGCCGCGGCGGAATAGGAGTGATTGTCCTGTACGAAACTCAAGCCTATGCCGGCCTGCGAAAAGCGCTCGGCATGATAGGTTTCGACAAAGAAACCACGCGCATCGCCATGTCGTTTCGGAATGATTTCCAGCACGCCTTCGATGCCAAGGGACCTGACCTCCAGCATTTACTCCTCCAACCGCTCGACAACGCGCCGGCGCAGATAGGCGGCATACTCGTTTTTTCCCAGGCGGGTGGCGCGCTGGAGGACATCGTCCGCCGTCAGCCAGCCCTGTTCGAAGGCGATTTCCTCCGGGCAGGCAACCTTTATGCCCTGCCGATGTTCGATCGTGCGCACGAACGAAGACGCTTCGTGCAAGCTGTCATGGGTGCCGGTGTCGAGCCAGGCATAACCGCGCCCCAATCGATGCACATGCAACTGGCCACGCTCGAGATAGACATTGTTGACCGCCGTGATCTCAAGTTCGCCACGCGCCGAAGGCCGGATCGCCGGGGCAATGTCAACGACATCGTTGTCATAGAAATAGAGGCCGGTGACGGCCCAGTTGGATTTCGGGTTCTCTGGCTTTTCTTCGATCGTCAGGGCGGTTCCGGTGACCTTGTCGAAGGAAACGACACCATAACGCTGGGGATCTTCGACATGATAGGCGAACACGGAAGCCCCCGTCTCGCGCGATGCCGCTGCACGGCAGAGCTGCGACAGGCCTTCGCCGAAATAGATGTTGTCGCCGAGGATCATCGACACGCTGTCCTTGCCGATGAAATTCCGGCCGATGATGAAGGCTTCCGCAAGTCCGTTGGGTTGCGGTTGCTCGGCGTAGGACAAATCAAGCCCAAACTCCGATCCGTCGCCAAGCAACTCGCGGAAAACCGGCAGATCACGCGGCGTTGAAATGATCAGAATCTCGCGGATACCCGCGAGCATCAAAACGCTCAGCGGATAATAGATCATCGGCTTGTCGTATATCGGGAGGATTTGCTTGGAGACTGCCAACGTTAGCGGATAGAGCCGCGTTCCGCTGCCTCCAGCAAGGATAATTCCTTTCAAGAAGTTCTCCTTGACATGCCTAAACCCCCAGCCCTGACGTAAACCGCGCTCGTGCTTAGGTTCCACGCAATGGCTTGTCAATCTCGGCGATCGACAAACAGCCGGACCAATGGCGCGCCAAACGCGCCCCCAGCTAGGTCAGCCCAAAATACGCCTGGTACCAGTCCACAAACCGCCCTACCCCATCGGCAACCGTCGTCACCGGGCGGTAGCCGACCGCCTGCTCCAGCGCCGATGTGTCGGCATAGGTATCGGGCACATCGCCGGCCTGCAGCGGCAGCAGTTCGATGGTGGCTTTCCTGCCAAGTGCGTTTTCCAGTGCCTCGACATAGGCGGTGAGCTTCACCGGTTTGCTGTTGCCGATGTTGAAGATGCGCCAGGGGGCGCTGCTGGTGGCCGGATCCGGATGGCTGGAGTCCCAGGCAGCGTTGCCGACAGCCGGGCTATCGCTGGCCCGGACGACGCCTTCGGCGATGTCATCGACATAGGTGAAGTCGCGCGTGTGGTTGCCGTTGTTGAACAGCTTGATCGGCTCGCCGGCAAGAATGCTTCTGGTGAATAGGAAAAGCGCCATGTCCGGACGCCCCCAGGGACCGTACACCGTAAAGAAGCGAAGCCCGGTCGTCGGCAACCCGAACAAATGGCTGTAGCTATGCGCCATCAGCTCATTGGCGCGCTTGGTCGCGGCGTAGAACTGCAGCGGATGATCGGCCGGCCGATGCTCGGAAAACGGCATGTCAGTGTTGGCGCCGTAGACACTCGAGGTGCTGGCATAGGTCAAATGCGCAACGGCACTGCTGCGGCAGGCCTCGAGCATATTGGTGTAGGCGATGATGTTGCTTTCGACATAGGCGTGCGGGTTTTCCAGGCTGTAGCGAACCCCGGCCTGGGCGGCGAGATGGATCACCCGGTCAAACGCGTGGTCGGCAAAGCAGCCATCGACCACGCCTTTGTCGGCGAGATTGCCGCGGATGAAATGATAGCCCGCATTGGTCTTGCGGCTGGCTTCCTCCAGCAGCCGCAGCCTCGCCTCCTTGATCTGCGGATCATAGTAGCTGTTGACGCTGTCGATGCCGACAACCTCGTCGCCGCGCTCCAGCAGGCGCTTCGATACGTGATAGCCGATAAAGCCGGCGGCGCCGGTGACCAGGACCTTCATCAGAAGCGCCCGTCCAGTCCTCGATCTCTCCCGGCGTTCAGGAGCGCTTCAGCAGCGACCACACGGCCGGCACCAGGCTTGCCGCCAGGGCAACCTTGATCAGATCGCCGACTATGAATGGCACGACGCCGAACTGCCAAGACTTTTCGGGACCGATCAGCAGCGCCAGCCAGGCAAAGCCCATCGCCATCATGACGACTTCGGCAACCAGCATCGCGTTGAAAAGCTTGACCGGATGACGGTCCCAGCCCCGATCGGCGGCCCAGCCGACAATCGCCGCCATGGCCACGAAACCCAAGAGATAGCCGCCGGTCGAGCCGAGCATGTAAGCAATGCCGATACCCTTTTCCGGGGTGCTCTGGAAGACCGGAAAGCCCATCGCGCCCTCTGCCATGTAGAGCAGCAAGGTGGCGACGCCCAGACGCATGCCGAAGGCGGCGGCGATCAGCAGCACGGCCAGCGTCTGCATCGAAATGTCGACCGGTCCGAGCATCACCTTGGTCTTGGCAGACAGGGTCAGCAGCAGCGTTCCGGCGATCGCCAGGAAAAGCTGCGTTGCCAGCCGCGCCGCGCCCTCTTGCGGCAAAGCCAGAGACACAAGCGGACGCATCGTTGTTGCAATTGCCATCGTATTTCCCCAATCCGATTGCCGCTATCTCATATTCGCGGCCTCGCGTTCTCCTATATTGGCTTGTGTGTTATGCGGCAATCGGTTTTGCCGTCTCCTCTAACAAGGCACCGATGCACCTGCCATGGCTCTCAAATTCGAAACCGGCTTCGATCCCGCCTATGGCAAGGCGGTGAGCGTCGCGCCGGATATCCAGCGCATCACGGCCCGCAATCCAAGCCCCTTCACCTTTCACGGCACCAACAGCTACATCGTTGGCCGCGATACGCTGGCGGTGATCGATCCTGGGCCGGACGACGAGGCGCATCTGCAAACCCTGCTCGATGTGATCGCAGGCCGGCCGGTCAGCCATATCTTCGTCAGCCACACGCACCGCGACCATTCCCCGCTGGCGGCCCGGCTGAAAGAGCGCACCGGCGCCGCCGTGCTGGCAGAAGGACCGCATCGCCCTGCAAGACCCCTGCATATCGGCGAGACCAACGCGCTCGACGCCAGTGCCGACACTGCTTTCGTTCCCGATATCGCATTGCCCGACGACAGGGTGGTCGACGGCGACGGCTGGTCGATCAGGACGATTTTGACCCCGGGCCACACCGCCAATCACGCGACATTCGGGCTGGAAGGAACCGGGATCCTGTTTTCGGCCGATCATGTCATGGCATGGGCGACGTCCATCGTCGCGCCGCCGGATGGGGCGATGGCCGACTATATGGCTTCGCTAGACCGGTTGATCGAACGCGGGGACCGCCTGCTGCTGCCGGGACATGGCGGGCCGGTGACCAAACCACGTGGTTTCATGCGAGGGTTGAAGACGCATCGCAAGATGCGCGAGCGCGCCATACTGGAGCGGGTCAGAGCCGGCGACCGGACGATCGTGGACATGGTCAAGGCGATCTATCGCGATACCGACCCGCGGCTGCATGGCGCTGCCGGATTGTCGGTGCTTGCCCATCTCGAGGACCTGGTGGAACGCGGTCTGGTCGTGACAGACGCAGCACCGGCCATTGACGGCAATTTCACGCCGGCCAGATAGGCCTTCATTCGGCCGGAGCAGCACCCACCTGGCCGGCGACTTCCTGGTCGAGTTCAGCGAGGAAATCGACGATGCGCGCGGCATTGTCGCCGAGGTCGTAGCGGCCGTAGCGAGAGGCCGACCGCATGTCGACGATGATCGTGTCCCCGTCATCGGTCACGCGGATCGCGACGTCGGCGGGAAGCCCGACGACAAAGCCCTTGGCCACCGCGGTAATCGTCACCTCGGTTTGCCCTCTGAGGTCTGGATAGGGCTCGGAAAGGTCCCAATCGCGCCGGTCGAGCACGGTCTCGACGGCATCCACGACGGTGTCGAACGGCAGGTCGTAGCTGCGTGCGCTGACCAGCGGATAGCTCTCGGTCTGCAGCCGCTGTTCGCCAGGCGTGGATGGGGAGAGCACATTCATGTCTTTGGTCCGGTCGCTCACGTCGAGCGCGGGTGGATTGTCGAAATCCGTCGAGATATCCCTGAGCGGCGGATAGATAGTCGCCCAGTAGGCTGCAACGCCATAGGGTGCGAGCACCAGCAGCGCCAGCAAGGCGCCGACCGTCAGGTCACGACCGCCAAGGTCGCCGAAGTTCCACAGCCGCGAAAAGGCAAATCCTGCAAACAACAGCGCCAGGGCCGCCAGCAGCGCCACAATCCCCATCACCCAAAGGAAGACAGGCGTTTCGACGAGGTCGAAGCGATGGCCGACGAAAACGGTCAGCAGCAGCACCGCCGAAAAGGCGGCCGTGCGTCGCGACCATCCGGCCGCCTTCGAGGTCTGCCGTTCAGGAATACTTGCCATCGATTGCCGCACCACCCCAACCCGAACGGAGACTTGGAGCGGTTCGTCGTCTCACGGCAACGACAAACTGCTCTATCTCTTTGTTTTGACGCAATTCCCGGAATTGCTCTAGAACCTTTTGCTGACGGCTTGAAGCCGAAAGACGCAACATTCCCGTCAATCCGTCGGCAAGCGATAGTCCCGGAATTGCTGACGCAAGGTGACCTTCTGGATCTTGCCGGTGGCGGTGTGCGGTATTTCGCCGACGAAGGCGACATCGTCCGGCATCCACCATTTGGCGACCTTGCCATCCATGAAGTCGAGAATGTCAGCCTTGGTCGGTTCCTTCCCCGGCTTGCGAACAACGACCAGCAACGGCCGCTCGCCCCACTTCGAATGATGGACGCCGATCGCTGCTGCCTCGGCGACATCGGGATGACCGACAGCCAGGTTCTCGAGATCGATGGTCGAAATCCATTCACCGCCGGACTTGATGACGTCCTTGGCCCGATCGGTGATCTGCATGTAGCCGCCGGCGTCTATGTGGGCGACGTCGCCGGTGTCGAACCAGCCGTCGCCGTCGAACTGCTCCGAGCCAACACCGCCATAGTAGGCGCGGGCAACGGCCGGTCCACGCACCTTCAAGCGGCCGAATGTCTTGCCATCCCAGGGCTGCGCATTGTCGTCGTCGTCGGTCACCTTCATTTCGACGCCGAAGGGCGGGTAGCCCTGTTTCTGCTGGACGTCGAGCCGGGCTTCACCCTGGAGACCGGCATAGTCCGGCTTCAAGGTGCACAGTGTGCCGAGCGGCGACATTTCGGTCATGCCCCAGGCGTGGATGACCTGGACATCGTAGTTCTGCTGAAACTTGGTCATGATCGCGCGCGGGCAGGACGAGCCGCCGATGACGACCTTGTTCAGATAGGGAAGCTTCTTGCCGGTCTCCTCCAGATACTGCAGCAGCATCATCCAGACGGTCGGCACAGCAGCGCTGAAGGTCACCTTCTCGGTGTCGAGCAATTCATAGATCGAGGCGCCGTCCATCTTGCAGCCGGGCATGACCAGCTTGGCGCCGATCATCGGCCCGCTCTGGCCAAGGCCCCAGGCATTGGCGTGGAACATCGGCACGACCGGCAAGATCGTATCGCGTGCCGACAGCCCCATGGCGTCAGGCATGGCGGCGATCATGGCGTGCAGCACGTTCGAGCGGTGGCTGTAGACGACGCCCTTCGGATCGCCCGTGGTCCCTGACGTGTAGCACATGCCGGCAGCCGTGCCTTCGTCGAAGGTCTTCCAGGCGAAGTCGCCATCCGCCTCATCAAGCCATTCTTCATAGGCAACCACATTCGGCAGGGTCGTCTGCGGCATGTGCGCCTTGTCGGTCAGCACGATCACCTGTTTCAGCGACTTGACGGCGCCGGCGATCTTTTCGAGCAACGGCACGAAGGTCAGGTCGACGAAGACAGCCTTGTCCTCGGCATTGTTCATGATCCAGACGATCTGCTCGGGAAACAGGCGTGGATTGAGCGTATGGTAGATGGCGCCGATGCCCATGATGCCGTACCAGGCCTCGATGTGGCGCGCCGTGTTCCACGCGAGTGTGGCGATGCGGTCGCCCAGGCGATAGCCGTCGCGTTCCAGCCTCTGGGCGACCTTCAGGGCGCGGCGATGGATGTCCGCATAGCTGGTGCGCACGATCGGCCCCTCGATCGAGCGCGACACGATCTCGCGCACGCCATGCTGCCGCTCGGCATTGTCGATGAGCTTATGGCAAAGCAGCGGCCATTCCTGCATCAGTCCCAGCATTCGTTCCTCCCCTGCGCTTTGCGTCTTGCTTTTCGTGCCATTGTGGAGCGAACCGGCGGATTGTCCAGCCACCAGCACCGGCAAGCCCAGCATTGATCGGCATGACGGACAAGACCGCCACAATCCGGCCATCGTCGGCGTTAAGGTTCGTTAACGGGCAAGGGGCGATTGGCGACTGAAAGAGGTTCGCATGGACGCGCAGCTCGACGACAAGTCCCTTGAGAATACGCTTGCCGAAAGTCTGGCCGATCTGGGCCCTGATACAAAGACTGTTTCCGAAGATGAATTTGTTGAAGTTGTCGGCGGCGCGCTGGAAGCGGTCGGCGGCACACTGCTGTTCAAGATGTGCGTCCAGAACGAAGGCGAAGGCCAGCACGTCGCAGCCGCATCCATCGGCGACGGTGGCAATCGCCAGTTCCTGCTGCTCACCTTGCCAACCGGTGGCGGCCCCCTGAAGGTCGAGACCACATCGAGAAGCAGCAACCCGGTGGCCGGTATCGCGGCCGCCTATGCCGGGTTGATGGATGCGTTCAAGACCGCCGCCTGACCATCTCAGGCAATCTTCGAAACCGTGATCGGGCCTGCACCCGGCCTGGGCCAATGGTTTGTGACTTGCGTGGCGACAGCAGGCCTTGCGCAACGCATTTGCGCGACACACCTTAAAGCCGAGGCAAGGAGAACCCGCATGGATCAGATCGTCAACCCGGCACCTGGGTTCCAACGCAATCCCGACAAGGTCATCACCATCGAGCCTTATGTCGGCACCGTTACGGTGCGTGTCGGAGACACAGTGATAGCGTCATCGACGAAGGCCAAGGTGCTGACCGAACCTCCCTATCCCGCGGCCTTCTACATTCCGTTCGCCGACATCGATTTCGGCAAGCTCAGCAGCACGGAACATTCGACCCACTGTCCCTACAAGGGTGATGCCAGCTATTGGAGCGTGCTGCCTGCGGGCGAGACCGGCCAGAACGCGATGTGGGCTTACGAGCAGCCCTTCGACGAAATGGCTGAAATCCGCGACCACGGCGCATTCTACGTCAGCAAGGTCAGCATCGAAGCAAAAGCGGGCTGAGCACTTCGACTTGCCTCTCAGATGCATCGAGAGTCAGGTAGCCGGCACCACCCGAATATCAACGCACCTAGTCCGTGGTGCCGTGATTGCCGAAGCCGTCGGCATCGTCGAGCCGCACGAAGGTCAGGCCCTTGGCCTTGAGCGCCAGAAGCCCCTGCACCACGCCTTCGCCGGCCGCATGGGTCGGCTGGTTGATGTGCGAGATAATGACGTCGCCGTCCTTGGCCGCCGCGATGCGCCGCGCGGTTTCCCTGGCGCCGAGCAATGAGCCACCATCGCCATTTATCGAGAATCCCGCGATCTTGAAGCCAAGCTTGCGGATCATGGCGATTGCCGACGGGCTGTATTCGGCGGTCGCGCCACGAAACCATTTCGGCGCCGGCTCGCCGGTCTTGGCAAGGGCGGCGGCACCCGACTGGACCTCGGCCAGCACGGCGTCGGGGCTGCCGGCGCTGCGGATGCCGTAGATCTTTTGCGGCGTGTCGACGGCCGGGATATGATGGCCGCCGTGATTTTCCAGCTCGAACAGGTCCGGATGCGCCCGCATGATCTCGACCGCGGCAGCGTTTCGCTTCAGCCAGATGCCGGTCACGAAAATGGTGGCGGGTATCTTGCTTTCGACCAGCGCCGAAAGGATCCGGTTGTCAGTCTGTCCACCGCAGGCATCGAGCGTGAGCGCAACGCGGCCGGCTCCGCTTGCCTCCGGCCTGATGTGCAATGTCGGCTCGACGAGCGGCGCGGCATGGCCGCTGGACACCACGGCCAACGACATGGCGATCACGCAGAGACTTTTTTGCAGCAGGCGCATCAAACCGCATTCCCGACCGGTGCTTTCAAGCAGCCATCCCAAGACCCGCATGAAGGCGAAAATCGGGATGGTGCATAGCAGAAAAGCGCCCGGCGCGACAATTTGACTGTCCGTGGTGCGAACGGCTTGTTCCGCGACCAGCGATGGCCGTTGTCCGCGCGACGCATGAACTCAGATGGCGCGTTCGAGCTTCACGTCGGTGCGCGAAAGGAGTTCGCGCACCGCATCGACGACTGGTTTGACCTCCAGTCGCCAGACGCAGTAGGCCCTGCCGAAATCCGGCCGGCCGCAACGGTCGCTGGCCACGCAGTCGCAAGGCATCGGCGGTTGAAGCGCGATATTGGGCACGCCGACGGGACCCCACTGCGACGGCGGCGTCAAGCCGAACAGCCCGACAACCGGGATTCCGGCTGCGGCCGCCATGTGCATCGGGCCGCTCTCATTGCCGAGAAACAGCCGGGCCTGTTTCAGCACCGCCAGCAACGTCTCAAGCGACAGCGCTCCAACGAGATTGACGACGGGCGACGCTGTCCTGGCGACGATGCGTTCGGCAATCTCCCGCTCGTCCGGACCGCCCACCAGAACGACGTCCAAACCGGTTTCGCCGGCAATCTCGCCAATCGCCTCGGCAAACCGCTCCGGCTGCCAACGTCGCCCTTCGAAGCTTGCGCCGGCGTGGACGGCGATGAAAGCGTTTGGATGAAGATGATGCTTGCCCAGCAGCGCCAACGCATTTGACGTCTCGGGCGGGAGCGGTTGGAGGTTTGGAACCGTCACATGGAGACCGACGCCAAGCGCCTGGAGCGGCGAAAGATAGCGGTAGACGAAATGTTCTCCACCAAAGCCAAATGGCTTGGCAAACACGTTGGCGGGCTGCCGCTCCAGCAGACGCAATGGCCTCTCGGTGGGATTGTAGCCGACACGGGTCTTTGCATTGACCAGCCCGGTGAGCATGCGTGACGTCTTTGAATCGGTCAGGTCGATCGTCAGGTCGAAATGGAAACGGCGCAGCGCCCGCACGACGGCGTAAAGCTCTTTGCCGCGCTGCAGGGGGGTGCCGCGCAGGTGGGCACGCTTGAACGTGACCACCTCGGAGGCAATGTCATGGGCGACTACGAAGCTCGCGAAGCGAGCGTCGCACAGAAACACCAGCCTGGCATCGGGGAATTCGAGCCGCAGGTTTTCTGAGAGCACCGAGGCGAGAACGAGATCTCCAATGTACTTCGTTTGAATGACCAGGATCGAGCGAATCGGCGCGGGTGCAGTCTGCAACATCTGTTTCCCAGGACAATTGGCGGGATGTCGAAATTACGCAATGATTACGCAATGCCGTCAGCACGTTCGTGTGAATTGCTTTACAAAACGGTAAGCTCGACCGGATGGATCCTATCCGCGGTCGGCCTTAGAGCAATTCACCGTTCACGGAAACGGCGAATCTCTAACCCTTTGCTTTGACGCAATTCCGGGAGCAAAAGCGTATCACACTTTTCCTGGAATTGCTCCAGCTCTTTGCTTTGACGCAATTCGGGACGGAAACTGCTTCACACTTTTCCGGGAATTGCTTTCGCAACCAGCACCGCCGCCTGCGCGGCCGCTAACCTCGCAATCGGCACGCGATAGGGCGAGCAGGACACGTAGTCGAGGCCGACCTCTTCGCAAAACCGAATCGAGGCCGGATCGCCGCCATGTTCACCACAGATGCCGAGCTTGATGTCGGGCCGTGTCGCCCTGCCCTTTTCGGCAGCCATGCGCACCAGTTCGCCAACCCCGTCGATGTCGAGGGAGACGAAGGGATCCTGATCGATGATGCCTTTCTGGCGGTAGGTCTCCAGGAACGAGGCCGCATCGTCGCGCGAGATGCCGAATGTGGTCTGGGTCAGGTCATTGGTACCGAAGGAGAAGAATTCGGCCGTAGCGGCGATGACATGGGCGCGGATCGCCGCGCGGGGGAGTTCAATCATCGTGCCCGTCAGATAGTCGATCTTGACGCCGGTTTCCTCCATGACGCTTTTGGCGACGGCATCGATGCGCGCCTTGACGTAGTCGAGTTCCTTCACCAGGCCGACCAGCGGCACCATAATTTCGGGAACGACAAGTGCGCCGGCCTTCTTGCCCGCCTCGACGGCGGCCTCGAAAATGGCGCGCGCCTGCATCTCCGCGATCTCGGGGTACGAAACCGCAAGCCGGCAGCCGCGATGGCCGAGCATCGGGTTGAATTCATGCAGCGCGTCGGTGCGCTGGCGGAGCTTGTCGGGCGACACCTTCATGGCGGCGGCAACCTCGGCCACCTCCTCCTCGGTCTTCGGCAGGAATTCGTGCAGCGGCGGATCGAGCAGGCGGATCGTCACCGGCAGGCCGGCCATGATCTCGAACAGTTCGAGGAAATCCGAGCGCTGCATCGGCAGCAGCTTGGCGAGTGCCGTGCGCCGGTCCTTCTCGGTGTCGGCCAGGATCATCTCGCGCATGGCAACGATGCGATCGCCATCGAAGAACATGTGCTCGGTACGGCAAAGCCCGATGCCTTCGGCGCCAAAAGAGCGCGCCATGCGCGCATCGAGCGGCGTTTCGGCATTGGTGCGCACCTTCATGCGGCGAACCGCGTCCGCCCACTCCATGATGGCGGCGAAATCGCCGGACAGTTCCGGCTGCAGCATCGGCACGGCACCCTTCAGCACCTGGCCATTGCCGCCGTCGATGGTGACAATGTCGCCCTTGCGGAAGGTCGCCCCCATCGCCATCAGCGTGCCGGCCTTGTAGTCGACGCGCAGTGAGCCTGCGCCAGACACACAGGGTTTGCCCATGCCGCGGGCGACGACCGCGGCATGGCTGGTCATGCCGCCGCGCGTAGTCAGGATGCCTTCGGCCGCATGCATGCCGTGAATGTCTTCAGGACTGGTTTCGATGCGCACCAGGATCGCCTTGCGGCCTTGCGTCTTCAACTCCTCGGCGTCAGCAGAGGAGAAGACGATCTCGCCGGTGGCGGCACCGGGAGAGGCCGGCAGCCCGACGCCGATGACGTCGCGCGCTGCCTTGGGATCGATGGTCGGGTGCAGCAGCTGGTCGAGCGAGGCCGGATCGATGCGGGCGACCGCCTCTTCCTTCGTGATCAGCTTGTCCCTTGCCATTTCGACGGCGATCTTCAACGCAGCCTTGGCGGTGCGCTTGCCGGAGCGGGTCTGCAGCATCCACAACTTGCCGCGCTCGATGGTGAATTCGAGGTCCTGCATGTCGCGATAGTGCTTCTCCAGACTATCGGAGATGGTGACGAAGGATTGGAACGCGTCCGGCATCAGCTTCTGCAAGGACGGCTTGTCCGATCCGGCGGCAATGCGCGCCGCCTCGGTGATGTTCTGCGGCGTGCGGATGCCGGCAACGACGTCCTCGCCCTGCGCGTTGACCAGGAACTCGCCATAGAGCATCTTTTCGCCGGTCGACGGATTGCGGGTGAAGGCAACGCCGGTGGCCGAGGTTTCGCCCATATTGCCGAACACCATGGCCTGGACGTTGACCGCCGTGCCCCAGCTTTCGGGGATGTCGTGCAGGCGCCGGTAAGTGATGGCGCGGTTGTTCATCCAGCTCGAAAACACAGCGCCGATGGCGCCCCACAGCTGCTCATGTGGATCCTGCGGAAACGGCTTGCCGAGTTCTTCCTCGACCTTGGCCTTGTAGAGCGCAATGACGCCTTGCCATTCGAGAGCCGTCAGTTCGGTGTCGAGCTCATAGCCGAGCCCGCCCTTCTGGTCTTCGAGGATTTCCTCGAACACCTCATGGTCGAGGCCCATCACGACATCGGAATACATCTGGATGAAGCGGCGGTAGCTGTCATAGGCAAAGCGCGCGTCGCCCGAATCGGCGGCCAGCGCCTCGACCGTCTCGTCGTTCAGCCCGAGATTGAGCACGGTATCCATCATGCCGGGCATCGAGGCGCGGGCACCCGAACGCACCGAGACCAGCAGCAGTTTCGACGGATCTCCGAACCGGCGGCCGGTCAGCCGTCCGATGTGATCGAGCGCGACCGCGACATCCGTTTCCAACCCTGATGGATAGGTGCGGCCATTGGCGTAGTAAGCGTTGCAGACCTCGGTGGTGATGGTGAACCCGGGCGGCACCGGCAGGCCCAGGCTGCACATCTCGGCCAGATTGGCGCCCTTGCCACCCAGCAGATTCCTATCGCCGGCACGGCCTTCCGCCGCACCATCGCCAAAGGTGAAAACCCATTTGGTCATGCTTTGCTCTCCGGTTGCAGGAGATTGGAAAGATTGGCGAAACGGAAAGTTCCGCCGTGTCCGACTGTCGAGCGATATGATGCTGCAGTGCGAAACGCAAGGCGTCGGCAAAGTTGTCCGGCCGCTACAATCGATTAAGCAAAAGCTCTGTCCAAGGATGCGGCAAAAAGACTTGCTTTTCCGGAGCTTTGGGATTAGAACATAACAGGAACAAAGGTGCGCCATGAAACTACACGGAAAACTCGATTATCTGGAAATGCCGGCGACCGGCGGAACGCTGGACCGGCTCAAGGCTTTCTACAGCGCTGCCTTTGCCTGGTCGTTCACCGACTATGGACCGACCTACTCAGCCTTTGCCGAGGGGCTGGACGGAGGGTTCCAGGCCGACGCCGCGGAAGCGCCCGCCAAGCCGCTGCCCGTGCTCTACAGCAAGGATCTGGAAGCGACACTCGACGCCGTCGAAAGTGCCGGTGGCACGATCGTCAAGCCGATCTTTCCGTTCCCCGGCGGCCGGCGCTTTCACTTTGTCGATCCGGCCGGAAACGAGATGGCGGTGTGGTCTGAATAGCCACAGCATGTCATCTGGCAGCACCGCGTTACCTGCCCATTTTGGGCGTTCCCATCGTCGCTCATAAGGATTGTGCTTTTCGGCTGCTCTGCTAAGAACGCGCCGCACAAGCGACTCTGACGGCAATTGGGGCGTCGCCAAGTGGTAAGGCATCGGTTTTTGGTACCGACATTCCCAGGTTCGAATCCTGGCGCCCCAGCCATATTTTTCCGGGTCCATGCTGGAACATCATCATCTCTCGGATAGGGCCGCAGCGATGTATGATCTGTCTGGCCAATGACCAGGACCAGTTCACACGTGTGGCATGACGGTCGCCGAAGCGGGCTTCCGTCATTAATCCAGGTGATTTTCCGGACGCGCGACCTGCGCTAAAATATCGCCTTACCGAAGTTGAGACTGTCGTGGCAAGGACCGACAAGCGCCCATTCAACGTGAACGTCTTCCTCAATACGGTCGACGGCGGAAGGACTGTGGCGACGTATCGCAAGAATGAGACTGTCTATTCTCAGGGCGACCCGGCGGATTCCGTCTTCTACATCCAGAAGGGCAAGGTCAAAGTCTGCATCGTATCGGAGCAGGGCAAGGAAGCGATCGTCGCTCTCCACGAGAGCGGGGACTTCTTCGGCGAAGGCTGCTTGTCCGGCCAGCCGCTGCGGTTGGCTACAGTTTCCGCGATGTTGGACAGCGTCATTGCGCGGCTTGATAAAGCATCAATCACGCGGGTGCTCCGGGAGGAGCCGAAGTTCTCAGAGATGTTCATGTCCTATTTGCTGGCGAGGAACGCCCGCGTCGAAGAGGACCTGGTAGACCAGCTTTTCAATTCGAGTGAGAAGCGTCTGGCGAGGTTGCTCCTTCTGATGGCAAACTTTGGCAGGGAGGGGAACCCTCAGCCCGTCATCCCGAAGATAAGCCAGGAGACGCTCGCGGAGATGGTCGGCACCACCAGGTCGCGCGTTAGCACGTTCATGAACAAGTTCCGCAAGCTCGGGTTCATCCATTACAATGGAAATCTGGAGGTTCATAACTCCCTCCTGAACGTGGTCCTGCACGACAATCCTCACCTAAGGGACAGGGACCGTTGAGGACTGTTCTGTGTGGAACAGCCAAGTCACCTGTGCGGATGTTATATTCCCGGCGGTCCCACCCTCCGGACCGGACCTACAACCTAAGACCATCTCGGCGAGGCAACGGCATGACTGCCGGCGTACCGACCGCGGTCGTGCGAGTCAGAAAGATGGCTCGGCGTTGTCGATAACGTCGGCGCGTCCGTCCCGCACCCCCCGCAAGCGGACGCGCCGGCCCCCGTATTTCATGGTCATGCACGGAGGGCTTGTGCATCGTCCGCCACCCAGCACCGCCTTTCGGCGACCATGGTGCGTGGCGGTCATGTGATGGCTTACGCGAACTCGGACGATCTCTTCAAGCTGGCCGTTCGAAAGCATGCACATGGCCTCAACAGTATAGCCTTGAACATCTCCCTCTTTTCCATACAAGGTCATCGAAGATTCCACCAAGACGGGTGGCGGTCAAAATGGAACTTCAATGAACCTTCCCATCTTCGCCATCAACCTCGATCGCGAGACCGGTCGCTGGAGCGAATTGCTCGCCAGCGCCGAAGCGGCCGGCCTGACCTTGCAGCGCATTGCGGCTATCGACGGCCGCGCGCTTGCCAAGGCGGACTGGACGGAGATCGATCTTCCAACCGCGCGCAAGTTGAGCGGGCGCGACATTCTGCCCGGCGAATACGCCTGTTACCGCAGCCATGTCCAGGCGCTGGAAACGTTCCTGACCGGTGGCAGCGCCTATGGCCTGATTGTCGAGGATGACATCCTCTTCAGCGAAGACACCACACGGCGCATCGAGGCCATCATCGCCGCGGTGCCGGATTTCGACGTCATCAAGCTGACCAACCACCGTATCAGCCTGTTCCTGCGCGCCGTCGAGACGACGGAGGGCGACGAGATCGGTCGCGCGCTGCATGGCCCACAAGGCTCCGCCGCCGCCTATCTGGTGACGCGGGAGGGCGCGCAGGGGTTGTTGTCGGCGCTCGCGGTGATGAAAATGCCGTGGGACGTCGCCATCGAACGATTTTGGGATACCGGCCTGAAGGTCTATACGGTCCGCAAGAACGTGCTTGGCTTCGCCAGGAGCAGCGCGATCTCCGGCATAGCCGGCCCCTCGGGCAGCTACAAATTCGCGCGGTTGCCCTGGCCGCGCCGGCTGAGCGCCGGGGCGTTCCGGGCCAAGGAGTTGCTAAGCCGCCTGCATCACGTCCTGTTGCGTCCACCCCTGCCGCTGGAAACCCCGGACTACGCCAGAGACGACGCGCCGCGCTACAGCGTGCTTCTGGTCTTTGCGACATTCGCAATTCTCGCGATGGCCTCCGCGGTCTGGCGCGAGGCTGACACTTACCGCTTCGCGGGGATGGCACTCGCCGCTGTCGCAGTCATCCGCTGGTTCAGACGGGATCTTTGGACCTACAGCAAGCCACTGATCGGATGGGTCGGCGGGCTCTGCCTGGGTTGGTCGCTCTATGTCTTCATCCGACTGGCGATCGTCTATTTCGGCACCCACCAGTTGGGTGCCGCCGAAGGCATCTACCTGTTTCCGCTGTTTTATGCGACGACCGGCTTCGCGCTCTTGCTGTTTGTCAGGCAGCCTGGGCAGCTCGTCCTCTGGTTCATGATCCTCAGCCTTGTCTTCCTGGCGGCGGACACCGGCTATTCGGACATCCTTCACGGAACCAGACCGGAGCCATGGCTTTTCAACAATCCCATTCACGCGTCGGTGGCGGCTGGTTTCATCTTCCTTTGCACGCTGCAATTCATGGCATACACGGCCCAAAGAACGGACCTGAACAAGGTATCCAGGAGCCTGCACTGGGCGCTGTCGACAGCCGTCCTGCTGTTTGCCTTCGCCAACATCATTGCGCTGCGGTCGAAGGGCGTCTGGCTTGCGCTCGCGCTCGTCCTGCTTCTGCTGGCGATCATGACGCTGGCGAGAGGTCATCGCCGCGAGCTGATGATCGGAGGCGGCGTGCTGGCAATCGTTGCAGCCAGCGTTGTCGCCATGCACAACATCTTCTGGTCCACCGCCGGCGACACCATGATCTTCGTCAAGAACCTGGTTTCGGATGCCCTCAGCCATGGCGTCCTCCCGGCCTTCGACCGCGCCATCGCCAGCAATACGGTTCCCTTAGCGGCCAGGGAACGGCTGATGCTGTGGGCCGATGCAATCGAGGTCTGGAAACGCCACCCGATCTTCGGAGCCAGTTCCAGCTGGCTCACCGAATGGCAGAACAGAACCTACCACCCCATGATCTTCAACGTCTTCCACAACGGCTATCTGGAGATAGCCGTGCGCTACGGCGTGGTCGGGCTGGCGTTCTTCGGCTTTCTCTACGCCTGGTCGTCCAGGCAGGTCCTGCTGGCCATGCGGGCCAAGCTTGTCGCTCCGGCCGTATGGTCCTGCTACATCTCAACGCTGGTCTTCTTCGCCCTCACCGTCCTCAGCAATTCGAACAACCGGCTGGCGATCGGCGAGGCCTTCATGTGGCTCGCTGCCGCATTCGGCTTCTATTGTTTTTATCTTCGCCAGCAGAAGAACCTTGTCACGCCGAGAACCTATTTTTAGATCACCGGCGCGTCGCGCGGCGGCTCAGCTTGCTTCGCGCATCGCTTCGGCGGCCTGCAGGTCGACCGAGACGAGCTGGCTGACACCCTGCTCGGCCATCGTGACGCCGAACAGCCGGTTCATGCGCGCCATGGTGATCGGGTTGTGGGTGATGATGACGAAACGCGTCTCGGTGGTGGCGGCCATCTCGTCCATCAGATTGCAGAAACGCTCGACATTGTGATCGTCGAGCGGTGCGTCGACTTCGTCGAGCACGCAGATCGGCGCCGGATTGGTCAGGAACACGGCAAAGATCAGCGACATCGCCGTCAACGCCTGCTCGCCACCGGATAGAAGCGTCATGGTCTGGGGCTTCTTGCCGGGCGGGCGGGCCAGGATTTCAAGCCCGGCCTCGAGCGGATCGTCGGATTCGATCAGCTGCAATTCCGCGGTGCCGCCGCCGAACAGATGCGAGAACAGCCGCTGGAAATGGCTGTTGACCACGTCGAAGGCGGCAAGCAACCGCTCGCGGCCTTCGCGGTTCAGGCTCTGGATCGCTTGCCGGAGCTTGCGGATCGCCTCGATGATGTCTTCGCGTTCCGACACGATCGTCTCCAGCCGGTCGGAAAGCTCCTTCTGCTCTTCCTCGGCACGCAGATTGACGGCGCCGAGCCGTTCGCGCTCGATCTTCAGCCGGTCGAGCTGGCGCTCGATCTCGGCCATTTCCGGCAACGGGCTGTCGGCCTCCAGACCGGTATGGCGGATGACCAGATGCGGCGGCGTGTTCAGCGTTTCCTGGATGCGCGCCTCGACCTCCAGCCGGCGTTCGTCGGCCGCCGTCAGCCGCTCTTCGGCGCGGACACGGGTTTCGCGCGCCTCGGCCAGCGACTGGATGGCGCCGGTGGCCGCCTTGTCCATTTCGGATTGCCGGTTTTCCGCCTCCTGCAGACGGTCGGCGGCCGCCTTGCGCAAGGTCTCGGCCTCCGTCAACTGTGACAGCAAGGCGCGCCTCTTGGCGTCGATTTCATCGGGCGCATCGGCCAGTCGCTCGCGTTCGGCCTCAGCCTCGGCCTTACGTTCGCCAAGCGATGCGATCTGCGTCGAGGCGTTTTCGGCCCGCTCCAGCCAGTTGCTGCGCTCGGCGCCAATGGCATCGAGCCGGCGCGCGCGCGCCTCGGCCTCGCGGCGCAGCCCCTCATGCACGGCACGTGCATCGGCAAGCGTGGCGCGATCGCGGGCGACATTGGCCGCGGACTGTTCAAGCTGCAATTGCAAATCGCCGAGATCGGGCGCGTCCTGCAGCAGCATTTCGGCCTCGGCGAAGGCCGCCGAGGTCTCTTCGTGGCTGTCGACGATGCGGGCGCGCGCTTCATCGAGGGCCGCGCGACGGCTCGCCAATTCGCCGCCGGCCTTTTCAGCCTCGGCCAGCGCATTACGGGCGGCGTCCAGCCGATGCTGGGCGTCACGCCCGGCCTGGCGCGCATTGCGCTCGGTCTCGCTCGCCAGGTGAAGCGCCTGTTCGGCCTGGGCCAGTGCCTCCTCGGCCTGGCGCAGGACGAGCGTCGCCTGCACCGCTTCGGCATCGAGTTCGGCCAGCCGGTTCTTCTGCGCCAGCCGTTGCGCGGCGGCGGTGGGTGCATCGGCACTGGCGGTAAAGCCGTCCCAGCGCCAGAGCGCGCCGTCGCGGCTGACCAGCCGCTGGCCGGGGGCAAGAAGCGCCTGCAGCCGGCGGCCATCGCCTGATGCAACGATACCGATCTGCGCCAGCCGGCGGGCGAGTTGTGCCGGCGCGTGAACCACGCTGGCAAGGCTCCTGACGCCTTCGGGCAGAGCCGCGTCGCCGGGCTGGATCTCGCTTTCGCCCCAATGCACCGGTGCGCTGCGGTCGAGCGGCACGTCGAGATCTTCGCCAAGGGCAGCACCCAGCGCCGTCTCGAAGCCACGCTCGACGCTGATCTGCTCCAGCACGGCCGGGAAGAGATCGCCGCTGGCGGCATTCAGGATCTTGGCAAGCGTGCGCGCTTCCGTCTCGATGCGTGCCAGCTCGGCTCTGGCATCCTGCAGCGGCGGCCGGGCGGCGCTCTCGGTGGCGCGGGCATCAATGACCGATTGCTCGGCCTCCGCCACGGCAGCCTCGGCCTCATCCAGCAGCGCCATCGCCTGTTCGACCAGCATGCGCTTCTCGGCCGGATCCGGCAGGCCGGCGACTTTGGAGAGGATATCGGACAGTTCCCGGTCGACATCGGCAAGCTGACGGCCGAAACGGTCGCGGCGCTCGGCGGTGTCGCGCAGCGTCCGTTCGATCTGGTTGCGCGAGGCGGCGGCCTCGGCCCGCTCGGCGGTCAGCGCGGCGAGTTTGGCTTCGCTTGCCGCAAGCGTCGATGCCGCCTGTTCGAAAGCCGCGCGGGTGCTGGCCTCGCGCTCGGCGGCACCGGCATTTTCGGAATTGAGCGCGGCTTCTTCGGTGCGAAGTCGCTCAAGAATATCGGCATTGTCGCGGACCATGCGCTCCTCGCGCGCAATGTCGCCGTCGAGCTGCTGCAGCCGGCGCTCGAGTTCGCCCTGACGGGCGCGGATGCGGCCGGCTTCCTCCTCGATCTGCGACCTGGCGATCGACAGGCGCTGGAAGGCGGCGGCAGCGGCGGCTTCCGCGTCGCGCAGCTCCGGCAGCCGGTGGGCGCCGATGCCTTGCTCCCTTGCCGCGGCCATCTGGGCTGCGGCGCGGTCACCGACCAGCGCGGTGGCAACAGCCAGCGCCGAGCGCGCCTCGCCTTCCTGTGTCTTGGCCAGTGTCCAGCGCAGATGCAGCAGCGTCGCTTCCGCCTTGCGGATATCGGCCGATAGGTTCTTGAAGCGCGATGCCTGGCGCGCCTGGCGCTTCAGGCTTTCGATCTGGCTTTCCAGCTCGCCGACGACGTCGTCCAGGCGCTCCAGGTTCTGCTCGGCCGCCTTCAGCCGCAACTCGGCCTCGTGGCGACGGGTGTGCAGGCCGGAAATGCCGGCAGCCTCTTCGAGCAAGGCGCGGCGCGCCTGCGGCTTGGCCTGGATCAGTTCGCCGATGCGGCCCTGCCCGACCATCGATGGCGAGCGCGCGCCGGTCGACTGGTCGGCGAACAGGAGCTGGACATCCTTGGCGCGCGCTTCCTTGCCGTTGATGCGATAGAGCGAGCCCGCCTCGCGTTCGATCCGGCGCGACACCTGCAACTCGTCGGCATCGTTGAAGGCAGCGGGCGCCGAGCGGTCGCTGTTGTCGAGGAAAAGCGTGACTTCAGCGGTGTTGCGTGCCGGGCGCGTGCCCGAGCCGGAAAAGATGACGTCGTCCATGCCGGACGCGCGCATGTTCTTGTAGGAGCTTTCGCCCATCACCCAGCGCAGCGCCTCGACCAGGTTCGACTTGCCGCAGCCATTCGGCCCGACAATGCCCGTCAGGCCGCGTTCGATGACGAACTCGCCGGGCTCGACGAAGGACTTGAAACCAAGGAGGCGAAGGCGCGAAAACTTCATTCGCGCCGCCCACTAAGCGGATTCAGCAAAAATGTACCGCGGTTTTGCGGGGAGAATCCACGGCAAGGCAAATGGGCGACCGGCGCCGGGCGCGGCCGCTTCGATGCTGCCTGAGCGTCAGAGCAGAGGGTCGATGATGGCCGACATTTCCGCAATCGACATCGCCCCCTTGTAGGTCTTACCGTTGATGAAGAAGGTCGGTGTCGAGTCGACCTTGAATTCATTGGCGCCGCGCTTCTGGACCGATCTCACATCGTCCAGAAGTTTCTGGTCCGTCAAGCAGGCCTCGAAGGACTCCTGTGTAAAACCGGCGAGCTTGGAGATTTGCAGCAGCGCATCCTTGGTATTGGGCACTCCAACCCAGTTCGCCTGCTGCCTGAACAGCACGTCCACCATCGGGAAATAGTTATCCTTGGCGCAGCGCGCCAGCATGAATCCGGCTTCGGCGCTCGGATCGAACGGGAATTCGCGCAGGATGTAGCGGGCCTTGCCGGTGTCGATGTATTTGGTCTTCAGGTCCGGAAAGGTGGTCTCGGCGAAATGCGCGCAATGCGGGCAAGTCATCGAGGCGTATTCGACGATAGTGACCTTGGCGTCGTCCTTGCCAAGCTGCTTGTCGGGCAGCGCACCCGGCTTCAGCAGTTCCGCCATATCCACGGTGCCCTGGGCTTCCGGTGCAGTAGCGGCGGCCGGCGTGGCCGGCTTCGCAGGCGCGGCCGGGTCCGCGGGCTTTACATCCGCCGCCTTGGCTTGCTCGCCAGAGTCGCTGCAGGCGGCGAGCAGGGCGACCGCCGGAATGGCGGCCAGCGAAGTCAGGACGTTTCTGCGAGACAAGCTTTGGCCAAACGGGGGACGGTTCATACGAATCACCTGACAAGAGTTGGATTTTGCAATGCAAAGGCACGAAAAGGCGAGAGTTGGCGCGAATTAAGGCATCTCCATCCCCAATCCAATCGCCAAACCTGACAGGGGCGATCACGAATGCGAGATATTGACGACAAATCCGAGATTTTGACGACAGATCTATGACTTCCTTTCGCCCAGAATGGTGGCGCCAAGCCTTTCCAGGGAAGCGCGAAGCCCATCATCGTCGACCAGGCCGATGGTCGAGGACAATTTCGTCTTCTCGGCCGCGGTCAGCGGCCTGAAGGTCGGTTTGCGCTTTCCCTGGTCCGCCGTCACAGGCTTCTGCAGGATCCTGATCCGGCTGATGGCGGTGAAACCGAGGAAGGCGTTGACCCGGTTGATGATCTCGCCGGTCTCGTGCTGCAGATGCAGCGCTGCCATGCCTTCGCAGGCGATGACCAGCACCGCCGGCTCGAACGGATCGTCTTCATGCATGCGACGCGGCCACTGGATTTTTTCGGGACGCGAGCGGCTGGCAAGGCGTGGCCCGGCGATCTCTTCCCATGACTGGACGAGGCCGATCGAAATGCCGGCCCGCTTGCGCAGCACCGGGTCGAGGATTTTGGTCGCAAGATCGCTGACCGGGACGGGATTGCCGTAGGGCGTTCTCCCTGCCATGTACGTTCTCCAGCCTCACCAGCATCGGCCAAGGCCAATTCCCGATCAATGGCACCAGCAGACCAGACCCGCAAGACCACACCCCCATTCGGTGTCGACATCGCGTCCCGCCTGCTCGGCTGGTACGATGAGCATCATCGCGAGTTGCCGTGGCGCATCACGCCGCGTGAGCATGCGCGCGGCGCGAGGCCCGATCCCTACCGCATCTGGCTGTCCGAAGTCATGCTGCAACAAACCACCGTTGAGGCGGTGAAGGCCTATTTTCGCGTATTTGTCGAAAAGTGGCCTGACGTCAGGGCGCTGGCCGCGGCACCGACCGAGGATGTGATGAAGGCCTGGGCCGGGCTCGGCTACTATTCCCGCGCGCGCAATCTCAAGGCCTGCGCCGACCTGGTGGCCCAGCGCGGCGGCCGGTTTCCCGACACGGAAGCCGGCCTCAGGGAACTGCCCGGCATCGGCGCCTATACATCGGCGGCGATCACCGCGATCGCCTTCGACCGCCCAGCCGCCGTCGTCGACGGCAATGTCGAACGCGTCATCTCCCGGCTGTTTTCGATCACAATACCGCTGAGCGAAGCCAAGGCCGAGATACGTGCTCATGTCGAGCGCATGGTGCCAGGGACAAGGCCGGGCGATTTCGCCCAGGCGATGATGGATCTCGGCGCCACGATCTGCACGCCACGCCGGCCGCGCTGCATGCTGTGCCCGCTGCGCGAAGATTGCAGCGCGGTCGTTTCAGGTGACCCCGAACATTTCCCGGTGCGGCTGCCCAAGGCCGACAAGCCGCTGCGGCGCGGTGCGGCCTTCGTCGCCGTGCGAGGCGACGGTGCCATTCTGCTGCGCAAACGGGCGGAGAAAGGCCTGCTTGGCGGCATGACCGAAGTGCCGACGACCGCCTGGACAGCGCGGATCGACGGCGCCACCACGCAAGCGGCGGCACCCTTTCCCGGCAACTGGAAGCCCACGGGGCGGATCGCCCATGTCTTCACCCATTTCGCGCTCGAGCTCGATGTGTTCCTCGCCCATACGAACGGCGAGACGCCGGCCGGCCATTTCTGGTCGCTGCCTTCGGACATTTCGGGCGAAGCACTGCCCACTGTCATGAAAAAGGCAATCGAGGCTGCGATACCCGGCGCGACGAAAAAACCGTCGCCACACAGTGCAAAGAGGCCCCATGACTGAAATCCGCCACATCGTTTTCGACATCGGCAGGGTGCTGATCCACTACGATCCGAATATTCCGTTCAGCCGCCTCATTCCGGATGCCGAAGAGAGAAAGTGGTTCTTCGACAATGTCTGCACGCATGACTGGAACATCGAGCAGGATCGCGGCCGGACATGGCAAGAGGCCGAGGCGCTGCTGATTGCGGAGCATCCCGATCACGCGGAAAACATCCGCAATTTTCGTCGCTACTGGCACGACATGGTGCCGCACGCCTATGACGACAGTGTCGCCATCATGGTCGGCCTTATCGAGAGCGGCCACGACGTGACCATGCTGACAAATTTCGCCACCGACACACTGGCCGAGGCGCGCAAACGCTTCGATTTTCTCGAACGGCCGCGCGGCGTCACCATCTCCGGCGAAGTCGGGATGATCAAGCCGGACCGCGGCATCTACGATCATCACGTCGCCGCGTTCGGGCTCGAGCCATCGGCCACGCTGTTCATCGACGACAGCCAGAAGAACGTCGACGGCGCCAAGGCGGCCGGCTGGCAAGCGGTGCTGTTCACCGATGCCAAGACGCTTCAAGCAGACCTTGAGCGCCTCGGAATCATGGCGTGATTTGAATCGCTTCCGGCGATCCGTTGATACCTTGAGTCAGCGAGAATGGTGGCAATTGGCAGGGGTTCAGGCCCCTGCCCGCTCCATACCGAGCCGGGCAATGCGGCGAAGCTCGTCGATCGGGGTCAGGCCGCCGCTGCGCTCATAGTGCCAGAAGGTCCAGCCGTTGCAGGCATCCAGGCCCTGCACTTCGGCGCCGATCTTGTGGATCGAGCCGGCGCTGTCGCCGATCGCCACGGTGCCATCGGCGCGCACCTTGGCCGCCCAGCGCTTCTTGGCGTCGTAGAGCGTGGCGCCCGGAACCATCAGCCCGGTGTCGATGAGGCTGACGAAGGCGACGCGCGGTTCGGCGCGCTTGCCGGTGAGCACGGTCAGGTCGGCGCCGTCCAGCGGCCGCACCGCGTCGATGCGCTCGTTGGCGGCATCGATATAGGCCTGCTCGCGCTCGATGCCGACGAAGTGGCGGCCAAGCCGCTTGGCCACCGCGCCGGTGGTGCCTGAGCCGAAGAAGGGGTCGAGCACGACGTCGCCCGGTTTGGTCGAGGCCATCATGATGCGAGCGAGCAGCGCTTCCGGCTTCTGCGTCGGATGCAGCTTGTCGCCATTGTCGTTCTTCAGCCGCTCGCCGCCGGTGCAGATCGGAAACAGCCAGTCGGAGCGCATCTGGATGTCGTCGTTCGAGGCCTTCATGGCTTCGTAGTTGAAGGTGTAGCCCTTGCCCTTCTGGTCACGCGACGCCCAGATCATCGTCTCATGCGCGTTCTGGAAACGGCGGCCACGGAAATTCGGCATCGGATTGGTCTTGCGCCAGACGACGTCGTTGAGGATCCAGAAGCCCAGATCCTGCATCTTGGCGCCAACCCGGAAGATGTTGTGATAGGAGCCGATGACCCAGATGGTGCCATTGGGCTTCAGCACCCGCCGCGCCGCCAGCAGCCAGGCGCGGGTGAAGGCGTCGTAGGCCTCGAAGCTCTCGAACTGGTCCCAATCGTCGTCGACCGCATCGACCTTCGACTGGTCTGGCCGGTGCAGGTCGCCGTCGAGCTGAAGATTGTAGGGCGGATCGGCGAAAATGACGTCGATCGACTTTTCCGGCAGCCGATCGAGCGCGGCAACGCAGTCACCCTTGAGGATCGTGTCCAGCCATTCGGATTGCTGGGGGGCGTGGGATAGCTCGTCGAGAAGACGCACGGCAGACATTCTGACACCCAAGGCACGCGTTACAGTTTTACTCTCTGTTATGGTTACCGATCAGCGTAAATATTCGGTGAAGGCCAAAACCGCGGATCTCCAAATTTGCGAAGGCGGCCCTGTTGGTGTATGCCGCGCCGCCTGAGCGTTCCCTGGCCCCTTCATCCTCCCATTTTCCGGATCACCATGCCCCAGCCAGACCTTGTCATCTTCGATTGCGACGGCGTGCTCGTCGATTCCGAAATCGTCGCCGCGCGGGTCGAGGCGGAACTGCTGACCTTGGCCGGCTACGAAATATCGGCTGAGGAACTGGCCGAGACCTACGCCGGACTGACCTTCAAGGACATCATGATGCGGGTCGAGGAGAAATCCAGCATCCCGTTCCAGGCCTCGCTGATCGACCGCGCCGAAGACCTCGTCGATCGCAAGTTGCGCAGCGACGTCCGCGCCATCGACGGCGCGCGCGAGGCGGTCGCCGCGGTCACCGTGCCGCACTGCGTTTGTTCGAATTCGCGTTCCGAGCGGATCGAATTCATGCTGGAGAAAGTGCTGCTGCTGCCGTATTTCGCCGGCCGGATCTTTTCGGCCCTGGAGATACCAAGCAAGAAGACCAAACCGGCGCCCGATGTGTTCCTGTTCGCGGCGGAGAAACTCAACGCCAAGCCGGCGAACACATTCGTCATCGAGGATTCCGTGCACGGCGTCCACGGCGCCAGGACGGCCGGCATGCGCGTGCTCGGCTTCACCGGCGCCGGCCACAGCTACCCCGGCCATGCCGACGCCTTGACGGAAGCCGGCGCAGAGACGGTCATCCGCCGCTGGGCGGAGCTGAAAAGCGTGATCGCCGCGCTGTCGGAGTGGTCGGCTGACGCCTGAGAGACGTGCGTCGCAACGCGAGACTAGTTCGTCGCGACAGCCTTCTTCTTGTGATTCTTCTTCGGCTTGTCCGTCGTCCCCTTCGGCGCGGTTTCGTCATAGCCGGCAAAGGCCTGATAGTCCTGCGCTGACGGTTCGGGCACGACGACATTGGAATCTGTGAAGACAAACTGCGTCGCGACCGACGGGTCGGTGACCTGGATCTGATACGGATGGATCTGCGAGTAGAGAACATCCGTGCCATGCATCACCGCGACACGGATCGGCATGGTGATGGTGCCGGGAGAAAACTTCGGTCCGGGCACAACCTTGCCGGCGACCGCGATCTTCATTGTCAACTGCCCGTTGGCGCGCAGGCAATCACGGGTCACGTCGCTGATCGACGCCTGGTAGATGATGTTCGCAGACTCATCCGGCGGTGTCGCAGCCGCGTTGGCCGCGGCCTGCGCCTCCTGCGCCTGCTGCTCGGCCTCGGCCTGGTTCCTCGGCTTGCGCATGGCCTTCGACTTGGGCTTCTGGACGCCCTTGGCATAGGTGTTGAAGAAGGCCGTACCGTCTCGCACCGTCACTCTGGGACAATAGGCCTGCAACTGGCTGGCCAGGACCTTGGGATCCTGTGGCGGCGGCGGCGCTGTCGGATCCTTCTTGCCGAAGCCGAGGTTCAGGATGCCGTTGTCGCTCGATTGGCAGCCGGCGACGGCGAGCATAAAGCCGGTGAGTGCAAGACCCGCGAAAAAGCGACCACTGAATGTACGAAACGCCATGAAACTGCACTTCCCTCTCGCAAAGCTGGTGACGTATATCAACCGCGCGGCAAAAATGCGACTGAGCCAGCGCAGAAATTAACCACCTTGTGGTGAACGGAAAACCCAGCGGTAACGGATTTGTGACATGCACTATGTGAGTACCCGCGGGGAAGCGCCCGTGCTTGGATTTTCGGATGCTGTGCTGGCTGGCCTGGCGCGCGACGGCGGGCTCTACGTGCCGCGCGAATGGCCGCAGTTTTCCGCTGCCGAGATCCGCGCCATGCGCGGCCTTGCCTATCCCGACCTTGCGATCCGCGTGCTGTCGCCCTTCCTTGGCGACGAAATCCCGGCGCCCGTCTTCGAGCGCCTGGTCCGCGAAGCCTATGCCACCTTCCGCCACGAGGCCGTCTGCCCGCTTGTGCAGACCGGCCCCAACACCTTCATCCTGGAACTCTTCCACGGGCCGACGCTCGCCTTCAAGGACGTGGCGATGCAGCTTCTGGCCCGGCTGATGGACCATGTGCTTGCCGAACGCGGCCAGCACGCCACCATCGTCGGCGCCACCTCGGGCGATACCGGCGGCGCCGCCATCGATGCCTTTGCCGGGCGTAACCGCACCGACATCTTCATCCTTTTCCCGCATGGCCGCGTCTCGCCGGTGCAGCAGCGGCAGATGACGACGTCGCCGGCTGAAAACGTTCATGCGCTGGCCATCGAAGGCAATTTCGACGATTGCCAAGGCCTGCTCAAGGACATGTTCAACGATCACGGCTTTCGCGACCGGGTTGCGCTTTCGGGCGTCAATTCGATCAACTGGGCCCGCATCATGGCCCAGATCGTCTATTATTTCTCCTCGGCTCTATCGCTGGGCGCGCCGGACAGGCCGGTCTCCTTCACGGTGCCGACAGGTAATTTCGGCGATATCTTCGCCGGCTACGCCGCCAAGAAGATGGGCCTGCCGATCGAGCGGCTGATCATCGCCACCAACGACAACGACATCCTGGCGCGGACTTTCGCAACCGGGGAATACCGTACCAAAGGCGTCTTTGCGACCACTTCGCCGTCGATGGACATACAGGTGTCGTCGAATTTCGAACGCCTGCTGTTCGAGGCCTCCGACCGTGACGCGGCGACCGTGCGGCGCTACATGGACAGTCTCAAGCAGTCCGGCGCTTTCACCATCGAAACCCAGCAAATCACTGGGATGCGGTCCGAATTCGACGCCGGCCGCGCGACCATGGACGAGGTCGCCGCCACCATCCGTTCGACGCTCGCCGGCAGCAACTACCTGCTCGATCCGCACACCGCGGCAGCCGTGCATGTCGCGGCGGGCAAGGCTTCAGGCGCGGTGCCGATGGTGGTGCTGGGCACCGCCCATCCGGCAAAGTTCCCGGCCGCCGTCGAAGCCGCCAGCGGCGTCTTGCCTGCACTGCCCGCATGGCTAGGTGGGTTGATGACATCGGAGGAAAAATACACGGTACTTCCATCCGACCTGAAAATGGTGGAAGATTACGTCGGCCGCCGCGCGCGGGCGGCGCGTTAGGGAGTAGTAGCCATATGGGTGTTGAGGTAAGCCGTCTGTCGAACGGCCTGACAGTCGCCACCGAAACCCTTCAAAGCATCGAATCGGTTGCCCTTGGTGCCTGGGTCAAGTCAGGCGCCCGCAATGAACGTGACGAAGAGCATGGCATGGCCCATCTGCTCGAGCACATGGCGTTCAAGGGCACGAAAAGGCGAAGCGCCTTCGAAATCGCCTCGGAGATCGAGGACGTCGGCGGCGAGATCAACGCCGCCACCAGCGTCGAGACCACCTCCTACTATGCCAGGGTGCTCTCCGACGACGTGCCGCTGGCCGTCGATATTCTTGCCGACATCCTGCAGGAGTCCGAGTTCGATCCGCAGGAGCTCGAACGTGAGCAGCATGTGATCCTGCAGGAGATCGGCGCAGCACACGACACGCCCGACGACATTGTCTTCGACCGTTTCACCGAGACGGCCTTCCGCCACCAGACGATCGGCCGCTCGATCCTGGGCACGCCGGAAGCCGTCAAATCCTTCACCTCGAAGCAGTTACACGATTTCATCGAACGGCAATATGGCGCCGAGCGGATGGTGATCGTCGCTGCCGGCGACATCAAGCACGACAATTTCGTGCGCGAGGTCGAAAAGCAACTCGGCGGCTTCCGCAGCAAGGCCGACAGCACCATCCCGCAATATGCGCAATATGTCGGCGGCGACTTCCGCGAGGACCGCGACCTGATGGACGCGCAGATCGTGCTGGGCTTCGAGGGCCGCGCCTATCATGTGCGCGACTTCTATGCCTCGCAGGTGCTGTCGATGATCCTCGGCGGCGGCATGTCGTCGCGTCTTTTCCAGGAAGTCCGCGAAAAGCGCGGCCTGTGCTATTCGGTCTATGCCTTCCATTGGGGCTTTTCCGACACCGGCGTCTTCGGTGTCCATGCCGCGACCGGCCAGAGCGATATCGCCGAACTGGTGCCGGTCATCATCGACGAACTGCAGAAGGCCGGCGAGAAGATCCTGCAGGAAGAACTCGACCGGGCGCGCGCCCAATATCGCGCCGGGCTGATCATGTCCGCCGAAAGCCCGGCCAGCCGCGCCTCGCAGATCGCGCGGCAGCTGCTTCTGTTCGGCAGGCCGATTGCCAAGGAGGAACTGATGGAACGGCTGTCGGCGCTCACGATCGAGCGGCTGACCGACCTGTCGTCGCGGCTGTTCTCGACCAAGCCGACGCTTACAGCTGTCGGGCCTGTGGGTACGCTGGCGCCATACGAGGCGATCCTCGATTCGCTTGCGGGCACGCAGACCGCGACCCGCAAGCTCGCCGTCTAAGCCCCTCAAAGCGTCGTGTTCGCGCTCCCTTTCTTTCGCCGTGATCTGCCGGCGCTGAAGGGTGACCACGTCATGCTGCGCGTGCCCTTCACGAATGACTATCGCGAATGGGCGGCGGTGCGTGGCGAAAGCCGTGCCTTTCTCGAACCATGGGAACCACGCTGGACTCCCGATGAACTCGACCGCACCGCCTGGCGGCTGCGCATCAGCCGCTACCGCGAAGACTATGCGCAGGGAACCGCGATCGCCTTCTTCATCTTCGAAAAGAGCAGCGGCAAGCTGGCGGGTGGTATCACGCTCGGCAACATACGCCATGGCGTCTCGCAAAGCGGCCATGTCGGCTATTGGATCGGCGAGCGCTTTGGCGGTCGTGGCCTGATGACCGACGCGGTCAAGGTGGTGACGCGCTTCGCCTTCGATACGCTGAGGTTGCACCGGATCGAAGCGGCCTGTATTCCCGACAACGCCCGGTCGATCCGCGTGCTTGAAAAAGCCGGATTCCGGCGCGAAGGACTTCTGCGATCCTATCTCAGGATCAACGGCATCTGGCAGGACCACTACCTCTACGCCCGGATCTCGGACGATCCGCCGGGCGCTGGAACGAAGGACTGATCTTGACGAATTTCCTGCGAAAAGGGCCGCTGTTTGCCTTTGTCCTCGCGACAATCCTGACGCTGTGCGCGGCATCCTCGGCCTTCGCCGTCGAACCGATCAAGATTGCCCGCGACGACGTCGCGCTCGACCTTTCGGGCGCCGTCGAAATCTACCGAAACCAGGGCGAGAATTTCCAGGTGTCGACCGCTCCTGGGCCGGACGGCATCGTGCGGCGCATCGAAGTCGAGGCCAATGATGCGCGCTCGACCGGCGACTGGGCGGTGTTCGCGCTGGCCAACACCACCGACCAGCAGCTCGACCGGCTGATCGTCGCGCCGCATTTCCGGCTGGTGAATTCCGGCATCTTCTGGCCCGATCTTGGCTCGACCCGCATCGCCGCCATCACGCCCAGCGAGGGCTTCGCGCTCGACCGCCAGACCAGCCCCGACGCCGACGTGTTCCGCGTGACGCTGAATCCGGGCACGGTGATCACCTTCATCGCCGAACTGGCTTCGCCGAAACTGCCGCAGGTCTATTTGTGGGACCCGGAATCCTACAAGGACTCGGTCAATTCCTACACGCTGTTTCGCGGCATCGTCATCGGCATCGCCGGCCTGCTGGCGCTGTTCCTGACCATCCTTTTCGTGGTCAAGGGAACCTCGATGTTCCCGGCGACCGCGGCGCTCGCCTGGGCGGTGCTGGCCTATATCTGCGTCGATTTCGGCTTCCTCAACAAGATCATCGAGATCTCGCCCGGCAACGAGCAGATGTGGCGAGCGGGAACGGAGGTGGCGCTGGCGGGGACCTTCGTGGTGTTCCTTTTCGCCTATCTCAACCTCAACCGATGGCACGGCCATTTCAGCTATGGTGCGCTGGTCTGGATCCTTGGACTGCTGCTGATCGCCGGCGTCGCCATCGTCGATCCTGCGGTCGCCGCCGGCATCGCCAGGCTGTCCTTCGCCGCCACCGCGCTGACCGGGCTCGGCCTGATCATCTTCCTCGGCATACGCGGCTACGACCGCGCCATCATGCTGGTGCCCAGTTGGGTCATGGTGCTGTTGTGGCTGTGCGGGTCGTGGATGGCGATCACCGGCATGCTCGACAACGACATCGCCCAGCCGGCATTGGGCGGCGGGCTGATCCTGATCATCCTTCTGATCGGCTTCACCGTCATGCAGCACGCCTTTGCCGGCGGCGCGCTGCACCAGGGCCTGTTCTCCGACCTCGAGCGGCAGGCACTGGCAGTGGCCGGATCGGGCGATACGGTGTGGGATTGGGACGTGCTGCGCGACCGCGTCGTCACCAAGCCCGATGTCAGCATCCAGCTCGGCCTGGCGCCAAACAGCCTTGGCGGTGCCGCGCGCAACTGGCTGCCGGTGCTGCATGCCGACGACCGCGACACCTTCCGCACGACGCTCGACGTGGTGCTGGAGCACCGGCGCGGCCGGGTGTCGCAGAACTTCCGCCTGCGTGGTGCCGACGGCCACTATCACTGGTTCTCGCTGCGCGCGCGGCCGGTGATCGGGTCGGACGGCGAAGTCATTCGCTGCGTCGGCACCATGGTCGACGTCACCGAGCAGAAAAAATCCGAGGAGCGTCTGCTGCACGATGCCGTGCACGACAATTTGACCGGGCTGCCGAACCGCGAACTGTTGATGAACCGGCTGGAAGCGGTCATCTCGATCGCCCGCACCGAAGAAAAAGTGCGCCCGACCGTCTTCGTCATCGACATCGACCGTTTCAAGCAGGTCAATGACGGGCTCGGCATCTCGGCCGGCGACACCATCCTTTTGACCATTGCGCGCCGGCTGCACCGGCTGCTCAAGCCGAAGGATTCGCTGTCGCGTTTTGCCGGCGATCAGTTCGCACTGATGCTGTTGTCCGAACAGGATCCGTCCCGCATCGCCGCCGTCGCCGATGCCATCAAGCATGCCATCAACAACCCGATCACCTTCGCCAAGCGCGAGATCGTGCTGACCGCATCGATCGGACTGATCACCTGGAACTCGACGCAGATGTCAGCCGAGGACATGGTCAAGGACGCCGAGCTTGCCATGCATCAGGCCAAGCGCTTCGGCGGCGACAGGATCGAGCCGTTCCGCCCGGCCTTCCGCACCGTCGGCACCGACAGGCTGCAGTTCGAATCCGATCTGCGCCGCGCCATCGAACGGCGCGAATTCACGCTCGCCTATCAGCCGATCGTGCGGCTGGAGGATGGCAGCGTCGCCGGCTTCGAGGCCTTGCTGCGCTGGGACCATCCGCGTCGCGGCATGATCCCGCCGGCGGATTTCATCCCGGTCGCCGAAAGCTGCGGGCTGATCGTGCAGCTCGGCCTGTTCGCCATGCAGCAGGCGGCCGAGGACCTTGCCGGATGGCAAAAGCAGATCGGCGACGCGCCGCTGTCGGTCTCGGTCAACCTGTCCAGCCGCCAGCTCATCCGCCGCGACCTGGTCAGCGACGTCCGCTCGGTCATCGCACGCGCCAATCTGAAGCCGCGCTGCTTCCGGCTTGAGCTCACCGAATCGCTGGTGATGGATAATCCCGAGCAGACGGCCCATGTGCTGACCAAGCTGAAACAGCTCGGCATCGGCCTGTCGCTGGACGATTTCGGCACCGGCTATTCCTCACTGGCTTATCTGACGCGTTTTCCCTTCGACACGATCAAGATCGACAAGAGCTTTGTCGACGACAACACACCCAAACGCGCGGTGCTGCTCAAATCCATGGTCAACATGGCCCATGAACTCGGACTGTCCGTGGTCGCCGAGGGCATTTCGGACGAACGCGACGCGCTGGAGTTGCGCCAGATGGGCTGCGAATATGTGCAGAGCTTCATGTTCGGCGCGCCGATGCCGGGCGACCAGGTGCTGAAGACGCTGAAAGAGCAGTATCCGCTGACGCAAGCCTGAGACCTCTGTGATGAGGCTCAGGCGTGTCCGGCGGCGAGGCTGAGATGGGCGAGGTCGATGCCGATCGAGGCGAGGATGCGGTCGTACTTGCGCTCAATGTCGGTGTCGAACAGAAGCTCGGCGTTGGCCGGGCAAGTCAGCCAGCCATTCTCGGCGATCTCGGTCTCCAGCTGGCCGGCGCCCCAACCCGAATAGCCGAGCGCCATCAGTGCGTGACGGGGTCCACGGCCAGACGAAATGGCGCGCAATATGTCGACGGTCGCGGTCAGGCAGATGTCGTCCGAAACGGTCAGCGACGATTCCACCCTGTAGTCGCCCGAATGCAGGACAAAGCCCCGGCTGCGATCAACGGGCCCGCCATTGCGCACGACGAAATCGCGGGCCTGCGCCGGCAGGCGGATCGCTTCCTGTTCGTTCATGATGCCCAGTTGCACGAGCAGATCCGGAAACAGCATCTGCTGTGTCTGGTTGATGATCAGCCCCATCGCGCCTTCATCGCTGTGCGCGCAGACGTAGATGACCGAGCGCGTGAACCGATCGTCCTTCATGCCGGGCATGGCAATCAGGAACTGATCGTCGAGAAAACCGCGGCTGGCGGCTGTCTTCTTGTGGCGCAACAAGTCCATGACAGCAAAGGTAACGCGTTTCCAAAGCGCCGAAAAGATGCACCGTGCGGGATTCGACCAAAGCCTATGTGACCAGGCAGAGCATTCTTCCCTCGAGGTCACGCAAATATGATACCGGCAAGGTCATGAAAACATTGCGCGGCCACGAACGGACGATCAAATCACCGCCATGCAAAGCTTGAAAATCCTGCTGCTCGCCGCTGCCATCGGATCGGCAACCGTTCTTCCCGCCGCCGCTTCATCATCGTCGTGGTACAACAGCGAAGGCGGCAAGGTCCGGCTGGTGACCAGCGGCAAGGCCGATGCCGCCGGCCGCATCCAGGGCATTCTCGACATAGCGCTCAAGCCCGGCTGGAAGACCTACTGGCGTGACCCGGGCGACGCGGGCGTGCCGCCGCAGCTCGACATTTCAGCCAGCACGAATATCGCCGACGCCCAGCTTTCCTTCCCGGCGCCGCAGCGTCATGACGAAGGCTATGGCAAATGGGCAGGCTACGACTATCCGGTTTCGCTGCCGGTCGTGTTCACCCTGTCGGCGGCCAAAGATCCAGCCGTCATCGACGCCGACATCTTTCTCGGCATTTGCGAAACGATCTGCATTCCGGTGCAGACGCGGCTGACCGTCGACCCCGGCTCCGACCCGGACAATGCCGAAGACACGGCGCTGGTGAAGGCGAGCTTCGCGGCGTTGCCCACACCCGCAAGGTCCGATTTCGGCATCAACGTGCTGCCGGGCGACCACGAGACGCTGGTTGTCGAGGCGAGCTTTCCCGGCGATCCGGAGGCGGCGGATTTCTTTGTCGCCGGCGAGCGGGACTACATGTTCGGCACCCCTGCCCGCAGCGAAAAGGACGGCAAGCTGATCTTCACCGTGCCGATCCTCGACCGCCCTTCGACAACGCCGACGGATGGCGGGCTTCACTATACGCTGACAAGTTCGGCCGGTGCCGTCGAAGGGCTTCTGCCATTTCCTTAATGCGCGTCGGATTGAACGGATTCATACGACGCGCTTTAAGGTCCTCTCTTTGTCCATGTCGTTGTCCCAAAACCGCTGCGCACTTTTAGGCGACATGGACTGAAGCCGCCCCTTGACGGTTGCAGAGGGCCGTCGAGTTCGCTACGCAATCACACGACCTCCCCCATTTTCCCAGACGAGGAACTCATGACCATTTCCGTTGGCGACAAGCTGCCTGATGTGACCTTCAAGACGATGACCGCCGACGGCGCGAAGCCGATCACGTCGGCTGAGATTTTCACAGGCAAGAAGGTTGTGCTTTTCGGTGTTCCGGGCGCCTTCACGCCGACCTGCAGCAACAACCATTTGCCCGGCTATCTCGAAAACCATGACGCCATCCTGGCACGCGGCGTCGATACCATCGCCGTCGTTTCGGTCAACGACGTCCACGTCATGGGCGCCTGGGCGCGCTTCACAGGCGGGGAAGGCAAGATCCTGTTCCTCGCCGATGGCAGCGGTGACTTCGCCAAGGCGGTCGGCCTCGACAACGACCTTTCCGCAGCCGGCATGGGACTGCGCTCGAAGCGGTTTTCGATAATCGTCGATGACGGCAAGGTCACCGCGCTCAACGTCGAGACCAAGCCCGGCGTCGACGAGTCCGGCGCGGCTCATATTCTGGGACAGCTCTAGAATATCGGCGACAGCGTCGGGCCAGGGACCGCAAGGCCGCCTCGCCCGACAGCTTTGGGGGGACCGCGACGATGTCTGACATCTTCTGGCGCAGTATCGCGATCGGCATCGGCGCCACGGCGCTGATGGATATCTGGGCGATTTTCCTGAACACGGTGTTTGCCCAGCCCCGACCCAACTGGGGCCTGGTCGGCCGCTGGGTGTGGCATCTCAGGGAAGGCAAGGTCTTCCACGACGATATCGGCGATGCAAAGCCGTACGCGCAGGAAGTGCCGCTGGGCTGGGCCTTTCATTATCTTGTCGGCATCGTCTACGGCATCATCCTGGTCGCGCTGGCGGGAACGGCATGGCTGGCGGCGCCGACCTTCCTGCCAGCCTTCATCCTCGGCATCGTCACCGTCGGTGCCGGCTGGTTCCTGCTGGCGCCCGGCATGGGTGCCGGCTGGGCCGCCTCGAAACGCCCCAAACCGATGCAGATCCGCGCCCTCAACCTCGTGTCGCACACGGTGTTCGCGCTCGGGCTTTACGGCACGGCGCTGCTGATCCGCTGAACCGAAGTTAATCGTCGCGACGCTGCACCGGTGCGTCGATCGGCTGCCATCCGTGGACAAGGCGGCGTGCGCCGACATCGTAGGCAAAGTGGTTGCCGCCGCCCGCCGGCTGATCCGCGTCGCGGCTGATTTGTCGACCGCTGAGGGCGAGCAGCAGCAGCGTTCCGACGCCGCCATGGCCCACGAAGGCAATGTCGCCCGCGTCGGCGGCGCCGAGAACAGCGTCGACCTCGCTCACGATGCGATGCTGGGCATCGATGGCCCGTTCCCATCCGCGAATGCTGTCATGAGGGTTGGCGAAGAACTGGTGCGCGACCGCTTCGAACTCCGGTGGCGGCAAGAACCCCGTCGCCGAGCGGTCATTCTCATGCATCCTTTCCCTCACCTCGGTGGCAAGACCGAGATGCGTCGCAAGGATTTCGGCGGTTTCCAGCGCCTTGCGTTCAGCCGACGACACGATGCGCCGGATCGACCCAACCCAGGGCTGGTCGAGCATCGCAACCGCTCTCGCCCGTCCAATGTCGGATAGCCCCCATTCCGGCACGGGAATGTTGGCATCGACCTGAACCTGGGGATGGGTGACATAGTGGAGGATCGGCATGATCGAGGCTCCCTGCCTGAGAGTGCTGACCTGCTCCTGAGTTCAATAACTCTGGGTCGAACGCCGCGCCTTCGCTGCTACCGGCTGTTTTGCCTGCGCAGCTGGCTTCGGCGCTGCAGCGGGCTTGACCGGGCCTTTCTTGAACGGCGCCATGCCCTCGCGCGCGAGTTCGTCGGCGCGCTCGTTCTCGGCATGGCCGGCGTGGCCCTTGACCCAGTTCCAGGTCACCCTGTGACGCCTGTTGGCCTCATCCAGCGCCTGCCAGAGCTCACCGTTCTTGACCGGCTTCTTGTCGGCGGTCTTCCAGCCGTTCTTCTTCCAGCCGTGGATCCACTTGGAAATGCCATCCATGACGTATTTGCTGTCGGTATGAAGGTCGACCGTGCAGGGTTCCTTCAACGCATTCAGCGCCGAGATGGCGGCGAGAAGCTCCATGCGATTGTTGGTGGTCTCCGCCTCGCCGCCGGAAAGCTCCTTGGTGGTGCCGTTGAAGCGCAGGATGGCGCCCCAGCCACCAGGGCCGGGATTGCCCGAACAGGCGCCGTCGGTGAAGATCTCAACGTGTTTGCTCATGCCAATCCATATTCCGAAGGAGACCTGATCGCCCGATGGAATCGCATCCTGCGGATATATTCGGTCGGATCGCGTTTCATCACCAGCCCGCCATTTGGAACGGTCAACCAGTCGTAGAGCCGGGTCAGCATGAAGCGTAGCGCAGAGCCGCGCGCCAGCATCGGCAGCGCCGCCTTTTCCTGGTCGCTCAGGGGACGCACGCTCTGATAGCCGGCCAGCAATGCCTTGCCCTTGGTCAGGTTGAAGGAAAAATCCTTCTCGAAGCACCAGGCGTTGAGGCAGGTGGCGACATCGTAGGCGTAGAGGTCGTCGCAGGCGAAATAGAAGTCGATCAGGCCGGAAAGCTTCTCGCCGAGAAAGAAGACATTGTCCGGGAAAAGATCGGCATGGATGATGCCTTGGGGAAGGTCCTTCGGCCAGTTCCGCTCGAAGTCGGCGAAGTCGGCATCAACCTCGGCCGCAAGGCCCGGCTCAACCTCGTTGGCGCGGTCGCGGGCGGCGTTCCAAAGCTTGCGCCAGCCATCGATGGCGAGCGCGTTCGGGCGCGTCATCGAGAAATCGGCTCCGGCCAGATGCAGGGCCGCCAGGGCCTTGCCGACCTCGCCGCAGTGCGTCGATGTCGGCCGCCGTAGCGAGAGCCCTTCGAGGAAGGTGATGATGACCGCCGGCCGGCCGGCGAGCGTGCCGATGACGCTGCCGTCATGCGCGGTCACCGGCAGCGGGCAAGTGACGCCCTTTTTGGCCAGATGACCCATCAGCCCGAGGAAAAACGGCAGATCCGCCTTGTCGACGCGCTTTTCATAGAGCGTCAGGATGTACGAGCCGCTGGAGGTGTGCAGCAGGAAGTTCGAGTTCTCGGTGCCTTCGGCGATGCCCTTGTAGGACAGGAGATTACCGACCGGATAGTGCTTCAGGAATGCGCCGAGTTCGCCTTCGGCAACGTCGGTATAGACCGCCATATGCCTTACGCGGCTCCATTGACGAAAGCCATGTCGGCTCGCGTCAGTTCGACATCGCGCAGTACCCGCATGACCGGAAAATCCTCCGTTTCCGTGGCCGTGACGGCCAGGTCGATCGTGACGTCGAAGCGCTGGCGAAACGCGTCGATGATCTCGTCGACGATGATCTCCGGCGCCGACGCTCCAGCCGACAGGCCAAGCGTCGAGATGCCGGCGATGTCATTCCACGGAATCTCGGCGGCGCGCTGTACGAGAAGCGACATCGAGGCGCCGGCACGCTCCGCCACCTCGACAAGACGCCGCGAATTGGAAGAATTGGGCGCGCCGACGATCAGATAGAGATCAGCGCCGGCGGCGGTTTCCTTGACCGCCTCCTGGCGGTTGGTGGTGGCGTAGCAGATCGATTCCGCCGCCGGGGCATGCAATTGCGGAAAGCGATCCTGCAAGGCGCGGATGATGCCGGCGGTGTCCTCGACCGACAACGTGGTCTGGGTAACGAAGCCGAGCGCCTGCGGATCGGCAGGCGCAAGCTTCGCGGCATCAGCCTCGGTCTCGATCAGCGTCACCGCGCCGTCCGGCAGCTGGCCCATGGTGCCGATCACCTCCGGGTGTCCGGCATGGCCGATCAGCAGCACATGGCGGCCAAGCCGCTGGTGGCGCATCGCCTGCTTGTGGACCTTCGAGACCAGCGGGCACGTGGCGTCGAGATAGAAGAGGTTGCGTGCCTGCGCGTCTGCCGGCACCGATTTCGGCACGCCATGGGCCGAGAACACGACCGGGCTCTGCCGATGCTCGGCGGGGATCTCGGAGAGCTCTTCAATGAAGACGGCGCCAAGGCTTTGCAGTCCCTCGACCACGTAGCGATTGTGAACGATCTCATGGCGAACATAGACCGGCGCGCCATATTTCTTCAGCGCCAGCACGACAATCTGGATGGCGCGGTCGACGCCGGCGCAAAAACCACGCGGCTGGCAGAGCCGGATCGTCAGGGGGGGCTTGGTGGTTGTCTGAAGCATTAAATCCTGGCCGGTTGATCAAAGCCGAAATGAGGTGCCTACCCCTGCCCTGTCAAGTGCATCGGTAGAAAGGGGGGCGGCGGTCGCCTTCATTCTTCTTTCGCGGGACGGCGAAGCCGAAGGATGAGCACGGCGGCGAGTGCAGCGGCAAGGCCATACCAGGTCATCGCATATTGCAGATGGCTGTTCGGCAGATCGATGATGGTGACGCCACCGACCGGCAAGCCGCCCGGATTCGGCGTCTTGTCAGCGTCGATGAAGATCGGCACCAGCGTTGCCCGCGCCGGCAGCCCGGCGCTCGCCGCCATCGCGTCGCGGTCCTTCCAGTAGAAGATGTTCTTCGCCACGTCGTTGTCGGGAAGCATCATCGACGGCTTTGCCGGCAGCGGATTGCGGGCGAGGCCGGTGACCGTCACCTTGCCCGTCATCTGCCCCTTCGCGCGCTTGGCGGCATCCTTGAGATCGTAAGGCACGAAGCCGCGATTGATCAGCACGAAGCGGCCATCGTCGAGGGCCAGCGGCGTATAGACGTTGAAGCCGGCTTCGCCTTCCCAGGTGGCGTAGAAATGCCGTTCGCCGGAATGCAGAAAGGTGCCGCTGACGGTCACCGGCGTATAGTCGACGTCCCCGGTGGCGGCGAATTCTCTTTCGACCTCGGCGAGCGGTTGCGGCGCCGAGTGCGTACGCTGGTCGATGGTCTGCAGAAGGCCTTCCTTCCAGTGCAGACGCTCGACCTGCCAGGTGCCGAGCGCCAACAGGATCGCCAACAGCACCAGGCCAAGGCCAAGCAGCAATGCCGTCCTTGGCCGCGAGCGGCCGCCAGCTCCAATGGATGCCTCGCTCATTCGCCGCGATCCAGCCGGCCCTCGGCCGCCTTGTTGCGGTATTGCAGCGTTAGCAGCACGCCCTTGATCAGCCGAAGCGCCGTGAGGCACAGCGCAACAGCCAGCGGGATCCAAAGCAGCAGATGCAGCCAGAGCGGCGGGCTCAACGTCACTTCGACCCAGAGCGCCAGGCCGACGATGATGAAACCAATGATCAGGATGACGAAGACCGCCGGCCCGTCGCCGGCATCGGCGTAGGAATAGTCGAGGCCGCAATTGGCGCAGCGCTTGCCAACGGTGAGGAAGCCGGAAAACAACCGCCCCTCGCCGCAGCGCGGGCAGCGCCCGTGCAAGCCGGCCGAGATCGGATCGATCGGCGGCCAGATCGCCTTGTCGTCGCTCATTGCTTACCGCTCGATCTCGATCGGCGTCCCATCGGCCACCATTGCCCAGATTTCGTCCATGTCGGAGTCCGTAACCGCAATGCAGCCGTCGGTCCAGTCGACCAATTGAAGCAGCCAGGCCCACCAGCCGAAACCGTTTGGCTGGCCGTGGATCATGATCATGCCTCCCGCATCGATATTGCTTGCCTTCGCTGCGGCCAGATCGTCGGCACTGGGATAGGAGATATGGATCGACTTGTGGGCGATGCTGTTCGGGTTGCGCCAGTCGAGGACATAGCGCCCCTGCGGTGTGCGTTGATCGCCCTCCTGGTGCTTGTGCCCAAGCGGATCGCCGTGCGCCGAAATGAAGAAGGCGGCCACGTCGCCGCGGCCGCCTTTCTTGAAATCCCTGGAGCCTGTTCCATCCCGATTTCTCGGGATGGGGCTCTATCCCTTTGTTTTGCTCAGGTCGAAATCAGTGGGCTTCGATCACCGCGCCGGCCGATCCCCATACATAGATCGCTGAGAACAGGAACAGCCAGACGACGTCGACGAAGTGCCAATACCAGGCGGCCGCCTCGAAACCGAAATGCTGCTTGGGGGTGAAATCACCCTTCATCGCCCTGAGCAGGCAGACCAAGAGGAAGATAGTGCCGATGATGACGTGGAAGCCATGGAAGCCGGTCGCCATGAAGAAGGTGGCGCCGTAGATGGAATCCTTGAAGGCGAACGGAGCATGAATGTACTCGTAGGCCTGCACCATGGTGAACAGCATGCCGAGGCCGACGGTCAGCACCAGGCCGTTGATCAGCCCCTTGCGATCGCCATGGATGAGCGAATGGTGCGCCCAGGTGACCGTGGTGCCCGACAGCAGCAGGATGATGGTGTTGTAGAGCGGCAGGTGGAAAGGATCGAGAACCTCCATGCCCTTCGGCGGCCAGACACCGCCGGTAAACGCGGTGCGGGCGTATTGCTGCACCTCGCCCGGAAACAGGCTGGCGTCGAAGTAGGCCCAGAACCAGGCGACGAAGAACATCACCTCGGAAGCGATGAACATGATCATGCCATAGCGCAGGTGCAGCGACACGACACGCGTGTGATGGCCCTCATGCGCTTCCTTGATCGTGTCCGACCACCAGGCGAACATGGTGTAGAGGACAATCGCAAGGCCGATGAAGAACAGCCACGGATTCGCGATGTTGAAGCCGAAGATCGGGAAGTCGCCGGCCTTGAGATACTGCATCAGGCAGACACCGCCGATTGCGGTCACCAGCGCGCCGATGGACCCCAGGAATGGCCATGGGCTCGGGTCGACGAGATGGTAGTCATGGTGTGGTTTTGCGTGCGCGTCTGCCATATCAACCCCCGAGATTTGCTTCGGTATTCGAAATTGTCTTGCTGCTGCCTTGGACCGGCACTGATGACGCGACCGGCTTGCTCTTCTCGACCGGGAACATCGTATAGGACAGGGTGATTGTCTTCACGTCCTTCAGTTCCGGTACATTCACGATATCGGGATCCACATAGAACACGACAGGCATGTCTAGCGTCTCGCCGGGCTTCAAAGTCGTATCGGTGAAGCAGAAGCACTCGACCTTGTTGAAGTAGGGCCCCGCCAGTTCCGGCTGCACATTGAAGGTGGCGCGGCCGGTAACGGGGCGATCGAACTTGTTGGTGGCCTGATAGTGCGCCTGCACCGTCTCGCCGATTTTCATCGTCATCGACCGGTCGACCGGCTGGAAATCCCAGGGCACGCCGGCGATGTTGGCGTCGAAACGGACAACGATGTCGCGGTCGAGCACCCGGTTCGCGTATTGCTGCGTGGCGCGCCGTGTGGTGCCGCCATAGCCCGTCGCCTGGCAGAACATCTTGTAGAGCGGCACTGCGGCATAGGCCATGCCGATCATGCCGCCGAAGAAGGCAAGGCAGACAAACGCGACGACGCGGTTGGTGTTCTTCCTGCTGGCGGTCACCTGGCTCATTGTGTTCTCACATCGAGCCGGGGTGATGACCGAATTTCACGATCGTCGCGATGTAGAAAATGATCACCAGCACCGCCAGCGCCAGGCCGATGGCGACAGAACGGTTGCGTCTGGCTTTCCTCTGGCGCTCGGTCAGCGTGACCAGCTCGAGCTTTTCTTCGATCATGGTCATGCTCCACCCATGGCAAGCGCGCGCTCGACGATGCTGTCCGCGAGATAGGCAGCGAAGATGGCGAAGAGATAGAGCAGCGAATAGGCAAACAAGGCCTTGGCCGGCTTCATCACGCGGTCGTCGTCGGCCATGCCGAGCACTTTCCACGCGTACCAGACAAAACCCAACCCCAACAGCACGGCGGCCACGCCATAGACCGGCGTGGTGTAGCCCAGGATCCATGGCAACACGCCGACCGGCGCCAGCAGCAGCGCATAGGCAAAGATCTGGCGGCGCGTCGAAGCCTGGCCGGCGACGTTCGGCATCATCGGAATGCCGGCGCGGGCATAGTCCTCGGACTTGAACAGCGCCAGCGCCCAGAAATGCGGCGGTGTCCACAGGAAGATGATCAGGAACAGGACAAAGCTTTCCAGGCTGACGCTTCCGGTTACCGCGGCCCAGCCGATGACAGGCGGAATGGCACCGGCAGCGCCGCCGATGACGATGTTCTGTGGCGTCCAGCGCTTCAGCCACATCGTATAGATGACGGCATAGAAGAAGATCGTGAAGGCCAGCAGCGTCGCCGACAGCCAGTTTACCAGCACGCCGAGCGTCATCACCGACAGAACCGACAGCACCAGCCCGAAACTCAGCGCTTCGCCCGGCCGGATGCGGCCAGCCGGCACCGGACGAGAGGCGGTGCGCGTCATCACCGCGTCGATGTCGGCATCGTACCACATGTTAAGCGCGCCGGACGCCCCGGCGCCGATGGCGATCGACAGGATGGCGATCACCGCCAACAACGGATTGATGGTCACAGGAGCCGCGACCAATCCGACGAAGGCGGTAAACACCACCAGCGACATGACGCGCGGCTTGAGCAGGGCGAAGAAATCGCCCGCCGTCGCTTCCGACATGCGGAAGCCCGCTTCGTCAATGCTGGTTTCGTCGACTAGGGCCATGCGTACTCAAGTCCATCGTTCCGTTTGGCCAAAACCGCCGGCAGGCCGGCGGTTTCGATTCCATGGAGGCTGCCGCCTTACTTGATCTTCGGCAGCTGCTCCCACTGGTGGAAGGGCGGCGGCGAAGGCAGCTGCCATTCCAGTGTCGTGGCGCCTTCGCCCCACGGATTGGCACCGGCGACCCGCTTCTTCTGGAAAGCATCGAACACGCCGTAGAGGAAGATCGCGACACCGACGGCCGAGATATACGAGCCGTAGGACGACACCATGTTCCAGCCGGCAAACGCGTCGGGATAGTCGATGGTGCGGCGCGGCATGCCGGCAAGGCCGAGGAAATGCTGCGGGAAGAAGATCAGGTTGACGCCGACGAAGGTGACCCAGAAATGGGTGTTGGCGATGGCGAAGGAATACATGTAGCCGGTCATCTTCGGGAACCAGTAGTACCAGCCGGCGAAGATGGCGAAGACCGCGCCCAGCGACAGCACGTAGTGGAAGTGCGCGATCACGAAATAGGTGTCGTGCAGCGAGCGGTCGAGACCCGCATTGGCCAGCTGGACGCCGGTGACGCCGCCAATCGTGAACAGGAAGATGAAGCCCAGGGCCCACAGCATTGGCGGCTTCAGCGAAATCGATCCGCCCCACATCGTGGCGATCCAGGAGAAGATCTTCACGCCCGTCGGCACCGCGATGACCATCGTGGCGAAGACGAAGTAGCGCTGCGTGTCGAGCGACAGGCCGGTCGTGTACATGTGGTGGGCCCAGACGATGAAGCCGACCGCGCCGATGGCGACCATCGCGTAGGCCATGCCGAGATAGCCGAACACCGGCTTCTTCGAGAAGGTCGAGACAATATGGCTGATGATGCCGAAGCCCGGCAGGATCAGGATGTAGACTTCAGGGTGACCGAAGAACCAGAACAGGTGCTGGAACAGGATCGGATCGCCGCCGCCGTCGGGCGCGAAGAAGGTCGTGCCAAAGTTGCGGTCGGTCAGGAGCATGGTGATGCCGCCGGCAAGCACCGGGAGCGACAACAGCAGCAGGAAGGCGGTGACCAGCACGGACCAGGCGAACAGCGGCATCTTGTGCATCGTCATGCCCGGCGCGCGCATGTTGAAGATGGTGGTGATGAAGTTAATGGCGCCAAGGATAGACGAGGCACCGGCAATGTGGATCGACAGGATCGCCAGATCCATCGCCGGCCCGGGCTGGCCCGAAGTCGACAGCGGCGGATAAAGCGTCCAGCCGCCACCGACGCCATAGGCGCCAGGCGCGCTCGGCATGAAGGCCGAGGCGATCAGAAGCAGGAAGGCCGGCGGCAGCAGCCAGAACGAGATGTTGTTCATGCGCGGGAAGGCCATGTCAGGCGCGCCGATCATGATCGGCACCATCCAGTTGGCAAAACCGCCGATCAGGGCCGGCATGACCATGAAGAAGATCATGATCAACGCGTGCGCGGTGGCGAAGGCGTTGTACATGCTCTTGCCGCCGTCGATCGCGGCATCGCCGTTCATGCCGTAGACCATCTGCGCGAGGCCGCTGAAAATCTGGATCCCCGGCTCCTGCAACTCCATGCGGATGGCAACTGACAAGGCACCGCCGACGATGCCGGCGAAGATCGCAAAGATCAGATAGAGCGTGCCGATGTCCTTGTGGTTGGTGGAATACACCCACCGGACCCAGCCGTGATACGGCTTGTGGTCGTGGTCGTCGTGAGCTGCAGCGTCTGCCATGTTCCGCTCCGTTCCCTGATCTTTTATTGGCCGCGGCATCAGTTGCCGGCAGCCGCTACCTTGTTCTGGCCGTCGACCTCAGCCATCAGCGCCTTGTTGGCGCCCGGCAGGTTGGTCTTGGCTTCCGCCAGCCAGCTTTTGAATTGCGCGTCGGAGACGACGCGGATGGCGATCGGCATGAAAGCGTGATCCTTGCCGCAGAGCTGCGAGCACTGGCCGTAGTAGAGGCCTTCCTTGTCGGCCTTGAACCAGGTCTCGTTGGTGCGGCCGGGAACCGCATCCATCTTGATGCCGAACGAGGGCATGGCGAAGGAGTGGATCACGTCCGTTGCGGTGACCAGGACGCGGGTCATGGTGTTGACCGGCACAACCATCTCGTTGTCGACGGCGAGCAGGCGCGGATAGATCTTGCGATCTTCCTTGCCGGCAGCTGCCCGGTCGGCTTCCTGCAGGATCGCGGAGTTGAAGGAAATCGTGTTCTCGGTCTGGTATTCGTAGTCCCAGTTCCACTGGTTGCCGGTCGCCTTGACGGTCAGCTTTGCGTCTTCCGGCGGCGTGTATTGCGCGGTCAGCAGCTGGAACGAAGGAATGGCGATGCAGAGCAGGATGACGACCGGGCCGACGGTCCAGATCACCTCGATCAGCGTGTTGTGGCTGGTCTTGGAGGGAACCGGGTTCACGCTCGCGCGGAATTTGAGGATACAATAAGCAAGCAGACACAGCACCAGTATGGTGATCGGGACGATGAACCACATCGTGTAGTTCCCGAACCACTCGATCTGCCGCATCATATCGGTCGCCGGCGCCTGGAAGCCGGTCTCCCAGTCCCTGGGCTGATCGGCATGGGCGGATGCGCCGGCGAAAAACGTGGCAGCGGCACTTGCGCCTGCTAGGAATTTTCTCATCGCCCTCATCGTCTCCCAGTTCCTCGCGGCTGTGCCCACGAGAATATCGAACAATGCCGGGACGGGAATCCCGACTGTCTCAAGGTGGTTCAAACCATACTCTTTTTCCCTCCGCAAGAAAGGAGCGGGCGAAACCGTGCGGCATTTTTGCGCGCAAGCCCGGATGTGCCTTTGAAGGCAACGGCAACGGTCCCGGATCGCATATGCTCGGCCAATGGCCACATTCCTGCGGGCCGGGCGTACCAACGTCGCAATTCGGGCGAAATTGGCAGGGAAAAGCGCCGTATTGGCTTTTTCGGGGCAGACCGGTTGCGGTCTCGTCCTTTACTTGGCTTTGGCGCGGCTTAAAGTGCCGTGATTCGCAATGGAGCCGTCATGAACTCTTGGCTTTCGAGAACCTTGGCGAAGGTCATCTTTCTCGCCGCCTTGTCCGCGATGGGCCTGTACGGCACGGCCAATGCCGCGCAACCGAGCGGCACCGTTCGCTCGACGCATGGCGCGTGGTCGATCATCTGCGACACGCCGGCCGGCGCCACCTCCGAGCAATGCGTGATGATGCAGAACGTCGTCGCCGAGGACCGTCCTGAGATGGGGCTCTCGGTGGTCGTGCTGCGCACCGCCGACAACAAGGCAGAGATCCTGCGCGTGCTGGCGCCGCTCGGCGTGCTTTTGCCCAACGGGCTCGGCCTCAATGTCGACGGCAAGGACATCGGCCGCGCCTATTTCGTGCGCTGCTTCCAGGATGGCTGCTATGCCGAAGTCATTCTCGAAAAGCCGCTGCTCGACACGCTGAAGACCGGCACGTCGGCCACCTTCATCGTCTTCCAGACCCCGGAAGAAGGCATCGGCATCCCCGTCGACCTCAAGGGTTTCGCCGACGGTTTCGCCGCCCTGCCCTGAGAGCTTGGCGCTTGCGAAGAATCCAACGTCAGGATGGATGTCAGCTTCCTTGGCGGCATCACCAGGGCCAACCTTGAGGAACAGTTCTCGAACTGGGATTCAATGGCCAGCGACATCAGGACTTCTTCTGCCAAAAGTAACTTCGACGGGCTGTCGGCGATCGCATTTGTCTTCACAATGCGACGGGGCGATTGTCTCGGCGCCCCTTCGCGCCTACATCGTGGCAAAGAAGCATTCCTCCTGTGAACGGACGCGCCATGAACAGCCTGATCGGCCAATTCGACATTTCAGACGATCGCATCAAGCAGATCGTCACTGAGACCATCAGTGGCGCCGACGACGGCGAACTGTTTCTCGAATACAGCGAAAGCGAAGCGCTGATGTTCGACAACGGCCGGCTGAAGACGGCCAACTTCAACACCGATCAGGGGTTTGGCCTGCGCGCCGTCGCCGGCGAAGCCAGCGGCTATGCCCATTCCAGCGACCTTTCCGAGGCCTCGCTGCTGCGCGCCGCCGACGCTGTTTCAACCGTCAAGGGCGGCTATTCCGGCACGCTGGCCGCAGCGCCGGCCCGCACCAACCGCCATCTCTATGGCGAGGAGAATCCGATCCCTTCGCCCTCCTTCGAGGTCAAGGCAAAGCTGCTGCAGGAAATCGACGCCTGGCTGCGCGCCGAGGATGCGCGCGTGCGCCAGGTTTCGGCCTCGCTGTCCTCATCCTGGCAGCATGTCGAGATCGTGCGCGCCGATGGCCAGGTGGTGCGCGATATCCGCCCGCAAGTCCGTGTCCACGTCTCTGTCGTCGTCGGCGACGGCGACCGCCAGGAGAGCGGCTCCTACGGCATGGGCGGACGCAAGGCCTTCGGCGACTTCCTTGTCGAGGACAGCTGGAAGCATGCCGCCAAGGAGGCGTTGAGGCAAGCGCTGGTCAATCTCGAGGCCATACCGGCGCCGGCCGGCACCTTCGACATCGTGCTGTCCAGCGGCTGGCCGGGCGTCATGCTGCACGAGGCCGTCGGCCATGGGCTGGAAGGTGACTTCAACCGCAAGAAGACCTCGGCCTTCGCCGGCCTGATGGGCCAGCAAGTCGCCGCGAAGGGAGTGACAGTCGTCGACGACGGCACCATGCCGGAGAGGCGCGGGTCGCTCACCGTCGACGATGAAGGGACCCCGACGGCGCGCAACGTGTTGATTGAGGACGGCAAACTGGTCGGCTACATGCAGGATCGCCAGAACGCCCGGCTGATGGGCATGAATGCGACCGGCAACGGCCGGCGTGAAGGCTATGCCCACCAGCCGATGCCGCGCATGACCAACACCTTCATGACGGCGGGCGACATGGAACCGGACGAAATTATCGCCTCGGTCAGGAACGGTATCTATGCCGTGTCCTTCGGCGGCGGCCAGGTCGACATCACCTCGGGCAAGTTCGTGTTCGGCTGCACCGAGGCCTACATGATCGAGAACGGCAAGGTGACGCAGCCGATCAAGGGCGCGATGCTGATCGGCAATGGGCCGGACGCCATGCACCGCGTGTCCATGATCGGCAACGACATGAAGCTCGATACCGGCATCGGCATGTGCGGCAAGGCCGGACAGGGCGTCCCGGTCGGCGTCGGCCAACCGCATCTCAGGATGAACCAGATGACGGTGGGTGGCACGCGGGTCTGAGCGCACCTGGTGCGGCCGACCATGCCAGACCCCAAAATCGTCATTCTGACAGGTGCCGTCATTTCGGCTGAATGGGGCGTCGCAACGTTGTTCGATCCTGTCGGGTTCTGGGCCAAAGACGGCGCTTTCCAGCTGAATCCCTGTCGGCACCTTGAAGCGAACACAATCCACGTTAGGAAATTATTAAGTCTCTAACTGCCTGGGCTGCCTTTGCGCACGAACGCAGCACCAGCTTCCTTGTTGCGGTGGTGTTTTGGCAATGCGGCATGTCCCCAGCGTCCTGACTTCGTCTTTCCTGCTTGGCTTGGTTTCGTTGATCGGTGCGACATCGCTGCAAGCCAGCCCGGCAGAGGCACAGTCGACATTGTTCAAATCGCGATCGACGCAATCTTCCATGCAAGGGCTGCGCTCTGCCACCGTCGGTGCAAGCACCAGCGTCCCCTACGGTTGGGTCGATTTCTGCCATCGCCGACCAAAAGAGTGCAAGGTGCCCACTCTGTCGGCCGCGAATGTCAAGCTGACCGCGCAGAACCTGCGTATCCTCAAGCGGATAAATCAGAAGGCGAACAGCTTCATCAAACCGGTCAGCAATTTCGACCACTGGGGCACGATGGTGGACCACTGGGACTACCCCGTGGACGGCAAGGGCGACTGCAAGATCTACGCCCTCTACAAGCGCAAGCTTCTTCTGGAGGCGGGATTCCCGCGGCAGGCGCTGCTGATGACCGTGGTGCGCGACCTGGACAATGAAGGCCACACCATCCTGACGGTGAAAACCGACAAGGGCGATCTTGTCCTCGACAATCTGGTCGACGAGATCAGACCTTGGAATGCGACGGGCTATTACTTCCTCAAACGCCAGTCCCAGCGGAACCCAAACACATGGGTGTCGATCAACCAACGGGGCGGCACGTCGAAAACCCTCACGAATGTTTCCAAGCTCGTAGACTGAGCGGCCTGCCAGACCAGAGCGCTTCAGCTTTTTGAAGGTTCGGTGCCCGGCGACCGGCGGGCAAACCCTGCCTCACTGCTGCCTACTGCTTGCATGGAGGCTCGCCCGGGTGTCCGCAGGCAGGCTTCTTGTTGCCTCGGGGTGGCTGCGGATTGGGCTGTTGCGGCGGACGCCGCTCCTGAACCTGGGGCTTGGGCTGAGCATGGAACTCCGGCTTCGGCGGCTTGGAGAACACCTTGACGTTCGGCTTCTCCTGCAGCTTGAGTTGGCGCTGCGGATTCTCGTTCGGCTTGTTGACCTTGAAATTCCGCTGGACGTTGACTTGCGGGCCGGCGGAGCCTCCGCCGCCGTTCTGGGGCTTGCGGAACTTCTTGTTCCCGTTTCCCGGAGCCTGATCACTCGGTCCGACAACGGCCTGGCCGGCGGACAGATCCTTGCGCGTCAGCTTCTTCGGCTTGCCGCCACCCTGGTCGGAGAAGACAGCTGGATTGTTCTTCTTGATCTTTTCCTGCACGTTCGGGCGCTGCCCGGCCGGTGCACCGTTGACGGTCGGCAGCTTGCTGAACTTGCCGTTCTTGCCCTGCCCATTGCCGGCTCCGTTCTGCTGGCTATTGCCCTGTCCGGTAACGGCAGCGCCGGCATTTCCCGTAGCCTGCTGGTTGCCGCCCGAGGTGCCTTGCTTGCCAAGCAGCTTCTTGGACTTATTGTTGGGCAAATTCTTGTTGTTGGGCAGATTCTGGCCGTTGAGCACCGGCGGTTTGCCGTTGACGAGTGGCAGCGTCTTGCCGTTCGCTCCCGGCAGGGTGTGATCAGTTGAGAGCGTCTTCGACGCCGGCTTTGAACCGGGGGGCTGCCGGCCTTGCGTCACACCCTGGCCGAGCTTGCCCGGAGCGGCAGGGTTCTGGTTAGAGAGCACGGCCTTCTTATGCAGCAGCGGCGGCAGCGCCACCTTGGTCGCGAGCGCTGCCGCGCCCAGTCCAACCGCGGCGCCGGTCAGCTTCTGGCCGGTGGTGAGGCCACCGCCGCCCTGCCCTGCCTGATTGTTCTCGTTATTGATCGTCGTGTTGTTGATGACGGTCGTGTTGTGGATGTTGTTGAAGATCACGTTATCGGGCGGCGGCGCAATGTTGTGCGGCGGGTTGACCCACACCGGCACCGGCACGAAAACCGGCACCGGCAGGACAAAGACATCGACTGCCGGCCGCGGCGGCGCCAACACGATGAAATCCGGCGGAGGCGGCGGCAGGAAGATCACCGCGACAGGCGGTGGTGGCTCGAAGTCGAAATCCGGATCGTCAAAATAGAGCGCGGGCCGGTCGACATAGATGATCTCTTCCGGTGGCGGCGGCGGCACGTCATAGTCATAGACGGTAAAGTCCTCCGGCGGCTCCAGCGCTGCATCGAAATGCTCCAGCCGGCGGCGGGCATCCCAGGCATGCGGGCCGTGCGGATAGCGATCGAGGTAGGACCAGTAGGCTTCCGGGGTGTCCCGGAGCCAGGTTTCGCGCCAAGTGATTGCTTCACGCCGCGCAGCGATGATGGCACGTACGCGCTTGGCCATTGGATCGTGCGGGTAGGCGCCGACGAAATCCTCGTAACCGCCGAGCGTGTCGCGGTCGAGGGCCGCGACATAGGCGTCGCGGGCGTCGAAGTCGCGGATCTCTCTGGTCCGGTTGGCTTGGGACTCAGCCTCCGAGACCCTGGGCGCGGGCGCGTCCGGAGCGCGGTCGAAGAAGACGAAGGGCGCCGTGATCTTTGAGGCGCTCCACGGAACTTCCGCGCCCTGGGTCACCTCGTTGACGCGCAGGCGCGTGCGATCGAAAACATCTTCAAGCGGCAGGCCGCCTTCGCGCATCATCTCGGCCAGCGCCTGGGCATAGGCGCCGTATGGACCCTTGCCTTCAGGCGCGACCGTACCCGGGGCGGCATTGAACGCAACAAGCATGTTCGGATCGGGATCGACCAGTGCGAGACCTCCGGCCAGCGGCTGGTTCGTCTGCGGGAATGCATCCGGCCGCGCCGCATCGAGCACGACGATATTGACCTTCGTCGGCAATCCAGCCAGCGACTTGGTGACATCGGAGAGCCGCATCCCCTGAAGCGGGACGTCGGTTGGATTGGCGATCTGGGCATCGACAGGCAAGAAGTAATTCTCGCCTTCGAACTGCACGCCATGGCCGGCGAGATAGATGAAGACGACCGCGTCAGGACCGGCAGCAGAAACCTTGCCAAGGAAATCGCGCAGCGCGCCGCGCAGCGATTCCTGGTCGACGTCGCGGGCACCGACCACATCGAACCCTGCCGCCTGCAAGGTCTGCGCGATCAGCCCTGCATCATTGGCGGGCGTCGCCAGCGCACCAGACGGATAGGCCGCATTACCGATGACGAAAGCGAGACGTTTTTCGCCCTGCGCGAGGGCACCCGTCGCCGAAGCGGCCACGACAATGGAGAGGAAGAGAAAGCCGAGGAATTTCTGGAGTGTCCGCATTTCTGGCCACCAAGTGAAGCAAACGGTGATGGAGCAGGATGGTTCCTTCCTCCAGTGATTTCCGAAATAGACGGGCGCAAAGAGGCGGCTTCGCGGCGCGATTTCGGCAAACCCGCCCGACACGGAAACCTCAAGAAAATGTGATCATTTACGGTTTGCGCCTGACCCGAGGGAAATGCGAACAGCGCTACCGCCTTCGTTTCGGCTTCTCCAGAAGCGCCACGGCCTCGACATGCGGCGACCACAGGAACTGATCGATCGGCGTCACGCTTTTCAACGTGTAGCCGCCGTCGAGCAGGATGCGCAGGTCGCGAGCCAGCGTCACCGGATTGCAGGATACGGCGGCAACGAACGGAACCTCCGAGCGCGCGATCTGCTTCGACTGGTCCTCGGCGCCGGCGCGTGGCGGGTCGAACACCAGGCCGTCAAAGCCATTCAATTCCTTGAAGGTCAGCGGTCGGCGGAACAGGTCGCGGCGTTCGCCCGTCACCCGCTTCAGGCCGGTCGCGAAGCGTGAGCCCCGGTCGAGCGCCGAAAGGGCGGCCGCATCGCCTTCGACCGCATGGACTTCCGACTTCGCTGCCAGCCGCAAGGCAAAGCTACCGCAACCGGCGAACAGATCGGCGACCTTCTTGGCGCGCTTCAGATGTCCGCCGACGATATCGGCCATGGTCTGTTCGGCTGCATCGGTCGCCTGCAGGAAGGCGCCCGGCGGCACGGCGACCGCGACATTGCCGAACATGACCACAGGCTTCCTTGGCTCGATGATGATCTCGTCGTCGATGGACAGCCTAGCAAATCCCTGACCCAAGACGAAGTTGGAGGCGACCCGACGCTGGTTCTCGCCCAGTTTGCCCGACTCGTAGACCGCGATATCGAGGCCTGACCCGGTCACGGTGACCGCCAGCCGGAACGATTTGGTGGTGGCGCATACCAGTTCGGCGAGCGCCTTCAGCCGATCAAACGCGCTGACGATCTCGGGCAGCGAGATCGGGCATTCCGATATCGAGATGATTTCCGGCGACAGATGGCGATTGAAGCCGAGCAGCATGCCTGTATCGGTGCGCCGCGCGGCGAGCACCACACGGCGGCGTGTGTGCGACGCGCAGGCGACCAGTTCGCCGACGTCGCAATCGATGCCCTTGCCCTTCAGGGCGTGCACCACCTTTTCGCGTTTCCATTGGCGATAGGCTGCGGCTTCGACATGCTGGAGCGCGCAACCCCCGCATTCGGTGAAATGGCGGCAGGCGGGATCAATGCGCAGCGGCGAAGCCTCCAGCACCGCCATCAGCATCGCGCGGTCTTTTTCGCGCGCGGCGGTGACGACCTCGCCGGGCAATGTGAAGGGAATGAACAGATCGCCGCTCTCGGTCTCGGCGATGCCGTCGCCCTGGGCGCCAAGTTTCCTGATGCTGAAACGCGCGCTCATCGATCCTTGATCCCACCGAGCAGGAATTCGCGATTGCCGTCGCCGCCTTCGATCGGCGACAAATGCAGGCCCAGCGAACGCCAGCCGGGAACGGCGTCCAACCAATCCTGCAGCAGGCCGGCGACACGGGCGGCATCGTAGGGATCCTTCAACAGGCCGCCCTTGCCGATCGCTTCGCGGCCCGCTTCGAATTGCGGCTTGACCAGAAACATGGCGCCGGCACCAGCCTTCGCAATGGCGAGCGCCGGCGGCAGCGCCAGTTTCAGCGAAATGAAGCTGACATCGGAAACGATGAAATCCGGGACCCGGCCGGCCAGATCGGCGGCCGTGAGATCGCGCGCGTTCAGGCCCTCGATGACAGTCACACGCGGATCGTCGCCGATATCGGCATGCATCTGGCCATGCCCGACATCGATGGCGGTAACATGGGCAGCGCCGCGCTCAAGCAGCACCTGGGTGAAGCCGCCGGTCGAGGCGCCGATGTCGAGCGCCTCGCGGCCGGCGGGATCGAGGCCGAAATGGTCGAGCCCACCGATCAGTTTCAGCGCCGCACGCGACACATAGCCTTGCGCTGGATCATCGATGGCGATCAGGCATTGCGGCGAAACGTTCTGGCCGGGCTTGCGGGCTATGACGCCGTCGACCATCACCGTGCCACGCTCGACCGCGTCGCGGGCGCGCGAACGGCTGGCAAACAGGCCGCGCTGGACGAGCAGGTCGTCGAGCCGCTGGCGGGGGCTGGCTGGCAAAGGCGAGTTCATCGGCCTTCATGGCGAAAGCCGGTCGCGAAGGCAAGGATATTGGGGCCGGACAAGGAACATCGTTCGAAAGCATGCGAACGCTTCAAGCCGCTGCGCCGCTTGCGAGCATCGCGTCGGCCCGGCACAATGCTAAGCAGGAGCGCCGTTGCTGTCCGAATGCGAGGAAGGACAAATGCTGACAGGAACCTGCCACTGCGGTGCAAACCACTGGACCCTGGAGGGCGATCCCGGGCCGGTCACCGCGTGCAGTTGTACGCTTTGCCGCCGCTATGGCGCGCTCTGGGCTTACGATTATGTCGACGAACGCATCCACGTCTCGGGGCCGATGAAGAGCTATACGCGCCCCGGAAAGGACACGCCTTCGCTTGAGATCCTGTTCTGTCCCACTTGCGCTTGCGTGCTCGCCTGGCGTGGCTTGGGCTCCAGCACCACTGGCCGCACTCGAATCGCCGTCAATGTAAGGCTTGCACCGCCGGAGGCCGTCGCCGATTTGCCGATCGACCATTTCGACGGTCTCGACACTTACGACGACCTGCCGCGCGATGGCCGCTGCGTGCGCGACATGTGGTTCTAAAGCGCGAGCGCCTTAAGTTTGAGCGTGCACTAAAAGATGGTTCGCGAAACCCGGCGATCGACGGCTGGAGACAAACCGTCATCCCGATTTCCCGAAGCTTGCTCACCCGGATGCTCGGTCGCAGCCGCAGGCGCCGGCACAGGGTCCGGCAGGACCACCAGCTGCGGCACCTGCTTGTAGGAAAAGCCGCCGCGGATGTCGCCCATCTTGCCGGCGATGATGCCCATGGCCGCCTTTTCAAGGCTGCGATCATAGCGCGTTTCGGCGGCGACCGGCGCGACGATGACCGCTGAAAGCGCTGCGCCGCACAGAAGCGTTCTCATTGTTTTTGTCTCCCTGCCTGATCACGATCTAGCAGGGCGCCGTTGAAAAACGGCCAAGAGACACGGTAAGCAAAGCGCCAAACGGCAGCGTTAACAATGCGTTAAGGAATCAAGTCGGCAAACTGATTCAAGCCCTTGAGATTTTGATTCAGGCGCGCTGGGCGCGGGCCGTATGGCCGAGGGCGACGAACACGGTGCGCACGATGCCGGCGGCATCCAGCCCGGCATCGGCATACATCTTTTCCGGCTTGGCGTGGTCGGTGAACGCGTCGGGCAGCACCAGCGGGCGGACCTTCAGGCCACTTTCCAGCAAGCCCTCATGGGCAAGGAACTGCAGCACATGGCTGGCGAAGCCGCCGACGGCGCCCTCTTCCACCGTTACCAGAACCTCGTGCGAGCGGGCCAGCCGGCGGATCAAATCCTCGTCGAGCGGCTTGGCGAAACGAGCATCGGCGACCGTGGTGGAGAGCCCGGCCGCGCCAAGCTCCTCGGCGGCGATCAGGCAATCCTGCAGCCGCGTGCCGAAGGACAGCAGCGCGACCTTGGTGCCTTCCCTGACGATGCGGCCCTTGCCGATTTCGAGCACCGCGCCGCGCTCCGGCATGTCGACGCCGACGCCATTGCCACGCGGATAGCGGAAGGCGATCGGGCCGTCATCATAGCTTGCCGCGGTGCGCACCATGTGGCGCAGTTCCGCCTCGTCCGCCGCCGCCATCACGACGAACCCAGGCAAGGTAGCCAGAAAAGTGGTGTCGAAGGCGCCGCAATGGGTGGCGCCGTCGGCGCCGACGAAGCCGGCGCGGTCGATGGGAAAGCGCACCGGCAGTTTCTGGATCGCGACGTCGTGGACGACCTGGTCGTAGGCGCGCTGCAGGAAGGTCGAATAGATCGCGGCGAACGGCTTGTAACCTTCGGTGGCGAGGCCGGCGGCGAAGGTCACCGCGTGCTGTTCGGCGATGCCGACATCGAAGGTCCGCGACGGAAATGCTTCACCGAACAGGTCAAGGCCGGTGCCGCTCGGCATGGCGGCGGTGACGGCGACGATGCGGTCGTCCTCGCGGCCTTCCCTAACCAGGCTTTCGGCGAACACCTTGGTGTAGGCCGGCGCGTTGGCCGGTGCCTTCGCCTGCGCACCGGTAATGACATCGAACTTGTTGACGCCGTGATACTTGTCGGCGGCGGCTTCTGCGGGCGCGTAGCCCTTGCCCTTCTGGGTGACGACATGGATGAGCACCGGGCCTTCGCCATTGTCGCGGACGTTCTTCAGGACCGGGATCAGATGCTCGAGATTGTGACCGTCGATCGGGCCGATGTGATAGAAGCCCAGTTCCTCGAACAGCGTGCCGCCGGTGACGTAGCCGCGTGCATGCTCGACCGCCCGGGTGATCGCACGGTCGGCGCGCTTGCCGAGATAAGAGGTCAGCTTCTTGCCGAAGTCGCGTAGGCCGACATAGGTTTTGCCCGAGGCCAGACGCGCCAGATAGGCGCTCATCGCACCAGTCGGCGGCGCAATCGACATGTCGTTGTCGTTGAGGATGACGATGAGCCGGGCATCGAGCGCGCCGGCATTGTTCATCGCCTCGTAGGCCATGCCGGCCGACATGGCGCCGTCACCGATAACGGCGATGACGTTGTTGCGGCCGCCGGAGAGATCGCGAGCGGCGGCCATGCCAAGGCCGGCCGATATCGATGTCGAGGAGTGGGCGGCGCCGAAGGGGTCGTACTCGCTCTCGGCGCGGCGGGTGAAGCCGGACAAGCCCCCCTCCTGGCGCAAGGTGCGGATACGATCGCGGCGGCCGGTGAGGATCTTGTGCGGATAGGCCTGATGGCCGACATCCCAGATCAGCCGGTCATCCGGGGTGTTGAAGACATAGTGCAGCGCCACCGTCAGCTCGACCACGCCGAGGCCGGCGCCAAGATGGCCGCCAGTGTGGGACACCGCATCGATCAGTTCGGCACGAAGCTCGGATGCCAGTTGCGGCAATTCGCTCTCGGCAAGCGTGCGCAGGTCGGCCGGGATGCGGACCTTGTCGAGAAGCGGCGTATGCGGCGTTGAGTTCACGGGTAGGCCTGCTCAGGCTTTCTGTTCATGGGCGGGATAGGCCGGCCGCCGGCGAAAGTAAATGCGTGTCAGTGACGCGGATCAGGCTTTAGGTCCCAAAACCCGGCCACTTTTGGGCGACATGCATCAGCTTTCCGGCAGCGGGATGAATTCTTCCTCATCGCCGGGAACGATATCGAAGCGGCCGGTCTTCCATTCTTCCTTGGCCTGCTCGATGCGCTCCTTGGAGGACGAGACGAAATTCCACCAGATGTAACGCTTCGAGCCGAGCGAGGCGCCGCCGAACAGCATGAAATGGGCGCCGCCTTCCGACGACACAACGATCTCGTCGCCGGGCCGAAACACCAGCAGCCGCTCGGCTGGAAAAACATCGCCTGAAATCGAAACGTCGCCTTCGAGCGTGTAGATGGCGCGCTCCTCGGCATCCGCCGGGATTTTAACGCTGGCGCCTGGCGCCAGCCTAAGGTCGGCATAAAGCGTCTCGGAATTAGCCCTCACCGGGGACAGCAGTCCCTGGAAGTCGCCGATGACGACCCGCCCGCTGACGCCTTCGGCATCGATCTCGGGGAGCCGCAAAGCAGCGGTGTTCTCGAAAACCGGAGCCACTTCCTCCTTGCCGTCCGGCAGTGCCAGCCATGTCTGCAGGCCGGAGACCGACATCGGCGCACCACGCAATTCCTCCGGCGTGCGCTCGGAATGGACGATGCCGCGGCCGGCCGTCATCAAATTCACGTCGCCGGGCTGGATGACCATTTCGGTGCCGAGTGAATCGCGATGCCTGATCTTGCCGTCGAACAGATAGGTTACCGTCGACAGCCCGATATGCGGATGAGGACGGACATCGAGCGCCTGGCCCGCGCGCAGGATCGCCGGGCCCATGCGGTCGAAGAAGATGAAAGGCCCGACGAGCCGTCTTTTGGCGGTCGGCAGAGCGCGGCGTACCTGGAAACCGCCAATGTCCTTGGCGTTCGGGATGACCATCAGTTCGATCTGGTCGCTGGCAAAGGCGTCGCCGACTTCAGGGTCTTTCCCGGGGAAGAAGCTCATGGACTCTCCTTGTCAGCGGCCGTCGCCGGTTGTTGGATCAGGCAAAACGGATCGCCGATTTTGCCCGTGCCTTGGCGGCCACCTCTTCGCGATTGCGAGGATGCTGATGGGTTTCGAGGGAATCGAGAAGCTCACGCGCCGATGCCGCGATGGCTTCGACCGCATGATCGAAGGCGTGCTGGTTCTGCTTCGAAGGTCGCGTCGTTCCGCTCAATTTGCGCACAAACTGAAGTGCGGCGTCGCGCACCTCGTCATTGGTTGCCGGCGGATCAAAATTGAACAGGGTCTTGATGTTTCTGCACATCGTTTGCGAACCTCCTCTTGTCCTGAAGCCGTTTCAATCGGGACGGCTGCTATCCTCGACCATGATCATGTCCAAAAGCCGGTGAGGCAAGACCATCGTTCGGGAGCATGACTCAGTCGGCGTCGAGCGGCTCGGTTCCAACCGGCTTGCCGTCGCGCGACAGCCTGATCTTCTCGACCTTGTCCTCGGCGGCCTTCAGCAGCCGGTCGCAATGCGCCTTTAGCGCCTCGCCGCGCTCATAGATCCTGATCGACTGGTCGAGCGGCACGTCGCCACGTTCCAAATCATCGACGATCTTTTCCAATGCGTCGAGTGCCTGCTCAAAGCTCATCGCCTTGACGTCTTCGTTGGTCTCTCCAGCCATCATTCACCCTTTCATCAGTCGCCCGACATGGGCGGCGACCGAAAATGCCAGTCCCTGCAGATCGTAGCCACCCTCGAGCAGGCTGACGAGCCGGTTGCCGCTGTGGCGCGTGGCGCGCTGCATAAGCTGGCCGGTCGCCCAGTCGAAATCATCCTCGGTCAGGTTGATCTCTGCCAGCGGATCGCGATGGTGCGCGTCGAAACCGGCCGAAATGATAATCAGGTCGGGCGCGAAATTGTCGAGCGCCGGCAGGACACGCGACAGCAGGGCATCTCGGAAAACCTCGCTGCCGGTCTGCGGCGCCAGCGGCGCGTTGACGATGTTGCCGGCGCCGGTTTCGCTCTTCGCCCCGGTGCCGGGATAAAGCGGCATCTGGTGCGTCGAGCAATAAAGCACCGACGGATCGTCCCAGAAAATATCCTGCGTGCCGTTGCCGTGATGCACGTCCCAATCGACGACGGCAACGCGCTCGACGCCATGTTTCTTCTGCGCGTAGCGCGCCGCAATCGCCGCCGTGTTGAAGAGGCAGAAGCCCATGGCCGTGGTTTTTTCGGCGTGGTGGCCAGGCGGCCGGGCTGCGACGAAGACGTTGTCAGCGCGGCCGGCAAAGACATCGTCGACGGCGGCGTTGGCGGCGCCGATCGCGGTGATCGCCGCTTGCCAGCTCTTCGGACTGACTGTCGTGTCGGCGTCGATGCGGGCGATGCCCTCGTCGGGAATGGCGGCGCGGACGCGGGCGACGAAATCGGCGGGGTGCGCGTAGAGAATGGTGGCCTCGTCGCCTTCGGGCGCCTTGATGCGATCGAGCCCGACAAACGCCTCATCGTCGAGCACCCGCTCGATGGCGCGCAAGCGGTCCGGCCGCTCGGGGTGACCGGGCGGCGTGATGTGCTCAAGGAAGATCGGATGGGTGTAGAGACGAGTGGCCATCCTCCCTATCTAGTGCCCCGACGTCGCGATGGCCATGCGTCGTGGCCTGATGGCTGGGGAAAATCACACATGCGTCCATTGGTGTCGCTGCAGGCATTGGCGTCGTCAGCGCTTCGGCGTAAGGTCACTGCCACTGCCTGGTGCCCGCCGCAAGCGGGAGAATCGGGAACACGGTTGAACTCCGTGGCGTGCCCAACGCTGTAAGGGGGACCGCGCCGGTAAATGCCACTGTCGATGACGGGAAGGCACCGGACGCGGGTTGATCCCGAGCCAGAAGACCGGCCTGGCAGGCATCGTCATCCGCATGGTCAGGCGGACGGCATCTACAGCAATCGCAAGGGGACACGCGATGCCGGAACACATGACCGCCTCTGTTGGCGACGGATTTGACCAGAGTGCGCGCGACGCTGTCTATCGCGCCATGTTTACAAGGCGCGACGTGCGCAGCCATTTCCTGCCAACCGCGCTCGACGATGAGGTGCTGGCGCGGCTGCTGCTTGCCGCTCACCACGCCCCCTCGGTCGGCTTCATGCAGCCTTGGAATTTCATCGTCATTCGCGATGCGGAGCGACGGGAAAAGGTGCGTGACCTGTTCCTGGCGGCGCGAGAGCAGGAACTGCCGGCCATCGCGGAAGAACGACAGGCGCTTTACCGCAAGCTCAAACTGGAAGGCATCTGCGAAAGCGCGCTCAACATCTGCATTACCTGCGACCGGCAGCGCTCGAAGGGTTCGCCGCTGGGGCGCTGGCACAATCCGGAGATGGACCTCTACAGCACGGTTTGCGCGGTGCAGAATTTCTGGCTGGCGGCGCGCGCCGAGGGCGTGGGTGTCGGCTGGGTCAGCATCATCGAGGCGCAAGCGCTGAAACAGCTTCTGTCAATTCCCGAGCATGTGACGCCGGTCGCCTATCTCTGCGTCGGCCATGTTTCCGAGTTCGCGCCAAAGCCGGACCTCGAGGCGCATGGCTGGGGCCGCCGCTTGCCACTGCCGGAACTGATCATGAGCGAGACCTTTTGCGGGCAAGGTGAAGTGCTGCTCAAATCGACCGTGACGCGCCTCAGCGGGGTCGATGCCGCACCGGCAACCACTGCCGATCAGCGTGTCGCGCCGGCCATGCCCCAGCGAGAACCGCCGAAAGAGGCCAGCGCCTTGTCCTTGAGTTCCCTGAACTTCGAAGACGCCTCGGCCAGCCGGGCGTCCCAGGCGGGATCGGGCACCTGGCCCTCGATGGTCCTGAAATAGACCTGCATCAGGCAGGCGATGGCGAAGGGTTCGATGAACGCCGCCTTGAAGGCCCAGGCGAAGACGATGGCGAGCACGAAGGCCCAGCCGGCAAGCTGCCCGGGCATGAGGAAAAGAATGGCGCCGGCCGGGGCCAGCATCAGCAGGAAGATAACGAACGAGACGCCCCACATGATGACCGCCAGCCAGACGGCGTTCTTGACCATGATCTTGCCGTTCTGGGCATAGAGCACGACGCCTTGCCGCGCCGTCTCGAACGGCGAGGCTGAATTGATACGGATGTTGTAGCCGAGGATGATCTCGTCGACATAGGTCAGCGACAGGCGGATCACCGTGTTGATGAAGCTGACCAGGCCACTCAGGCCCGGGATCGGCAGGAAGGCGGCGATGCCGCCGAGCAACCCGGTAATGGCGCGGATGGCGCCCTTGACCAGCTGGTCGACGACGAAAAGGATGTTGGCCTCGGCAAAACGCTGGGTCACGATGTCCTTGGCATAGGCGATCTGGTCCTGGCCGTCGGGAATGTCGCGGCCGTCGATCAGATGGACCATGACGGCTATATGGCCGGCCTTGACGACATAGAGGATGTATTCGCGGATCCAGTAGACAGCGATCGAGACGACGCCGAAGCCGACCATCCCGCCCCACAGGGCAAAGGACAGCGGCCCGTCCGGGTCGGTGGAGATATGGCCAACGCCGTAGCCAACGGAGGCGCCCGTGCCGGTCGCCACGATATACGCCAGCGTGATGCCGAAATAGACGATCATGCGAAAGACAATGAACGGCCAGGTCCGCATCATGATGGACACCGACCTCCCGATATCAAAATCCCACATGCCCCGAATCTCCGCTCAGAGATGGGGCGAGAGGATGCGCTCAAACCGGCTCTTGTCAATCGTGGGCAGTGGCCCCAGGCCGCCAATGGGGATTTCAGACCGGCTGCGAACCCTGCTTCTTGAGCAAGCCTTCGAGCAACTGCCTGAAGGCCACCACCACGGTCTTCGACGTCGCTTCGGGGTCGTTCGAATTGGCGATCCGCTGCGCCGCCTGGCTGCTGGCGCCGTTGATCAGCCGTGCGGCGGTCTCGGGGTCGACGCTGGGAACGACCACGCCCTCCTCCTGCAGCCTGGTCAGATGATCGGTCATTGAACCGACACATGCATTGGCATTCGGCCATTGTGCCGGGTCCCCCAGCACGGCCGGACCATCCCGGAACATGATGCGCTGGATTTCCGGCTCCAAAGCCATCTCGATATAGGTCGTGCACTCGTCGACGAAATGCTGCCAGCGGGTCGGCGCTCTCGACGCCACTTCGTTCACGCGCGCCGCCATCTCGCCGTCGATTTCGGCGATGACCGCCTGCAGCAAGCCCTTCTTGTCGCCGAAGTGATGATAGAGTGCGCCGCGCGTCAGACCGGCCGATGCGGTGAAATCATCCATCGAGGCCTGGGCATAGCCGATCGTGCCGAAGGCGTGGCGGGCGGCCGCGATCAGCTTGGCGCGAGTCTCGGCGATCATCTCCTTGCGAGGTTTGTGCATGGCTTCTGGACCTACTAACATACGCTTCGTATGCCAATTGACATACGCGACGTATGATCTATCTAACAATCATACGCATCGTATGTAATTGTCGAATCTGCCTTTGTCGAGGAACCGGACCATGCAAAATCCCTATTCGGAAATTTTTCGCGCCCCCGGCGCCAAGGGCTTTGCAGCCGCTGGCTTCATGGCGCGGCTGCCGATCGCGATGGCGCCAATCGGCATCGTGGCAATGCTGTCGCAGACGCGTGGCGAATACTGGCTGGCCGGCGCCGTCTCCGCGACATTTGCGCTGGCCAACGCTTTCATGGCGCCGCAAATATCAAGGCTGGTCGATCGCCTTGGCCAGACGCAGTTCGTGGTGCCGACCACGATCATCTCCGTACTGGCTTTCGCGGTCCTGATAGCGGCGGCCAATCAGGATTGGCCGGTATGGACGCTGTTCGTGTCCGCACTGCTGGCCGCGGCCATGCCCAGCATCCCGGCAATGGTGCGCGCGCGCTGGACCGAGATTTTCCGCGGGCGGAACGAGATGAACACCGCGTTCGCCTTTGAGTCGGCGGCGGACGAGCTGGTCTACATTGCCGGCGCATCGCTGTCGGTCGGGCTGAGTGCCGCCCTGTTCCCGGAAGCGGGAATGCTGGCGAGCACGCTGTTTCTCGCCTTCGGCTCGACGGCGTTCATCCTGCAGCGTTCGACCGAGCCGCAAGTGCGGCCGGTGGAGCATGGGTCGCGCGGCTCGGCAATCCGCCTGCGGCCGGTACAGATCATCACCTTTGCCCTGATCTTCATCGGCGCGACCTTTGCGACGACGGAAGTGAGCACGGTGGCGATCACCAAGGAACTTGGCCAGCCAAGCGCCGCAAGCCTCGTCATCGGTGTCTACGCGCTGGGATCGTTCGTGCTCGGCATCATCGTCGGCGCGCTCAACCTGAAAGCACCATTGCAACGCCAGCTTGCCATCGCGATCGCCATCATCGCGCTCAGCACCTTGCTGCCGCTCGCCGCCGACACGGTGCCGCTGCTGGCGTTGACCGTCTTCGTCAGCGGCGTGGCGATCTCGCCGACCTTCATCACGGCGTTCGGCCTGATCGAACGGCATGTGCCGGAGGCGATGCTGACCGAGGGCATCACCTGGGTGACTACAGGGATCGGCATCGGCATGGCGCTGGGCTCGTTCGCGGCCGGCTCGGTGGTGGATGCGTTCGGCGCCCAGAACGGGTTCTGGGTGTCGGTTGCGGCCGGCACGATCGCACTGGTCACCGTATTGCTTGGTCAGCGCAGCCTGGCCACGCCCGAATGCGACCTGGAAGGATGCGAAGCAGGCGTCGTTCCTGCTGAATGATCCCGAAGCGCCCGGTTTCGAACGGACCGGGCTCTATCCCCGGTGGTTGCCCGTCAGAGAATCTCGGTCTTGGCGATATGGATGCCAAAGCCCTCGAGACCGACATAGTGGCGTTCGCGCGAAGCGATCAGATTGATCGAGGAAATGCCGAGATCCTTGAGGATCTGCGCGCCGAGGCCAATTTCGCGCCATTCGTTCTCGCGTCGGCGTGCCTCTTCGTGATCCTCGCGGTCGCCGCTCGCCGGCCGCTTGCGCTCCTGGTGGGCGACGCCAACCGAGCCCTCGCGCAGGTAGACGATGACGCCACGCTTGCGCTCGCCCATCGCCTTCATGATGCCGTCGAGCCGATGGCTGGTGCCGAACACATCGGTCACCACATCCTCGGAATGCAGGCGCACCGGCACCTCCTCGCCGTCGCGGATGTCGCCGAAGACAATGGCGACGTGATGCATGGGGTCCCAGGGCAGCGTGTAGGTGAAGACCTGCGCCTTGCCGCCGAGCGTGTCGATTTCCGAGCAAGCCACGCGTTCGACCAGCGTTTCCTTGCGCTGCCGGTAGGCAATGAGGTCGGCGACCGAAACCTGTTTGAGGCCATGCTCTTCGGCAAAGGCCGAAACCTGCGGGCCACGCTTGACGGTGCCGTCGTCATTGACCAGTTCCGAAATGACGCCGACCGGCGCCAGACCGGCGAGCTTGCACAGATCGACCGCGGCTTCGGTATGACCCGAACGCATCAGCACGCCGCCTTCGCGCGCGATCAGTGGGAAAATGTGGCCGGGGCGGACGAAATCCGAGCCCCCGACATTGCCGTTGGCGAGATTGCGCACGGTGAGCGTGCGGTCCTCGGCTGAAATGCCTGTTGTCGTGCCGTGCTTGAAATCGACGCTGACGGTGAAGGCGGTGGTATGGGCGGAATCATTGTCGGCCACCATCGGCGCCAGGTTGAGCCGCTTGGCCTCCTCGCGCGGCATCGGCGTGCAGACGATGCCGGAGGTGTGACGGATGATGAACGCCATCTTCTCCGGCGTGCAATGGACGGCGGCGACGATCAGGTCACCCTCGTTCTCGCGTCCATCATCGTCCATGACGACGACGATCTCGCCGCGCTCGAAAGCGCGCAGGGCTTCGACGATTTTCTTCTGGTCGTAAGGCATAGGCGCTCGTTTCACTCGCAGGGGAATAAGGGAGTAGGCCAGTACGGGAGTAGGGAAAAGGAAAAAATGGCTGTCTCGGGCGGGTAGCGTAACATATTCCCCTACTCCCCTATCCCCTTACCTGTCTGTCCCCGATGACGCAGATAATGATCGGCAATGGCGCAGGCAACCATCGCCTCGCCGATCGGCACGGCGCGGATGCCGACGCAGGGATCGTGACGGCCCTTGGTCATGATCTCGACGTCGTTGCCGTCCCTGTCGATCGACTTTCGCGGCGTCAAGATCGACGAGGTCGGCTTGATGGCGAAACGGGCGATGATCGCCTGGCCGGTCGAGATGCCGCCGAGGATACCGCCGGCATTGTTGGACAGGAACACCGGCTTGCCGTCATTGCCCATGCGCATCTCGTCGGCGTTCTGCTCGCCGGTGATGCGGGCGGCCTCGAAACCGTTGCCGATCTCGACGCCCTTGACCGCGTTGATCGACATCAGGCCGGAGGCAATGTCCTGATCAAGCTTGGCGTAGATCGGCGCGCCGAGGCCGGCGGGAACGCCGTCAGCAACGATCTCGATCACCGCGCCGACCGAGGACCCCGCCTTGCGGATGCCATCGAGATAGTGGGTAAAGACGGGAACGGAAGCCGGATCGGGAGTGAAGAACGGATTTTCCGCGTCACCGACGAAGTTCCAGTTCCAGTTCGCGCGGTCGATGGACTTTTCGCCCATCGACACCAGCGCGCCGCGCACCACCATGCCAGGCACCACCTTGCGGGCGAGGGCCCCGGCCGCGACGCGCGCCGCCGTCTCGCGAGCCGAGGAGCGGCCGCCGCCGCGATAGTCGCGCAAGCCATATTTGACGTCATAGGTGTAGTCGGCATGGCCCGGCCGGTATTGGCGGGCGATCTCGCCATAGTCCTTCGAGCGCTGGTCGACGTTCTCGATCAGCATCGAGACGGGCGTGCCGGTGGTGATCATCGTCTCACCGTCCTCGTCGAGTATGAAGCCCGACAGCACTTTCACTTCGTCGGGTTCGCGGCGCTGGGTGACGAAACGTGATTGCCCCGGCCGGCGCTTGTCGAGTTCGGCCTGGATGTCTCTCAGAGTGAAGCGGATGCCGGGCGGACAGCCGTCGACCACACAGCCGAGTGCGGCGCCGTGGCTTTCGCCCCAGGTGGTGACGCGGAAAAGGTGGCCGAACGTGTTGTGAGACATGAAATGACCCTGCCCGGCATCGGAGCCAGCTTAGCACATGACCCGAAAAACGAAGCCGTTCTCGCAAGGGATCATACGCAAATCAAAAAGTGCCACAGCGTCCTCCGCGCACCCAGGAGGACGCTCGGCGCCGTGGCCTGCCTTCTATTGGCGTTTTTCACAGTGGTCAAACTGTGATCTGGCGGATTTAGTTTTGACACATTCGGTTGGTTTCTGCTCTCTTCCATTCGCCTGCCGCCGCCCATGCCGGTGCAATGATAACGAGGAACGATTATGCGTACCCTGATTGGCGCCGTAGCCGCTACGCTGCTGCTTTCCACCGCCGCTTTCGCCGGCCAGACCGAAGGCCTGATCAAGAAGATCGATAAGGACACGGCGACGCTGACGCTGGATGACGGCAAGTCCTACAAGCTGAATGCCGAAACAGACCTCGACTCGCTGAAGCCGGGCATGGATGTCGTCATCGCTTACGATGAGACCAATGGCGAAAACATCGTCACCGACATGCAATTGCCCGACACCGAATAAGAGCTTTCCGGCCCCGCACGCGCTTGCCATCGCCGTCCGTTGGTAGCAATCTCGGCGCGCAGATCCAGCCATCAACTGGAAGATCCGAGGCGGGGGCCGAACAATGTGCAGCGACTGCGAGGGCAAAGGGGTCGACCGGAGGGATTTCCTCAAGGTCGGCGCGGCGGGGCTCGTCGCGATCGGTCTTGGTGGAGCTTCGTGGTCCGCGCGTGCGGCAGAGAGTGCTGCGCCGGCATTGTCCCCTGATGCAGCGCTCGCCGCGCTGAAATCCGGCAACGAACGCTATGTCAGCCACCCGGAACTGTGCTCGATCGACCTTGCCGCGCAGCGGAAGGCTGTCGCCGGGCATCAGGCGCCTTGGGCTACCATCATCAGTTGCGCCGACAGTCGCGTTCCGCCCGAGTTGATCTTCGGCGGCCAAGGCGTTGGAGAGCTATTCGTCGCCCGGAATGCCGGCAACCTCGCCGACACTGCGACGCTCGGCACGGTCGAATACGGCGCGGCGGTGCTCGGCTCGCCATTGATCGTCGTCCTCGCGCACACAAGCTGCGGTGCCGTCAAGGCGGCTTGCGACGTGGTCACCAAGAACGCGACCTATCCGGGCGCGATCGGCCCGATGATCGAACCGATCCTGCCTGCGGCGATCGCGGCGCGGAGCGAGGCAGGCGATTTCGTCGACAACACCGCCAAGGAGAGCGCGCGCAGGACCGTGGGGCGCCTGGCTGCTTCAAGTAAGCTCCTGGCCGATCTCACCGGGGCCGGGAAGCTGAAGATCGTCGCGGCAATCTATGATCTTGAAACGGGTGTGGTAACCTACATCGAATGACACGTTCATCGGAACGACCGGGTCAAGAGTTGGGAGCCTTCTAAACCCTGGGATGAACAAGCGTCCTGGCTAGGCAAGCGTCCTGGCTAGGACCGCGACAGCCACTCCAGGCGGTCACCCTGCAGCCTGAGTACGCGGTCCTGTGGTATCTCCAGGTTTGCTGCCTCGTCCTCCGCCACCCCAAGCACGAAGCGAAACAGAGCCCGCATGACCCCGCCATGCGTCACGCAGATCGTCTGGCGTTGAATCGCCTCGAACCAGGGTTTCACCCGTTCTAGCAGCATCTGGTAACTCTCAGCGCCCTCGCCGGGCGGCTGAAAGTTCCATTTGTCCAGCGCGCGTGTCCGGCGCGCGCCTGGGTACCGCGTCTTGAGCTCGGCATAGGTAAAACCCTGCCAATCGCCGAAATTGACTTCGACCAGGCGAGGATCGGTTCGATAGGCATCCGGATCTAGCTTCATCGCGGCGCGGATGCGCTGCATCGTTTCGCGCGTCCGCTTCATTGGGCTGGCGACGAAATCGAAATCCGCTGGATTTCGCACCAACTCGGCCAGCCGATGACCGTTTCCGGTCGCCTGCTCGCGGCCAAGCGCATTGAGATCGGTGTCGGCCTGCCCCTGAAGCCGGGATTCGGCGTTCCACGCGGTCTGGCCGTGGCGCACGATATAAACCAGCGGGTACATCAGGTCTTCCGGTAGGGGGTCGGACGGACGACGGTTGTGGGATGCTAATCCTTGACCGTCGAAATATCCGGCGCGTCGACCGCCTTCATGCCGACGACGTGGTAGCCTGAATCGACGTGATGCACTTCGCCGGTGACGCCGCGCGACAGATCGGACAGGAAATAGACACCGGAATCACCGACTTCCTCCTGCGTCACTGTCTGCTTCAGCGGCGAATTGTATTCGTTCCACTTCAGGATGTAGCGGAAGTCGCCGATGCCTGATGCGGCAAGCGTCTTGATCGGGCCTGCGGAAATGGCGTTGACGCGTATCTTCTTGGCGCCGAGGTCGACCGCGAGATAACGCACGCTGGCCTCGAGCGCCGCCTTGGCGACACCCATGACGTTGTAGTGCGGCATGACCTTTTCGGCGCCGTAATAGGTCAGCGTCAGCAGCGAGCCACCATTGGTCATCAGCGCCTCGGCGCGCTTGGCGATGGTGGTGAAGGAATAGACCGAAATGTCCATGGTGCGCAGGAAATTGTCGCGCGTCGTCTCGACGTAACGGCCAGTCAGCTCGTCCTTGTCGGAAAAGGCGATGGCGTGGACGAGAAAATCAAGCTTGCCCCAGTGCTTGGCGACATTGGCGAAAACCTCGTCAAGGCTCGCCGGATCGGTGACATCGCAATGGCCGGCGACAAAGGCGCCGAGTTCCGCCGCCAGCGGCTCGACACGCTTCTTGAACGCCTCGCCCTGATAGGTGAGTGCGATCTCGGCGCCGTGGTCGACACAGGCCTTGGCGATACCATAGGCGATCGATCTGTTGTTGGCGACGCCAAGAATAAGGCCGCGCTTGCCGGCCATAAGGCCCTGTCCACCCGCCATGTGAGCGCTCTCCGCAAGATTTTCAGCTTTGTGGAGTGCCCTATCGCACAGGCACAGTGCCCCTTCAAGCGTTCAAACCGGACAGTTCGGGGGACAAAAGCCGCCAATCAGCCTTTTTGGCTGCGCAGCAGCGCTTCGAGCGCGCTATCGCCGCCTTCCGGCAGCATGATCCGCACATGGGCATAGAGATCGCCATGGCCACCGGCTTTCTCCGGCAGACCCCTGCCCTTCAGCCGCAGCACCTTGTCCGAGCTCGACCAGGCGGGAACGTTGACGGCGAGCTTGCCGGTCGGCGTCTCGACGGGCACCTTGGCGCCGAGCACCGCATCCGCCAGCGTCACCGGCAGATCGGCATGCAGGTCGCGGCCCTCGATGCGGTAGCGCGGATGCCGGCGCAGATGGATCTTGACCAGCGCATCGCCCGGCAGGCCCGGCCCTTGCTCGCCTTGCCCCTTTAGCCGGATGGTCTGGCCGTCCTCGACATAGGTTGGCAGCTTGACAGCCACCTTGCGGCCGTCGGGGAACATCGCCGTCACCTTTTCGGCGGTTGCCGCTTCCTCGATGGTGACGTCGAGCGTCACGTTCAGGTCGGCTGCCGTCGCCGGCTGGCGGCGGTCGCCCGCGCCTGGGCCGCGCGCGCCCGAAAAGGCGTCGCCGAAAATCTGGCTGAAGATATCGCTGTTGCCGTCGAACGGATCGCCGCCCGGACGGCCCGAGCGGAATTCGAATCGCGAACCGCCAGGCCCTTGCTGCCGGCGAAACCCGGCGAAGGGATCACCGCCACCGGCGGCGCCCTCAAAACCCTGGAAACGCGGCTTGCCGTCGGCGTCGATCTCGCCGCGATCGAACGCGGCGCGATTCTTCTCGTCGCCGACGATCTCGTAGGCCTGGTTGGCCGCGGCAAAACGGTCTTTCGCCTTGGGATCACTCGGATTCTGGTCCGGATGATGCTTCTTGGCGAGTTTCCGGTACGCCGATTTTATGTCCTTGGCCGATGCGTTCTTGGCAACGCCCAGCACCTCATAGGGGTCGCGCATGCGTCCTGCCTGCAAGAAGGGGTGAATCTACAGTTGCCTTCTATATGCGCTCGCATAGGAAGAAATTCCAGAGGCGCATAGCCCCACAAGACGGCGAAATTGAAGCACATGAGATTAGGCCTGGTCATTCTCCCGGCGATGGTCGGTACAAGGTCGAGGGATTTGGCACAATGACCAATGCCGGACCCAACACTTGATATGACTCGCGGTATCGCAAGGCCTCGAGCAGCGGGTAGGCGACCTGAACCATGAGTGGTACGAGCTTCTACTATCGCCTTGATCTGTGCGCGCTCCAATTGTTCGCTTCCGAAACCTGGCGAATGTCGGCCATCGGGCGCCAAGCGTTCATTCCCAGCCAAATCCCGTCAACGGCATAGCGGATTGGATACTGGCCGTCCAAGACCACCGATGCTAGGCTGAAGGCATGACGCGCGAGGCTGCGATAGCTCGATCGGAGGCCTACTTCGATTCAGGCGCTTTTCGGGAGGATTTGGCCCGTCGGATTGGCATGCCGACAGAAAGCCAGAACCCTGATCGCGAACATGTGCTGGTTGAATATATCGAGGCTGAGATAAAGCCGACATTCGAACTGCTTGGCTTTGCCTGCCGAACGCTTAGCCAGAACGGCTGGCCATTCTTTTTCGCCGAACGCACAGAGGACGCCGCACGTCCGACGGTACTTGGCTATGGCCACGGCGATGTGATTCGCGGGTTGGATGACGAGTGGGATGAGGGACTTTCCCCGTGGCGTCTGACCGAACGTGACAACAAATGGTACGGACGCGGCGTCGCCGATAACAAGGGCCAGCATTCGATAAACGTCGGCGCTCTTCGAGCCGTGATCGAGACCCGCGGAAGGCTCGGCTTCAATGCCAAGTATCTGATCGAAATGGGGGAAGAACGGGTCTCGCCTGGCCTGCGGGAACTGGCCAAGACCCACAAGGAATTATTCCGATCGGACGTGCTGATCGCCTCGGATGGTCCCCGCCTCTCCGCCGAAAGGCCGACCGTTTTTTTGGGCTCGCGCGGCTCTATCTCCTTCGACATCTGGATCGACGCGCGGAAGGGCAGCCATCATTCGGGAAACTGGGGCGGTCTCCTCTCGGATCCCGCCATTCAACTTGCCCATGCCATTGCGAGCATCACCGAACCGACTGGAAAAATTCGGATTCCGGAGTGGCTTCCGACAAGCATTCCCGACAATGTGCGGCGCGTGCTTGCGGACTGCGAGGTGGAGAACGGCCCGGAGGAGCCCAAGATCGATCCCGATTGGGGCGAGCCAGGCCTGACCTCCGCGGAGAAGGTTTTTGCGTGGTGCTCATTTTCGGTTCTGGCTCTCGAGGCGGGGAACCCAAGAACGCCGGTTGGGGCCATCCCATCCCGAGCCTGGGCGCGTTGCCAGCTTCGCTTCGTCATCGGCGTGGACGTGCAGAAAATCCTCCCTGCCTTGCGCCGTCATCTGGACCGCAACGGGTTTTCGACCGTGCAAATTGCGAAAGCACGCGACGAAGTTTTTCACGCGACGCGGCTCGACCCGAAGCACCCATGGGTCAGTTGGGGTAGATTCGATTGCCCGTACGACGGGAAAGAAACCCGCTATTCTGCCAAGCCTCGGCGGGTCACTCCCGAACGACGTCTTTTCCGAAATTCTCGAAATGCCGACCATTTGGGTCCCGCATTCTTATCCGGGATGTTCGCAGCACGCGCCCAATGAGCATCTGCCGGCTGCCATTGTCCGAGAAGGCTTGGGGCTGATGGCAGGACTTTACTGGGATTTGGGCGAGCCGAACGGACAGCCAATGACTCCCTCAGGAATACTTAAAGCGCCTTGAAGTCCTGCATGTGCCAACCGCCGGCACTGGCCAGGCAGAGTTCGCCTTCGAACATGGCAACGCCATCAAAGCTTTCGCGCGAGGCCCTGAAACGGCGGCATGTCTGGCCCTTGTCCTTCAATTCCGCCAGCTCGGTGATGGAGCCGCGCGACCCGGTGCCGGCATTCGCCCACGGCACGGCCTGCCCGCCGAGTTGCTCGATGTCGACCGAGGACACCGCATTGCCGATCGTCGTCTGATCGGAGTCGCGATCCGAGCTGACCGGCGCGGATGGGGCGGACGTGCTGCTGGTCAGAATCGAACGGTCGACTTCGGCTTTTTCCAGACTGAAGCCACCCGCGCCGCAAGCGGCAAGCGGCAGAGCGATCATCACGATCGCGGCTTTGGCGCTGGCTGAAGCAATTAGGCCGCCTTGCCTGCTGTCAAAAGCTTGCGCGATACGCGACAATCTGCAACCTCCCCCGCCTCGTAACGATTTGAGAAAAACTATGAGTGACACAGAGTTAACAAGCGGTGACTTTACCGAGGCGGCGGAGCCGTTTCGCCTCTTTGCCGCATGGCTGGAGGACGCCACCAAGAGCGAAATGAACGACCCAAACGGCGTGGCGCTGGCGACCGTCGATGCCGACGGCATGCCGGATGTGCGAATGGTTCTGCTCAAGGGGTTCGATGAAGGCGGGTTTGTGTTCTACACGAATTTCGAGAGCGCCAAGGGCCAGGAGATTCTTGGCAGCATGAAGGCGGCGATGTGCTTCCATTGGAAATCGCTGCGCCGCCAGGTGCGCATTCGCGGCCCGGTGGAGATCGTCAGCGACGCTGAAGCCGACGCCTACTACGCGACGCGACCGCGTGGCAGCCGCATCGGTGCCTGGGCCTCGAAACAGTCGCGGCCGCTGGAAAGCCGCTTTGCGCTGGAAAAGGCGGTAGCAGAATACACAGCGCGCTATCCGATCGGCGAAATCCCACGGCCAAAGCATTGGTCGGGCTTCCGCATCGTGCCCACGACCATCGAGTTCTGGCATGACCGGCCGTTCCGGCTGCATGACCGGGTCGTCTTTTCCCGAGACGCCAATGGCGGCTGGAGCAAGACGCGGCTTTATCCCTAAAAGGGAGGTTCAGGCCTTCTTCCTGGTCATGAACGCCGTGAGCGCGGCGCGCGCCTCGTCTGATTTCAGCCGCTCTCGAAAATGTTCGCTTTCCTCGCCTATGCGGGCGACGAGGTCGTCGCGCGAGCCGCGCATCAGGTCGCGCGCGATCTGCAAGGCTTGCGGTGGCTTGGCGGCGATCTGGCCGGCCGCCGCCAGCACCGAGGCCTCCAGCGCGTCTTCCTCGACCACATCGTAGATCAGGCCTGCGGCCTTCGCCCGTTCGGCCGAACAACCCTCGCCGAGGCCGAGCAGCGCGAAAGCTCCCTGCTGCCCCAAAATCCGCGGCGCCAACAGGCTCGATCCCGCCTCGGGCACCAAGCCCAGATCGACAAAAGGCGTCCTGAACACGGTGCGCGGCGTGGCGAAGGTCAGGTCGCAATGCAGGTTGAGCGTCGTGCCGATGCCGACGGCGATGCCGTCGACGCCGGAGACAATGGGTTTCCCGACCCTGGCCAGCGCCATCAGGAAGTCCCAGACCTCGGTGCCACCGTCGCCGCCGGTGGCGACGACCATGAAATCAGCAAGATCGTTGCCGGAGGAGAAGGCGCCGGGCACGCCGAGGAAGACATGGACGCGGATCGCCGGGTCGGCGTCGCCCTCGGCCAGGGCTTTTGACATTTTCGCATACATGGCGCGCGTCAGCGCGTTCTTCTTGTCCGGCCGGTTCATGCGGATGATCTGGATGGCGTCCTGGCGCTCGACGAGGATATGGTCAGTCACGGGTTTTTCCTAGTGAACGTCAGGCAGAGATGAGCGCCTTGCCGGCAATGGCGAGGCTTTCGGCGCCATCGACAACGCGGTCCTTCAAGGCACGGACCTCGCCAAGCAGGTTTTCGGCGAAGAAGCAGCAAAGCGCGATACGGTCCTGATCGGCAAGTGCGCCCTGCGCCAGATAGGCACCGCCGGCGGCCAGCGAGATCAGCCTGAGATAGGGGGTAGCACCCGCCAGCGCCTCGTCCGACCGGCCATCGGCGGACAGTTTTTGCAGGAAGCGGGTCGCTTCGCTGAGCTCGCCGAGCGCCTTGTCGAGCGCGTCGGCGGTGCGGCCGAAACCTTCGAGATTCGATGTCCGCACGGCATTGGCGACCGCCGCCAGTTCGCCGATAAAGCCATGCACGTGTTCGCCGCCGCCGAGCGGAAGCTTGCGCATGACCAGATCGATCGCCTGGATGCTGTTGGTGCCCTCATAGATCGGTGCGATGCGCGCATCGCGGTAGAGTGCTGCTGCTCCGGTCTCCTCGATGAAGCCCATGCCGCCATGCACCTGGAGGCCGAGCGAGGCGACCTCGACGCCGATATCGGTCGAGAAAGCCTTGGCCAGCGGCGTCAGCAGATTGGCGCGGTCGCGCCAATGCGCCGCCTCATCACCGGCCGATACGCGGGCCAGGTCGATGGCGTGAGCGCAAGAATAGCTGATCGCCCGCGCGGTCTGCGTCAGCGCCTTCATGGTCAGGAGATTGCGCTGCACGTCGGGATGATGGACGATCGGCGCCATGCCGGCACCGGCGTAGCTTGCCGCCTTGCCCTGCCGGCGCTCATTGGCATAGGCGATTGCCTTCTGCGTGGCGGCTTCCGCGACCGCAACGCCCTGCATGCCGACGGCAAGGCGGGCGTTGTTCATCATGGTGAACATGCAGGCAAGGCCCTTGTTCTCCTCGCCGATCAGCCAGCCGACGGCGCCGGGCGCAGCGCCCCCAAAACCATCACCATAGATCATGGTGCAGGTCGGCGAGGCATGGATGCCGAGCTTGTGCTCCAGGCCGGAGCAGAAGACGTCGTTGCGCGCACCCAGCGATCCATCGTCGCCGACCAGGAATTTCGGCACCAGGAACAGCGATATGCCGCGCGTGCCGGCCGGCGCATCGGGCAGCCGCGCCAGAACCAGATGGATGATGTTGTCGGTAAAGTCATGCTCGCCATAGGTGATGAAAATCTTCTGGCCGAAGATGCGGTAGGTGCCGTCACCCACCGGCTCGGCGCGGGCGCGCAAGGCATTGAGGTCCGAGCCGGCCTGCGGCTCGGTCAGGTTCATCGTGCCCATCCATTCGCCGGAGACGAGCTTTTCGAGATATTTGGCCTTGAGCGCCTCGGAGGCATGCTTGTCGAGCGCTTCGACCGCGCCCATCGTCAGCGTCGGGCCGATGCCGAAGGCCATGGCGGCGGAGTTCCACATTTCGAGCGCGGCGACGCCGAGCATGGTCGGCAGTGCCTGGCCGCCATACTGCTCGGGCCCCGACAGCGCGTTCCAGCCGCCGTCGATCCAGCGGCGATAGAGGTCCTTCCAGCCGGGCGGCATGGTGACGGCCGCGTCCTTCAGCACCGCACCTTGCTCATCGCCGATCTTGTAGAGTGGCGCGACTTCGTCGGTGGCGAAGCGGCCGGCCTCGCCAAGAACGGCATCGACCAGGTCCTCGCCGAGATCGCCGAACGTGCCGGCATCAAGGGCGGACTTGAGACCAGCCACGTGCTTGAGCGTGAAAGCGATATCCTCGACCGGTGCCCGATACATGCCGCTCCCTCCTCCTGAACATCGGCCCGCCGATCCTAGGACCGGCACCGCCGCAAAACCATCCGCCTTTGGGCAGTGGCCCCCATCTTCTTTTACGTAAACGTCAAACTTTGTCACGTGGATTTTGCAATCGCGCCGACACGTATTAGATTCTATCGACGCCGGATCAAGTCGACCGGCGACAGACCCGAACCAACAGACCGGAACCACCCATGCTTGCCAGACCTGATGCCTATCGCTGCATCGAATGCGGCCTGCCCTATCGCGCGGCAGGGTTCTCGTACCATCAGGGCAGACTGGAAAACGGCGCCGCCTACTGGTCGGATCGCGGCATATTATGCTCGCCGCAATGCTCCCTCGCACACCACCGCAAACGCGCCGCCGAGGGCACGCTGCCGCAAGAGCCGGCGCCAGACCCGTTTGAATTTCAGCCACTCATCAGACGATAGCTTTGCCGGCGCCAGCCCTGCGGAAGCACTTCCTTAACCATGACGGTCCAGGATTTGTCTTTGGTTAACGGGGATTCCCTGTTTGAAAACGCCGGCGCATCTTCTACGCCGCTCAGCGATCGCTCTCGCGGCGACGATGCCGCTGATATCAGCGGCAAAAGCCTCGGATTTTTCCGAGCCGTGGAAGAACGCTGACCGTGCCCTGGTCGTCGACGCCTACGAATACAATTCCATCGACTGGGCCCAACTTGCGACCGACAAGCGGATCGTCGGCTTCATCAACAAGGCATCCGACGGCATGCCGCCACCCTATTTCTGTTTCGGCGACGACACCGAGGTGAAGTTGTGCAAGGCGCTGTGGAAACGCCACGCGGTGACGCGCGAACTGTTCCAGACACGCAAGGTGGTCGCCAAGGCGCTCGGCCTGAAATGGGGAGCCTATCACCTCGCCCGCCCCGGCAATCCGGTCGAACAGGCCAATAATTTCCTCGATTTCGCCGAACCCGCGCCTGACGACCTGCTGGCTCTCGACATCGAGGGCAATGATCCTTCGCAGTGGATGTCACTCGAAGATGCCGAGGAGTTCGTGCGCCAGGTGCATCGGCGCATCGGCCGCTTCCCGGTGCTCTACTCCAATGGCAAGACGGCCCAGTACATTGCCGACAACAGCTACAGGTACCGGCTCTTGTCGCGGCTGCCGCTCTGGTATGCCCGCTACAAGCCCGACATCGACGTGCATTTTCCGATGGGCAACTGGCAGGGCTACGCGCTGTGGCAGTTCTCGGCGCAAGCCAATTGCGGCCGACTCCGCTGCCCTTACAGGGTCGCCGGCACGCCCAAGGACATCGACGTCAATGTCGCGCCGACGGACGCGGCCACGCTGCGCGCGCAATGGCCTTTCGGTGGTCTCATCGACGTGCCACCTGACTATCTCGCCTCGATACCGCTGCCGGTGTCACGCGAAGCCGGCCTCGCCGGCAATGTCACGATCACCTACGCCTCGGTGGCGGCGCCGCCGACCTTCGAGGATATGGTCGCGGCTGTGGGCACGCGCTGGACGAAGTTCCGCGACGGCTTCCGCATGCCTGTCGTGAAGACCGTGCCGCGGCGGCCGACTTTCGGCATTGTCCAATATGTCGCCTGGAAGCGGACCGAACAGCGTTCGCCCGACCAACTCGACGCCGCGTTTGCCGCGGCCGATCCGCTCAGCACCGCTTCGACCGAGATCGATCGCGGTTTGCGATAAAGCCTTCAGCTTGCCTGCTCGCGTGCCACGGCCTGCCAGCCAATGTCGCGGCGACAGAATCCATCCGGCCAATCGATGCGGTCGAGCGCGGCGTAGGCGCGTTTCTGGGCCTCGCCGACGGTAGCGCCTGATGCCGTGACGTTGAGGACGCGGCCGCCATTGGCAACCAGCGCTCCGCCGTTGATCGCGGTGCCGGCATGGAATATCTGGACGCCGTCGGCCGCCGCGTCTTCGACGCCGCGGATGACCGATCCCTTTTCCGGCGTGCCGGGATAGCCCCTGGCAGCCATCACCACGGTGAGTGCGGCCTCGTCGCGCCAGCGCACCGAGGTGTGTGCAAGCTGGCCATCGGTTGCCGCATTGAGCAGGACCAGCAAATCGTCCTTCAGCCGCATCATCAGCACCTGGCATTCCGGGTCGCCGAAACGGGTGTTGTATTCGATCAGCTTCGGCCCCTTGTCAGTGATCATCAGGCCGGCAAAGAGAATGCCGGCGAAAGGCGCTCCGAGTTCGGCCATGCCACGCATGGTTGGCTCGATGATCTCGCGCATGGTGCGCTCGATCATCTGCGGCGTCATCACCGGGGCCGGTGAATAGGCCCCCATGCCGCCGGTGTTGGGGCCGACATCGCCGTCGCCGACGCGCTTATGGTCCTGCGCGGTGCCGAAGGGCAGCGCTGTGATGCCGTCGCAAAGGCAGAAGAAACTTGCCTCCTCGCCGGTCATGAATTCCTCGACCACCACTTCCGCGCCTGCGGCGCCGAAGGAACCGTCGAAACAGGCATCGAGCGCCGCCAGTGCCTCGTCCAGCGTCATGGCGACGGTGACGCCCTTGCCTGCTGCCAGACCATCGGCCTTGATGACGATCGGTGCGCCGGTCTTTTCGACATAAGCCTTGGCGGAGGCCAGATCGCCGAAACGGCCGTAGGCGGCGGTGGGGATGTCGTATCTGGCGCAGAGATCCTTGGTGAAACCCTTCGAGCCTTCCAGCCGGGCGGCGGCTTTGGAGGGCCCGAAGACGCGAATGCCTTGCGCACGCAGATCGTCGGCGATGCCGGCGACCAGCGGTCCCTCTGGGCCGACCACGACGAGGTCGATCTTCTTGTCCTTGCAGAAGGCGGCAATGGCGGCGTGATCGGCAATGTCCAGCTTCACCAGCTCGGCCTCGCCGCCAATTCCCGGATTGCCGGGAGCCGCATAGAGCTTTGTCAGCAGCGGGGACGCGGCGATCTTCCAGGCGAGCGCATGTTCGCGGCCGCCGGAGCCGAGAAGAAGAACGTTCATGGCCACCTCGTGATGCCTATTATCCTGCAGAGCACCCGCTATTGCTCTCTGCACGATGGGTCAAGGCATCAGGGGGCTTTGATCGGAATTGCGCACGGGAACGTTACCCCTGCCGAAGATCGGCGGCGCACGCCGCCGGCGATTTTCTGGCAAGTCCCTTCAACCCTGGAAGACGACCGGAAACCAGTCCTCGCGCAGCCTCTGACCCGGCTGCATGCCATGGCCATGATACGGCGGCGATGTGCGTCCCGGCCGCTCGACATAGCGCGCATCGTCGCCGACCCAGCGCAGCGACAGCGCCCGGCGCCGCGCCGAGGTCATGTTGCCACGCGCGCCATGCGCGGTCCTGAAGTCGAACAGGATGGCGTCGCCCGGCTCCATTTCCCATTCGAGCACCTTCATCGACGGGTCCTTGTCCGGGTCCGGCACCGGTAGATGGTCGCCTTCGCCGGCATAGAAATTGCTGTCGTCGAGCCAGCGCACCGGCAGGATCATCTTGTCCCATTTGTGCGAGCCGGCGATCAGGCGCAAAGTCGCCTCCTTCACCGGATCGATGGGAATCCAGAAGCTTACCGTCTGTTGCCCGTCGACGAAGTAGTAGGGGATGTCCTGATGCCAGGGCGTCGGCTTCTGGGTACCGGGTTCCTTGACCAGGACGTGATCGTGGAAGAACTGCGCGGTGCGCGACTGCATTACCGCCGCTGCCAGTTCGGCGGCCGGCGAATCCCGCACCACGCTGACGAATTCGGGAATGCGTTCCCAGTTGCAGTAGTCGTCGAAAAAACTGCCGCGGCCATTGGCGATATCAGACGCGGTGGCGCTGCGGTTCTGCATGTTGCGCTCGATGCCGGCGGCAATCGTGTCGACCCAACCCTTGAAGGCGCCGCGGATGCAAACCGCACCGTCGCGCTGGTAATCGGCGATCGTCTTTGCGTCGATGACCTGGGTGTCGATCTTCTGGGTCTCGGTCTGGGAAGACATGGCGTTCTCCTCTTGGAATGACCGACTATCGCAACCCGCTTTCATTCAGTAAAATAATAACTTCTCATTTGGTACATAGGAACACCCTATGAATGTGACCCTCACGCAGTTGCGTTATCTGGTCGCCGTTGCGCGTCATGGCAGCGTCACCGGCGCCGCCAAGATGTTGAACGTCTCGCAGCCTTCGATTTCGGTGGCCATCGACGCCGTCGAAAAGAATTTCGGCCAGAAGCTGTTCGTCCGCCAACGCGGCAGCGGCGTGTCACCGACGTCGTTCGGCCGGGCTGTCGTGGCGAAAGCAAGACAGGTGCTCACCGAAACGGACGAACTCGTCGGCCTTGGTTCAGGCAAATCGGCCGTCGGCGGTGAACTGGTGCTGGGATGTTTCGAGGACTTGGCGCCTTTCTTCGCGCCGGCTCTTATTCGCGCGTTCTCCGAACGCTATCCGGCCGTGAAAATCGTCGTTGGCGACGAGACGTTCGAGACGCTCGGGCGGCGGCTTAGCGATGCAGCCATCGATCTCGGCCTCACCTATGACCTCAGCCTGCCGACACATTTCGCCCGCATCCTGCTGCGCGAGCTTCGCCCACATGCGCTGTTGCCGGCAGGCCATGCCCTGGCGGATCGTTCCGAGGTCAGGCTTGCGGATCTGGCCGCCTATCCGCTGATCACGACAGACCAGCCGCACAGTTGGCAGCACATGCTCGACCTGTTCCGCAGCCGCGGCCTCGCCCCCGTGGCGGACACAACGACGAGTTCGTTCGAACTCCAGCGCAGCATGGTCGCCAACGGCTTTGGCGTCGCCGTTAGCTATACCCGCCCGCATGGCGACCGCAGCTATGACGGCCTGCCGCTCCTGTGCAAGCCGCTGTCCGATCCGCTGCCCATGCAGCGGATCCTGCTCACCTATGACACGCACCAGCGCGTCTCGAATGCGGCGCTGGCATTCATCAATGTGGCCAAGGTCTGGTTCGCCTCTCATGACATCTTCGCATCCGCAAGCGAGACTGCTTGACGGCCTTCCAGTCTGCTGCCAATCCAGCAGGATGGAACCGATCCAGTCGAAAGCGGCCCAGGGCCGTGTGGCCGATGCACCGAACGGCCATTGGGTCTATCGCGTGCTGCCGCGCTCGATATGGCCCTATGCGCAGCTTGCCCGGTGGGACAGGCCGATCGGCTGGCAACTACTTTTGTGGCCGTGCTGGTGGTCGGCGGCACTTGCGGCGAGCGCCTATCCGCGCCCCGGCGATCCCCTGCTCTCGCTGCTGCCGGCGCCATTGTATCTCGTGCTGTTCCTGATCGGCGCCATCGCCATGCGCGGCGCCGGCTGCACCTACAACGACCTCGTCGACGAGGACATCGACAACAAGGTCGAGCGGACGCGCTCGCGGCCGCTGCCGTCGGGCAAGACCACGCGCCGGCGGGCATGGGTGTTTCTTGTCCTGCAGGCGCTGGTCGGCCTGGTGGTGCTCATACAGTTCAACAGCTTCGCCATTCTGCTCGGCATCTGTTCGCTGGCCATCGTCGCCGTCTATCCGTTCATGAAGCGGTTAACCAACTGGCCGCAACTGGTTCTCGGCCTTGCTTTTTCCTGGGGTGCACTGATGGGATGGGCGGTCGAGTTCGGCGATATCGATGGGCCCGCCATCATGCTCTATATCGGCTCGATCCTGTGGGTGATCGGCTATGACACGATCTATGCGCATCAGGACAAGGAAGATGACGCCATTGTCGGCGTACGCTCGACGGCGCGCCTGTTCGGCGACAACACCAAGTCATGGCTTGTCGGGCTCTATGGCGGCACGCTGGTCTGCTTCGCCATCGCCTTCGCGTCGGCACAGGCTCCGGTCGTGGCGCTGGCCGGGCTGATCGCTGCCGGCGCCCATATGGCCCGGCAGATCGCCGTGCTGGATATCGACAATCCCGACCAGTGCCTGCGGCTGTTCCGCTCGAACAACCAGGTCGGCTGGCTGATCTTCCTTGGCCTGATCGGCGGCGCTGTGTGGGTGACGCTGAAGCCGCTGGTTTAGCGGCTTCTCCCTCAAAGGGAGAAGGAAGAACGCGCCAAGCTCTTCCTATTCGCGCGAAATGATCTCCTGGCCGTCGATGACCAGCCTGAGACCGAGATCGCCGGCCCTGCGGCGGGCGAGGAAGCGCGGGCGGCGCATGTTCGAAACGCGGCCCTTGCGCCGATCCTGCGGCGGCAGCGTCTTGATGGCGGCACCGAGCGATTCTTCCAGGGTACGGGCAACGCCGTCCGATTCGATCAAGAGCATTGGCAGACGGTAGGCGTCGGCCCAGGCGCGCCAGTCGGCGGCGACATCTTCGAGATCGTCGGCCACCAGCAGCGGCACCGACAGCATCGGATCGTTGTGCAGGAGTTCCAGCGTCACCGTAACATTGCCGTCCGGATCCTCCATCGCACGGGCGGCAACGCCGCGAAACGCATTGGCTGGCAGCGCGATGATCGCCGGCAAGCCGCTCATCTCGAGCATGCGGCGGATCACGGCGCCCCGCTTGTCGATGGTAAAGGTCACGTCGCCGTAGTCGTCGCGTGTGGCGTAGCTGACCACTTGCGGCAGGCGAAATGGGTCGAGACGCATGTTGCGTCCCGCCCAGACTGGCTTCAGTCCGGTGTTCATAGAGTGCCTTCCTGTCTGTCTCCTGAGAGCCGGTGTCCGGTTCTCTCCGGGCCGGTTTTTCCAGCCTCGTTTGTGAGCAGACAGTAGCGCGGGCTCCTTACCGCCCCGCTTAAGAAAGTCGGTTAAATTTTGCTGATCTGCGGGATGGTTATCGGAATGCCACCAGCGACAAGATGCCGAAAGGATCAGATAACCTTACCGGGATTCATGATGCCGGCTGGGTCGAAGGCAGCCTTGACCCGGCGCATCAGGTCGATCGCCATCGGTGGCGCTGTGGCGATCAGTTCGTCCCGCTTCAACTGGCCGATGCCATGCTCGGCCGAGATCGAACCATGCAGGCTGCGCACCACGTCATGCACGGCCTTGTTCATCGGATGATAGAGAGCGAGAAATGCCTCGTCGTCGCCGTCTACGGGCCGCGAAATGTTATAGTGCAGATTGCCGTCACCCATATGGCCGAAGCAGACCACGCGGGCGCCAGCACTCACCGACGCCACGGCCCCGGCGGCCTCCTCGATGAAGCGCGGGATCGAAGCGATCGGCACGGAAATGTCGTGCTTGATCGAGGCGCCCTCCGGCTTCTGCGCCTCGGGCAGCAGCTCGCGGAAGTTCCAGAAGGCATCGCCCTGCCCAAGACTTGCGGCAATGACGGCGTCGCCGACGAATTCCTGTTCGAGACCAGCCGAGAGCACCTCCTCGATCAATGCCCGCGAATCCTCGGATGAGCGGCCGGACGAAATTTGCATCAGCACATACCACGGCCAATCTTCGATCAGCGGCCGCACCACGCCCTGGGCATGCGCCAGGGTGAAGTCGTACGGGCGCTTGCCGATCAGTTCGAAGGCGGTGAGCGCTGCCCCGGCGCGGTCCATCGCCAGGCTGAACAGAGAGAGCACTGCTTGCGGCGACGACAGGCCGACGAAAGCTACCTCGCGCCCTTTCGGTTTCGGGAACAGCTTGAGCACAGCCGCGGTGATGACGCCGAGCGTGCCCTCGGCGCCGACAAACAGGTTCTTCAGATCGTAGCCGGTGTTGTCCTTCTTCAGCTTGCGCAAATCGTCGAACACCTCGCCGGTCGGCAGCACCACTTCAACCCCAAGGCAGAGTTCGCGGGCGTTGCCATAGGCAAGCACGCCGGTGCCGCCCGCATTGGACGACAGGTTGCCGCCGATCTGGCAGGAGCCTTGCGCGGCCAGCGACAGCGGAAACAACCGGTCGACGCCATCAGCCGCTTCCTGCAGCGTCTGCAGTATGACGCCGGCTTCGACCGTCACCGTATTGGACAGGACATCGATCTCGCGGATGCGGTTCAGCCGCGACAGCGACAGCACGATCTCGCGGCCGGATTTGTCAGGCACCTGGGCGCCGACCAGCCCGGTGTTGCCGCTTTGCGGCACGATTGGCGTTCCCGTCTCGGTCGCCAGCCGCATGATCTGGCTGACTTCTTCAACGCTGCCCGGCCGCAGCACCAGTGATGTCGCGCCATGCCAGAGCCCGCGCCGCTCCGTGAGGTAAGGCGCGATATCCTGCTCGTCGCGCAGCGCGTATTTGTCGCCGACGATCGCCGCGAAGCGATTGATGAGAGCGGGATCGAGTTTTTCTGAGATTTCGGTCATGGGGAAAACTATGTTGCTGCCAAGATGTTGTCACGAGGGGCGGCGGCACGCGAAAGCCGATCGTTGATCGCCTCCCCAAGCCCGTCGAAGGGAACCGGCTCGACGGCGATAATCCGCGCGCCGCCGCTGTCGAGTTCCTGCATATAGGCGAAAAGATTGCTTGCCGCTTCGCGCAGGTCACCTGTCTCGGACAGGTTGAGGAACGCGGTGGCATGTCGCCAGCCTTCGGCTCGCTGGCTGCCGAAGCCGAGCAGGGCTTCGCCCTCACCGACTGTCCCGGCGTTGAGCCGCATCGCGGCACCCGGCGCATAGTGCGAGGCAAGCATGCCCGGCGCCTCGACACCGGCCTCACCGCCACGCAAGAGCTCCACACCGATGGCCGCCTCGATGTCTTCGGCGGCAATGCCGCCGGGCCTGAGCAGCCGCAATCTTGCGCCTTCGGCCTTGACGATGGTCGATTCCAGCCCGACCGGCGTCGCCCCACCATCGACGACCAACTTTATGCGTGTGCCGAGATCCGCCGCCACCGCTTGCGCCGTCGTCGCGCTGATCTTGCCGGATGAATTGGCGCTGGGTGCGGCAAGTGGGCGGCCGAGGCGGGCAATGAGGTCGCCGCCAAAGCCTCTTGGCATGCGCAAGGCAATCGTATCGAGCCCGGCCGTGACCAGCGGGTGGATGCCGTTGCCGGGCCGCTGCGGCATCACCAGCGTCAGCGGACCCGGCCAGAACGCAAGCGCCAGTTTCTTCGACAGCGGATCAAACAGCGCAATGCGCTCGGCCATCGCCATGTCAGCGACATGGGCAATCAGCGGGTTGAAGCGGGGCCGTCCCTTGGCTTCGAAAATGCGCGCCACGCCGATGCCGTTGGTGGCGTCGCCGGCAAGCCCGTAGACGGTTTCGGTCGGGATGGCGACGACATCGCCGCCCCGGAGCAAAGCCAGCGACCGCTCCAGCGCCTCGCCGACGGCAAGTATTTCAGCCACTCTCGTCACCTCTCAGATGCCGGCTGCGTAGTACGATGGCGGCTGTTGGGCAAGTCGGCTGTTGAGGCAAGTCGCTGTTGAGCAATCTGCGCATTGGCGATTTATCAATCGCTAAAATGCTATGTTCCCGCGAAAGTCGGCATCAATTCCGGCCCGCTACTGTGCGGCTTCTGGGCAAAGGGGAGCGATCATCGTGTCTGTGCGTATGCTGCTGGGGATTGTTCTTGCGATGACGACCGCAGGGGCACAGGCCTCGTCGCTGGTTTTTCCCGGCGTGCCTTCCTCGACACCATCCATCATCAAGCTCGATGCCGCCAAGCCGCTGAAGACCGCCGATGCCGCCAAGGCCGGCAATGTGCAGTCGGTCGAGGGGCTCGGCGAAGCGCAGCCCGACGTCACTTATGAAAAGGTGTCGGCGATCACGGACAAGCCCGAGGCCAGGCATGGGTTTGAGCAGAACCCGATGGTCATTCGCGGCGGCGTCGTCGGTCCCGCCTTCTCTGCGCCGGCGCCAAGCGCCGCGACGGCGAAAGCCACAGATACGGCCACCGCGCCGGCAGCAGGCGCCGCGCCGGCAACCGCTACCGCCTCCGCTGCCCCTGCGGGAGACGCCGGGACAAACTCGGTCTCACCACCGAACGCACCCGCACAGGCAAAGCCCGCCCATGGGGTCAGCAAAGCCAAATAGAGGCTGGACTGCGACTTGACTGCGGTCCGGCGCCCGGCGCACCATTGTAGGCAAACCCCGTCTCGGTCCTTTGCCGCAGGGCGCCACTGTCCGAATTTCGTCAAGCGGCCATGGTACACGGGATTTTATCGTTTTGGGGTAGGGGGCTGATCATGAGCGAATTCAAAACCGTCACTGTGGCCGGGCTTTTGCTGGTGTCGTTGCTTGGCGCCGGCGCGGCTCATGCCGATGACATGCTGGGATCCTATGTCGCGCGCATTTCCGATCGGGATCATCAGGCGAGTGACGGCTATGCACTGGAGACTGCGGCGCAGATGGTGCGGCAGGACCGCGCCAATTGGCACAAATTCCACCGTCGCGACCGCGATGACGAGGGTGATGGCTGGTTCAGGACCAACGACCAGCGCGCCGATTTGCAGCGCATGCTGGAGCGCTCCGGCGCGATGAGTTCCTCGACCAAGCGCGCCATCGTCAATGGCGAGCCGCTGATCCAGGTCGACGTTTACGAAAACAGCGTGCGCGTCAGCATTCTGGAAGACTGAGAAGGCTAGCATCTGACAGAAAAGGGCGGCGCGTTACAGGATATGTCAAAAATCCTGGAGCGTTGAGCACGCGCACATCCCTCGAAGGGGGAGCCTTTGGAGTTCCGCAACGCTTCGCACGAGCGGGAGAGACCGCCCTGTGGCAGTCTCTCTACATCCGTCGGACGGCTGCTCTCAACCGTTTTGAACAGCAGCTGCAGCTTTCCGGATTACGTCGATGACGACGGCGGGCTGGGAGAGCATCGGCACATGGCTGCTTGTCACCTCGGTGACGGTCGCTCCCATGCGCTTCGAAACCCAGCGTTGGAGATCGGGATGCACGGTGTGGTCTTTCGTAGCCAGCACATACCAGCTCGGCTTCGACTTCCACCCAATGCGATCGGCGCTCAGCTTCTGCTGGCGGAACAGATCGAAGACGGGTGCAATATGGGTGGCCCAGACGAGCTTCTGCTCTTCCGCCGAGAGATCACCGGCGAAGAACTCGGTGCCGTTTGGAAGCATCCAGGCGCGCCCATCCGTTACCTCGACGCGAGAGAAGATGTCCGAGGGATACTTGTCGAGCTGGTCTTGCACAGTCTCGCCGACATCCGGGGCGACGGCGGCGACGTAGACCAGGCCGATCACGCGCTCATCGACGCCCGCAGCCGTGATCGTGGCGCCGCCGTAGGAATGGCCGACGAGGATGACCCGGCTGCCGACGCGGTTGAGCGTGCGTTTGACCGTCGCCACATCCTCTTCGAATGAATCCAGGCCATATTGGACAGCAATCACCTCGTGTCCGTCTGCCTGCAATGCCGGGATCACCTTGCTGAAGCACGAACCATCGGCCCAAATGCCATGGCAGAACACAATGGTAGGCTTGGATGCTGTAGACATTTTGCTTTCTCCTTCTTTGACCTTAGCGCGAAGGTAAATCTCCCTTCTATCGGTGACAAATACCTTGTACGTTCGACCTATGCCTTGGAGGTATAGTGAGGAACCGATGGAACTCCGGCATTTACGCTATTTCATTGCAGTTGCCGAGGAAGGCAGCTTGTTGACCGCTGCCCAGCGGCGACTGAACACCTCGCAGCCGTCGTTGAGCCGGCAGATTCGCGATCTCGAATCTGAAGTCGGCGTACAGCTATTGGAGCGGCAGGCGCGCGGCGTTGTGCTTACCGCTGCGGGGCGCGTTTTTTTGGATCACGCTCGGCTGGCACTTCTGCAGGTCGAGGCTGCGACCGAAGGCGCCAGGCGGACAGCACAGCCGAAAAGGCCCGTACTTGCTATGGGGTTTCTGGTTGGGCTGGAGGTCACGTGGCTACCTCACCTATTGCGCATGATCCGTGAGGAAGCACCGGAGATCGAAGTCACGCTGTGTAGTCAGTCCTCCCCGGAGCTCGCTCTTGCGTTAATGCGCGGGAAGTTGGACGTAGCCTTCCTTCGCCCCGAGAAACAGAGCTTGGGCCTATCCTTCAAATTGTTAGCGAGGGAGCCTCTGATCGCCGTGCTGCCGGCAGGCCATCGCTTGGCATCGCGCAAAAAGATTCGGCCGCAGGATCTTGCCCACGAAATTTACGTCAGCTCGGCGAGAACGTCTCCCGTATTGCAATCTGTGATTCAGGATTACGCATCAAAGGCCGGGATCACGCTCAAGGCAAAGTACGAAGGCGAGAACATATCGTCGGCAATGTCGCTCGTCGCGTCCACGGGCGGAGTTACTCTTGTCCCGCTTTATGCGCAAAATATGCTGGCACCAAACGTTGTTGCCCGAGCGCTCGAGGGTGTGCCTCCGACAGTTGATCTCACTCTGGGATACAACGAGGCAAATTCCTCTCCCTTGCTCCGCCGGCTTTTATCTCGTGCGGATGAACTGGTCGAAAACGTCCAAAATCAGAGCATCATCCGATACGCTGAAGCTCTACATTAGGTGTTGCACGCGGAGATGGGGCGTCAGGAATAAGCGTTCTGTTAGCGCGACGAAATCGCCTAGCAAGGCCGAGCTGAGACGAGGACGATTCTCGAATAGGACGGCGCCCCTGAGATGAGGCGCCGATGTTTTCACACAGCCTGGTCGGCGCCGCCCTGCCATCGATAGACTGAGCAGCTGAAAATCAGGCGGCTTCTTCCTTGTCGTCGTCTTCGGATTCGTCTTCTTCGGGTTTCTCGTCGTCGCCTTCAGCCTTCACACTGTCATCGGCGTCGTCTTCGTCCTCATCTTCTTCATCTTCGTCGTCATCCGAGAGCGTGGCGGCTTCGGCGTCGTCAGACTCTTCGCCTTCTTCATCGTCGCCTTCTTCATCTTCATCGTCCGACAGATCGGCCGCTTCGACCGTGGCGGCGGCAGCGTGATCGAGGGCGGTTTCGGAAGCGGATTCAAGCGCCTCGGCGGGAGCCGGGGTTTCTTCTGTCACTTCGATTTCGTGATCGGAATTCATGGAAGCCTCCGTGGGTTGGGGAACATGTCCCTTTTGCCACGGAGAGATCATCGTCATATGACTGTAAGCCGGCTCGAAGGGCCCATCTTCAGAATTTTTCAGGCCTCAACCCGCGATTTTCGAGAAGTCCGCGACCTGACCGGTGGCCGCCCGGATGCGGGCGAGGAGCGCCAGGCGGTTGGCGCGCACGGCCTCGTCCTCATCATTCACGAGAACATGCTCAAAGAATGAATCAACTGGCTCACGCAACACGCTAAGCGCCAGCAGGGCGCCGGAAAAGTCTTCGTTTTGAATCGCTTCGCCGGCTTGCTTCTCAGCCTGATTCACCGCCGCAAACAGCGATTTCTCGGCATCCTCGCGAAACAGCGCCGGCTCAACAGTCTTGGCGACTACCGTTTTCTTCTTCTCCTCGGCAGCCAGGATGTTGGCCCCACGCTTGGTGCCGGCGAGCAAGTTCCTGCCGTCCTCGGTGTCGAGGAAGGAACCAAGCGCCTCGACACGGCGGACGACCTGCAGCAGATCGTCGGACTGCGATGTGATGACCGCGTCGATGAGATCGTGCCGCGCACCCTGGTCGCGGAGGTAGACTTTGAGGCGATCGTGGAAGAATGCGAGGAGGTCGGAACCCCTCCCGACGATGGGTGTCAGCGCCAGTCGAATATCATTTTCGACCAATGTTCTGACCACACCGAGCGCTGCCCGACGCAGCGCATAGGGGTCTTTGGATCCCGTCGGCTTTTCGTCGATAGCCCAGAAGCCGACCAGCGTGTCGAGCTTGTCGGCTAGCGCGACAGCGACCGAAACCGGACCGGCCGGCACACGGTCGGAAGGGCCTTGCGGCTTGTAGTGTTCTTCCGCCGCCGCGGCGACCGAAGCATGCTCGCCCTGCAGCAGTGCGTATTTGCGGCCCATGGCGCCTTGCAGTTCGGGAAATTCGCCGACGACTTCGGTGGTGAGATCGGCCTTCGCCAGGACAGCGGCGCGGCGCGCCAGCGCAGGATCGGCGCCGACGATCGGCGCCAATTCCCCGGCGAGCCGGGCAATTCGTTCCACCCGCTCACCTTGCGTGCCGAGCTTTGCGTGGAAGGTAACGCCGAGATGGTCGAGGCGCGCCATGCGCTGGTCGAGCGGCTTCTTGAGATCGAGCCCGAATTTTTCCGCGGATGCCTTGAGCTCACCGAGATCCGGCAAATCGCCCTGGTCGGTCGTCCAGAAATAGAGCGCGTCGGACAGGCGGGCGCGCACCACCTTGCCGTTGCCGTGGGCGATCTCCCTGCCGCCATCCTTGGCCTCGATGTTGGCGGTGAGGATGAAGCGACTGGAAAGACCCTCGGCAGCACCCTGCGGCCGCGTGACAAAGCATTTCTGGTTGGCGCGGATGGTCAACCGGATCACTTCGGCCGGAATGGCCAGGAAAGCCTCCTCGAACTCGCCCATCAGCACGACCGGCCATTCGACCAGCCCTGAGACTTCCTCCAGCAGCCCTTCGTCCTCGACCAGATCGAGCCCGTTGGCGAAGGCGAGATTGCGCGCGTCGGCAAGGATGATCTCCTTGCGCCGGTCGGCGTCGAGCACGACCTTGGCCGCCTCCAGCTTTGAGACATAGTCGTCGAAGCGGCGCACCGTAATGGCACCAGGCGCATGGAAGCGGTGGCCATAGGTGATGTTGCCCGAACGGATGCCGTCGATCGCGAAATCGACCACGACCGGTTCCTCGGTCTCCGGGCCAAAGGTGCACAGGATCGATTGCAGCGGCCGCACCCAGCGCAGCGAGCCGGGCTTGGCCGAGGCCGGCCCCCAACGCATCGATTTCGGCCATGGGAAATTGCGAATAATGCCCGGCACCAGCTCGGCGATGATCTCTTCCGATGCCCTGCCCGGCTTCGAGATGTGGGCGACGTAGAAATCGCCTTTCTTAGGATCGGAATGGACATGCGCCTCGGCGATCGACGAAAGCCCGGCCTTGCGCAGGAAACCTTGCACCGCCTGTTCGGGCGCCGTCGTCGACGGTCCCTTGATCTCCTCGCTTATATCCTTCGAGCGCGCGGTCAGGCCCCTGATATCGACCGCCAGACGCCGCGGCGTCCAGTACTCGCGCGCCGCCTCATAGGTCAGCCCCGCCTCGACCAGACCATCGGTCAGCATCTTCCTGAGATCACCCGCCGCCTTACGCTGCATGCGCGCGGGGATTTCCTCTGAGCGAAGTTCGAGAAGCAGGTCAGGCATGGATGAGGCTCACGCGGCAAGATGGTCCGCGCGGGGCATAGCAACTCGGCTGGCCGCTGTCACCCTTTCCGGAAATTTGGCCGCCCTGTCGGGACGAGGCGACCACGCCCGTCCTTGGATCAAAGATTTCCATGAACCGAACGCAGCGCTGAAGCGACCCACGCTCAGGTAGGGAACTATTGGCTGAACGACGATGAAATCGGCATCCAGACTTCTGCAGATTGTAGCACTCACCGCCTGCTTCACCGCGCAGGCTCACGGTGCCTTCTCGATGCCGGGCGTTCGGCAGGCATTGCGCACGATCGACGGTGCCAGCGGTCAGGGCATGCTGCCGATCAACACTTCCCTCTACGTGATGAAACGTGCCTGAACTCAGGCCGCCAGTCCGCCAGCCTGGGTCTTCAAAAACGCCTCGCCACAGGCCTTCGCCAGATTGCGCACCCGCAAGATGTAGCTCTGCCGTTCGGTAACCGAAATCACGCCACGCGCGTCGAGCAGGTTGAAGACATGGCTGGCCTTGATGCACTGGTCGTAAGCCGGGAAGACCATGCGGTGCATTGGCAGATTGTCGTTCGACGCCGGCGCACCGGCATCGAGCAGCGCCTTGCATTCGGCCTCGGCGTCCTCGAAGTGGCGCAGCAGCATCGCCGTGTTGGCGTATTCGAAATTGTGGCGCGAATATTCCTGCTCGGCCTGAAGGAAGACATCGCCGTAGGTGACCTTGTCGGCGGCTTCGCGGCCGTTGAAGTTGAGGTCGTAGACATTGTCGACGCCCTGCACATACATGGCCAACCGCTCCAGCCCATAGGTCAGTTCGCCCGCCACCGGGGCGCACTCAATGCCGCAGACCTGCTGGAAATAGGTGAACTGCGATACTTCCATGCCGTCGCACCAGCACTCCCAGCCCAGCCCCCAGGCGCCCAGGGTCGGGCTTTCCCAATCGTCCTCGACGAAGCGGATGTCGTGCAGCAGCGGATCGACGCCGATCGCCGCCAGCGAGCCGAGATAGAGTTCCTGCAGGTTCGGCGGATTCGGCTTCAGGATCACCTGATACTGGTAATAGTGCTGCAGCCGGTTCGGGTTCTCGCCATAGCGGCCATCCTTGGGGCGGCGCGACGGCTGGACATAGGCGGCGTTCCAGCGTTTGGGCCCGAGCGCGCGCAGCGTCGTCGCCGGATGAAAGGTGCCGGCGCCGACCTCCATGTCGTAGGGCTGCAGGATGACGCAACCATAGTTCGCCCAATAATTGTGCAAGGTCAGGATCAGCCCCTGGAACGAGCGGCTGGGATGCATATGGGCGGGGATTTCAATCGTCGGGATTTCAATCGTCACGGGGGCCTCGGCAGCAAAGGCTAGCTTGCCGGCACGTCCTAGAGACACGGCGGCGTAGCGTCAAGCAAGGCACGCCGGTGCGGACCTAGCGAGCCCGCCGATGATGTTGAAAGCTTTGCGAGCGACTGGCCCATTGCCGGCCATGGGCGCCTGCGGTCTGCTCGCACCACAAAGTGTCAGGACAACAGGTTCAATCATGCCCAGTTCCACCATCATCCGTCCCATCACGCGCCAGGATTTCGACCAATGGCTGCCGCTGTGGGACGGTTACAATGCCTTTTACGGCCGCTCGGGCGAGACGGCGCTGGCAAGCGAGATCACCGCGATGACATGGTCGCGCTTCTTCGATGCCTATGAGCCGATGCATGCGCTGGTTGCCGAGAGCGAGGGACAGCTTCTCGGCCTCGTGCATTACCTCTTTCACCGCAGCACCACGGCGATCGCGCCGAACTGCTACCTGCAGGACCTTTTCACCGCAGAGGGCTCGCGCGGCAAAGGCATCGGCCGGGCCCTGATAGAGGGCGTCTACGAGCGTGCCCAGGCTGCCGGTTCGGGGCGGGTGTACTGGCTGACGCATGAAACCAATCACACGGCGATGAAGCTCTATGACAAGGTCGGCGAGCGCTCCGGGTTCATCGTCTACCGGAAGCTGTTTTGAGGTAGTTTCCAACGCACAGGCGGTGTTGAGTTTTTGGACGGACGGGCAAACGAAAACGGGGCTCCGAAAAGAGCCCCGTTTGCATTCCAAGAAACCGATTTCACCCCTTCGGGGCTGGCACCGGCTCGGGCTTGACCTTCGGGGTTTCCTGCGCAGTGTTGGATTCGATGGGCGGCAGGCCCTTCATCAGCTTCTGCTGCAAGGTGGCCAGCACATCGGGGTCCGGCTTCAGGTCGCGCGCCTGGTTCCACTGGAAGGTGGCTTCCAGCTTGCGGCCGACGCGCCAGTAGGCGTCGCCGAGGTGATCGTTGAGAACCGGATCTTCCGGCTTCAGCGACACGGCGCGTTCCATCTCGCGCACCGCGTCATCGAACCGGCCGAGGCGGAAATAGGCCCAGCCCAGGGAATCGACGATGTAGCCGTCGCTCGGCCTGAGATCGACGGCCTTCTGGATCATCGCCAGGCCTTCCTTGAGGTTCGTGTTCATGTCGACCCAGGAATAGCCGAGATAGTTCAGCACCTGCGGCTGGTCGGGGAACAGTTCCAGCGCCTTGCGGAAGCTCGGTTCGGCCTTGGGCCATTCCTTCAGCCGCTCATAGGCGATGCCGCGTTGGTAAAAGATGTTCCAGTTGGCGGCAGTCGGCGTCTTCAGGACCGTGACTGCCTTGTCGTAGAGATTGGCCGCCGAGCGGAAATCATCCTTCGACGAATAGACGCCGCCGAGCGCCAGATAGGCGCGCATGTCGTCGGGATGCGCGTCGACGAAAGCCTTCAGATGGGTGATCGCCTCGTCCTGGCGATTGAGATCGGCAAGGTTGAGGCCGAGTTGCAGGTCCGAAAGCTCTTTCAACGGCGAAGAGTCGGGGATGCGCCGATAGAGCGCGATGGCGCCCTCGCCGTCCTTCAACTGCTCGGAAACGGCCGCGAGTTGCACCAGGGCTGCGTCGCTGTCAGGCTTCAGGGCCAGGGCATATTGCAGGTAAAGACGGACGAATGGCTCGCCACCGCCGCGATTGAGCGCCGTGGCGAGATTAAGCAGGATCTCCGACGCGCCGTCCGACGGGCCGGCAGCGAAAGGCGCAATCTTGTCGCCCTTGCTGATCTTGTCGCGCAAGGCGACGATTTCCAGCTTGCCCGGCGCAAACGCCTCGGCCTGATCGAGCACCGACAGTGCCTTGTCCTTGTCGCCCTTGCGGGCCAGGAACGACGCGTAGGCCTGGGCATTGCGCATCCAGGTTTCGGGAGCCGCACCACCAGCGGCCGTGTCCTGCATCGTCGCGGCGTAGATCGCCTCAGCCTTTTCGGGCATGCCAGACGCGTCGGCGATCAGCGCGCGATGGAAGGACTTGAACAGGCCGAACCAGTCCGGCCCCTGCAGCTTGTCGATGGACGCCATCGCATCGCTGGCTTGGCCGGCGCCTTGTTGAGCCCAGCCGGACATGACGCCGGAGATCAGCCGGTCGAGATCGGATTCCAGCGACAGCTTGAGCCAGTACTGTGCCTTGGTGAAATCCTTCTTGTGGAAGGAATCGACCGCCAGCGCCAGGCGCGAGAAGCGCTCGACATCGGGAACTTCCTTGAGCTTGTCGGCATAAACCAGGGATTCGTCGAAGCGCCCTTGAGCGATCAGCGATAGCATCAGGCTCTGCTGCAGGCCGGTGTCGCTCGGATTGAAGGCCAATGCCTGCTTGTAGTACGCGATGGCGCTGTCGAGGTCGTTGTCGCCTTCGGCGATGCGGGCGGCCAGATAGGCCCCCGAAAACGACGTGATCTTGACCGGTTCGGTGGTTTGCTTGGCATAGGCCGGCAAAGCCGAGATCGCCATGCCTGTCACAATTGCCAGCCTTGTCAGCCAGCGCGCACGTCCTTGCTGCATCATATCCCTTTCAGCCAGGCGCCATCTCCGCGTCAGCGGGATTAGCGTAGACTCGATCTTTCCGGGCAAAGCATGGCCTTTTTGGGGTCGCGCTTCAATCCGCCTCGAATTCACAATCCGGGCACCCGATTAACAAACCATGGCGACCAGGGACAGTTTTCCGTTTTCGAGCTCCGGTCATGGCCCTGCGCGGGCCAACGATATCACAGGTTCGGTCCACATCACAGGTTTGGCCCGCTGAACTCCGATATCAGCGCTTGCTCGGCAAGGCAGGCCGCTGCACCTGTGTGTCGCGATAGCCACCGGCGTTCACGGCATGGAGGATATTGAAGGCGAGGATTGAGAGCGCCGCTTCGGCTTTCACCGCCCTAAGCCCCCTGGTGAGGAACCTTCCACCGCCCGACATGCGCTTGATCGTCCCGAAGGGGTGCTCAACGGTACATCGTCGGATCGTCATCAAGGTGGGGTCGGCATAAATTCTCGCCTCCATTCAGTCCCGCGAGAAGCGGCGCGTACGCGGCGAGCCTGCGGGATACGAACTCGGTAAAGAGCCGCACGCGCTTCGTCTTGCGTGTCTCCCCCTGCGTGAGAAGCCAGAGCGTTCCGTACATGTGCAGGTCGGTACCCGGCACCCTCACCAGCAGGGGGTCGGCATCGCCAACGAAGCACGGCAGCGTCGTGATCCCGAGCCCTTGCCGTGCAGCAACGATCTGCGCCTCGGCGTCCGTGGTCCTGAATGGAACCCCCGTGGTGCGAACCTCACCCTCGCTGGCCCAATCCGGAATTCCATGAATACTTATGACGATCCAGCGGATGGGATCAGGCGCGCCCGCACGCCACGCGGCCAGGCGATCGCAGGACATGTAGACGCCGCCGAACAGCTCCGGTCCCTTCAGGCCGTGAAGATTGAGCGGCAGGGTTTTGCGGTCATAGACGACGCGGATCGCGACGTCGGCCTCTCGGTTGGTCAGATTTGCCAGCTCGCCGGACGACAAGATTTCCATCTCGATGTCTGGATGCAGACGCGCGAAATCGGCGAAGTCCGGCATGAGCAGGTGTGTCGCGAGGGGCGGTGCCAGCGTCACCCGCAGAAGCCCGCGCACGCTCTGGTCGCGCCCGAAGACGCGCGTCTCCAGCAGGTGCGACGACGCTTCCATCTGGTCCGCGAACTCGAGGACCTCCTCGCCCGCGGCCGTCAGGCGGTAGCCCGAAGGCAGCTTTTCGAACATGTGCACCCCGAGGCGTTCCTCGAGCTGGGCGATGCGTCGCAGCACGGTCGAGTGGTTCACACCGAGGCGCTCGGCGGCAGCCCGCACCGAACCTCCACGCGCGACGGCAAGAAAGTAGCGAACGTCATCCCAGTCGATCATGGTGCAATCTCGCACCGCGCGGTGCGCCTTCCAAAGCCCACATCTAACACATCGAACAGCATCTCGTTTGCGGGTAGCACGGCGATGATCATAATCCGTGCCGACAAGCGCGGCCCAATCCTGAACGGCGGACGCCGATCGTCGCGGCTGGCGTCCGTCGTCCAGCCGGATCGATTTTGCACCACCGATGTGCGCGTTTCCGCACTCAAAGCCTGACCCTGGCAGACTTATTTCGAGGCTCTCGGGGTTCCTCCCGAACGACCAAAGGCAGAGCCTAAAAGGAAAAGTCATGGGAAAGCTAGACGGTAAGGTTGCAGTCATCACGGGTGGATCGAGCGGCATGGCGCTGGCGAGCGCCAGGCGGTTCGCTGAAGAAGGCGCCTATGTTTTCATCACGGGCCGAAGGCAGGAGGCGCTCGACGAGGCGGTCAAGCTGATTGGCCGGAACGTGACCGGCGTGCGCGGCGACGCGGCCAATCTCGACGACCTCGACCGCCTGTTCGATACAGTCAAGCGGGAGAAGGGCAAGATCGACGTCCTGTACGCGAGCGCCGGCATGGGCGAAGCCGTCCCACTGGGCGAGATTACCGAGCAGCATTTCGATGCGGCCTTCGGCCTGAATACGCGCGGCACGCTGTTTACGGTTCAGAAAGCGCTGCCGCTGTTCAACGATGGCGGATCGATCTTCATGACCGGGTCAGTTGCTTCGGTGAAAGGCTTCCCTGGTTACGGCGTGTATGCGGCGAGCAAGGCGGCGTTGCGCTCATTCGCACGCACTTGGCTCAACGAACTGAAGGGCAGGAATATCCGGGTGAACGTGCTGAGCCCGGGGCCGATCGCCACACCGATGCAGGACCAAGTTCTCACAGAGGACGCGAAGCGAATGTTCGAATCTCTGATCCCGCGGGGAAAGATGGGGCGTCCTGAGGAAATTGCAGCGGTCGCGCTGTTTCTTGCTTCAGACGAGTCAAGCTTCGTGAATGGGGTGGAGTTGTCTGTCGACGGCGGCTTCTCGGCCATCTGAAATCGCGCCCGATCGCCGGAAGTCGTTCACGGCAGGACGTCTACGCGTCAATTCAGGAATTCGAACCAATGTCACGCATCGCTTGCGGTGGCGGTCCGAAGATCTCGCGAAGGTCGCCACACAGCAGAACGGATAGCCCAGCGCCGTCGAAGGCCGGGGAATCATTATCAACACGGATCGGAGAAGCATTATGAGCTATGCGATCGTAGGATTCGGTAAGATAGGCCAGGCTCTCGCCCACGCCTTCGCCCGAAAAAACATCGACGTGACCGTCGCGAGCCGCCGGCCGGCCGAGGCGTTGGCGCCGCAGGCCCGGGCGATTGGACCCACGGTCGTCGCCAAGCCGCTGCGGGACGCACTCGAGGCCGACACAATCATCTTGGCGGTCCCGTTCGGGGAGCATCGCGAGGTTGCGAAGGCCCTGCCGAGCTGGAAAGGCAAGACGGTCATCGACGCGATGAACGCGTTAGTTCCCCTTGAGGAGCTGGACGGCCTCCCGTCCTCCGCCTTCGTTGCGAAGTCCTTCACCGGCGCCAAGTTCGTGAAAGGTTTCAATCACCTTGTTGCGGCCACCCTGGCTGCCGATCCGATCGTCGAGGGCGGCCACCGGGTCGTCTTTCTGTCGAGCGACGACGAGGATGCGACCGCTCCCGTGGCGGATTTGGCCAAACAGCTCGGGTTCGCACCCGTCAAGCTGGGAAAGCTCAACGAGGGTGGCGCGCTGGTGCACGCACGCGGCCGCACTTGGGGCCAGCTGATCTTCCAGGACCTGTTCAAGAAGGAGCAGTAACGGATTTACTGTCCACTGTCGAAACGCCAGCCGCTCAGTTCACCCGGCTGATGCAGAAATCGATGACGTCGACGAGCGCCGACTTCTGCGGCGTCGCTTCCAGTGGTGCCAGGGCGTCACGGGCGATCTCGCCGAAATGGCGGGCGCGCCCGATCGTGTCGGCGATCGCGCCGTGGCGGGTCATCAGGCCGATCGCCTTTTCCAGGCCGGCATCATCGACGACATTGTCCTCGATGGCGCGCTTCCAGAAGGTGCGCTCGGCCTTGGTGCCGCGCCGGTAGGCGAGGATGACCGGCAAGGTCACCTTGCCCTCGCGAAAGTCATCGCCGACATTCTTGCCCAGATCCTTGCTGGTGCCGCCATAGTCCAGCGCATCGTCGATCAGCTGAAAGGCAAGGCCGAGGTTCATGCCGTAGGAGCGCAATGCCGCACGGTCGTTGCGGGTCGCCTGGGCAATGACCGGGCCGACCTCGGCAGCGGCCGAAAACAGCGCCGCGGTCTTGGCCTTGATGACGGCGAAATGCTCGTCCTCGGTGGTTTCGAGGTTCTTGGCGGCGGCAAGCTGCATCACCTCGCCCTCGGCGATGATCGAGGCCGCACTCGACAGGATGTCGAGCGCTTCGAGCGAGCCGACATCGACCATCATGCGGAAGGCCTGACCGAGCAGGAAGTCACCCACCAGGACGCTGGCCTGGTTGCCCCAGATCATGCGGGCGGTCTTCTTGCCGCGCCGCATGCCGCTTTCGTCGACAACGTCGTCGTGGAGAAGCGTGGCCGTGTGCATGAATTCGACCGCCGTGGCGAGCTTGACGTGACCCTCGCCTGCATAGCCGAACATCTGCGCGGCGGCGAGCGTCAGCATCGGCCGCAGCCGCTTGCCGCCGGACGAGATCAGATGGTTGGCAACCTCCGGAATCATCTCGACGTCGGAGCCGGCCTTGGACAGGATCAATTCGTTGACGCGTCCCATATCGGCCGCCGTCAGATCGATCAAATCCTTGATGGAGGCGGGTTCCCGCTTCCCGTTTTCGATGTTGAGAACGACACCCACGACAATCACTCCCGTCTTGGTATAACGCGTGCGACGGCACCCTTGGTCCCTGCAGGGACTCTAGGGCGGCAGACACGGCCACGGCAAGTGGCGAATTGGCGCGGCGGCGATGACAGCCTGTCAACCCTGCCGGAAGAGCGGGCCTGCTTGGTGACGGAAATCCGCCTGCCCGTTTACATATGCGCTGCAAACTGAGAGTTTCGCCCGATGATAGAGCTCATTCGCACCAACGACGCCGTCATCATCTCCTTTGTCGAATCGCTGATGCGCGATGCCGGCATCGGCTGCTTCGTCGCCGACCAGAACATGAGCGTGCTCGACGGCTCGCTCGGTATCCTGCCGCGACGCATCATGGTCGATGCCGACCAGGCCGACGCGGCACGGCGCATCCTGACGGATGCCGGCATCGCCAACGAGATCCGCGGGAAATAATGTCCGCCGCGCCGGCCACCCTTGCCCCGGACACGCCGGCCCATACGGTCGATGCCTTCCATCGCGGCCGGTTCTGGCTCGTGCAGCCCAAGCAAGGCGGCCATCGCGCGGGCATGGATGCCATGATGCTGGCGGCGTCCGTGCCATCCTCCTTTGGCGGACGTCTCGCCGACTTCGGCGCCGGCGCCGGGGCCGCCGGCCTTGCAGTACTGTCGCGCTGTCCTGCGGCCGTGGCCGTGCTGGTCGAACGGGCGCCGGAAATGGCTGCCTTCGCCGCGGCCACCCTGGCTCATCCTGGCAATGCCCATCTCAGTGACCGTGCCTCGGTGCTCATCGCCGATGTCACCGTATCGGGACGGGCGCGGGCGGCGGCCGGCCTCGCCGACAACGACTTCGACTTCGTCATCATGAACCCGCCTTTCAACGCCGCGCGGGACCGTGCCACGCCCGATCGCCTGAGAAAGGAAGCCCACGTCACCGAGGACGGACTGTTCGAGAGCTGGATCCGCAGCGCTGCCGCTGTGGTCAGGCCGCGCGGCGGCCTCGCCGTCATCGCCCGACCCGAGCAGCTCGGCGCCATTCTCGATGCGATGTCCGGGCGCTTCGGCGATGCCGAGATCCTCGCTGTCCATCCCCGCCCCGACGCGGCGGCGATCCGTATCGTCGTCAGGGCTGCGCTCGGGGCGCGAGGGAAGCTGGCCATCCGCCCTCCCCTGATGCTTCATGCGCAATCGGGCGACGGACCTGACGAGCGCAGCGAAATGATTGCCAACGGCCTCGCCTCGCTGTTCGGAGATTGAGCTATTCTTACCGGCCACATTGCCGTTGGCCGGGAAGTTCCTACATGCGTGCAACCTATCGACCGGAGACCGCGCCCTCGTGAAACGACTTATCAACCGCCTGCTGCCGAAGTCCTGGCGCTCCACCGTCGTCACCATTCCGGTCATCCGGCTGCACGGCACCATCATGCCCGGGGGTGGCCAGTTCCGGCCGAGCCTGTCGCTGGCCTCGACCGCCGGCCTCATCGAGAAGGCGTTTTCCTACGACGCGCCGGCGGTAGCCATCTCGATCAATTCGCCGGGCGGTTCGCCGGTGCAATCGCGGCTGATCTTCAAGCGTATTCGCGACCTGGCGACCGAAAAGAACAAGAAAGTGCTGGTCTTCGTCGAGGACGTCGCGGCATCGGGCGGCTACATGATCGCGGTTGCCGGCGACGAGATCTTCGCCGATCCGTCCTCCATCGTCGGTTCGATCGGCGTGGTCTCGGCCTCGTTCGGCTTCCCGGAGCTGATGAAGAAGATCGGCGTCGAGCGCCGGGTCCACACCGCCGGCCAGAACAAGGCCGTGCTTGATCCGTTCAAGCCGGAGAAGAAGGAAGACGTCGAGCGCCTGAAAGCGCTGCAACTCGAGGTGCATGGCACGTTCATCGACCTCGTCAAGGAAAGGCGCGGCACGAAGCTGAAGGACGATCCGGATCTGTTCACCGGTCTGTTCTGGACCGGCATGAAGGGTCTCGAACTCGGCCTGATCGATGCACTCGGCGACATGCGCACGGTGCTCAAGACCCGTTTCGGACCGAAGACCCAGCTCAGGCTGGTCACGGCGCCGCGCGGTTTCCTCAGCCGGTTCGGCCTGTTCGGCTCGAGCAAGGGCTTCTCAGTGCCCGATATCGCCGCGGCAGCCGCCAGCGGCGTGATCGATGCGGCGGAAGAGCGCGCGTTGTGGTCTCGCTTCGGGCTTTGAAAACCGGGCAAAACCGTCTAGCATGAGAGCTTGAAGTCTTATGCATGTCGTTTTCCCAAATCCGGATCCACTTTTGGGCGACATGCATCAACCGACCCGACCGGCCGCCTTCGCCGGCCCAGCGTGGGAGGAGTTTTGACATGCCGCAGATCATTTTCTTCACCGTCGTTGGCGTCGCCGCCTATTTCGGCTACCGCACCTTCATCCGGGAAGCCGAGCGCGTGACCGCCAAGGTGCGGCGCACCGAAAAGCAGGCGGCAAACGGTGCCATGGGTACGCTGGTCAAGGATCCGAAGACCGGCGAATACCGGCTGGCCAAGGACTGAGCATCATCCCGCATACGACTGACGCCGTGGACACCGAGATCGGGTCGCGTACCTGGCATGCGCATGCCAAGGTCAATCTGGCGCTGCATGTCACCGGCAGGCGCCCCGACGGCTATCACCTGATCGAAAGCCTGGCGGTGTTCACGCGTTTTGGCGACCGGGTAGAAATCACACTCGCCGACAGCGATGATTTTACCGTGTCTGGCCGCTACGCGCAGGCCGTTCCTCTAGACGCCAGCAATCTGGTGCTCAAGGCGCGCGACGCCCTGCGGAGAGAGGCTGGACCCAAGAGATCCCCACCGGTCGCCATCCGGCTCGAAAAGAACCTGCCGGTTGCCTCCGGCGTCGGCGGAGGCTCGAGCGATGCGGCAGCCGTGCTGCGCGGGCTGGCAGAGACATGGGCCCTGAACATGGACAGCCCTGAGCTGGCGCGGATCGGCCTCTCGCTTGGCGCCGATGTGCCGATGTGCCTGGCGGCAAAGCCGCTGGTCGCGCGCGGCATTGGGGACGAGCTGTCGATGGTGCCGGATTTTTCGGCGCTCGGGCTGGTGCTGGTCAATCCCGGAATGGCCCTTTCGACCGCCGAGGTGTTTGCGGCGCTGTCGCGTCGCGACAATGAGCCACTGCCGCCTTTGCCGCGCAGCATCGACTTCCATAGCCTGCGCAACTGGCTGGAGATCACCCGCAATGATCTTGAGCCCGCGGCGCTGGCGATGCAGCCCGCCATCGGCAGAGCGCTTTCCTGGCTTAACAAGGCTGGATCGGGCTTCTCCCGGATGTCCGGATCCGGCGCGACGTGCTTCGGCCTGTTCGAGACCGGCAATGTCGCCAAGCGCGCTGCCGGCGAGATCCGCAGCCGCCAGCCCGACTGGTTCGTCGCCGCGACGCGCAGCATGACATCGGAGGCTGGCTGAGATGGCCAGGATTGACGAGAGCCGGCCTTTCATTCCGATCCGCATCGCGGTGCTGACCGTGTCGGACACACGCAACCTCGCCGACGACAAATCCGGCCAGACACTGGCCGACCGCATCACTGAAGCCGGCCACGTCCTCGCCGCCCGCGATATCGTCACCGATGACCGCGAGAAAATCCGCGACAAGGTCCTCGGCTGGTCGAAGGATGCGGCGATCGATGTCGTCATCACCACTGGCGGCACCGGCTTCACCGGCCGCGACGTGACGCCGGAAGCGCTGGAGCCGATCTTCGAAAAGCGCATGGACGGCTTTTCGGAAGTCTTCCACCGCATCTCCTACGACAAGATCGGCACCTCGACCATCCAGAGCCGGGCGACCGGCGGCGTCGTCAACGCCACCTTCGTCTTCGTGCTGCCGGGCTCGCCGGGCGCCTGCAGGGACGCCTGGGACGGCATCCTCAAGGCGCAGTTCGACTACCGGCACATGCCCTGCAACTTCGTAGAGATCATGCCTCGCCTGGACGAGCATCTGCGGCGCGGAAAATCGGCTCCGTAAAAGTCGAGGCAAAGCGCCCCGTTCCACGCTGCATTTGCGAGCCAGAATAATACCGGCGCCTTCGAAACCCTATTCAAACCGGACCACCGAAAGTACCCTGCGTGAAGGCGATCATCGCCGTCACGACAGGGCATCTGCGATCAATGTGCTTACCGGCGGATGCTATTGCGGCAAACGTTCGCCTTCAACCGAGCTTGATTCAGCGGATGACCGGCTCGCCATGAAAGCGCCGGCGTGAGGGCGGCGATACGCCGAAGCCGACTTCCATCATCAATCTCGGCGTGCGCGCCGGCACCGTGCCCATGTGAAAGCCAAAAGGATCCTCGACGAAGCCGAGACCGGCTTCACCGGTCAGCGTCACCGGGCTCTGCTCGCCATAGACATCCAGAACCTCTTGCGCGGGATGGCCGACGAGCAAGGTGAGTTGATGTTTGAGGCTGCGGCGCTTGTGACTGCCCCGGACATAGACATGCGGGCCAGTGTCGGCGTCGACCGGCTTGAGATAGAAGAAGAATTTCAGCATGCGCCAGTCGTCGAGGTCGAAATGATATTTTCCGAGCGAGGCAAGGTTCTTGTCGGCGTCCGATGCCTCACCCGTCGGAAAACTCCACCAGACGCGCGTGGTAATCAGCTTTGCCTGGCCGCCGAGATAGTGTGCGGCAATATCCAGAAGCAGCGGATCACGCTGGATGGCGAGTGCCGCCTTGCAGTCGAGGATGCGCTCGAAAAAATGTCCGCTGAGCAGCGAGCGGCCCATGCGTTTTTCGGCCTCGGCATGTTCACCCGGCATGAATTCGAGACGGCGGTCGAAATTGCCGAAGCAAGGCGTGCGCTGGGCGAAACTGGCGATCTCTTCATGGATCGCCGGCGGCAGCATCAGGCCCGAAAACAGCCCGTCGGAGCGCAGTGCCTCGACCACGCCTTCGCGGTCGACGCCGGCAAACATCGTATCCCCCGAATTATGGGCCGGACGAGCGCGTTTTGCGCCCAGCCAATGCATCCGGCGTCCCGGCATTGTACGCGCCAGCACGAACATCGGCAGCCAGGCAGGGTTTTCGCGCAGGTCCGTCAGATAGGTCGGAATGCGCACGGCGATGCGGCGCAGCAGGCTGCCGTTGCGCGCAATGGCGTCAAGACTGGCAGCGCCGGATTTGTTGGGAGTTGAAAGCTTCATCGGGTCCTCGGCTAAGAGCGTGGGCGCCGATGCCGCATCGGAGCTCATCACTCGGCATGACCCCAACCCAATCCACCCCTCTGAACGGGAAACTAACCTCGCGTCAGATTTTGTGCAATGCACAATGAACAGAGCAGCTGCAAAAAATCACTCCGAGGAGCGCTGCTTCGGCGGTGCCACCCAGATTTCGGCGTCGAGCCGCTTTGCCGCGAGGCCGCGTGCGATGGCCTCGGCGCTGCCGGCCCGCTTCGACGCTGCCGCGGCCTGAAGCTTGCTGATCAGCAATCCATCGGCCAAGGCGCGGTTTCCCGAAAACACCCGGGCCAGGAACGGTGTGCGGCTGCCCCGCGCCCGCGAGAAGCGTGCCGCCATGGTTTGCCTGGCCGTGTGGGCAACGACCGCATCGATCCAGCCATCCATCAACCGCGAGCCCGGCTCCAGGAGCAGCAGCCAGTCACCCTTGGCCTGGCGGATGCCGGCAGCGATACCGCCAGTCACGTAGTGACAGCCGGCATGCTCGGCAACACGATGCGTCTGGTCGGTAGAACCCGTGTCACAGACGATGACGTCACGCACCACGCCCTCGACCGCGCCGCCAATCAGCGAGGCGAGCGTGCGGGCGAGGCCCTCCTCGTCATTGCGGGTTTCGATCAGGACACTGAGCATCATCAGCCGAATAGCGGAAAGCCGAAAGAAGCGCCAGTTTTTGCAGCGCACCATAAAAAGTTCTTGCTTTGTTCTCATTGGCGAAATAGGAATAATTTCATGAACAGAGCGATTCGACACAATATGGACAGTCCCTGGGAGCGGGCGAAGATGGAACAGATCGTGCGCGCCGACATTGCAGCTTTCGGAGCTGGAAGAGCCGAGATGGCCAATGCGATGATCGAGCAGAGTGGCGTGCGTGTCCGTCCGGACCGCAATCGCGGCAGGTCGGCGGGCATCAATCCATCCGGCCGCTTCGAGCCGGTTAGCCGGCATGTCTTCGATGATGGCTGGAATTCGCTGGAGGAACTGCCGCCCTTCAAGACCGAGGTGCAGGTCGAGAAGCCGCGCACCATCATCACGCGCAACGAATCGCCCGACATCTCCTTCGACCGGTCGATCAATCCCTATCGCGGTTGCGAACATGGCTGCGTCTATTGCTTTGCCCGGCCGACGCACAGTTTCATGGGCCTGTCGCCGGGCCTCGATTTCGAATCGAAGCTGTTCGCCAAACCGGATGCGGCGCGGCTACTCGACAAGGAACTGTCGAAGGACAGCTACCAGCCGCGCACCATCGCGATCGGCACCAACACCGATCCGTACCAGCCAATCGAGAAGCAATACAGGATCATGCGCGAGATCCTCGAAGTGCTGGAAGCGCGCGGCCATCCGGTCGGCATCGTCACCAAGTCCGCTTTGGTGACGCGCGACATCGATATCCTGTCGCGCATGGCCGAGCGCGGGCTGGCCAAGGTGGCGCTGTCGGTGACGACGCTCGACCGTATGCTGGCGAGAACCATGGAGCCCCGCGCCTCGACGCCGACCAAGCGGCTGGAGGCGATCCGGCAGCTTTCGGATGCCGGCATTCCGGCCTCGGTCATGGTGGCGCCGATCATCCCCGGCCTGACCGACCAGGAGATGGAACGCATCCTCGATTCGGCACGCACCGCCGGCGCGCGCGAGGCGGGCTATGTCGTGCTGCGCTTGCCGCTGGAGGTCAGTCCGATCTTCAAGGACTGGCTGCTGCGCCACTATCCCGACCGTTACCGCCACGTGATGTCGCTGATCCGCTCGATGCGCGACGGCAAGGACTACGATTCGGAATGGGGCAAGCGCATGAAGGGTGCTGGTCCCTACGCCTGGCAGATCGGCCGGCGCTTCGAGATCACCGCCAAGCGGCTCGGCCTCAATGTCGAACGGCGCACGCTTCGGACCGATCAGTTCGTGGCCGGCAGCAAGGACCAGGTGCAACTGACTCTGCTTTGAAAACAAATTCCCGCGGCGGTTTGACCTGTCGCGGCACAAGAATCCCGTCCGGCCTGCCCCGGCCTGCAGACGGTGCCCTCCAGGTCCGGCGCCCCACCCGACCCGGAGGGACTTGCGGAGAATCGGAGCCGATGCGAACCTCGCCGCAACATGGCTCGCGCGCGTTCCGATTCTCCGTTTCTCTTTGAGATCATCGAGAAACCCGATTTCTCCTTCGAGACGAAGGCGATGGCCGATGGCCTGTGGCCGGTGGCGGGCATGGACGAGGCCGGCCGCGGTCCGCTAGCCGGGCCGGTGGTTGCAGCGGCGGTGGTGCTCGACCCCGCCAACATTCCAGACGGGCTCGACGATTCCAAACGTCTCAGCCATCTGCAACGCGAAGCGCTGTTCGTGCGAATTCTTGGCTCCGCGCTGGCGGTTTCGATGGCGTCCATCAGCGCCGAGGGCATCGACTGCAGCAACATCCTCAAGGCCAGCCTGGAAGCGATGCGTCGCGCCTTGGTCGGGCTGTCGGTCCAACCGAAGCTCGCGCTCGCCGACGGACGCGACGTGCCGCCGGGGTTGCCCTGCGCCGGACGCGCGCTGATCAAGGGCGACCAGCGCTCGCAATCGATCGCGGCCGCCTCGATCGTCGCCAAGGTGATGCGCGACCGCATGATGTGCGGCTGCGGCAACCATCACGATCGCTATGGCTTCGAGGTCCACATGGGCTACGCCACGGCCCGCCATCGCACGGCGATCGAAGCGCATGGGCCGGTGGCGCGACTGCACCGCGTGTCCTTCGCGCCGTTCAGGCTTGGCGGGACGGAAGTGGCGGAAGACGAGAGCCTCGCCGGCCTGGATTGAGCGCATAGTTTTCCACAACAAAAAAAGCCGCCAGGTTTCCCGGGCGGCTTTTTCTAACTCGATGTTACAGGCTCAGTTGAGCTTGGATTTCACATCCGCCAGCGATGCCTTGAAGAGGTCGGCGCCGGCCTTGGCGTCCATCTTGCCGGCGAGCAGCGCACGCGCGGCCTCGACCGCGATGTCGACAGCGCTGGCACGGACTTCGCTGATGGCGTCGCGCTCGGCCTGGCCGATCTTCTGTTCGGCAAGTGCTGTGCGCCTGGCGACATAGTCCTTGGTCTTCTTGTGCGCTTCCGTAGCAAGCATGTCGGCTTCGCGCTTGGCGGCGGCGACGATGTCGGCGGCCTCCTGCTCGGCTTCCTTGCGCTTGCGCTGGTACTGGCCGAGCAGTTGCTGGGCCTCCTCGCGCAGCCGGCGCGCTTCATCCAGCTCGTTGCTGATCCTGGCGGCGCGGGCATCGAGCGCCTTGGCGATCATGCCAGGCACCTTGATGTAGACGGCGACACCGAGGAAGATGATGAGGGCTATCGTTGCCCAGAGCGTCGCGAGAGATGTGTAATCCATGATGCGCTCCTCACCGGGCCACGGATTTGACCGCGGCCGCGATCTCGGCCTTGCTGGCCTTGCCGCCGACCAGTGCCTCGACGATGGCCGAAGCAGTGTCCTCGGCGATGCTGCCGACTTCCTTCATGGCATTGGCCTTGATGGAAGAAATGCGGGCTTCGGCCTCGCCAAGCTTCTCGTCGAGGGCTGCCTCGACCTTCTTGCGTGCGGTCTCGGCTTCGGCCTTGGCCGCATCGCTGGCCTGCTGGCCGATCGCGTTGGCCTTGGTCTTGGCTTCCGCCAGTTCCTGCTCGTAGGCAGCAACGGCAGCGTCGGCCTCGCCCTTCAACTTGCTCGCCTGGTCGAGGTCCTGCGTGATGCGGTCGTTGCGGACCTCGATGATGCCCCCGACGCGTGGCATCACGACCCGCTTCAGGAACAGGTAGAACAGCCCGAAAGTGATCGCCAGCCACAGAAGCTGCGACGGAAACGTCGCAGGATCGAAAGGCGGAAACGTGCCGTGCGCTTCGGCAGGCACGCTGGTGCCGGAATGCGTGTCGCCTTCCGTCGCAGCGTGGCTGGTGTCGGCTGCAGGTGCGGACTCTTGCGCGAAGGCAGATGTCACGAACATGGACTATCCCCGAAATTCAAGCCTGCCGCTCGCGCGGCCGGCCTGTCCAATCTTCCCAACGCCTAGCTCAGCCGAACAGGGCCAGAAGCGCGATGAGAAGCGAGAAAATGCCCAGAGCTTCGGTCACGGCGAAGCCGAAGATCAGACGGCCGAACTGGCCATCAGCAGCCGACGGGTTGCGCAGAGCGCCCGCCAGGTAGCTGCCGAAGATGTTGCCGAGGCCAATGCCCGCGCCACCCATGCCCAGGCAAGCGATGCCGGCGCCGATGTACTTTGCTGCTTCTGCGTCCATTTGTTCAACTCCTTTGGATCTAAAATTCCGTTGCGATTCTATCCGGCGCCAATGTTGGAAACTCTTGGGCCGGAAACTCTTGATCAGTGCCCGGGGTGCAGGGCGTCGTTGAGGTACATGCAGGTCAACACCGCAAAGACGTAGGCCTGCAGGAAAGCGACCAGCAGTTCCAGTGCCGTCAGCGCTACCGCCATTGCCAGCGGCAGGACCGAGCCCGCCACGCCGACCGCGCCCAGCGCGCTCAGGCTGACGACAAATCCGGAAAACACCTTCAGGGTGATGTGGCCGGCGAGCATGTTGGCGAACAGACGAACCGAGAGGCTGACCGGGCGCGACACGAAGGAGATCACCTCGATCAGCACCACCAGCGGCAGCAGGAACACCGGCACGCCATGCGGCACGAACAGTTTCAGGAAGCCCAGACCGTGCTTCATGAAACCGTAGACGACCACGGTTCCGATCACCAAAGCCGCGAGGCCGAAGGTGACGATGATATGGCTGGTGACGGTGAAGAAATACGGGAACAGGCCAAGCAGATTGGCGACCAGCACGAACATGAACAGCGAGAACACGAACGGGAAGAACTTCATGCCCTGCGTGCCGGCGGCGTCGCGCAACATGTTGCCGACGAACTCATAGGCCATCTCGGAGACCGACTGAAGCCGGCCGGGAACCAGGCTGCGGCTCGAGGTCGTGAGGAACAGAAATGCCGCCGCAACCACTACGGTTGCGACCATGAACAGCGCCGAATTGGTGAAAGACAGGTCGTAGCCGCCGATCTCGATCGGTATCAGCTTGTTGATATGGAACTGGTGGATCGGATCGACCTTGTCAGCTGCCACGTTCAAACCCCGTCAATGCCGCGTACGGCCTCGTTACCATTACCACACATGAAGCGCGGTCATTTCCTGTCGTCTTGGTCACGGCGCGATTTATCGCCCTGTCCGAATTCTGCCACAACGCCCGCGGAACGCATGACATTGAGCACGCCGGCGCCAAAGCCCAGCAGCAGAAACACGATCAGACCCCATGGCGATGTCCCCGCCAGACGGTCGATGATCCAGCCGATGCCGGCACCCACCACCACTCCGGCGATGAACTCGCTGGAGAGTTTGAGCGCCTGGCCATAACCGGCCACACTGCCCGCTTTCGCGTCGTCTTTCCCCTCGAGCCGGTCCGGCCGCCTTGTCGCAAGCGATGCTTCAAGTTCACGCCGGCGGCGCTCAAGATCGTCGTCGCGGATTTCGGTTTCATGCTGCTTGCCGCGGCCGGTTTCTCCGGTTCCGTCTGGCCTGTTTTTATCGGCCATCGCAACCCCCCTGCCCGGTCAGACCGTCACCGTCCGTCCGCTTCTAAAGTCGCCGGCAACATAGTTAGAGGGTTTGCGCCAGTCAAGCCACGGGCGGAAGTTCATTGTCATGTATTTTAGGCAACAAAATCAATCAGTTATAAAGGTGCGACATCGTGCCCGCCACGACGACGGGGATGCGCTGCACGAATCCCCACGGCGTTGGCTGTTCGATCGACTGCGCGTGGCGCGAAAAGATCGGCGATTGTCCGGCGCTCAGCTCCAGCCACCACCATAGGTGCGGTAGAAGATATGCAGGCCGATCTTGGTCATCTTCTGCATCGTGCGCGCCCAGCCGGGATGGACATATTGGGCGTAGTAATGGGTCGACGATCCGACCTCGGGGATGAATATCTTGCCGGCGGTGACGGCCATGGCGATATCCTGCGCGGTCTTGTAGGCGACGGGACTGTCGATGCGCTTCCTCCTGCCGTCGCAAGCGAACGAGAACTGGCAACGGTTGAACCAGCTGTCGTTCTGGTAGACGACGCCGCAGATCGAATTGGGATAGGCCGGGTTGCGGACGCGATTGAGGATGACCTGGGCGACGGCGGCCTGGCCGCGCACGGATTCGCTTCTCGCCTCGAAATAGATGCCGTTGGCAAGGCATGCCTGCTCCTTCTTGGAGAAGACACTCGCCGGCAGCGGGTTCTGGATCCACGAGTGGTCGCCCTTGGCCATCGGCGGGATGAAGCGGCCGTCATTGGGCTGCTCGTCCTGGAGCAGGGCTTCGAAGGGCGATGCCTTGGCATAATCGGGCTCGGCCTGCGCATAGGCGGTCGCCAGCACATCGGGATGGTCGTTGTTGACCAGCGCGGCAAGCATGGCCGGAACGCCGGGGTCCGGCTTCTTGTCCTCACGCGCATGGAATGCCGCGGCGATCTGGATTTCCTTGCCTTTGATCTGCGGCTTGGCGAAAGCCATCTTCAGGCCGCTGTCCATGCTGGGCCGCAGCAAGGAGGAGGTGCGCTCGAAGATCGAGCCGGCATTGAAATTCTTCGGCGGCGCGACGGGAGAAACCTGGACGATGCGGCCTTTCTTGTCGGCGCGCACGATGCGATCCTCGTCGGGCGTGCCGCTGACCTTGCCGCCCTTGCCACGAAACGACACGTTGCCGACGCCGGCCAGATGGACGCCCGATCCGGAGATGGAGCCGGTGACGTCGGAATCGACAAAGGGCATCTCGGCCGCATGGGTCGAGCCGGCGACGGATTTCTCGACGTAGGAATTCCAGCGGGTGTTCGACGCTTCGAGGCCGGAGACAAAGCTGGTCATGTCCTGGTAGGCGGCGACGGTCGGAAAGCCGATCCAGATGCCGAGACCGATGACGAACGGGGTCAGAAAGCCACGTTTTTTCTCACCGGCGGCGGCCGCAAGCCGCTTCAACACACGTCGATGCACGGAACTCTCTCCAGGAACGCGACTGACCCCACTGGAGAGCAAAATGATGCATTAACCTTGATGGGACGTTAACAGGTTCGATCGGGTTTTCTCAGTCGGCTCAAGGTCGTGGTTCCGAAGTCCGGCGATTTTGCGGCCGTATGCGAAGTCAGGCCGGCCGCAGGAAGATCGGCCAGGCGATCAGCGCGCAGATGGCGGCCGACAGCCAGACGCCCGCCCATGATCCGACAACCAGAAGCCCAGGGATGGCGATCGGCACCAAGAAGAAGGCGACGAAGACAAAGCTGTTGGCCAGACCGAGCGCGGTCCCGGCATTGCTGGCGCCGGCAAGCGTGGCAATCTCGGTGTAGGCAACGCCGTGCCATGCTGAAACACAGATGCCGGCGGCGATCAGGACGGCAACGATCGTTGTCGCGAGCACCGGCTGCCAGCCGGGAACGGTGGCCGCAACAAGCACGAGCAGTGCAAGGGTGGCGAAGGCGGCTGCGCTGAGCCTGCTGAAAAGGCGCAGGAACGAGCGGCGATTGCCGTGTCGGTCGGTGAAGCGACCGCTCCAGACACGCATGACCATGGCGCCGACCTGCACGGCTGCCAGGCTGGCGCTGATCACTGCCGTTCCCATACCGCCGAAATCATGCAGGAAGACGGAGGCGAAGGTGAGCACCGCCACTTGCGGGACGCAGAGCAGGCCGATGGCCATTGCGATGCGCCAGACGTTCGGATTGCGCAGCGGTGGCGGGCCGGCCGACACCATGGCGTCGGTGGCGGACGTCGCCTCTTCGCCGATTGGCGGCTGGTGCAACCAGCGCCACGCGAAAAGCGCCGTGGCGGCGGTGAACGCGGCCAGCAGGCCATAGACCGCCGCAAAACCATGCGCCGAGGCGAGCGACGGCAGGACAAGGGCGCCGAGCCCACCGCCGAGCGGCACCGCGGTCTGCCTGATGCTCATGGCGAAGCCACGCTCGCCTTCACGGAACCAGGCCATGATGGCGCGGCCGCTCGAGCCGTTGACGCTGCCGCCAAGCAGGCCCGTGATGAGCAACACGGCGGCCAGTAGCGCAACCCCGGGAAGGTGAGCCGGCGACGGCACGACCAGCAATGCCATGAGAAGCAGCCATGCCGCGGTGGCGCCGAGTCCGGTGAGCAGCACGCGGCGATCGCCCCAGCGATCGGTAAGCAATCCCCATGGCAGTTCGCTCAGGGCGACACCCAGGCCGAGCAGACCGAGAACCAGCCCGAGTTGGCCATTGCCGAGATGGTAGCCAGAGCGCAAAAAGACCGCCGTCGCCGGGATGCCGGAGAAGGTCGCGGAAAAACTGGCATTGGCGGCAACGCCGATGCCCAGCACCTTCCAGCGATGATTGGAGCGGACTGTCACAGCACCGGCGGCGGCTGCATAAGCCTGTTGCCGAGGCCTGCCCTGGCTGCATTTCAAATCCGTAGCGACGAGCGACATGACTGAATTCCCTTGATGGTCCGACTGCATCCGGACCTTGACGCCTCGTCTTTACCGCCATACGTTCATGCTGAATATCGGGAAGTTTTTGATTAATTGTCCCTAAAATCAGGATATTGCCGTGCGACGCGTGACATTCGACCTCGACGTTCTCCGCAGTTTCGTCACCGGCATGGAGCTGGGCAGCTTTGCCAAGGCTGCCGACCGGCTTGGTCGGTCGACGTCGGCGGTCAGCGCGCAGTTGAAGAAACTGGAAGAGCAGGCGGCGACGCCGATCTTCCGTAAATCGGGACGTGGCCTCGCCTTGACCGAAGCCGGCGAGACCATGCTCGGCTATGCGCGGCGGCTGATCGAGCTCAATGACGAGGCGGCATCCGCCATCCATGACGTCGAGCTGGAAGGCTGGGTCCGACTTGGGCTGCAGGAGGATTTCGGCGAGGCGGTGCTGCCTGACGTGCTCGGCCGCTTCGCCCGCGCCCATCCCAAGGTCAAGATCGAAGCCAGGATCGCGCGCAGCTACGAACTTGCCGAGCGCGTCACCTCAGGCAATCTCGACATCGCGCTCGCTTGGCACAGCGGCGAGACGCTCCCCTACAACGAGCACGTCGCCGACGTGCAGATGCGCTGGATCGGCCCGGCAAAGCGCATCGCGACCAGCCTGCGCGACGGCGAGCCGCTGCCGCTGGTGGCGCTCGAGGCACCCTGCCTTTTGCGCACGGTGGCAACAGAAACGCTCGACCGCGCCGGCCTGTCGTGGCGGATGGCCTTTTCCAGCCCAAGCCTTGGCGGCATCTGGGCGGCTGTCGCGGCGGGACTGGGGCTGACGATCCGCACCGACATCGGACTGCCGGCCAGCGTCAGCGCGATGACACCGGACATCGCCGGGCTGCCGGCACTGCCCAAAATGGCCTTGTTCCTGCACCGCAAGGACGCCGAACCCGAGCCGGTGGTAGCGCGCCTCGCCGAGATATTGCTGCAGGCGGTGCGGCAGGCGCTGCCCGATAACTCGCGGACCAACGAAAACGGTTTGCGCGGCGTCGCGTGATCGGAGCCAGAGGGGCAGCGATGCTCAGCTGCGTTTCTTGGCCCTGCCGGCGAACGGGTTGTCCGAGGTGCGCAGCGCAATGCGGATCGGCACGCCGGGCATATCGAAGGCTTCGCGCAGGCTGTTGGAGAGATAGCGGACATAGGATTGCGGCATCGCATCCGGCCGCGAGCACTGGACGACGAAGCCCGGCGGCCGCGTCTTGGCCTGGGTGACGTATTTGACCTTCAGCCGGCGGCCGGCGACGGCAGGCGGCGGGTGATGCGCCAGGATGCTTTCCAGCCAGCGGTTGAGCTTGCCGGTCGAGACGCGGCTGTTCCACACCTTGTGGGTCTTCAGCACCGCATCCATCAGCTTGTCGAGGCCGCGCCCGGTTTCGGCCGAGACAGGCACCGCCTGAATGCCGCGCACCTGCGGCAGCAGCCGCTCGGTCTTCTCGCGTAGCTCCGCCAGAAGCTCCTGCGGATGGTCGATCAGATCCCATTTGTTGAAGGCGATCACCGGCGCCCGCCCCTCGCGGATGATCAGGTCGGCGATCTGCAGATCCTGCTTCTCGAAAGGAATGGTGGCGTCGAGCACGATGATGACGATCTCGGCAAAGCGGATGGCGCGCAAGCCGTCCTGCACCGACATCACTTCCAGCTTTTCGTGGATCCTGGCCTTGCGGCGCATGCCGGCCGTGTCGAACAGTTTCAGGCGGCGGCCATGCCAGTCCCAATCGACGGAGATGGAATCACGGGTGATGCCGGCTTCCGGTCCGGTCAACAGCCGCTCCTCGCCGATCAGCGCGTTGATCAGCGTCGACTTGCCGGCATTCGGGCGGCCGACGACGGCGATGCGCATCGGCTTGGTGTCGTCATACCAATGCACATCTTCCGCATCCGGGTCGACGATGTCCTCGCCGATCAGCACCTCGCCGGCGGCGATTTCCTCACCGACACCATCCTCTTCTTCGCCGAAGGCGCGTGCCTCGCCAAGCGCGCCGATCACCGCGTCGCGCAGGTCGGGCATACCCTGGCCGTGTTCGGCCGACACCGGGATCGGCTCGCCGAGGCCGAGCTCCCAAGCCTCCAGCATACCGCCCTGGGCGCCCTTTGCCTCGGCCTTGTTGGCGACCAGAACGACCGGCTTGCCGGACTTGCGCACGATCTCAGCGAAAGTCTTGTCATCGGGCATCAGGCCGGACTTGGCATCGACCGTGAAGAAGATCAGGTCGGCCTCGCGGATGGCAATCTCGGTCTGCGCCCGCATGCGGCCGGGCAAGGTCGAGGCGGCGGCATCCTCGAAGCCGGCGGTGTCGATGACGTCGAAATGCAGGTCGTAAAGCTTGGCGGCATGAACGCGGCGATCGCGGGTGACGCCCGGCGTGTCGTCGACAAGCGCCAGCTTCCTTCCCACCAGCCGATTGAAAAGAGTCGATTTGCCGACGTTAGGTCTGCCGATGATGGCGACTTTGAAGGTCACGACGCACTGCCCGACCCGCGGATAAGCTCGGACATCAAGGTTGCCCGCTCACGGGTGTTGCGCGGGGCGCCGTCATCGGCGGCAATCTGGTCGAACAGCTTCAGCGCATCCTGGGTCTTGCCTTCCTTCCAGGCGGAAAGACCGAGCGCCTCGCGCGCCGTGTGGCGCAGCGTGTTGGTGTCCGACGTAAGCGCCTCGACACGGCTGGACACATCGGCGAAGGAGCCATGATCGACAAGCAGGAGCGCTGCCCTGAGCCGGGCCATGTCGCGAATGCCTGAAGGAATGGCCGTGTCGGCGGCGACATCGTCGAAGTCCTTGACGGCGGCGTCGACGTCGCCCTTGCTGGCCTTGACGGTCGCGGCGCGCATGCGGGCGAGCAGCGGATAAGCGCCGTAGCCATCCTTCTCCAACTGGTCGAGAGCGGTCAGCGCTTCGTCGTTCTTGCCGTCATTGGCAAGCTTCAGCGCCTGCGAGAACGCATCGCCGGAGCGGTTGGCGCGCGTCTCGTCCCAATAGCGATAGCCGACGAAGGCGGCGGTGCCGAGCACCACGAGGATAGCGAGGACAAGCAAGGCGGGACCGAAACGGTCCCATAGCTTCTGCGCCTGTTCGCGACGCATCTCGTCGTTGACTTCACGGATAAAACTGTCGTCGGACATCAATCAAACCATTCCTGCCCTGGCGGGCCGTTGTCAGCCCGCGTTTTAGCGAAATTTTGTCGGCATGGAAGGGGTTCGACGGGAAAATCGCCTATTCCCAGGACAGGCTGCCCAAAAGGCCAATCGCACCCGCGCCACATTTGCGCGATAGCCGGCTTCCAGACATCCTCCGAGTTAAGATCAGATTGCCGATGTATCGTCCGCTCCGCGCTGTTGCGTTTTCCCTCGCTTCGCTCGCCACTGCCGGCGGGGCTTTGGCCGATCCGCCGGCGCCACCGACGCCGGCAAAGCCCAGGCAGGTCGTCATCATCTCGTTCGACAGCGCTCGCGACATTTCGCAGTGGAAGCGCAGCCGCGCGCTGGCGCAGCGCACCGGCGCGCATTTCACCTATTTCGTGTCCTGTGTGTTCCTGTTGTCGCCGGAAACGCGCAAGGAATACACGGCGCCCGGCAAGACATCAGGCAAATCCAACATCGGCTTTGCCACCTCCAAGCAGGAAGTGAGCGAACGGCTCGAGCAGATCGGACTTGCCGCTCATGAGGGTCAGGACATCGCCAGCCATGGCTGCGGCCATTTCGACGGCAAGGACTGGAGCAAGGCCGACTGGCTGAAGGAGTTCGGCTCGTTCGAGCACATTCTCGAGAACGCCTATGCGATCAACGGCATCGCGCCCGAGCCGGAGGGCTGGCGCGATTTCGCAAGGCATGCGGTGGTCGGTTTCCGCGCGCCGTATTTGTCGACAGGCAAGGCGCTCTACGAGGCGCTGCCGGCGGCCGGCTATCAATTCGACGCCAGCGGCGTCTCGCAGGGCCCTGCCAGGCCGACGGCCAGCCACGGCATCCTGCACTTTTCACTGCCGCAGATTCCGGAAGGACCGAAATCGAGGCCGGTGATCGCCATGGATTACAATCTCTATGTCAGACATTCCGGCGGCTTCGAGCGGCCGAGCAAGGCGGACGAGTTCGCCAACCGAACCTACGATGCCTTTCGCGCCGCCTTCGATGCGCAATATCAGGGCAAGCGCATTCCGCTGGAACTCGGCTTCCACTTCGCCCTGATGAATGACGGCGCCTACTGGAACGCGCTGGAGCGTTTTGCCGGCGAGGTCTGCGTCAAGGCCGATGTCGAATGCATCAGTTTTCGCGACTATGTTTCGCGGCAGGATGCTGCCCAAAAGCAAGCATCGGTCGGCGGCTGATCCACCAACCCGGTTCCAAACCTCAGCTCTTTAGGCCGGGTCCTCGGCGCCTTGCCGTTCCAGGTAGCGCTGATCGATCGGCGGCAGCGGCTCGCCTTGCAGCGTCGCTTCAAAGGCGCGCAGGCGTTTGTGGACCGATTGCAGCTCGACGATGGTCGACCAGGAGGTGAGCAGAAACTGCAGCGAGCTCGTCACTCTGCCAAAGGCATTCGGGATCTGATTCAGGACGCCAAGTGTTATCTTGTGCGCCACGATCGACGGCCCCATCACAAGGAATGAGAAGATATTGTCGGCTTGCAAATAGGTGTAACGAACCACATTAAAATAGATGTAATGGAAGTAAAGCCTGAAGTAATTTCGGCGAACATTGTTGAACAATTCCGCTGCCGTAGCGGGCTGAGCACGGTCAGCGTGATCCTCTCCATAGACCAGCTCCTTACGGTAAGCTGCTTCGACGCGCTGATTGCGGAACTGGAGGCCGGGTAGTTTCAAGCCGGCGATCATTACTGAAATGGTTCCGAACACGCACCAGGCGATCGCGGCAACCACAAGGGGATGAGGAATAGCGCCGACTATTGGCAATTCGCTGATATGGACCTCAAGTTTGATCAAGACCGGAAGGAACGCAATCAGCGTCATGATCGACTGCACGAAGCTGGTGCCGAGATCCTCCATGATTTGAGCGAAACGCATCGTGTCTTCCTGAACGCGTTGAGAGGCACCCTCGATATGGCGCAACCTGGGCCAGTTCGTCATGAAGTGTTCGTTCATCGCCATCCGCCAACGGAAGATCCAATGGCTGACAATAAAGGCATTGACCACGCTGACATTCATACCAACCAGCGCCAACCAGGCGAACGTGGCCAGCCGGGCGTAAAACTCGGCATTGGTCGATTCGATCGTTTTGGAAATCAGCCCCTGGATGTAGTCGAAGAAAGGGCCGTACCAGTCGTTAACGGCGACGCTGATCTGCACATTGAAATAGATCAAGAACAGGATCAAAGCCGCTACAAGGATCGACCAATTCTGCCAAGGGTGCGGTGCGTATAGGCGCCAGAACGCGTAGAAAACCCCAACACAGACAGTGAAATAGATGTAGAACCAGAGGAATGGCTTCGACGCGAGGACGGCGATACCGACGATTGGTGGTGCGTCGGCAGCAGCTGTGGGCAGTCCGAAAACCGCGCCCAACTGCTCCCCGCCGAAAAACCAGAAAAGGATTGCCGCAAGGCTCCAGATGGCTGCCGAAGAGAAAAAAAGCTTCGGCTGCGGGAAGAAGGATACGAACACTGTGGGGAATTCCTCGATCTATGCGCAAATCAGCTGATATCGGCGGGCATAAAGTCACACATTAGTTGGAAAGAAAATGCCCGTGCCCGATGCCCGGCATCGAGCAAACCCATAATCATGGCGATTTTGGCGCGGCCGACCATGTGATGGCGCCGGAGACGACCAACATCACTGCGGCGGTGATCGATGCGAGGAAGAAATCGCCTGACATTTGCGCCAGCAACCCGGCGGCGATCGGGCCGATGATCTGGCCAAGGCCGAAGGACGCCGTCATCAGGGCGAAGATACGCCGCGGCGCTCTTGGCGCCTGTTGCCGCGCGGCCTGCAGGCCAAGTGCCGTGATGGCGATGAAGGTGCCGCCGAGCAGCAGGCCGCCAAGCAGCGGCCCTGTGCGTCCGCCGATGGCCACGCTGGCGGTGACGCCCGCAACTTCGATGAAGCATGCCAGCGCATAGGCTGCGTAAAGCCCGATCCGTCCAGCGACCTTCTGCCAGAGCCAGGTGGAGGGAAAACCGGCAAGGCCGGCGACCATCCACACCATCGCCTCGAAAACGCGGCTGCCGCCACCTTGCCGGACGATGGCGACCAGGAACGTGGCCGTCACCACATAGCCAAAACCGAACAGGCCGTAGGCGACGATGATCTTCATCAGCGACCAGCCCTTCGGCAGCGCCGGCTCGCGCGTGGCGTCGCCATGGGTGAGTGGGCCCTCGTTCGCCAACAGCGCCACGACGACGAAACCGCAAGCCGAAATTGCCGCCGACCAGAGCCAGCCTGCCGCCCAGCCGGCATGTTCGGCGACCAGCGCGGCCATCATCGCCGCGGACACCGCAATGCCGAGGCCAACGCCGCCAAAATGCCACGCCTGCAGGTCGCCGCGGCCGGCAGCGTTTATATGGCTGAAAACGATGCTGGCCATGAACACCATGACGAAGGCGCTGGTCAGGCCGGCCAGAAAGCGGATGACGAGAAAGGCGACCATGGTGTCGGACAGTCCCATCAACGCAGCAAGGGCAGTGCTGGCGCCGAGACCCACCAGCATCAGCATGCGTTCACGTCCCTGCGCCCAACCGCCCGCTGCCGCCAGCGCGCCGACGAGGTAGCCAAGATAGTTGGCGGAGGCGATCCACCCGGCATCGGCCGGCGAGAGATGGAGTTCCTCCATCATGCCGGGCAGGATCGGCGTGTAGACAAAGCGGCCGATGCCCATGGCAACAGCCATGGCGATCATGCCGGCGATGGCGAAACGCAGTGCTGTCGAGGTGGTTGTCATTGCAGTGCACAATAAGTGCGCGAGGCGGTGAAACAATCCACCTTTGGTTGGGCCAGCGCGGTCGCAGTGCGCGGCGCTCGCCTCGACTTTTGCTTAAACGGGAAAGCGAGACGTCCGTTTAGAGACTGCTTCGAAATTCGCTCTGGCGAGTCATATGGTGGTGGTTTCGAGAACCGTAGCGCAGCGGACATTTGGTCCGTGAGCAACGGAAGCGCAGAAAACGCCATCAGATGGCCGCCAGAGTAGAATTTCCAAACAGGCTCTCAGCAGCATCCACCGAAACCGGCATGCCATGAAGCAGTCTCGTGCACCGTCCGCCGAGCCGTCAGCCTAACGGCACGTCAGCCAATTCGCGCTCCGACATGGTGTTGAGCACAGGATGCGAAAGCGGATCGGTCAGCCATCTCTGTGTCACGCTCTCCTGGCTTGGCTCTTGCGGAGCATGGATCGAGAAAAAGATCTTAAGCGATGACAACATGCTCAGCATTTTCGGCTCCACGGGTCTGGCTCCCTCCGTAAAGTGTGCCGTTCCGATGTGTCTTTCAATTGAGATTTCAGCCGGATCGGTTTAGAAAAACTCAAATGGCCATGCTCAATCGCGTCCATCTCAACGGCCTTCGCGCCGTCGAAACCGTCGCCCGTCTCGGCTCGCTCGCGGCCGCCGCCGGCGAACTCAACGTCTCCGTCAGCGCCGTCAGCCAGCAGATCAGCCGCACCGAGAAGCAGCTCGGCCAGGCGCTGTTCGAGCGAACGGCGAGCGGTCTCGTGCTGACCGAGTTCGGCGCCGTCTTCGCTGCCCGCCTCGGTGCGGGGTTTCGCGAGCTTGCTCACGCCGTGGCGTTGGCCGACGAGGCGACGCAATGCACATTGGTGGTTTCGGTGGCGCCGGCCTTTGCCTCGAAGTGGCTGCTGCCGCGGCTGTCACGTCACTTTGCCCGGCATCCCAACGTGCTGCTGCGTATCGATGCTTCGGTGCGGCTCGCCGATCTCGATCACTCCGATATCGACATCGCCATCCGGCTCGGCGACGGCAAATGGCCGGGTGGGAGGGCGGAACTGCTATTGGCCCAGGAAGTCTTTCCGGTCTGCGCCCCGGTTATCGCCGGGAAACTGAAATCGATCGAGGACCTTGCCCAGACCTGCGCCATCACCGACGAGCGGGCCATGATCAACTGGGAAAGCTGGTTCGAGGCAGCCGGCGTTCCGCCCGTCACCTTCCTGAAGGGCGCGCGCTTCACCGATCCGATGCTGTGCCTGGAATCGGCGATCGCCGGCCATGGCGTGATGCTCGGCTGGCAATTGCTCACCGCCGATGCGCTGGCCGACGGCCGGCTCGTGGCGCCGTTCGGAATCCGCGCCCAGAGCGGCCTCGGCTATTGGCTGGTGACCTCCTCGGCCAAGGCCGAAAACCGCAAGGTCCGGGATTTCAAGGTCTGGATCAAGGAAGAGATCGAGGCGACGATGGCACAGTTCGGGTCGCCGAATGCGGCCACCGCACCTACCGGTGGGATCGCGGTGGAAAGCACCGTGGCACCGGTCTATGTAGAGTGAGACATCAAACTACGGCAGGCAGGATCATGACCACACATTCGCGCGGCGTTGCCGCATCGATCGACCCGGTGAAGCTCGACAGGCTGGCGGAAGTCGCCATCAAGGTCGGGCTGCAGTTGCAACCCGGCCAGGACCTGGTGCTGACGTCATCGATCGCGGCGCTGCCGCTGACCAGGCGGATCGTAGAGCATGCCTACAAGGCCGGCGCCGGGCTGGTGACGCCGATCTTCAACGACGACGAGATGACGCTGGCGCGCTATCGCTTCGGCGCCGATGCCAGTTTCGACCGTGCCGCCGGCTGGCTTTATGAAGGCATGGCGAAGGCCTTCGCCAACAATGCAGCGCGGCTTGCCGTGCGCGGCGAGGATCCGTCGCTGTTGTCGGCGCAGGATCCGGCGAAAGTGGCGCGCGCCAACAAGGCGAATTCGATGGCTTATCAGCCGGCGCTTGAGAAGATCACCGGCTTCGACATCAATTGGAACATCGTCGCCTACCCGGATCTCGCCTGGGCCAGGCAGGTCTTCCCAGATGATGCCGACGACGTTGCCGTGGCGAAGCTCGCCGACGCCATCTTCGCGGCGTCGCGGGTGGACGTCGATGACCCGATCGGCAACTGGAAGGCGCACAATGCAGCACTTCGTGGCCGCACCGAATGGCTCAACGGCCACAATTTCCATGCGCTGCATTTCACCGGGCCGGGCACCGACCTGACCGTCGGGCTGGCGGACGGCCACGAATGGATGGGCGGCGCCTCGACCGCCAAGAACGGCATTACCTGCAACCCGAACATCCCGACCGAGGAAGTCTTCACCACGCCGCATGCCAGGCGCGTCGAGGGCCATGTCTCCTCGACCAAGCCGCTGTCCTACCAGGGCACGCTGATCGACGAGATCTCGGTGCGTTTCGAGGAGGGCCGGATCGTCGAAGCGAAGGCTTCGAAGGGCGAGGACGTGCTGAAGAAGGTGCTCGACACCGACGAGGGTGCGCGCCGTCTCGGCGAAGTGGCGCTGGTGCCGCATTCCTCGCCGATCGCGGCCAGCGGCCTGTTGTTCTTCAACACGCTGTTCGACGAGAACGCCGCCTGCCACATCGCGCTCGGCCAGTGCTATTCGAAGTGCTTCGTCGATGGCGCCTCGCTCAGCCAGGACGAGATCGCCGCACGCGGCGGCAACAAGAGTTTCATCCACATCGACTGGATGATCGGCTCGGACAAGATCGACATAGACGGTGTCCACAAGGACGGCGCCCGCGTGCCGGTGATGCGCAAGGGCGAGTGGGCCTGACAGGCACTTGAGGAGCGTCAGATGGCCTTCGACCTGGCGGTCAAGCGGATCTACGAGCCGCCGGCGCCCGACGATGGGCAACGGGTTCTGGTCGACCGGATCTGGCCACGCGGCGTCAGCAAGCAAGAGGCCGTGTTGGCGCTATGGCTGAGGGAGATCGCACCGAGCGACGGCCTGCGCGGATGGTTCGGCCATGCGCCGGGGCGCTGGGCGGAGTTTCAGAAGCGATATCGGGCTGAGCTGGACGGGAATGCAGAGGTGGTCGGGCAGTTGCGTGCGCTGCTCGACAAGGGAAAGGTCACGCTGCTCTATGGTGCGCATGACGAAGCGCACAACAATGCGGTGGCGCTGGCGGCGTATCTCAGAAAGTCGGATTGAAGGGCGCCTATTCCTGCAACGATGGCGATTGGCCGATCTCCCCACTTGCGGGGGAGATGCCCGGCAGGGCAGAGGGGGGGTGCTTTCCCTCCGGTCTGTCAACTAATTGCAATTGCGGCCACGTGCTTCGATAGGCCCCTTTGGAATAAGTCGGCCGACGGTTGGCGATCCTTCCCACCCCCCTCTGGCCTGCCGGCCATCTCCCCCGCGAGGGGGGAGATCGGCAGCTTCGCCGTCCTGCTGCTCCTACTTAAAACTGCCCACCGCCTGCTGATAAACATCCGGCTTGAAGCCGACCAGAATCCTCTCACCCAGGTCCAGCACCGGTCGCTTGATCATGGTCGGCTTGGCCAGCATCAGCGCCTTGGCCTTCTTCTCGTCGAGGTTCTGCTTGTCCGTGTCGGCCAATTCGCGAAAGGTCGTGCTTGCCTTGTTGAGCAGAATTTCCCAGCCAACCTTGCCGACCCAGCCATCCAGCCGCTTCGCCTCTAGCCCTTCCGCCCTGTAGTCGTGAAACCGGTACGCAAGATCATGGCTCTCCAGCCAGACGCGCGCCTTCCTGATCGTGTCGCAGGTGGTGATGCCGTACATGGTGATCGTCAAGCGTACTTCCCCAAACTGACAGTCGAATCCGCTCGCAGCCTAGAACCGCCCTTCCCGCTTTGCCAGCACCCCTGGTTGGCGTCCTTCGAATATTGGCTGTTGCCAACACTAAGGAATTTTCCTAAGTAATGGTCAAAGCCGGAAAGGAATGACCATGGCCAGGATCGTTGTATCGGAATTCATCTCCGTCGATGGCGTGATGGAAGCGCCGGGAGGCGAGCCGGGCTACCGGCACACCAACTGGGTCGGTAAACGGCACGAGGCCGGACAGATCGAGTACAAATTCCAAGAGGTACTGGACCACGAGGCGCTGCTGATCGGCCGGGTGACCTATGAAAGCTTCGCCGACGCCTGGCCGATCTACAAAGGCGCCTTTGCGGACCGGATGAACAGCATGCCGAAATATGTGGTGTCGACGACGGTGAAGGCCCCGGCCTGGAACAACACGACGGTCCTTCAAGGCGAACCGATGGCCGCGATCCGCAAACTCAAGCAGGATCTGAAAGGCGATATCGTCGTTGGCGGCAGCCGCACACTGGTCAAGGCGCTCAGGCACCACGACCTTGTCGACGAATACCGGCTGATGGTGTTCCCGGTCATACTCGGCAGCGGCGCGCAGCTTTTCGACAGGACCGAGGACGCGACGGACCTCAGGCTGGTCGACACACGCTCCTTCGCCAACGGCGCCGTGGTGCTCACCTATCGTGTCGAGCGGTCATCGCCATGACAAGTCTGCAATCCGCGACACAAACACCGCCACCAATCGACGGCATCTTCCGCGCACTGTCCGACCCGACGCGGCGACGCGTGGTGGAGCGGCTGAACCGCAGCCCCGCCTCGGTCAGCGAACTTGCGCAGCCCTTCGACATGGCCCTGCCCTCCTTCATCGAGCATCTCAGGGTTCTCGAAGGCTGCGGACTGGTGCGCTCGGAAAAGAACGGCCGGGTCAGGACCTATCAACTGGCGCCTGAGCCGCTGAAGCTTGCCGAAAACTGGCTCGCCGAACAGCGCGCATTGTGGGAACGCCGCCTCGACCAGTTCGACGCCTATGTGATGACCCTGAAGGAGAAAGACGCATGAGCTATCCGTTCAAGCCGGATCCCAGACTGGACCTCGTGCTGGAGCGTGTTGTCGATGCGCCGCGCGAGTTGTTGTGGAAAGCCTGGACGACCCCAGCCCATGTCAAGCAGTGGTTCACGCCGAAGCCGTGGATGGTCACCGACTGCGAGATCGACCTCAGGCCGGGCGGGCTGTTTCGCACGCGCATGCAGTCGCCTGATGGCAAGCAAGTCAACGACCGCCATTGCTGCTATCTGGAAATCGTGCCTAACGAGCGGCTGGTGTGGACGGATGCGCTGCTGCCGGGCTACCGGCCGTCAGGGGAGCCGTTCATCACCGCGGTCATTTCCTTGCAGCCGGACGGCAGGGGTACGCGCTACACCGCCACCGCGATCCACCGCGACGAGGCGACCCGCAAGAACCATGAAGAGATGGGCTTCTTCGATGGCTGGGGCACGGTGGCGGATCAGCTGGCAGAGTACGTGAAAACGATCTGAGCTCTCACATTGCGGCCGGGCCATCGTCCCGACCGCCATGCCTATTTGCAAACCAGCGAAGAGAGCAAGCTCCCGGGAGCCGCTGGTATTTCCGGCTTCAGTAGTAGAAGCGCTCTTCGGTGATCTTGCCGTTCTTGACCGTGTACACGCCGACCTCATCCATGGTGACGCGCTCGCCGGTAGCCTTGGGCGTTATGTCAAACTTGAACCGCAAGGCGAACTGGTCGCCGTTGACGTATGGGCCCTCGACCGAGCCGCCATGGACTTCGTGGTTCTCTTGCCACCACTGGCCCTTCTGCTTGAGGGCCTCCTTGCCATGGGAGACGGCCATCGGCCCCTCCATGGCTTCGTAGCTGGCGATATCGTCGGCATTGTATTTCTCAGCAGCACCCTGGTGGTCGCCTTGCTGTAGGAGTTCGGTGAAATCCTTTGCAATTTCCGCGATGGTCATTTGTGTTCCTCCTGTTCAGACGCATTGCAAGTAGGGGACAGCTTGTTGGCCTGCCATCATCAATCCGCTTGGTAGCTGACAAGCCATGTCAGGATGATGATATCGCGCGGGGTATATGACGACGATTTGAGGAGCGATCGGCGGATCACATCGCGCTCAGCGGCCGGCCGTTTAGGCCACCATGACGGCTTTGGAATGCCTAAGTCGAATTCGCCTTGCAGATACATACGCATACGCCCGCAAAAAGAACGCTCCTGCCTTGTACTATATAGAACAAAACAGGAACTTCGTTTCGAGTCAAGCGTGGAATTTCCGAGCCTACGCCCCGTTGCCGACGATGCCCTTGACCTCGAGGAGCGGCGGCCACGGCCTTGTCGACATCGGCCCTTCGAGCCGACGGAGATCTGGTGTAGGCCTCTTCGGTGGATGGAGATCACATCAAGCGTCTCCGATACCACGGGTGCCACCCATTTGCCGTCGGTGAAGCAGTCCAGATGACTGCTCACCCGCAGTGCTCCGGTTCTGGAATGTCCTTGAAACTAGCCTGGCAGCATAGGGCAGTTGGCGCCGCGGCGCAGGCTGATATGCGCCACATCGCCGACGCTGAATTGAAAACCATCGGCCTGGCGCGGCGCGTCGATGACAACAGGGGCGCCCTGCCCGAGTTCGGCATGCAGGCGCAGAGTGCGGCCGTGAAAAACGATGCTGTTGACGCGGGCCGGCGCCGTGCCGGGTGCCGCCTCGGTGGCCGCCAGCAAATCCTCCGGCCGCACGCCGACGGTGCGGATAGTGCCTTCGGCGGGAGCCTCGCCGGTTTCGGAGGTCGCTTCCAGCGGCAAGGCACCGGCGGCGAACCGCAAGCGGTCGCCATCGCGTCCGATAAAACGCGACTGCAATAGGTTCATGGTGCCGATGAAACTGGCGACGAATGTGGTGGCGGGCCGATCGTAGAGCGTTGCCGGCGGCGCGATCTGCTCGATGCGGCCCTTGTTCATGACGACGATGCGATCGGAGATCGACAGCGCTTCGGTCTGGTCGTGGGTGACCATGACGAAGGTGGTGCCGAGCCGCGACTGCAGCCGCTTCAACTCGACCTGCATCTGTTCGCGCAGATGCGCGTCGAGCGCCGACAGCGGCTCGTCGAGCAAGAGCACACGCGGCTCGCAGACGATGGCACGGGCGAGCGCGACGCGCTGGCGCTGGCCGCCCGACAGTTCGGAGACGCGGGCGCCGAGCTTGTCGGCCAGACCGACCATATCGAGGGCTTCGCCGACGCGTTTTGCCTGCTCGGCGCCGGAAAGTTTTCGCAAGGACAGGCCGAAGCCGACATTCTCGGCAACGTCCATATGCGGAAACAGCGCGTAGTCCTGGAACACGGTGTTGACTGGCCGGTCGTACGGCCTGAGTGCCGTGATATCACGGCCGTCGAGCAGCACCTTGCCGCTCGACGGGCTTTCGAAGCCGGCGATGACTCGCAGGCTGGTGGTCTTGCCGCAGCCCGACGGTCCAAGCAAGGTGAGAAACTCGCCGCGGACAATGTCGAGATCGACGGCGTCGAGGCCGACAATGCCGCCGGGAAAGATCTTCGAGACCGCCTGCAACCGGACGAGAGGATCAGGCGCCATCGCGAACCTCGGACGGCTTGGTGGTGTTGACCCAGAGTATCTGGCAGCGCTCGGCGCCCGGATTGCGGAAGGCGTGCAAAAGCGTGCTTTTGAACGCAAAACTGTCACCGGTCTTCAGCACGTAGTTCGTCGAATCCACCACCAGTTCGACCTCGCCTGAAACGACGAAGCCGAATTCATGGCCGGCATGGGCATAGGCCTCGGCGGTGCCGCCGCCGGCATCAACCGTTACCAGCATGCCGGTGAGCGTCGCACCCGGCGGCGACAGCAGCGCCTTGGCGATGCCTTCGGACTTCACCGGAATGGCACGACGGCTGTTGGCACGCACGCAATAGAGATCGCTGACGGCATCGTCGCCGTCGGCGATCAGCGCCGACGGCTCGATATCGAGGGCGGCCGCGAGTGGCCAGATCACCTTGACGCGCAGCGAGGACATGCCACGCTCGATCTGGCTGAGCGCGCCGATCGACACGCCTGCCCTGGCGGCCAGATCGGCCAGCGACAGATTGCGTTCCAGCCGCAGCGCCCGCACGCGCCGGCCAACCCGCACATCGGCATCGTCCTTCGGCTTTTCAGCCGCTTCGTCCAGCATGTCCATGCATTCGTCCTCGTTTGGTCTTCCCTCTCCCCTTGTGGGAGAAGGTGGATCGGCGCACAGCGCCGAGACGGATGAGGGGTGTTGGCAGGATTGCCGCCGGTGCTAGCTGGAGCACCCCTCATCCGTCGCCTTCGGCGACACCTTCTCCCACAAGGGGAGAAGGGAAAGCCAGGCTCAGCCGCCTGCCTTGACCTTTTCGAACATCTTGGCGAGGTCGTCATTCTGTTTCATCGGTCCGGTGAAGATCGTGGTCTTCAGCATCACCTCCGGGTCGGACGGCAGCTGCAGTTTTTCCAACTCCTCCTTCGGCACGGTGGCAAAGGCAGAGCTCAGCGAACTGCCATAGCCATAGGACTCGATCAGGTATTTGCCCGAGTCGGCGTCCAGCCGGCTGTTGATGAAATCATAGGCGAGATCGACATTCTTGGCGTCCTTGAGCATGACGAATCCGCAGGACCAGGTCAGCATGCCCTCCTTCGGCTTCATGAACTCGACCGGCACCCCTTGCTTCTTTAGCGAGGTGGCCGAAGCGTTCCAGGTCATGGCGGCGACCAGCTGGCCGCTCGCAAGCGCCTGTTCGACCGAGGTCATGTCGGTGGTGTAGTTGGAAAGCAGCGGACGCTGCTCGCGCAGCTTCTCCGCCACCTTGTCCATTTGCTCCGGCGTCATGTCGAACGGATTGACGCCGGCCAGAAGTGCCGCAACGATCGGCGTGTCATGCACGGCGTCGATTGTCGCCATGCGACCGGCATACTGCTTGTCCCACAGAAGGTTCCAGCTCGCTTCCGGGTTCTTCACCAGATCGGTGCGGTAGAGGATCGAGGTGTTGCCCCAGTCCCAGGGCACCATCCAGACCTTGCCGTCGCCGGCCTGCAGGTCGGGCAGGTTCTTGAACACCGGGAAGATCGAATCCCAGTTCTTGATGCGCTTGGTGTCGATCGGCTGCAGCAGGCCTTCCTTGTTCCAGCGCGCCACCTTGTCGTAGCAGGGATGCGCAATGTCAGGCCGGAAGCCGGCCTTGACCTTGGTGAAGGCGTCATCATCGTCACCGAAGATGGAGGCCTCGACGCCATCGGGATGCGCGGCAAGGAAGCTCTTGTTGAAGTCGGGCAGTTCATAACCCGACCAGGTGAAGTATTGCAGCTTGTCGCCGGCGAAAGCGACGGTCGACGACAGCGCCAAAGCCAGGGCGGCCAGGCCGGTCCGGGCCATCTTTCCAGATATCAGGTCGAATGCCATTGCAGTTCTCCTCTCTTGGTTTGTTTTGGTTGTGATGGATCCGCGGGTCGTGGCGCCGCTGCGGACAGGCCGCGATGGCGCAGGATTTCGGCGATTGCAGCGATGACGAAGGAGACGGCCAGGATCGACGTGCCGAGCGCCATGACGGTCGGCAGCGATTTCGGGAACCTAAGCTGGCTCCAGATGTAGAGCGGCAGCGTCGGCTCGGTGCCGGCGAGGAAGAACACAACGATGAATTCGTCGAAGGAGATCAGGAAAGCCAGCATGAAAGCCGAGACAATGGCCGGCAGGCTAAGCGGCAGCATCACCCGCCGGAAGGTCGTCCAGTCGGAAGCGCCGAGGTCGAGTGCCGCCTCGCGAATGGTCTTTGGGATGGCGGCAAAGCGGCTGCGCATGATCACCACCGTCGTTGGCAGTGCCACCAGTATGTGGCCGAGAACGATGGCAATGCGCGACGGCCCGAGACCGATGAGGTTGATGAGGATCAGCAGCGATATGCCGACGATGACACCGGGGATCAGGATCGGCAGCCGTGCGACGGCGCTGATGGTGACAGCCAGCGGCGAGCGGCCGTAGAGGTCCATGTAGGACACGGTGATGCCGCACAGCGTTGCCCCCGTGGCGGCAACCGTAGCGATGACGAGGCTGTTGACGAGGGCGCCGGACAGCACCGAATTGCCGTACAGCGTCGCGTACCATTGCAAGGTGAACCCCTGTAGCGGAAACGCTGCCTGGACCGAGTTATTGAAGGAAAACAGCGGGATCAGCAGCACCGGCAGATAGAGAAAGACCAGGTAGGCGATGACGTATACGCCAAGCCAGCGGCCGCCACCTTGTGTGTGCGCGATGCTCATGTGCGGCTGCCAAATCTGCGGTCGGTGAAGCGCGCGACCAGCACCACGGCCAGGATGACCAGCATGACGGCAACGGCGAGCGCGGCGCCAAACGGCCAGTCGTTGGCCTTGCCGAACTCAGCCTGGATCAGCGTACCGATCATGGTGCTGGCCGGGCCGCCGACGAGCGCCGGCGTGACGTAGTCGCCGACCGTCGGCACGAAGACGACAAGTGCGGCCGCCAGCACGCCCGGCATCGAGTTGGGCAGCACGACCCGGCGGAAAGAGGTGAAGGGTCTGGCGCCAAGATCGGAAGCGGCCTCGATCAGCGATTTCGGGATGGTGTCCAGCGCCACATATATCGGCAGGATGGCGAACGGCGCATAGGCGTGGGCGAGCGTGACGACGACAGCGGCCGGCGTGTTGAGAAAGGCCAATGTCGGCTCGGACCAGATGCCGCTTTCGATCAGCGCCGAGTTCAAGACGCCATTGTAGGCGAGCACGATCTTCCAGGCGAAGACGCGCAGGAGATAGCTGGTCCAGAACGGCAGCGTCACCAGGAACAGCAGCAGGCCGCGCCGGCGCTCTGCATGGAAGGCAAGGTAGTAGGCGACGGGATATGCGGTGACGACGGTGGCCAGCGTGACCAGCGCGGCAATGATCAGCGAGCGCAGCGTCACCGTCCAGTACAGCGGATCGGACAGCACGGTGGCGAAATTCGCCAGGCTGAAACCTGTGCCGAGCAGCGAACCGTCATTGTTGCGGAAGGCAAGGAAAATCACAAGGCCGAGGGCAAACAGGATCAGCAGGAAGGTGACCAGCGCGCCCGGCAGCAACATCGCGACCCGGAAGCCCGATGAAGACCGGGCCTCTGGCGCTTGTGCTGCAACACTGGTCGACATCGACCTGCTCATCGAAATTTTGAAATTACCTAAGGATTTTTCATATTCATGAAACTGTCAAGCGGAATCCCGCTGGCCTGCCGCGTCAACGCTCCAGCGCGTCGAGCAGGCGATACCAGGCGATGGTCGCGGCAACCCCGACCTGCCGGAAGGCGTGGAACGGGATCGGCCGGATCGGCGAGAGCGGGAACGGCAACTGCCTGGCGTCGCCACCGGAAAGATAGGTTGCGATGCGCTCGCCAAGCGCCGTCATCAGGCCGACGCCACGCCCCTGGCAGCCGACCACGGCGACAAGGCCTTGCTCCGGCTCGTGGATATGCGGCAGGTGGTCCGGCGTCATCGCCACCCGGCCGAACCAGCGCTTCTCGATGGCGACACCAGACAGCATGGGATAGAGCCGCCGCAGCGCCCGCTCGAGATGCGCCCAGTCACCCGGGCTCGTCGGCAAGGCCATGCGGCCACGCCCGCCAAGGACCAGTCGGCCGTCGGCGCTCTTGCGGTAGTAGACGAGGATGCGACGCGAATCCGACACCGCCTGCCCTTCCGGCAGGATCGTGGCCGCCAGCTTGGGCGGCAACGGTGCCGTGGCGATCTGGAAGGAATGCAGCGGCACGATCGTCCCGGCGAGGCCAGGGATCAAACCGTCCGTATAGGCGTTGGTCGCCAGCACGACCGCCCTTGCCTGCAATTCAGCGCCGCTTTCGGTCGAAACACGCCAAACGCCGGCGGCATTGACGAGCCTTGCGACCTTCTGGCGTTCCGCTATCCCGACACCGGCCGCCGCTGCGACCCGGGCCAGTTCCGATGTGTAAGCGAGCGGATCGATGACACCGGCGCGGCGGTCGAGCCAGCCACCGAGATACCCTCGAGCGCCGGTCATCGCGGCGATCTCGGCCTCACCCAAAAGCTTGACGTCGGCACCACGCGCCCGCCATTGCCGGTCACGGTTTGCCGCCGCCTTCAGCGCGGCCTCGGTGTGCGCCGCCTGGATCCAGCCATTGCGGACGAAGGGAACCGCCAGTTTTTCATCGCGGATCAGTTCGAACACGGCATTAGCGGTCGAAGCGGCGAAATTGACCAACGCCTCGCCGCGCTCCGGGCCAAAATGCTCGAGCAGCCATTCCGGATCGTATTTGAGGCCTGGAATGACCTGCCCGCCGTTGAGCCCGGAAGCGCCCTGGCCGATTTCGCCGGCCTCCAGCACTTGCACCGACATGCCAAGGCGGGCCGCATGCAAAGCCGTCGACAGACCCATGATGCCGCCACCGACAATGACGATATCTACACGTCCGCCACTGGCAAACAGCGACTGGAACCTGGAGGCCGCTTGCGGCTTGCGCCAGACGGGATCGGAGAACGGTGCGGGCAAAGGGTCACCTGGATGCGCTATGATGAATGAAAACTCTAGTCAGAATTTCACAGTTTTGAAATAGCGATTTCAGCCCTGATATTTGGACCAACGCCAACGGACCGTTCGGGCCTGGTACTTGCCGATCGAATGCGGCGATGCAGATTGGCAACCAACGGGATAGACCTTTGACCGGAATCCGGTGAAGGTGCCGCGCCGATGCGGCCAGCCCGCATTGTCGATCATTTCAGAGGACCGAACGCCATGACCAATCCAACACACCTGCCCGCTGAAGGCCTTTTTCTCGGCCGCGCCAGGAGCAGTGATGTTCCGTATCCCATGGTGGTCACGGTGCGCGATGGCACGGTCTTCGACATCACGTCGAGCACGGCACCGACCGTGCGTGACGTCTGCGGGATGCCTGATCCCGCCGGCCATGTGCGGTCGGCCAAGGGCAAGCCGATCGGCTCGCTCGATGCCGTCGCCGCCAACAGTTTTGAGGCCACGCGCGATGCGAAAAAGCCGTATCTGCTGTCCCCGGTCGACCTCCAGGCGGTCAAGGCCTCGGGCGTCACCTTCGTCGTCAGCCTGCTCGAACGGGTGATCGAGGAACAGGCGCGCGGTTCGGCGGAAAAGGCCGACGCCATCCGCGCCGACATTGCCGGGCTGATCGGCCACGATCTGTCGAAGCTCAAGCCCGGTTCGCCAGAAGCGATGGAGATCAAGGCCAAGCTCATCGCACGCGGCGCCTGGTCGCAATATCTGGAAGTCGGCATCGGTCCCGACGCCGAGATCTTCACCAAGTGCCAGCCGATGGCCTCGGTCGGCTTCGGCGCCGATGTCGGCCTGCACCCGGTGTCGACCTGGAACAATCCCGAGCCCGAGATCGCCATGATCGCCGCCGGCAGCGGCAGGATCGTCGGCGCCACCATCGGCAACGACGTCAATCTGCGCGACGTCGAGGGACGTTCGGCGCTGCTGCTCGGCAAGGCCAAGGACAACAATGCCTCGGCCGCGCTCGGCCCCTTCATCCGCCTGTTCGACGACACATTCTCGATCGATGACGTCAAGCAGGCCGTCGTGCGCCTGAAGGTCGAAGGCGAGGACGGGTTCTCGCTGGAGGGCGCAAGCTCGATGGCCGAGATCAGCCGCTCGCCGGAAGAGTTGGTTGCCGCCGCCATGGGTCCGCACCACCAGTATCCCGACGGGCTGGCGCTCTATCTCGGCACCATGTTCGTGCCGTCGAAGGATCGCGGCGAAAAGGGCAAGGGCTTTACCCACAAGGTCGGCGACATTGTCACGATCTCGTCGGAGAAATTCGGCGCGCTGGTCAACCGGGTGCGGCTGTCACCCGACTGCCCGCACTGGACCTACGGCGCCAGCCATCTGATGCGCGAACTCGCCGGGGCCGAGCTGATCTAGCCGGCCTCTGGCCGCAAACCGTCCGTGCCGGCATTCCGACCGCCAAGGTGCGGCGGCTGACGCTGGAGTGATCCACGTCGGCGCCGGCGCATCGTCGACGCCAACCCTTTCGACCGCCGCGAAAAACCACCGCAACTGATGCAATCTGATGGGACCATTGATAGCGCCCCGTCAGGCGCCCACTACATCTGCAGATGGAGGCTTGCCATCCGTCGAAAAAGGGAATGCTCTGACGCATCCAACCGGCGCTGGCAAAGACGCGATCCGGCGGTCGCCGGAACAAGGGGCGGATTCGGAACTGACCATCTACAACGGGAGGAAATCAAATGCTGACACGGCTAAGACTCGTTCTCTATGGCCTGTTGGTGGCGCTGACGATTGTTCCGGCAGCGGCACAGGCCAAGACGTTCTACTGGATTTCGCATGGCGGCCCGGCTGACCCGGTCTGGACCTACTTCCTGGCCGGCGCCAAACAATGGGCCAAGGACACCGGCAACACCGTCAACACCTCGTTCCACAATGGCGACGTGGCCTCGCAGCAGGAAGCGGTTCGCGCCGCCCTCTCCGCCAAGGCCGATGGCATCGTCACCACCAGCCCCGATCCGGGCAGCCTTGTCGAGATCGTCAAGGAAGCCCGCGCGGCCAACATCCCGATCATCAACTTCAACACGCCCGATCCCAAGGCCAATTTCAACGCCTATGTCGGCGGTGACAATGTCACCTTCGGCAAGCACTGGGCGCAGTATCTGGTCGACAAGGGCCTGGTGAAGAAAGGTGACTTCGTCTGGATGCCGGTCGAGGTTCCCGGCGCCACCTATGGCGTCCAGGAAGAGGAAGGCATCAAGAGCGTCTTCGGTCCGCTCGGCATCACCTATGAGATCACCGAAGCGACGCTCGACCAGGCCGAAGTGATCAACCGCATGGTCGACTACCTCACCGCCAACAAGGCCAAGGTCAAGGCGATCATCGGCCTCGGCGACCTGGTCACCGGCTCGATCAAGCGGGTCTTCGACCAGGTCGGCATCAAGCCGGGTGAAATTCCGGTTGTCGGCTGGGGCAACTCGCTCGACACCACCCAGGAAGTGCTGAACGGCTATGTCAATGCCGGCCAGTGGCAGGACCCGCAGGCGACCAGCTATGTCGCCCTCTCCCTGGCCAACATGGCCGCTGCCGGGATTCCTCCGGGCTTCAACGTGATCACCGGCGCGCTCTACGAAAAGGATACCGCCGCGGTCTACGACAAGATCCTTTCCGGCAAATAAAATCCCGAACTCAAACAGTCGCGACTGCCCCGGCGGTCGCGACTGACTTCTCCATTTTCGCCGAGCCCTTCGCTGTGCAAGGCTCAGCCTTTCCAATCCTATCGCGGGTTGCTCGTGGAAAATCGTTCGCTCATCCAACACCTGATCGCGCGGCCTGAATTCGGCCCCTTGGTGCTGCTCGTCATCGAGATCGCCGTTTTCTGGAGCATCAACCACGACTTCCTGTCGCCGCAGAACATTTCGAACACGCTGGCCTTCACGGTCGAACTCGGCCTGATCGCGCTGGCGATGACGCTATTGATGACATCGGGCGAGTTCGACCTTTCGGTCGGTTCGCTGTTCGGCTTCTCACCGGTGCTGATGTGGACGCTGTTCAACAGCGGCCTCACGTCGCTGGAGGTTGGCTTTGTCGCAGCGCTGCTGGTCGCCGCCTTCATCGGGCTGGTCAATGGCTGGTTCGTCACACAGCTCAAAATCCCGTCCTTCCTGGTGACGCTCGGCATGCTGCTGGTGGTGCGCGGCACCGCCCTTTTCGTCACCGACGGGTTTCCGCAGCGCACCTGGAGCGCCGAAGGCAGCTGGCTGGCGGAGGCGCTGGTCGGCGACTTCTTCATCGGGCCGTTCCGCATCTACATGTCGCTGTTCTGGTTCATCGCGGCGGCCATTGCGCTGGGCTATGTCCTGACGCAAAGCCGCACCGGCAACTGGATCCAGGCGGCCGGCGGCAATCCCAATGCGGCGCGCGCCCGCGGCGTCAATGTCAGCGGCGTCAAGATCGGCCTGTTCGTCCTGTCATCGCTGATGGCCTCGCTTGCCGGCGTCATCTCTTCGCTGCGCACGTCGGCCGCCAATCCAAACAGCGGCACCGGCTATGAGCTCGAGGTCATCGCCATGGTGGTGATCGGCGGCACGGCGCTGACCGGCGGGCGCGGCACGATCATCGGCACCGTGCTCGGCATCCTGATCCTGCGCGTTATGCGCAACGGCATCGTGCTGATCGGCGTGCCCGGCCTTGCCTACAACATCTTCATCGGGGCTATCATCCTTGGCATGATGGCGCTCCATTCATGGCTGGAACGCCGGCATCAGGCAGGGACTTGAACCATGGCCGAGCCACTGATCCGCATGCAGAACATCCGCAAGTCCTACGGCCGCGTGCAGGCACTCGAGGACGCCAGTTTCCATGTCAATGAACGGGAGATCGTCGGCCTGCTCGGCGACAATGGCGCCGGCAAGTCGACGCTGATCAAGGTGCTCTCGGGTGCCGTTCCGCTGACCAGCGGCGACATCTTCATCCGCGGCAAGAAGGTGAGCTTGCGCAACACCAGCGACGCCATCGCCCACGGCATCGAGACGATCTACCAGGACTCTGCGCTGGTCACGCAATTGTCGATCGCCCGCAATTTGTTCCTCGGGCGCGAGCCGATCAAGCCGCCGCGGTTCCTCAACCGGATGGACCAGGAGGCCATGAACACGGTCGCCCGCGACCTGCTCAAACAGGTCGGCATCTCGAAGAACATCCCGCCGACGACACCGATCGGCTCGCTCTCCGGTGGCGAGCGCCAGGCGGTGGCGATCGCGCGCGCCATGCATTTCGACAGCGACCTCATTATTCTCGACGAGCCGACCAACAATCTCGGCGTCGCCGAAACACAGGGCGTGCTGAGCTTCGTGCGCAACGCCCGCGATTCCGGCCATTCCTGCATCTTCATCGCCCACAACATCCACCACGTCTTCCAGGTGGTCGACCGCATCGTCGTCATGCGCCGGGGCAAGGTGGTTGCCGACGACATCGACCCGAAGAAGACCAGCGTAGCGGAAGTCGAGCGGATCATCACCGGCATGTCGGACAAGGAAATCCGCGATGCCATCGCCGAAGGCAAGCCATCGCACTAAGGACGGGCGGAAGCCGTCTTGTCGAGGCCGCCGAAAGACGGTCCGGCTGATGGGCGGCAATCAGCCGTCACCTCAAATCACATCGCTGGTCTGGCGCGGCATCGCATCGGCACATAGGGTCATGGCATGAAAGCCACCGTCTCGGATATCGCCCGCAATTGCGGGCTGTCGACCGCAACGGTCGACAGGGTGCTCAACAACCGGCCAGGTGCGAGTGCCGCCAACCGGCAGCGCGTCATGGAGGCCGCCAAGCAGCTCGGCTACCTGCCGGTCGCCGATCAGGTGACGCTGCCCTCGCGGCCCGCGCATCTCGAATTCCTGCTGCCGATCGGCAGCAATGCTTTCATGCGCGATCTCGCCGGACATATCGAGGACTACGCCGCGCGGCTGCCGCTTGTCGCCTCGTGCCGGATCCACAACCTCGCCGGCATCTCGCCGAACGCGCTACAGATCGCCGTCGAAAACCTCTCGCTCCGGGCCAATGGCGTCGGTGTCATCGCCGTCGATCATCCGCGCACACGCAACATTCTGCGCGACATCGTCGACGCCGGCATGCGGCTGGTCACGCTGGTGTCCGATGTTCCGGCCGCACCGCGATCGGCCTATGTCGGCATCGACAACCGGGTGGCGGGACGAACGGCGGCGCTGTTGATGGGACGCTTCCTTGGCGGCCGAACCGGCCATCTGGCGATGGTCGTCGGCTCGCGCTCCTATCGCGGCCATGAAGAGCGCGAAATGGGTTTCCGCTCGGTGCTCAACGAGGAGTTTCCCAACCTGACCGTCAGCAGCGCGGTCGAGATCAACGACGAGCCCGACGTCAGCTATGCCGAGACCATGAAGGCGCTGCAGAATGAACCCGAACTGCTCGGCATCTATTGCGTCGGAGCCGGACATACGGGCGTTGCAAAGGCGATCCGGGAATTAAGGCCGAACCGCAAGCCGGTGTTCATCTGTCACGACCTTACCAAGGACACGCGGGGCTATCTCGTCGACGACCTGCTCGATGTCGTCATCGACCAGAATGCCAGGCTGATCGCCGAGCAGTCGGTCATTCGCCTGCTCGGCTCGATTGCATCCTCGGCGCCCTATCTGACGCGGAAGTTCATCGAGCCGCGCTTGATCTTCAGGGAAAACGTTCCGGTGCAGTGAAGCCTGCCTGAGCTTTTCCGGTCACACTCGACAACTTTCGCGGGTGATACAGCGAATCTGCACAGCTGCTATGCACGATCCACGATTGCCGAATCATTGGGCAACCCCTAATTTGCGGTTGTCGGCCATCTACTCCTCCCAGATGCGATGCCGACGCTGAGTGGGGTGCACCTCCTCCCGCGCCACACTCGAAATCGAGCCCGCTGCCACCTCCTCCCGGCAGCGGGCTTTTTTCGTTCCAGTCAGTGGCGATTGCAATGGCGCTCACGCCGGAGGACGTGATGCATCTTTCATTCTCGGTCACGAGATCGAACAGGGAGCGTAGCTGCCGCCGGGAAGAATTCAGCCGGCTGCAGTGCCGCGGAAGGAGACGATCAGCCCTTCCGCCATGCGCACGAACTGCGCGCTGGGGCCTTCGGTACCGACACTTTGAACGCTGACACGGGCGCCTTCAAGCAGAAGCGACAGCGTATCGGCAAGCAACTCGGCCTGGCCGATGCCGGCATCCCGGCACAGCGTGACAAGGCGATCGCGCTGGGCTTCCTTGAGTTCCTTGATGACGCGCCGGGCCGGATGATCCGCGTCGGTCAACTCGATGGCGGCGTTGGCCATATCGCAGCCGCGACCGTCAGCCGTCAGGCAATCGGCGGCCATGTGAACCCAGGCATGCAATTGCGCCAGCTTGTCGCCAGGATGCTGAATCTCGAATTTCTCCCAGATCGCACCCGCCTTGCAGGCGGTGGCGCGCAAGCATTGGATGATGAGATCGTCCTTGGAATCGAAATGACGATAGAGCGTCATCTTGTTGGTTCCGGCGGCCTCAGTGATGGCGTCGATGCCGACGCCCTTGATGCCATGCTTGTGAAACATGTCCTGCGCCGTCTCCAGGATCCTGTCCCGGGGGCGAACGCGTTCCACAGTGCCGTCTTCCATCAAAACCTCCTTGGTTTCCCAAAAATCCCTCGGTACGCCTCTTGACTAGGGTGTTACCGGTCTGTAACGTCACGAATGTTACTTACTGGTAACACCTATGTCGCCCTCCGTCAATCACAAGACCGTGAACTGGTCCTGCCAGATCGAGAGGGACCTCAGCGAGATGGGCGAACAATTGCAGTTCATGCGGCCTCGGCCGGTGAAGAGATGAAAACGGTTCGTGAGCATGGGCTGCGAACTGACAGACAAGGAGCCGGCCAATGCCACAGCGCCGCGATCTTACCATAGATGAAGCCGTCCGGGATCCGATGATCCGGCTGGTTATGAAAGCAGATGGCGTCGACCCGCGCGCCTTCGAAAGGATGCTGCGCTCGCTCGCCGATGCGCAGCACAGCGAGATGCCGTTGCTGCGTTCGCTGGGAGAGCCCGGTGACGGGCGCGGCCAAAGGCTGTCCAAGGTTGCCAGCGCGTTCGGCAAGGCAAGAGCGGCCGGGGAGGCGTGTGTTTCGTGGTAAACTTTTTCATCCATCGTCCGATCTTCGCCTCGGCGATCGCCATCATCATGGTGCTCGCCGGGACGATTTGTTATTTCCTGCTGCCCGTCTCGCAGTTTCCCGACATCACACCGCCTCAGGTCGTGGTCAGCGCCCATTATCCGGGCGCCAGCGCCCAGGTGGTGGCCGACACCGTGACGACGCCGCTGGAGCAGCAGATCAACGGCGTGCAAGGCATGACCTACATGTCGTCGACGAGTTCCAATGACGGCTCCTCGACCATCACCATCACCTTCGATGTCGGCTACTCGCTCAGCACCGCCGCCGTCGACGTCCAGAACCGCGTCTCGCAAGCGGCCTCGTCGCTGCCGGCGATCGTCAATCAGGGCGGCGTGACGATCAAGAAACAGAATCCGAACTTCGTCCTCATCGTCAACCTGACCTCACCCGACAGTTCGGTCGATCCAGTGGCGCTGAGCAACCTTGCCTATCTGCAGGTGGTCGATCCGCTGAAGCGGCTGCCCGGTGTGGGCGACGTGCAGATCTTCGGCGAGCGGCGCTATTCGATGCGCGTCTGGCTCGATCCGGACAAGCTCGCCAATCTCGGCATCACCGCTGTCGACGTCCAGAACGCGATTGCCGAGCAGAACGTCCAGGTGGCGGCCGGCAAGATCGGCCAGTCGCCGGCCCCGGCCGGCACCGCCTTCGAGATGCAGGTCAACGCCGTCGGCCGCTTGAGCGATCCCAAGGAGTTCGGCGACATCGTCGTGCGCGCCAACACCGACACCGGGTCGCTGGTGCGGCTGCGCGACGTCGCCCGCATCGAGCTTGGCGCGTTGCAATATTCATCGTCGGCCTTCTTCGGCAAGGATCCGACCGTGGTGCTCGCCGTCTACCAGATGCCCGGCTCCAACGCGCTCGATCTGCAGCAGCGCGTCAAGGACAAGATGCAGGAACTGTCGGCCCGTTTCCCGAAGGGCGTCTCCTATGCGATGCACTATGACACGACCCGCTTCGTCTCGGCGTCGATGCATGACGTGCTGATCACTCTCGGTGAAGCGCTGGTCCTTGTCGTCGCCGTGGTGTTCATCTTCCTGCAGAGCTGGCGCACGACGATCATCCCGACCATCGCCATTCCGGTGTCGCTGGTGGCGACGCTCGTCGTCATGGAGATGCTCGGCTTCTCGCTCAACATGCTGAGCCTGCTCGGCATGGTGCTGGCGATCGGCCTGGTGGTCGACGATGCCATCGTGGTGGTCGAGAACGTCGAACGACAGTTGGAGGCCGGGCTCAAGCCACTGGCGGCGACCAAGGCCGCGATGGCCGAGGTCACCGGTCCGATCATCGCCACCACCGCCGTGCTGATGGCGGTGTTCGTGCCGGTCGCCTTCATTCCCGGCGTCTCTGGCAAGCTCTACAACCAGTTTGCGCTGACGGTGGCGATCTCGGTCGGCATCTCCGCCTTCAATTCGCTGACGCTGAGCCCCGCGCTCAGTGCCGCTTTCCTGCGGCATCGCGAGCCAACGCAGTTCGTGCTGTTCCGCTGGTTCAACACAGGCTTCGACCGGCTGTCGCATGCGTATGCCCACGGCGTGCGCATTCTAATCCGCTTGCGCTGGATCATGCTTGGCCTGTTTGCAGCCGGACTTGTCGCCACCTACTTCGTCTGGCAGCGCCTGCCCTCGACGTTCCTTCCGGTTGAGGACCAGGGCTACTTCTTCGTCGTCATCCAGCTGCCCGACGGCGCTTCACTAGAGCGCACCGACGCGGTGGCGCAAAAGGCGCGCGACATCTTGCAGGCGACGCCCGGCGTCGACATCGTCGGTTCGATCAGCGGCCTGAACTTCCTGACCAGTGCGGCGCAGTCGAACTCGGCGGTCGAATTCGCCATCCTGAAGCCCTGGGAGGAACGCAGTCCCGACCAGAGCGCGTCGAAGCTCGTCGCCGATGTGCGCGGCAAGCTGCTGCAGATTCCGGAAGCCTTCGCGTTGAGCTTCGATCCGCCCTCGATCCCCGGTATCGGGACCACGGGCGGCTTCGAATTCGTCGTCGAGGATCTCACCGGCCGCGGCAGTTCAGCCCTCAACGACGCGACGCAAGCCGTGATCGCCGAGGCGCGCAAACAGCCCGAGATCAATCCGCAGCAGCTGTTCTCGCCGTTCTCGACCTCGACGCCGCAGTTCAACTACGACCTCGACCGCAGCAAGGCGAAACTGCTCGGCCTCAACCTGCCGGACGTCTTCAACACGCTGCAGATCTATCTCGGTTCGCTCTACGTGAATGACTTCAACCTGTTCGGCCGCACCTTCCGGGTGACCATCCAGGCCGACAAGGATGCACGTGCGGGCGCGGCGGACATTTCCAGGCTCTATGTGCGCAATGCCTCCGGCGGCATGGTGCCGTTGAGCACACTGGGCAAGCTCGTGCCGTTCGTCGGCCCGGAAACCGTGCCACACTACAACAACAACGCCTCGGCCTCGATCAATGGCGGTGCCGCACCGGGCTTCTCCTCGGGCCAGGCGGTTGCTGCTATGGAACGGGCCGCCGCCACGGCACTGCCCAGGGATTTCGGTTTCGAATGGACCGGCATCACCTTCCAGGAACTCAAGGCAGGATCGATCGCGTCCGTCGTCTTCGGCCTCGCCATCGTCTTCGTCTTCCTGATCCTGGCGGCGCAGTATGAGAGCTGGGCGATGCCGTTCATGGTGCTGCTGGCGGTGCCGCTCGCACTGTTCGGCGCGTTCGCAGTGCTGTGGGCACGTGGCATGCAGATCGACGTCTACTCGCAGATCGGCTTCGTCATGCTGATCGGCCTGGCGGCCAAGAACGCCATCCTGATCGTCGAGTTCGCCAGGAGACGACGCGAGGAAGGCCTCAGCATCGTCGACGCGGCGATGGAGGCGGCACGGCTGCGGCTGCGGCCGATCCTGATGACGGCTTTCGCCTTCATCCTCGGCGTGCTGCCGCTGATGTTCGCCACCGGCGCCGGTGCCGCAAGCCGTCAGTCGATCGGCACCACCGTCTTTGGCGGCATGGTGGCGGCCACCATCCTGTCGCTGGTGTTCGTACCGGTCTTCTACGCGGTCATCGAACAGCTGCGCGAACGCGGCGGCAATGACGAGCCCGCCGCTGACGAACATACTGAACCAACTGCCGAAACCGCCTTCCCTCCCCTGGCGGAAGCGGCCGAATAAGATTGGAGACTAATCATGCGTAAATGGAAAATCGCGTTGGGAACGGCTGTCGCGCTGGGAGCGATCTCGGTGGCCAGCGTCCACCTGCTCGACATGGGCAACGTCAGCCTCAATGCCGGCACCGCTGGTGCGGCGCCCGCCCCGGCGGCGTTCGTCATGCCGGTGCCGGTGGTCAGCGTCGTCAAGAAGACGATCCCGATCTACCTCGACTACGCCGCGCGGACGGAGCCGATCCGCAGCATCACCTTGCAGGCCAGGATTCCGGGCTATCTGCAGGAGCAGGCCGCTGCCGACGGTGTCGACGTCCGCCAGGGCGATCTGCTCTACAAGATCTCGCCTGATGACTTCCAGGCGGCTCTCGACCAGGCGAAGGCGCAGGTGCAGCGTGACACCGCAACGCTCGACTATGCCCAGTCCAATCTCGGGCGCGGCACCGAGCTTGCGAAGAGCGGTTATCTCGCCAAGGACGGGTTCGACCAGCGCACCAGCACTTTGCGCGAAGCACAGGCGTCGCTGGCGCTCAACCAGGCGGCGGTCCGCACGGCCGAGCTCAATTTGAGCTATGCCGAAATCCGCGCGCCGTTTGCCGGACGCCTGGGTCGCAACCAGGCCTCGGTCGGAACGCTGGTCAGCGTTGCCGGCACCGTGCTCAACACGCTGGTGCAGCTCGATCCAATCTACGTCACCTTCAATCCGAGCGAGACGGACCTGGCTGAGATCGAACAGGCTCGCGCCGCGGGTCCGATCGAAGTCGAGGTCCTGCTTCCCGGCGAGACCGAGGCCAGCCAGAAGGGCGAACTCACCTTCATCGACAATACGGTGGACCGTTCGACCGGCACCATCACGGCGCGGGCAACGATCGGCAACGGCAAGTTCACGCTGCTACCGGGCCAATATGTACGCGTCCGGCTGCATGTGAAGCAGCAGGCCGATGCGCTGATGGTGCCGCAGACGGCGCTGGGCTCGAGCCAGCTCGGCAAATATCTCTACGTCGTCGGCAAGGGCAACACGGTCGACCAGCGGCTGGTTTCGCTTGGCCCGACCAGCGGCAGCCAGGTGGCGATCCTGACCGGCGTTGCCGAAGGCGATCAGGTGATAACAGGCAATCTGCAGAAGATCGGACCCGGAATGCCGATTTCTCCGCTGCCGGAAAAGCCGGCCACCTGAACACCCCCGTCAGGTCCGGCCTCAGCGCGGCGCCCCGACCTTCCCATAGGTCGCGGGCGCCGCTTTCGTGAGCAGCTCCACCAGGCCCGCGACATCGGCACGATCAGCCTTGGCCGGCGGCATGAACGCGCAGTAAGGATGCCCGAGGCGAACCGAGACGGATGAGAGCGCAATCAGCCGCCCCGCCTCAAGGTCGGCGCGCGCCATGACCCGCTGACCAAGCGCAATGCCGAGACCCAGCCTCGCCGAGGCGATTGCCAGGCTGGACAGGCCGACGCGCCGCCCATGCGACGGGTCGGGCGCGCGACTGCCGCCGGATGCCGCGAACCAATCGGCCCAGGTCGGGTGCGAGGCATAGTTCGGCCCCCAATTGGTGTGGATGAACAGGCTTTCATGAAGGTCCGCCAGACCCGGATCGCCATTGCCGTGCCTGCGCCAGAATTCGGGCGCGCAGACCGGCAAGACATCATCGTGGACAAGTCGGACGAGCTTCAAACCGGGATAGTGATAGTCGCCGTAGCTGATGCGCAGGTCGATGTTCTGGCGCATCAGGTCGACCGGATCGTCCTCGACCCGGACATCGATCGCCATCTGCGGGAAGGCATCGAGAAGCACGGCGAGCTTCGGCGCCAGCCACAGTTCGGCCAGCGAAAACGGCACGCTGACGACAAGGCGCGTCCGCAAGCCGCCTTCCAGCATCCGCCGGCCGATCGCCGCGATGTCGCCCAGCGCCCGTGCGGTTTGCGGATAGATGGCGTGGCCGGCGTCGGTCAGCGCGATGCGGTTGCCGCTGCGCACGAACAGTTGCTTGCCGAACCAGGTTTCGAGGTTGCGTATCTGCTGGCTCACCGCCGCCGACGACACGCCAAGCTCGGTCGCAGCCAGGGTAAAGCTGCCGGCGCGCGCCGCGACCTCGAAGGCCTTGATCGCATTCAGCGGAGGCAGACGTTCCACATCGATCTTCCCAAAGTTTTTCTTGGCCAATCCTAATTATTTTCCGTGTTGAGAGAAAGATTTTTTTGCCGTCTCATAAGGCTCACAACCTCGGAGCCCATGACCATGAAAGACATCCTCGATCTCGACCGCTATCCGCTCGACCGCGAAGGCAGCGCCGAATGGCAGCGCCTCGTCGACCAATCTGTCGCCGCACTCGAAGCCGACGGCATGTTCAACCTCGAGGGGTTTGTGCGGCCCGGCATCGCTGAAAAGGCCGTGCGGGAAATCCAGCCGGTCATGGCTGCGCGCTCGCACGTGCACAAGCGGATGCACAACATCTACTTCAAGCCCGACATTCCCGAGCTTGCGCCTGACCATCCGGCGTTGCGCAAGGTCGAGACCATCAGCCACACCGTCTGTGCGGACCAGATCCCCGGCAGCGTCGTGCTCGGCATCTACGAATATGAACCGCTGCTGCGCTTCCTGGCGGCGGCGATGGGCAAGTCCAAACTGCATGTCATGCAGGATCCGCTGGCGCGCACCAACGTGATGGCCTATCGCGCCGGCGAGGCGCTCAACTGGCATTTCGATCGTTCGGAATTCACCACAACCCTCCTGCTGCAGCAGTCGCAACGGGGCGGCGACCTCGAATACCGGACGGACCTGCGGTCGGACGACAATCCGAACTATGACGGCGTCGCCAGACTGCTCGAAGGGCGCGACCCCGAAGCCAAGATCCTGCGCATGAGGCCCGGCACGCTCAACGTCTTTCGCGGCAAGAACACCGCACATCGCGTCACCACCGTCGAAGGCGAACGCGAGCGCATGATCGCGGTGTTCTCCTACTACGAGAAGCCAGGTGTGGTGTTCAGCGCCGAAGAACGGGTCGGCTTCTACGGCCGCGCGGCCTGAGGCCAAAGAGGTAGATATGCCCGCGGTGCACAAGAATCCGAAATTGACCTCTTGTTAGATTGTCGACAATCTGATTGTCTTGCTCTCGGTTTCCTTGGGAGCGGCCGAATGGCTAAAGTGGATTTCAGTCCGATCGCGGATACGACGCGGCGCGCCGAGATCGTCGCGCTGCTGCGGCGCGCGATCCTGACCGGCCAGTTGGAACCAGGCCAGAAACTCAACGAGCTCCGTATCTCCGAACAGATGCGGGTCAGCCGCGCGCCACTGCGCGAGGCGATGCGTGAGCTGGTGCAGGAGGGCATCCTGACCAGCATTCCCTATGCCGGCACTTTCGTCGTCGACGTCACCGCCAAGGATATCGACGATGCCTATTCGCTCAACAAGGTGCTCGACGAATTCGCCATCGAGCGCACCTGGCCGCTGCGCGACCAGCGCTTCTTCGATGAGCTTGACCAGCGCCACGAGGCGGTGAAACAGGCGACCCGCAACCGCGACACCACCCGCCAGATCGAAACGGCGCTGCAACTGCATGGCCTGATCTACGAATGGGCCGACAATTCGGTGCTGCTGGAAACCTGGCAACGGCTGACCAGCCGGCTGCAGATGTATTTCGCCCTGCACCAGCAGGCCCGCAACGAAGCAGTGCCGGCTGAAGACGTTCACGAGACCTATGTGTCACTGCTCAAAGGTGCCGACATGCGCGCTGCCCAGCGCCATGCCCGCGAGCATATCGACCTCGATTTCGAGGAGCTTCTTTCCTACGCGCGCGATCTCGAACAGCGCCCGTCGAAAGGCGCCTGACCCGTTCCTCACCACCGCAGACAATGGACAGACACGTGCAGATCGAAACCATCAAGGCCTACCATGTCGTGCAGCCCTTCGTGGATGGGCCCTACCGCATGTCGAAAGGACGCGTTGCCGACGCCTTCGACGCGGTGATCGTCGCCATCACCTCGGACAGCGGGATCACCGGCTGGGGCGAGATGGCGCCGCTCGGCAATTTCTACTCGCCCGCCTTCGCGGCCGGCGTTCGAGCCGGCGTGGTCGAGATCGCGCCGCATCTCATCGGCCATGATCCGCGTGGGCTGGCCGGCATCGGCCGGCTGATGGATACGGTGTTCAAGGGGCATCCTTACATCAAGTCGGCGCTCGACATGGCCTGCTGGGACCTTGCCGCGCGTGCCGCCGACGTGCCGCTGGTGACGCTGCTCGGCGGCCGGGAGAGCGAGACGGCGGAGCTCTACAAGGTCGTCACCCACGGCAGCGTCGAGGCCATGGCGGCGCTGGCCAAACGCATCGTCAAGGATGGCTTCCACCGGCTGCAGGTCAAGGTCGGCGGCAATGTCCATGACGACATCGAGCGCGTCACCGCGGTCGCCGCTTCGGTGCCGAAGGGCACGGTGATCTTCTGCGATGCCAATGCCGGCTGGACGCCCTACCAGGCGCGCCAGTTCGCCGACGCGACGCGGGCCATCGACTACACCTTCGAGCAGCCCTGCACGACGATCGACGAATGCATGTCGGTGCGTCGTTCGCTCGACAAGCCGATGGTGCTCGACGAATCCGTCGCCTCGCTCGACGACATGCTCGACATTCATCGCAAGGGTGCCGCCGACGGGCTGACTTTGAAGATCTCGCGGCTTGGCGGCGTGACGAAGACGCGGCAGGTCCGCGATCTCGCCGTCGACCTCGGCTTCATGATCACCGTCGAGGACACTGGCGGCGCCGAGATCGACACCGCGGCGATGGCGCATCTGTCGCTGTCGACACCTGAAGAACGCCGCCTGCACGCGATCGCCTTCCACGAATGGGTGACGGTGCGCACGGCGTCGAACAAGCCGCCGGTCACCGGCAGCCGCATGGGCATTCCGGATGGACCGGGCCTCGGCATCGACGTGGTTCCCGACCTGCTTGGCGCGCCGTTCTTCGAAAATCGGTGGCTGAGATGAAAATCCGCGGCATCAAGGCCACGCCGATCAACCTTCGCCTCGAGGCGCCCTACTCCTGGGTGTTCGGCGAACTCGATGGGTTCTCGCCGACCATCGTCGAGGTCGAGACCGAGGATGGGCTGATCGGCCTCGGCGAGGCGCCGACGCCGGCGGCCGCCGCGATCATCAATGATGTCCTGGCGCCGCGCCTCGTCGGCCGCGATGCCTTCGACATCGCCGGCGCCGAGAATGTCTGCCTGCCCTACTGGACCGGCGTGCAGTCGATCAACGACCGCACCCGCATTATGGCCTTCGGCGCCATCGAGATGGCGTTCTGGGACCTGCGCGGCAAGGCGTGGAACCAGCCGCTCTACCAGTTGCTCGGCGGCGCCGTGCGCAAGGACATCCCGTTCACCGACTATTTTTCGCTGCGCGGCGACGGACCAAAGATCAAGGGCGAGACGACGCCGGAAGAAGTCGCCGATTACTGCGTCGAGCTGCACGAGACCCATGGGACAACCTTCTTCGAAGGCAAGTTCTCGACGCAGGATCCAAAAGTCTCGCTGAAAATGGTCCAGCTGATCCGCGAAAGACTTGGCGACGATGCAATGATCCGCATCGATTCCAACCAGGCCTATTCGCTGGCGACGGCGCGTCGGCTGGCACGACCGCTGGAGGAACTCGGCGTGCGCAATTGGGAGGATCCGGTGGCGACCATCGAGGAGATGCGCGAACTGCGGCGCCACTGTTCGATCCCGTTCTCGACCCACAACATCGACATTGCGCGCGCCATGGACATGAAGGTGCCGGACGCTTTCGTCGGCAACCCGACGACGCATGGCGGCATCGGCCGCATGCTGCGCTTCGTCGGTGCCTGCGAACATGCCGGCATCGATTTCTGGTGCTACAGCGGCGACAGCGGCATCGGCAGCGCGGCCTATCTGCATTTGTGCGCGGCGCTCGGATGGATCAGGGAGCCCAACCAGTCGCTGTTTCGCATGCTGCCGATGGATGTCACCAAGGAAGGGCCGTTTTCGCCGAAGAACAACGTCGTGCGCGTCCCGGAAGGCCCCGGTCTCGGCGTCACGTTGTCACGGGAAAACCTCGCTGCCTGTCACAGAGACTTTATCGAGAACGGACCGTGCAACAAGTATCATGACCCGGCAAAGCCCGGAACCTATCGCCGTTTGCCGCTGAACTAGATGACGGGCAAGCGGCCAAGAAACGAGAAGCCAACCACCGCGACTTCGGTCGGGAAGGTTGGACAAAGACGGGTGAAAGCAGTGCAGCCAGCAATCCGGCATCCACTCCAAGGACTGGATGGACCGGACAGAATCGCATGCTACAGTCCCGGTCACGGGCTATTCTGGCGGCCGCAAAATGGAGCTATCCGCAAAAATTCGTCAACCATAAGAACATAGGGGAAAGGGTAAAAACCATGAGCAAGAATTATCACATTCTCGACCTGATCCGGCGCAACCGTTCGCCGCTTGAAAACCACCTGATCGATGGCCTCGTCGACGGCAGGGTCAGCCGCCGCGACTTCATCCGTCACGGCAGCCTGCTCGGCCTGTCGCTGCCGCTGCTTGGCCGCATCGGCGCAGCCGCCGGCCTCGGCGGCATACCGTCGCTGGCGCGCGCCCAGGGCGCGCCCGGCGCCACCATCCGCATCGCCAGCAGCGTGCCGGCGGCAACGATCGACCCAGTTACCATCGCGGACGCCGGCGGCCTGCTGATCATGCAGCAGGTCGCCGAGTTCCTCTGCATCGACGGACCCGACCTCGTGCTGCAGCCAGCGCTGGCCGAAAGCTGGAAGCCGAACGACAACGGCACGGTGTGGACCTTCAAGCTCCGCAAGGGCGTGAAATTCCACAGCGGCGGCGAGATGAAGGCCGACGACGTCGTGGCCAGCATCGACCGCCTTGCCGACCCGGCAAACTCGTCCAACGCGCTGTCGGTGTTCAACGGCATCCTGCAGAAGGGCGCCAGCAAGAAGGTCGACGACTACACGGTGGAGTTCCACCTCGACGCGCCGAATGGCAACTTCCCCTACATGCTGTCGTCCGACAACTACAACGCCGTCATCATCCCGGCGAGCTACAAGGGCGAGTACGAGAAGAGCTTCGACGGCACCGGGCCGTTCAAGATCGAGAAATACACGGCAAAGGTCGGCGCCTCCTTCGTCCGCAACGAAGACTATTGGGGCACCAAGGCATTGCCGGAGCGCACCGAGTTCACCTTCTTCACCGACACGCAGCCGCAAATCCTGGCACTGCAGGGCGGACAGGTCGACATCATCAACCAGTTGCCGGTGCTGTCCGGTGTCGCGCTGCTGAACGATCCGAATGTCGACATCATCAGCCTGAAGTCGGTCGCTCACCAGCAACTGCATATGCGCTGCGATTCCGACCCGTTTAAGGACCCGCGCGTGCGCCGCGCCATCGCACTCAGCCTCGACCGTGAGAAGCTGGTTGCCGGCCTGATGAAAGGTCGGGCTTCGCCAGGCAATGACAGCCCGTTCGCCCCGGCCTACCCATCGACCGATACGAGCGTGCCGCAGCGCAAGCAGGATATCGCGCAGGCCAAGCAGCTGATGGAAGCGGCAGGCGCCGGCAAGGGCTTTAAGGTGACGCTGACCACCGAGCGTTATCTGGAAATCCCCGAATACGCCCAGCTTATCCAGAACTGGGTCAAGGAGATCGGCATCGAGCTGGAGCTCAATATCCTCGACCAGGGCGGCTACTACGGAGATGCGGTGTTCGGCAAGTCGAACTGGCTGGATTCGGTGATGGGCATCACCGACTATGGCCATCGCGGGGTGCCGAATGTCTATCTTGCAGCGCCGCTGAAGGGCGACGGCACCTGGAACGCCGCGCATTTCAAGAACAAGGACTACGACACGCTGGCGACCAGCTACATCGCCGCACTCGACCTCGAGGCGCAGAAGGCGACGGCAGGCAAGATCCAGAACCTGCTGCTTGAAGAAACGCCCGTGATCTTCGGCTATTTCTACGACTATCTGACAGCGACGGCGAAAGGCGTGGCCGGCGTGCAGCCGACTGCAATGTCGCAGCTGTTCCTCGACAAGGCATCGAAGGCCTGAACGGAAAGGGAAAGCCAATCCTGTAACAGCCAGCTCCCCCACGGGGGGCTGGCTCCACAAGGAGTCTTAGCCATTCTCTCCTTCCTTGCCCGGCGTGTCTCGCTGTCGCTGGTGACGTTGTTCCTGCTCAGCATCATGGTGTTCCTTGGCGGCCAGGTGCTGCCTGGCAATGTCGGGCGCGCCATATTGGGCCCGTTCGCCGACCAGCGTGCCGTCGATGCGCTCAATCACACGCTCGGTGTCGATCGCCCGCTGCTGGTGCAGTACTGGGGCTGGATCTCGAACTTCGTCCAGGGCGACATGGGCACCTCCTACATCTTCCGCTCGCCGGTCGCGCCCTTCGTCATCGATGCGCTCGGCAATTCGATGAAGCTCGCGGCGGTCGCCTTCGTGCTGGTGGTGCCGATCGGCATCCTCGGCGGCGTCGTTGCCGCGCTCAACCTCAACCGGCCGCTCGACCGCATCATCAGCCTTGGCGGCCTGTCGGTGACGGTGCTGCCCGAATTCGTCACCGGCATCATCCTGATCCTAATTTTCGGCGTCTGGCTGCGCTGGCTGCCGATATCGGCCGCCTGGCCGCGCAATGCCGGCTTCTTCACCCAGCTCTATTACCTGATCCTGCCTTCGCTGCCGCTGTTCCTGGTGCTGTTCGGCTACATCGCCCGCATGGCGCGTTCCGGCATGATCGAGGCGCTCGATTCCGACTACACACGAACAGCCGTGCTCAAGGGCCTGCCATGGCGCACGGTGATCTGGCGGCATGTGCTGCGCAACGCCCTGCTGCCGACCATCACCGTCATCGCGACGCAGACCGGCTATCTGATCGGCGGCCTCGTCGTGATCGAGACGCTGTTCCGCTACCAGGGCATCGGCTCGCTGATCTTCACCGCGGCGCGCGGCAAGGATTTCCCGATGCTGGAATCGGGAATTCTCACCATCGGCATCGTCTATGCCGTGGCGACGCTCGTCGCTGACTTCCTCTATTCCGTGCTCAATCCGCGCATCAGGCTGGGGTCAGATCAATGAGCGCTGTCCAGACCACCTCCCCCACATCAGACGACACGCGCAGGCGCGGCCCGCTGGCGGAGGTGCTGTTGTCGCTGCTGCGCTCCGGCACCTTCCTGACCGGTTTCGCCATCGTGATGTTCTGGGTTGCCTGCGCGCTGTTCGGCGAGCATTTCGCGCCTTACGACCCGCTTGCCGACGACATCATCAACGCGCTGGCGCCGCCTTCTGCCGAACACTGGTTCGGCACCGACCAGATCGGCCGCGACGTCTTCTCGCGCGTCATCGTCGGCTCGCGCGACATCCTGACCGTCGCCCCGCTGGCAACCTTGCTGGCGACAGTGGCGGGCACGGCGCTCGGCCTGCTCACCGGCTATTTTCGCGGCCTCGTCGACGATGTCGTCAGCCGCATCCTCGAAGCCTTCATGGCGATCCCGGTGGTCATCGTCGCGCTTTTGGCCATCGTTGCGCTCGGCACATCCAAGACGACGGTCATCGTCGTCATCGGCCTCAGCTTCGCGCCGATCATCGCGCGCACTGTGCGCTCCGCGGTGCTTGCCGAGCGAGAACTCGATTATGTCGCCGCCGCACAGCTTCGGCACGAAAGTGCTGCGCATACGATGTTCGTCGAGATCCTGCCCAACGTCATCCCACCGATCCTGGTCGAGACCACCGTACGGCTCGGCTATGCCATTTTCGCGGTCGCCACGCTCTCCTTCATGGGCTTCGGTATCCAGCCGCCCTCGCCCGACTGGGGGCTGTCGATCTCCAACAATTACGGCATGATCGGCGGCGGTTTCTGGTGGACGGTGCTGTTCGACGCACTCGCCATCGCCTCGCTGGTGATTGGCGTCAATCTGGTGGCAGACGGCGTTCACGGAGCGCTCAATGACTAGATCCGCCACGGCAGAAAACGCCCTCGAGCTCACCGACCTGTCGGTCGCCTACCGCGTTGCCGGCCGCAACCGCGCTGTGCTGCGCAACCTCAGCCTCAACATCGGCCAGGGCGAAGCCTACGGGCTCGTCGGCGAGTCTGGTTGCGGCAAATCCACGGTGGCGCTCACCGTCGTGCGCTATCTGCCGAGAAACGGTTCGATCACAGGCGGCGCGATCTCGCTCGACGGCCAGGACGTCATGAAGCTGGATGCCGAGGCGCTCCGGCGGGCGCGGGCCGAAAGCGTCTCCATGGTCTACCAGGATCCGGGCAAGGCGCTGAACCCGTCGATCCGCGTCGGCCGCCAGCTGACCGAAATCTTCGAGCTGGGCGGCATCACCGGACAGGCAGCCACCGACAAGGCAATCGCCATGCTGAACCGGGTGCGCATCTCCGACCCGGTCAGCGTCATGCAGCGCTATCCGCACCAGCTTTCCGGCGGCATGCAGCAGCGCGTGGCGATTGCCATGGCGCTGGCCAACGATCCGTCGATGCTGATCCTCGACGAGCCGACGACCGGCCTCGATGCCACGGTGGAAGCCGAAGTGCTCGACCTGATCGCGCAGCTCAGGCAGGAACTGTCGGCCTCGATCCTTTTTATCAGCCACAACCTCGCGGTCGTCTCCAACATGTGCGACCGGGTCGGTGTTCTCTATGCCGGCATGCTGGTCGAGGAAGGGCCGACCGAAGTCGTGTTCAACGATCCGCGCCATCCCTATACGGTGGCGCTGCTGCGCTGCCTGCCGCGCGGCGGCCAGCGCAAGGACCAGGGTCGGCTCGACACCATTCCGGGCTTCCTGCCCGGCATTGGTGCCGACATCAAGGGCTGTGCCTTCGCCGACCGTTGCGCGCTGGCCGACGACCGCTGCCGTAGCGAATTGCCGCCGCTCTACGATCTGGGCGGCCGGCTGTCGCGCTGCTTCTATCACGAGAAGGCGCAGGCGCTGCCGCGCGCAACCCCGAGCGATGTCGCGCCCACGCCAAAGGCGGCAGCCGTGCCGGTGCTGCGCGTCGCCGGGCTGAACAAGACCTATTCCAGCCATGGCCACGCGCTGCGCGCCGTGAAGGACGTTTCGCTCGATTTGCGCCCGGGCGAAACGCTTGGGCTGGTCGGCGAGTCCGGCAGCGGCAAGACGACCTTCGCCAGGCTGCTGCTCGGCCTGGTGCCGCCGGATGACGGCGGCACTATCGTGCTCGAAGGCAAGGCGCTGGCGCCACGGCTGGAAAACCGCAGCGACGACCAGATCAAGGCGATGCAGATCGTCTTCCAGAATCCGGACTCGGCACTCAACCGCTCGCACTCGATCCGGCACCTGATCGGCCGCGCACTGAAGCGCCTTGCCGGCTTGAGCGGCAAGGCGCTGGAAGCTCGCCTCAACGACCTTGTCCGTTCAGTCCGGTTGACCGACCGGCATCTTGCCGTCAAGCCACGCCAGCTCTCTGGCGGCCTGAAGCAGCGTGTCGCCATTGCGCGCGCCTTCGCCGGCGACCCGCGCATCGTGGTGTGCGACGAGCCGACCTCGGCGCTTGACGTGTCGGTGCAGGCGGCGATCCTCAACCTGCTCGCCGACCTGCAATCGAAGGAAGACGTCAGCTATATCTTCATTTCGCATGACCTTGCCGTGGTGCGTTACCTCTCGGACAAGATCGCCGTGCTCTATCTCGGCCGGATCATGGAACTCGGACCGTCGGAAGACGTCTTTTCCGGTCCGCATCATCCCTATACCGAAGCGCTGCTGTCGGCCGTACCCAAGCTCGATCAGACCGAGACAGCGCGCATTCGCCTCGACGGCGAAATCCCCAGCGCCACCAACCCGCCGTCGGGCTGCGTGTTCCACACACGCTGCCCGCGCAAGATCGGTGCTATCTGCGAGCAGCAGGAACCGCCGCTCAGCGAAGCGCAGCCTGGCCACTCGATCCGCTGCCATATCCCCTACGAGGAACTGGCACGGCTGCAGAAGGAAGTGATGACCGAGCCGGCATAGCGGGGATCACCATGCATACGGCCTGCCCCGTCACATCTGGCCGGTCATGCTGAAAGACCGGTCGCCTTCCGCAAAGCCCTGATCGCTGGTCCAGTCTCTGGCCAGCGTGCGCAGCCCGGTGAGCGCGACATCCAGGACATCCGACGAGACGGGATTGCTGGGATAGGCAAGGTAGATCGGGCGCTGGAATACCGGCGCGTTGTCGATGCGGCGCATTTCGCCGCGTTCGATATGAGTGCTGACGGCACTGAGCGGCAGATAGGCCGCCGCCTGCCGAGACAGCACATGCTGCAATCCGATGAAGACAAGGCCAGCCGAGATGGCCGGCTTGACCATGCCGGCAAAGGCGCGGTCGTGCTCGATGCGGAATTCCAGCCCCCAGTCCATGAGGATGTAGTTTTCGGTCCACGGTTTCGTCTGCGCTGCATGCTGAACAAGCACGACCTGGTCGACCGCCAACGTTTCGTAGACGATGCCGGGATGCGGGCGCGGCAGATAGAGGATGCAGATGTCGAGCAGGCCTTCCGCCAGCTGGTCGATCGCCAGATCCGGGAAACTGCCCTCGAGGCGCAGCGCCACGTTCGGCCGCCTGGCGCGCATCCACTCGACCCATGGCGAGGTGATGCGGTCCCACAGATAGGCGGGGGCGGTCAGCCGCAGCAGCGTCTCGTAGCCATCGGGAACGGCGATGTCCTGCCGCGATTGCTCCCAGGTGCGGGTGATGGAAGAGGCATGCGGCAGGAACTGGCGGCCGGCCGGCGTCAGCGTCACGCCATCGCGGTCGCGCACGAAAAGCCGGCGCCCCAACTGCTCCTCCAGTCCCCGGATCCGCGCGCTGACGGTGGACTGGGCGAGGTTGAGCCGGCTGGCCGCGACGGTGAAGCTGCCATGGGCGGCAACTTCGAGAAAGCTGCGCAGATTTTCAGTGTCCATGCCTTACCCCCAGCATCGAAAATTTCGATGGCCCCTATCAAAAAATATCGCTTTGCGGCGGCAGTCAACAATGAACTAGATGGCAAACCCCAAGCCAAGCGAGGAATGCAGCCATGCCAAAGCATTTCAGGATGATCGACGCCGCTCGCCGCAATCTCACAGCAATCGAAAATTCCGCTGTCGATGAATTGCTCGCCGGCAGGATGGGCCGGCGCGATTTCCTGCGCCATGGCAGCGTGCTTGGCCTCTCCCTGCCATTCCTCGGCGGCCTGGTTGGCGCAGCCGGCCTCGGCACGCGGCAGGCCCACGCCGAGGGCAAGCCGGGCGGCACCGTGCGCGCCGGCGTCGCCACGCCTGGCGGCGCCATCGACCCCGTCACCTACTATGACAGCGGCAGCTACCAGCTGGTTTTCCAGACCGCCGAGTTTCTCTGCATCACCCAGGCGGACCTCACATTGAAGCCGGTGCTGGCGGAAAGCTGGGCGCCGAACGAGGATGGCAGCGTCTGGACCTTCAAGCTGCGCAAAGGCGTGAAATTCCACAATGGCGAGGACTTCAAGGCCGACGACGTCGTTACGACCTTCGACCGGCTGGCCGATCCGAGCGGCGCCTCGAACGCGCTGTCGGTGTTCAAGGGCCTGCTGTCGAAGGGCGGCACAAGGAAGGTCGACGACCACACCGTCGCCTTCCATCTCGATGCGCCGAACGGCAGCTTTCCCTATTCGGTGTCGATCGACAATTACAACGCCGTCATCCTTCCGGCGAGCTACAAGGGCGACTACGAAAAGACCTTCGAGGGCACCGGGCCGTTCCGGCTGGAGACCTACACGCCGAAGGTCGGCGCGACCTTCGTGCGCAACCCCGACTATTGGGGCGACAAGGCGCTGCCGGACCGTCTCGAATTCAAGTTCTACGGCGACGTGCAGCCACGCATCCTGGCGCTGCAGGCCGGCGAGGTCGACATTCTCGACGCGGTTCCGCTCGATGTCAGCCAGGTCGTGCTCAACAGCCCCGACATCACCGTGCTGCGCGTGGCATCGACCGCGCACCGCCAGCTTCACATGCGCTGCGACACCGGCCCCTTCACCGACAAGCGCGTGCGCCAGGCGCTGGCGCTCTGTATCGACCGCTCCAAGCTGGTCGATGGCCTGTGCCGCGGCATGGCGGCGACCGGCAATGACAGCCCGTTCGCGCCGGCCTTCCCGGCGACCGACAAGACAGTGCCGCAACGCGTCCAGGATATCGCCAAGGCCAAGCAGCTGCTCGAGGCGGCCGGCGTGGCGAGCGGCTTCGACATCACGCTGACGACGCTGCGCTATTCCGACATTCCCGGCTACGCGCAGCTGTTCCAGAACTTCGCCAAGGAAATCGGCGCCCGCATCGCACTCAACATCGAGGACCAGGACAAGTACTACGGCAAGGCTGTGTTCGGCCAGTCGGACTGGCTGGACAGCCCGCTGGGCATCACCGACTACGCGCATCGCAGCGTGCCCAACGTCTTCCTCAAAAGCCCGCTGGTCAGCGACGGCCCCTGGAACGCGGCGCATTTCAAGAGCCCGGCCTATGACGGCATGGTCACCAGCTATCTGAAGGCGCTCGATATCGGTGCACAGCGCAGCGCCGCCTCCGACATCCAAAAACTGCTGCTCGACGAGACGCCGATCATTTTCAGCTATTTCCCCGACCTGCTGGTGCCGGTGCGCAAGAATGTCAGCGGCTTGCCGCCGATCGCCGCCGGGCTGCTGCTCGATCGCGTATCCATAGGCTGATCATGAACGTGATCGCCAAGACCAAGAACCGGGAGAGTACCATTCGCAAGCGTCATCTGCGCGGCCGCGGGCCGCATTTTCCGCTGCTCGACAGCATCACCCAATATGATTTCGAGCCGGGCTATGTCGCCTTCACCATGCCGACACAGAAGCGGCTGCGGGTGCAGGTCGGGTCGATGACGGTCGCCGACACCGTCAACGCGCTGGTGCTCTATGAGTCCGACCATCTGCCGGTCTATTATTTCCCGATGAGCGACGTGCGTGAAGAATTTCTCTTGCCGAGCACGACGACGACCGAGAGCCCGTTCAAGGGCGTGGCGACCCATTATTCGCTCAACACCGGCGTGACGCTGGTCGAGGACGCGGCCTGGCGCTACGCCGATCCGGTGAAAGGCAGCCCGCCGCTCGCCGACTACATGTCGTTCTACTGGAGCAAGATGGGCCACTGGTTCGAGGAGGACGAGGAGATCTTCGTCCACGCCCGCGATCCGTTCCGCCGCGTCGACTGCCTGCCGTCGTCGCGGCGCGTGCAGGTCATTCTCGATGGTGAGCAGGTCGCCGATTCACGCCGCGGCGTGTTCCTGTTCGAGACCGGTCATCCGGTGCGCCACTATCTGCCGATCGCCGATACGCGGCTCGATATGTTTGCGCCCAGCCGCTACATTTCGCGCTGCCCCTACAAGGGCATCTCCAACTACTATCACGTGACGACCAAGGCCAAGCGCCACGAGAACCTCGTCTGGTACTATCCCGAGCCGGTGCACGAGGCGGAACGCATCAAGGGGCTGGTCTGCTTCCACCACGAACTGGTCGACAAGATCCTGGTCGACGGCGTCGAAATCCCGAAGGAAGCGACAGCCGCATCGGACGGCTATTTCTGAGCCATGCAGGGCGCTTGATCGAAACACGGCTCAGCGCGTACCCTCTCCGAGGCAGGGAGGGCTATCAATGGATCTTTTCAAGCTGGACGGCGATGTCGCGCTGGTCACCGGTGCCGGCAGCGGCATCGGCCAGGCAATCGCGATCGGACTGGCCGAGGCAGGCGCCGACGTTGCCTGTTTCGGCCATGCCTCGAAAGGCGGGTTGGACGAAACCGCCCACCGTATCACCGCGCTCGGCCGCAAGGCGCTGGTGCTGACCGGCACGGTGACATCGCAGAGCGATCTCGCGACGGCGATCGATCGCCTCGAGAGCGAACTCGGTGCGCTGACCGTCGCCGTCAACAATGCCGGCATCGCCGGTTCGGAACCGGCCGAGACGCTGTCGCTGGAAACATGGCAGAAGGTGCACGAGGTCAATGTCGCCGGCGTGTTCCTGTCCTGCCAGGCTGAAGCCCGCAAGATGCTGGCGCGGCGCAAGGGCTCGATCATCAACATCGCCTCGATGTCGGGCACCATCGTCAACCGGGGCCTGACGCAGGCGCACTACAACTCCTCGAAAGCCGCCGTCATCCACATGTCGAAGAGCCTGGCCATGGAGTGGGCCGACCGTGGGCTGCGCGTCAATGTCGTCAGCCCGGGCTATACGCTGACGCCGATGAACAAGCGGCCGGAGGTGGCTGAAGAGATCAAGATCTTCAAGCGCGACACGCCGATGGGACGCATGGCGGCGCCGGAGGAAATGGTCGGACCGACCGTGTTCCTGGCCAGCCGCGCGTCGAGCTTCGTCACCGGCCTCGACCTGGTTGTCGATGGCGGCTACGTCTGCTGGTAGGATCTGCCATCCGGCGGCCCGCCTTTGCCTGCGGTTTGAAATATTGCAACGCACGGGCGTTAGTCGTTGCGCGACATGAACGTTGGTATATATAATTTCATCCTATGAAACGGTCCTGGCGAGATGGGGCTTGCCGGGCCGACAGCCGAGATCATGGGACCTTGATGGCTCGCACCTTGCAGGGCGCCGCAAGACTGGCAATTGATCCGCAGGTGATCGCTTCCGCAGCGATCCGTCGGCAGCCATGACGCTGACCCTCCAGTCCTATTCGATCATCAGCAGAATTGAGCACCATCTTGCCTGCCTTGGCCAAAGCCAGGGCGACAATTCGGCGCCGACGGCCTTGCGCAACGACCAGCCTTTCCAACACAATCAAGAAAAGCCGCAAGAAGGGAACGAACGATAATTTTCACAGCTTGAAGGAGAACAAGCATGTCATTTCGCAGCCAGATCTCGAAACTGTCGATGGGCGCCGTCGCGCTCGCGACCCTAAGCCTGCTGACACCTTCCGCCCAAGCCGCAGCACCTGAATCCAACGACCCGATCAAGATCGCGCTGTTCGACTGGACCAGCGTCAACCTGAACGCCAAGATCCTTGGCGGCATCCTGGAAAAGCTCGGCTATACCGTCGAATACCCGACCGCCGACTACCTCTCCAGCCTGACCACCGGCCTCACCAATGGCGACCTCGATGTCGGCCTTGAGTTCTGGGACACGACCGCCGGCGAAGCCATGAAAGCCTCCGACGCGACCGGCCAGACCGAACGGCTCGGCAAGCTCGGGCCCAAGGCAAAGGAAGAGTGGTGGTTTCCCGAATACATGAAGGAAAAGTGCCCGGGCCTGCCCAATTGGGAAGCGCTGAAGGATCCGAAATGCGCCGAAGCATTTTCGACGGCGGAGACCGCACCGAAGGGACGCTATCTCGGCGGCCCGGTGACCTGGGAAGGCTTTGACGACGAGCGCGTCGAGGCGCTGAAGCTGCCCTTCACCGTCATCCATGCCGGCACCGACGCGGCGATGTTCGCCGAGCTGGACTCGGCCTACCAGCGCAAGGCGCCGATCATGCTGTGGATCTATTCGCCGCATTGGGCGCCGGCCAAATACAAGGGCGAATGGGTGCAATTCCCCGAATACACGCCCGAATGCTACAATGACCCGAAATGGGGTGTGAATCCCGACGCCAAATATGATTGCGGCAAGCCGCATGGCGAGATCTGGAAATACTCATGGTCTGGCATGAAGGACAAGTGGCCGGTCGCCTACAAGGTGGCGAAGGCCTACACGATCGACACCGATGAGCTCAACAAGATGAGCGGCGAGATCGACCTCGGCGGCAAGACGCAGGAAGACGTTGCCGCCGCCTGGATCGCTGCCCACGAGGCAGACTGGAAAGCCTGGGCGCAGTGATCGTTCCGACTGGAAAAATGAGACCCGGCTGCTGATCGGCCGGGTCTCGATTCCTGATGTTCCAGAAGGACGATTGGATGACGGATAGGACTGAACAGGCACTGACACCGCCGGGCAAGGATGCTCGTCCGATTAAGCTTGCCTGCCGCAATGTCTGGAAATTGTTCGGATCGAACGCGGCCAATTTCATCCGCGAGCGCGATGGCAAGGCCAGCATGGCCGACGTCACTGCTGCCGGGTTGGTCGGCGCCGTGCGCGCCGTCGATCTCGAGATCCGCCAGGGCGAGATCTTCATCATCATGGGGCTGTCGGGCTCCGGCAAGTCGACGCTTGTGCGCTGCATGTCGCGGCTGGTCGAGCCGACGCATGGCAAGGTCGAATTCGAAGGCAATGACCTGCTGAAAATCTCGGATGCGGCACTGATCGAATTGCGGCGCCACCGGATGGGGATGGTGTTCCAGAATTTTGCGCTGTTGCCACATCTCAACGTGCTGGAAAACATCGCATTCCCGCTCAGCATCCAGGGGCAGGACCGGGCGGCACGCGAAGCGCGGGCGCGCGAGGTCATCGAACTTGTCGGCCTGCGCGGCCGCGAACACTTCTACCCGCGCGAGCTTTCCGGCGGCCAGCAGCAGCGTGTCGGCATCGCCCGCAGCCTGGCGACCAAACCGGAAATCTGGTTTCTCGACGAGCCGTTCTCGGCGCTCGACCCATTGATCCGCCGCGAGATGCAGGACGAGCTGATGCGGCTGCAGACCATGCTGCACAAGACCATCGTCTTCATCACCCATGATTTCGACGAAGCGATCCGGCTGGCCGACCGCATCGCCATCATGAAGGACGGCGAGGTCATCCAGATCGGCACGCCGGAAGAATTGGTGGTCAACCCGGCGACCGACTATGTCGCCGAATTCACCCGCGACGTCGACCGTGCCAAAGTTATCTCGGCGCGCAGCCTGATGCGCGCCTGCGACGGCGCCGAGCATGGCGGCACGGTTGCGCCAGATGCCAAGATCGCGAGCTTTTCGGCCAGCATCGTCTCGGCCGGCAAGCCGTTCGCGGTGGTCAACGGCACCGGCAAGCCGATCGGCGAGGTCACGCCGCAAGCGGTTATCGACCTGCTGGCCGGCATCGATCGTTCGAGGGCCGGCGCATGACGGTGACGGCTGGTGCCAGCGAGGCAAGGGCGCGTCCGGTTCAGGTCTGGCTGATCGTCTGGGCCTCGGCGCTTGCCACCGTGCTTGTCGTGTTCCTGCTGCAGGACAGCCTGCCCTGGGCCGTCAACTATCCGGCCAGCGCGATCGTCCCGGTCGCCGACTGGGTCAGCGCGTTGATGGGCTGGATCAAGTCGAACCTGTCGTGGCTGACGCGCTCGATCACCGCGGTGCTCGGCGTGCCGCTCGACTTCGCGCTCAACCTGCTGGCCAAGAATTTCAAGATCGGTCACGGCGCCGACGCTTATGTCTTGCCACGCCTGTCCTGGGTCGGCGTCTGCGCCGCCGCCTTCCTTGCCGGACATGCCGCCGGGGGCCGGAAGCTCGGTATGCTGGTCGGCGGCTGTTTCCTCTACATCGCGCTGTTCGGTCAGTGGACCAGCGCCATGCTGACGCTGGCGCTGATCTCCATCGCCGTGCCGTTCTGCATCGTCACCGGCCTGTTCGCGGGCATCTGGGCGTGGCGCAAGCCATGGGCGGAAAGGCTCATCGTCTCCCCTGCCCTTGACCTGATGCAGACGATCCCGACCTTCGCCTATCTGATCCCGATGCTCCTCCTGTTCGGCAACAGCCCGGTTTCGGCGATGATCGCGACCGCCATCTTCGCCACACCGCCGATGGTGCGGGCGACGATGCTCGGCCTGTCGCGGGTGCCCTCCGAGATCGACGATTTCAGCGAGATGGCCGGCTGCACGGCGCGGCAGAAACTGTGGCGGGTGCTTTTGCCCTCGGCGCGGCCGACGCTGATGGTCGGCGTCAACCAGGTGATCATGCTGGCGCTGAACATGGTGATCATCGCTTCGATGATCGGCGCCGGCGGCCTTGGCTACGATGTGCTTCTGGCGCTGCGGGCGCTGAAGGTCGGCGAGGCGATGGAAGCTGGTCTCGCCATCGTCGCACTGGCGATCGCACTCGACCGGCTGAGCCAGGCGATCGCACACAAGCAGGCAAAGGGCCATGTTCATCGGGAAGTGAGCCCGAGCTTCTGGCGGCGCTACCCCAATTTGACGCTTGCGATCGCCATCCTTGTCGTCACCACGCTGCTTGGCCTGTTCGTGCCGGCCTTCGCGGCGGTGCCGAAAGCGATCACCTTCACCACCGCGCCGCTGTGGAAGGCAGCGGTGAACTGGATCACCATCAACTTCTTCGACACGATCGAGGCGTTTCGCGTGGCGCTGATCCTCAACGTGCTGAACCCGCTGCGCGCCTTCTGCGAAGGTTTTCCGTGGCTGGGCGCGGTGGCCCTGCTCGGCCTTGCCGGCTATCAGCTTTCCGGCCTGCGGCTCGCAGCCCTGGTTGCCGCACTCACCGCCTTCTGCGCTATCACCGGGCTGTGGGAAAAGACCATGGCGACCGTCTATCTCTGCGGCATCTCGGCCTTTATCGCTTGCCTGATCGGCATCCCCATCGGCCTGATGGCCTCACGCAGCGACCGTTTCGAAAGAATCGTCGCACCGATCATCGACACGCTGCAGGTGCTGCCGTCCTTCTGCTTCATCATCCCCGTGGTGATGCTGTTCCGGGTCGGCGACGTCACGGCGATGATCGCCACCGTCGCCTTCGCCGTGGTGCCGGCGATCCGCTACACCAATCACGGCATCCGCCAGGTGCCGCCGGCGCTGATTGAGGCGGCGAAGGTTTCGGGCTGCACCCCGCGCCAGACCTTCTTTCGCGTGCAGCTGCCGCTGGCGCTGCCGGAAATCATGCTGGGCGTCAATCAAACGATCCTGATGGCGCTGGCGATGATCATCATCTGCGCCATGGTCGGCACCCGCGACCTCGGCCAGGAAGTGTTCATCGCGCTGTCCAAGGCAGATTCCGGCCGCGGCATCGTCGCCGGCCTTGCCATTGCCTTCATCGGCATCGTCGCCGACCGGTTGTTCAACGCCTGGACGGCGAAGGCGCGGGCAAGGCTAGGTTAGTCCAATTTGGTGCTGAATGTCTGAGCCAGGCGAGCCGCCCTTTACCGTCCTCGTTTTCGACATGGCCAGAACCGGCGAGCCGGACGGCGAACTACTCGTTCCGGGCTTCGGCACGCTGGAGGCGGCGACGGCCTATGCCATCGCGCGGGTTCGCGCCTCAGTGGAGGAACTGCGCAAGCCCGGCATCACGTCAGCTGAGTTGCGCCAACTCTGGCACCTCTATGGCGAAGACAGCTCGGTGTTGGGCAATCCGGTGCGCGGCAGCGATCTTCTCGACGCGTTCATCGCAACGCCGGCGACGCCTGCCGAATGCGACTGGCAGGCTCTGGCGCCAAGGCTGCGCCGCTTCCGCGCCACTCTGCTGATCTCCAACGACAATGACGATTCGATCTGGGCCGGAGGCTTTTTCCGCGAGCCGTACAGGCTGTCGGGGCAAGGCCTGCTCGACCGGTTCCGTGACGATGCCATCGCCGCCTTCAATCGCCAGGGCATCACGCCGGCGGTGCCGACCAAAATCCTTGTCGCCAATCATTTCGAGCTTCCCGACCCGCCGCACCCACCGCCCGGCGATATCAGGCCGCTGCGATGCTGGAAGGTCGAGATTGAATTCGTCTGCCACGATGTGAAATTCGGCGCCAACGCCGACGGCATCTTCGCATGGCCTGAAGAGCCGAGCGGACCTGCCCTCGCCGCCATGACATTCCTGCTGATGGCCGACACGCTGGCAGTGCGCGGCGATGGCCCCGACTTTGCCAACAACAGCGACGTGCTGTCGGTCAAGGTGACGGAGACCGACGCTCCGCCCGATTATCCGCTCGAAGCCGGCGCGCCTCGCTACTCCGCCGCGACGCCTTTCACCTCGAGATAGCTCTCCATCGAATCGTCCAGTGCCTGCAGCCAGGGCGTATGGTGCAGTGGCGCCATGGTGCCGGTCATCAGTGAGCGATAGGCGTGGTCACGGAAGCTCATGATATCTTCCCCCTTGTGGTGCTCCCACTCCATGAAGGTCTTGTTGACCGCCTCGACGTCGAAGCCGGGATAATCGGTCTGGTCCATCAATTCCTTGGTGTAGTCGCCCTGGAACCAGATCATCTGCTCGGCGTCTTCCAGCGTTTCCTCGCGTGCCCGCCACTTGGCGCCATGCGCGGCCATTGCTTCGGCCAACGGCAATTTGATGCGGCCCATGATGACGTCGCGGGCGAACCAGGCCTGCGCGTCGAACATGTTGAAGGTGTAGAACTGATCCTGCATGCCGATGAAGGACAGCTTCGGGTTCTTCTCCCAGACGACGCCCTCATAGAGCCCGTCCGGCCACATGCGGTTGGCGGTCTTGAGCTTCAGATCCTCGGTGAGGAAGGGGAAGGAATGGAGATAGCCGGTGCACAGGATGATGGCATCGACATCCTTGGTGCTGCCGTCCTTGAAATGGGCGGTCTTGCCGACGACCTTCTGCAGCAGCGGCACCTCTTTCCAGTTCTCCGGCCATTTGAAACCCATCGGCTTCGAGCGGTAGCTGGAGGTGATCGATTTGGCGCCGTATTTATAGCACTGCGAACCAATGTCCTCGGCCGAATAGGAGCGGCCGATGATCAGAATGTCCTTGCCCTTGAATTCCATCGCATCGCGGAAATCGTGGCTGTGCAGGATGCGTCCGTTGAAAGTCGAAAACCCTTCGAAGTAAGGCACGTTGGGCACCGAGAAGTGCCCGGAGGCGACGACGACATTGTCGAACTCTTCCGAGTAGGTGATGTCGTTGGTGCGGTCATGCGCGGTGACGGTGAATTTCTTCGTTGTCTCGGAGAAGGTCACCATGCGCACCGGGCTGTTGAAGCGCACCCATTTGCGCACGCCTGATTTTTCGACGCGGCCCTTAATGTAGTCCCACAAAACGGCGCGCGGCGGATAGGAGCCGATCGGCCGGCCGAAATGCTCCTCGAAGGTGTAGTCGGCGAATTCCAGGCATTCCTTCGGTCCATTCGACCAGAGGTAGCGGTACATCGAGCCGTGCACGGGATCGCCATGCTCGTCGAGGCCGGTGCGCCAGGTGTAGTTCCACAGGCCGCCCCAGTCGGACTGCTTTTCGAAGCAGACGATCTCGGGAATGTCGGCGCCCTTGTCGGCGGCCGACTTGAAGGCCCTGAGCTGTGCCAGGCCGGACGGCCCGGCTCCGATGACGGCAACGCGACTTTTCATTGCAGGCCTCCCGATCTGATTTCGACTTTTTGTTTGACGCAATCCCCAAGGGAAAGCGCTATGAGCTTTTCCCGGGAAAACCGTTTCACACTTTTCCTGGAATTGCTCTTACGAAACAAATTTCACTCACAGGACAGTAATTGGCCCGTTCGTGCTGTCAACAGTTCCTGTGTCGAAACAGCGCTTCGGCTGTGAGGATTTCGGGCAAAACCTCGCGCGACCAAACACGGGATCGGGTGCATGCGCCTTCAGGCGACTTGCCGTCGCGGTTGCGCTCATGTATCGGCACCTGACATGTTCACCTAGAGTGAAATAAATCCGCAGAGTCCGAGGGCGACATGGCAAACAAGATTTCCGATCCCAAGCCTGGTGCCGGCCCTGCCGGCGCGAAGGCCAAGCCTCTGCCCAAGGTTTCGTCGGACGGCAAGACCATCCGGGCGCCGCTGACGCAGAACCCGCACGCCATTCGCGACACCCGCGAAAAAGTGCTGGAGGTCGCGATCGGCCGCGAGGTGCGGGCGTTCCGCAAGAAGCTCGGCATCACCGTCGCCGATCTGGCGGTCGCCACCGACATTTCGCTGGGCATGTTGTCGAAGATCGAGAACGGCATCACCTCGCCGTCGCTGACCACCTTGCAGGCGTTGTCGCGGGCGCTCGGCGTTCCGGTCACCGCCTTCTTCCGCCGCTTCGAGGAAGAGCGCAGCGCCGTCTTCGTCAAAGCCGGCGAAGGGCTAGACGTCGAGCGTCGCGGCACGCGCGCCGGTCACCAGTACAATCTGCTCGGCCATATCGGCTCCAACACCAGCGGCGTCGTCGTCGAACCCTATTTGATCACGCTGACCGAGGATTCGGATGTGTTCCCGACCTTCCAGCATGAGGGCATGGAGTTTCTCTATATGCTCGAAGGCGAGGTCGTCTACCGGCATGGCAGCAACCTCTATCCGATGAAGCCCGGCGACAGCCTGTTCTTCGACGCGGACGCGCCGCACGGACCCGAACAGCTGACGCAGCTGCCGATGCGCTACCTCTCGATCATCTGCTATCCGCAGAACAGCGCGGGTTAGTCAGGCCCGAATCCCGGCGATGTCGGGCTGCCGTCGTCGAGCTTCGACAGCCACTCGACCAGCGTCGGCCGATAGCGGGTCAGGCCCTTGTAGTTGGCGAGTTCGTCCGGAAGGTCGCGGATGACGCGATGCAGCCGCCTTGCCCATTTCGGCTGCGTCACCAGTTCGTCCATCTTGATCAGGTAGCAGCGGATCGGAAAGACGATGCCGTTCGAGCGCGGCAGCCGCCAGAAGCTCTGCAGCTCGACGCGCAGATGCACCTTGTCGCCGACATTGTCCGGCGTCACCGTGGTCCGGTCCGGGCCCCATTTGTGATAGTTTTCCGGGCTGGTATCGAGGCGCGGATTGATGGTCATCGTCCAGTTCAGGCGCCGCGCCGGCTTGCCTTGCTGGATGTTGGTGAGGAATTTCAGCGCCCGGGTGAAAATCCCCTTCTCATGTGCCAGCGGCACCGGCGCGTGCCATTCGAAGAAATTCATGCCGATGTCGAAGTCGAGCGACCAGTCGGCCTGCGTTGTGACCATGCCGGCGTCCATCCACAGATTGCCGTCGCGCTGGTCGAGGATGCAGAAATCGCCCTGGCTCTGCCGGGTGATGTATTCCATCGGCCCGTATGGGAGCGTCGAGGTGTCGCCGAAAGTGAAGGTGTCGTCGATGCCGAGCGGGCGGTTGATCCAGCGCCAGCGATCGCCGTCGCGGGTCAGCGTGAAATGCTCGGGATAGCCCAGCGCCTGCTGCTCCATCAGGAGTTCCAGCAGGTCCCAGCCGGCCAGCGTCATGTGCGGCAGCGACTGGCAGCGCAGCGGATCTTCGGCCAGCACCAGCGCACGGTCCTGCATCTCGGCGACATAGTGCTCGTCGACGTCGATTAGGTTTTCCAGCACGCTGCCCTTGGGTCCCACGACATGCGGCTCGATGTTGACCGCATACATGTAGGCGTCTTCGTGGAACGGAAACGGGAACCGCCGGACGTGCTCCGGGCTGTTCTTAAAGGTGAAATCGTCGCGGAACGTTTCCTTGCGAAAGGTGATTCCCAAGCTCGCCTCCTATCTTTCCAACACCAGCGACCGGCCCTCGAAGCGCGACACGCACGGCATGATCTTGCAGCCCGAGCGGTGGTCTTCCTCACTCAGCCAGTGGTCGTTGTGGATGAACTTGCCGTCATACGAGATGACATTGGTTTCGCACTGGCCGCAGACGCCGCCACGGCAGAGATAGGGCGGATCGACGCCGGCCGCCTCGATCGCTTCGAGCAGGCTCTGCTGTTCATCGACCCTGATCGTCTTGCCAGTTATGGCAAGCGTCACGTCGAACGGCAGCCCGGGCTGGGGCGCCGCGAAATGCTCGAAATGCACGGTCTCCGACGGCCAGCCCAGAATGGCGGCACGCTCACGCACCCAGTTGATCATGCCGGCCGGGCCGCAGACATAGAGATGCGTGCCGAGCGGCTGCGACGACAACAGCCGGTCGAGCTCGATGCGCTCGTCAAGGTCGTCGTGATAGAGCCTGATCCGCCGGTCGTAACGCTCGCGCAGCAGATCGGCATAGGTGCCGAGCGAGGCGGTGCGGCAGGTGTAGTGCAGCTCGAAATTGCCGCCTTCCGCCGCCAGCTGCGCGGTCTGCGCCATGAACGGCGTGATGCCGATGCCGCCGGCCAGCATCAGGTGCTTTTTGGCGCGCAGGTCGAGCGAGAACAAATTGACCGGATAGCTGACCACCATTTCATGGCCAGGCCGGACATTCCTGTGCATGAATAGCGAGCCGCCGCGGCCGACATCGTCTCGGCGCACGCTGATCGTGTATTCACGCGTGTCGAGCGGCGAGCCCATCAGCGAGTAGGGATTGAGCCGGGTGCGATCGCCGTCGCGCATCTCGACCACGACATGGGCGCCCCCGGAAAAGGTCGGCAAGAGCTGGCCGTCGCGGCGGCGGAAATGGAAGCGGGTGACGAGGTCATTGACCGGGACCACATCGCTGACCACGACATCGAGTTTTGTCGTTCCCGTGCTCATCGAAAAATCTCCTCCATCGGAGGAATCTCGCTGCGATCCTCGGCGTTGATGCAAACACCCTGGAACGCCGCGATGCGCCTGGAATAATGGTCGCGCACCAGGAGCACCAAGCCACAATGCGCGCAGGTCGCCGGCTGCGTGGTGACGTTTTCGGTGATGCCCTTGCAGTGCACGCACTGCATGCGCCGTGCCAGCGAGCCGCGATGCTCGGTCTGGATCGAGGTGTGATCGATGCCGGCTTCAAGGGCAGCCTGCATCGCCTGGCCGATCAGGCCTTCGGTGCCGGAGAGATAGAGGCGCAGGCCCATATGCGCATTGGCCAGCGTCTGCCTGAGCCGCGGCAGCAGGCTGGCAAAGGACGGCGCCTCGTGCAACTGCGCCGGCTTCAGCGCTTCGAGCGCTGCGGCATGCTTGCCGTCAGGACCGGGGATGAAGACGATTTCGGCGCCGTCGAAAAACCCTGGCGGGGTTCGCTCGGCCATCTCCACTATCGCCAGCGCGCCCTCCGCATCCGCAACGAAAAGATGGTGCTTGCCGGGCTGTGGAGACAGCGTTCCGTAAACGGGCCGGCTGATGATGCTTTTGGCTGCCATTTATGTCTTCGTTCCTCGAACCCCTCGCTGTTGACTATGCCTCAACCTTTGGCCGTGCGCTTGGTCTTCTTGGGATCGTCGAAGGGGAGCGGCTGCGCCGTCGCCTTGATCGAACCGCTTTTGTTGCGAATCTCGAGCTTGGTGTCCTTGACCGCGCAGTCGACGTCGAGCCGGGCGATGCCCATCGACTTCTTGACCAGCGGCGAATACATCGCGCAGGTCACCACGCCGACCTTCTTGCAGTCGCGATAGACCGGCGCGCCCTCGTCGGCCGGCTCCTTGCCGTCGAGCAGAACCCCATAAATCTTGAAGCGTTCCTTGCCCTTGAGGCGGTAATGCTCCTCGGCGCCACGGAAGCCAGTCTTGCCGGGGCTGACGGTGAAGTCGAGGCCGAGCTCCCACAGCGTGTCGCCGGGACCTTCGTTGTCGAACGGGTATTTCTGCGAATTGTCGTAGGGATAGAACAAGAGGTAGCTCTCGACGCGCAGCATATCGAGCGTGGTGAAGCGGCACGGAATGATGCCGGCGCTCTTGCCCTCATCGAGAATCCTGTCCCAGATCGTGCCGGCATCCTGGCCACGGCAGAAGATCTCGTAGCCGCGCTCGCCGGTGTAGCCGGTGCGTGAAATCATCACCGGAAAGCCGAACAGTTGCGTCTGCATGTGATGGAAATAGTTGAGATCGCGAATAGCAGGCACATGCCTGGCCAGATAGTCGACGGCGGTCGGCCCCTGTAGCGACAGATCATGCAGATTGTCATCGAAGCGCAAGGAGACGTCGCGGCCGACGGAAGCGCGCTGCAACTCCTCATGGCCGGTGCCGGAGCCATGCACGACCATCCAGGAATTCGGTCCGGTGCGGTAGAGGATGCAGTCGTCGGTGAACTTTCCCGCCTCGTTCAGCATGCAGGCATAGGCCGACTTGCCGGGATAGATCTTCTCGACGTCACGCGTGGTGGCGAGATCGATCAGGTGCGAGGCGTGCGGCCCGGTGATGTGGACCTTCTTGAGGCCCGAAACATCCATCAGCCCGGCCTTGGTGCGGATGGCGACGTACTCTTCGTCGGCGTCCTTGTCGTAGGTCCAGGCAGTCCCCATGCCGCTCCAGTCTTCGAGCTTCGAACCAAGGGCGCGATGGCGATCCGCCAGGGTCGAAAATCTCCAGGATGCCGTCATCCGCTCGTCCTCCGTTTCGAAAAATCGTTTGCTGTTCCCTGCCCCCTGCGCAGTGGCGGGGGCTTTGGCCGAATATTGACCGCAAACATCCGGGCGCCGCAATACCCATAAGCAATTAATTTCATTGTCAGGCAAAATCCGTCGCATGAATCAAACGGTTAACCCAACGTAAAATCGGCTTGACAATTGCGGAAATCGGACGGAATTTATGAAAAAAATTTCACTCTCTTGAAAGAGGGCGACTCGCGGTGGATTCGGAACCGTGAGTTGGAAAAAGGGGAAAACCGATGTCAGACATGCAGCAGCGCATCGAAGCGCTGTACCGTTCCGACGTGCGCGGATCCGTGCTCCTGATCGTCTGCCTGTGGGCGACGATCCTCTTCGTCCTCCTCATGACCTGGCCATACATCCCCGATAGCGGCATCAAGGTCGTCGTCGCGATCGCGGCGGCCGCCGTGCTGATCTTCAACACGGCCGCCATCCTGGCGATGGTCAAGCACTACAAGGAAGACAAGGACTTCATCTACGGGCTCGACATCAAGAACGCCGACGCGTTCCGCAACCGCAAGTCCTGAAGGGGTAGAAGATATGTCGCGCTACAAACCGCCGGAGCAGAGCAAGGCCGGACAGATTTTCGATATCGTCGTCGTTGTCGTCGCCATCTTCGTCGCCCTGTGGCTGCCGCTGAAACTCGGGCTGGCGGGTGCGGCGAAATCGATCGACGCACTCGATACCAAGACCTGGGAGGCGCTCGGCCAGAACGCGACCATGGCCTCGATCTGGGAAAAGCTCGGCTACACGCCCGAGACCGCGCACGACATCATCCGGAACCGCTTCCACTATGTCATCGACTGGCCAACGCTGATCATCATGGCCGCGGTGCTGATCGGTTATTTCGTCTTCCTGTTCCGCGCCTCCGACCGCGAATATCGCGAAGTCATCAACGAAAAGTTCGACGACAAGTAGTTTCCACGAACAATCGGGGGACACGATCATGTGGATGGCACTCTCCTACGCATGCTGGGGCATCTCGATCGTGCTTGCCCTGTGGATGCTCTACGACTGGTTCAAGGTCGACACGACCTTCTCAGAAGAGGTGCTGACCTCGTCGCGCGAAGGTGAATTGGAAGCCGTTTCCGAAAAGCACCGGATCTGAGTGGGGATTGAACAATGACGATCACACTTGAACCGGTAATCCACGGGGACAGGGTCTCACTGCTGCGCGTGCTCGGCCCGGCCCATGTCTGGGCGCTCGGAGTCGGCATCGTGCTGGTCGGCGAATTCACCGGCTGGAATTTTGCCGCCGACAAGGGCGGCGCACTCGCCGCGCTGATCGTCTGCTGGCTCGTCGGACTGCTCTACACCTCGGTCGCGATGATCGATTCCGAGGTGACATCGACCGTCGCCGCCGCCGGCGGCCAGTATGCGCAGGCAAAGCACATTGTCGGACCGCTGATGGCCTTCAATGTCGCGCTGTTCCTGGTCTTTGCCTACACAATGCTCGAAGTGTCCGACGCCATCCTGCTCGGCGACACCATCGTCGCCAAGGCGGGGGTCGAAGGGCTCACCCACAATTCCTTCATCGCCGCCACCATCGTGGTGCTGGCATGGCTGAACTATCGCGGCGTGCTGATGACGCTGAACGTCAACTTCGTCATCACCGCAATCGCCTACATCTCGATCGTCATCCTGTTTTTCTCGGTCAGCCCGTGGACGCAGGGCGCAGTGCTGAAGCTCAACGAACTGGTCACACCCGACAACGCCCTGCCCTATGGCTGGATCGGTGTCATTGCCGCCTTCCAGTTCGGCATCTGGTACTATCTCGGCATCGAGGGCACCACGCAGGCAGCCGAGGAAGTGCGCTCGCCGGCCCGCTCGCTGCCCTACGGCACGATGGCCGGCATGATCACGCTTTTGATCGCCGCCGCCATGACCTGGTATGTCTGCGCCTCGATGATGCCGTGGGAATATCTCGGCATCACCTATTACCCGCTGTGGGACGCCGGCAAACTGACCGGCAGCCCGTTGCTCGAAAACCTGTTGTTCATCGCGACGCTGCTTGCCGCACTGGCCTCCGCCAATGGCTGCATCAACGACGCGGCGCGCGCCTGGTTCTCGCTCGGCCGCGACCGCTATCTGCCGACATGGTTCTCGGCCGTGCATCCGAAATATCGCACGCCGTATCGCTCGATCCTGTTCCTCCTGCCGATCGCGCTCGCCTTCGCCTTCATCGCCGACCTCAACCAGGCGATCACCTTCTCGATCCTGTCGGGCGTGCTGCAATACACCTTCATGAGTATCAACATCGTCATGTTCAGAAAGAAATGGCCGCTCGGCTCGATCCGCCGTGGCTACACGCATCCATTCCATCCGCTGCCGGCGATCGTGCTGTTCTGCCTGTGCGTGGTGACCTTCTTCGCTATTTTCCTCGGCTTCGGCTCGCAGCTGATCGCCATGGTCGCCTTCTATTTCCTGATCTCGCTATGGTTCCATTTCTACCGCTACAAATTCGTGCGGCGCGGCGATCAGTTCACCATGCCGTGGCCGAAGCCGCAGGGTTATTGATGGGAGTAGGCCCGTCCAAATCCCGGACGGGCCTGTCGTGACGCAATGTCCGAGGTGATGTCAGCACTGCTTGCCGGGGCAATTGTCCTGGCCCTCGTCCTTCACCTTGCCTGGCTGGCGCGCGCCAGCCGCAACAGGGCGTCAGCGGCGCTCGCCATCGACCATGCCAGCATTCGTACCGTCATTGCCGACGCGGCTGAGGTTTCGGACGGCACCGCCGGTGTCATCACCTGGGAAGGTTCCTGGAAGGGCCGACACGTCCAGGTGCGCACGATCGTCGATACGCTGGCAACACGAAAACTTCCGGCACGCTGGCTGAGCGTCTCGATCACCGAGCCCGTGTCGGTGCCCGGCACCTTCGACATGATGATGCGGCCGGGCTCGCCGACGACCTTCTCCAATTTCGATCATCTCGACCATACGCTGCCGAAGGCTCCTGGATTTCCAGCCGAGGCAGTGCTGCGCACCGACCGCAGGGGCGCGCGTTTTCCCCAAAATATCATCGCCAGCCATGTCGAGATCTTCTCCGAAGGGCGCGCCAAGGAATTGCTGATCACGCCCAAGGGCATACGCATCGTCTGGCTGCTGGCCGAGGCCGAGCGCGCGCGCTACGGCGTTTTTCGGCAAGCCGAATTTGGGGATGCGACACTCGATCCAAAGCTGATCGAAAGACTGCTGGTGTCGGTGTCGGCACTTCGCGACGCCATCAACAAAAGCGATCGGCAGGCCGCATGACCAGTTCCGTCACTGTACCCGCCCCTCCCAACCCGTATCTGGTGCTCGGCGCGGCAATCGTGCTGCCGGCGAGCGGACATGTCATTCTGGGCGTGCCGGTGCGCGGCCTGCAATTTCTTTTCTTCATGGTGATCCTGGCATGGGTCACCGCCAAGATCGCGCCGCCGGACGCCAGCTTCGTCGGCCGTCATGCCGGCGGCTTCCTGATTTATGCGTTGTCGATCCTCGACGCCTACAGGATAGCCCGCATCCGCACCGCCAAATGGGTTCACAATGCCAGGCGAGCCAACGACGGTGCGCAGAGCGGCGTTGAGACGCATACGTAACTGGAGGAAAATTTTTTTCATACGATTGAATTCGGGAGACTCATTCGGTACATCATCTCAGAGCTGCAAACATCGGGAGGCTGACATGTGTGGAATTGTCGGACTGTTTTTGAAGGACAAGTCGCTGGAACCCCAGCTCGGCTCGATGCTGTCGCAGATGCTGATCTCGCTCAGCGATCGGGGGCCGGACAGCGCCGGCATCGCCATCTATGGCGCGCCTTCCAGGAATGAGGCCAAGATCACCATCCAGTCGGCCAAGCCGGAACGCGATTTCCGCAGCCTCGAGGCCGATCTTGCCAAGGCCATCGGCACGCCGGTGACGATCACTGTCAAATCGACCCACGCGGTCGTCAGGACCACGCCTGCCAAGATCGACGAGGCGCGCGAAGCGATCCAGGCGCTGCGCCCCGACATCCGCATCATGGGCGCCGGCGACGTGGTCGAGATCTACAAGGAGGTCGGCCTGCCCGAGGCGGTCGTCGACCGCTTCGATGTCCGCAGCATGACCGGCACGCATGGCATCGGCCATACCCGCATGGCGACGGAATCGGCGGTGACGACGATGGGCGCGCATCCGTTCTCAACCGGCGCCGACCAGTGCCTGGTGCACAATGGTTCGCTGTCCAACCACAACAATGTCCGCCGCGAACTGATCCGCGAAGGCATGACCTTCGAGACCGAGAACGACACCGAGGTTGCGGCCGCTTACCTTTCCTCGCAGATGGCGCATGGCAGGAATCTCGGCGAAGCGCTGGAGGGCACGCTCTCCGACCTCGACGGCTTCTTCACCTTCGTCGTCGGCACCAAGAACGGCTTTGGCGTCGTGCGCGATCCGATCGCCTGCAAGCCAGCCGTGATGGCCGAAACCGACCAGTATGTCGCCTTCGGCTCGGAGTATCGCGCGCTGACAAAACTGCCCGGCATAGACAATGCGAGGGTCTGGGAACCCGAGCCCGCAACCGTCTATTTCTGGGAGCATTGAGTTCATGCCAGCAACCAAGCTTTCAAAGACGGCGGCGCAGGACCACGCTTCGAGGATCTTCGATCTCGATCAGATGTCGCTGCGCGAACTCAACCAGGCGCTCCACAATTTGACGCCCGGCTCGAACGAGACGGCGTGGGAAGTGCTCAACCCGAAAGGCAACCATTCGGTCGCCGTCGGCGTCGATCAGCCTGTTACCATCGATGTGCGCGGCAGCGTCGGCTATTATTGCGGCGGCATGAATTCTGGCAGCGCCATCACCGTGCATGGCTCGGCCGGGCCCGGCGTCGGCGAGAACATGATGTCGGGTTCGATCACCGTCAAGGGCGATGCCAGCCAGTATGCCGGCGCCACCGGCAAGGGTGGCCTGCTTGTCATCGAAGGCAATGCCTCGTCGCGTTGCGGCATTTCGATGAAGGGCATCGACATCGTCGTGCACGGCAATATCGGCCACATGTCGGCCTTCATGGCGCAGTCCGGCAATCTGGTGGTGCTGGGCGATGCCGGCGACGCGCTGGGCGATTCCATCTACGAGGCGCGGCTGTTCGTGCGCGGCAAGGTCGACAGCCTCGGCGCCGACTGCATCGCCAAGGAGATGCGGGCCGAACACCTGGAGTTGCTGCAAGGCCTGCTCGACCGCGCCGGCGTCACCGGTGTCAAGGCGGCAGAGTTCAAGCGCTACGGTTCGGCACGCACGCTCTACAATTTCAATATCGACAACGCCGACGCGTATTGAGGCAGCATGACCTACAGGAACCCGCCGACGACGCCGCGCAAATCCGCGACCTTCGACGACTACACGCTTTCTGAAATCCGCCGCGCCGCGGCGACGGGGATCTACGATATCCGTGGCGCCGGCGCCAAGCGCAAGCTGCCGCATTTCGACGACCTGCTGTTCCTCGGCGCCTCGATCTCCCGCTATCCGCTGGAAGGCTATCGCGAGCGCTGCGACACCAGCGTCGTGCTCGGTTCGCGCCATGCCAAGAAGCCGATCGAGCTGAAGATTCCGATCACCATCGCCGGAATGAGCTTCGGCTCGCTGTCCGGCCCGGCCAAGGAAGCGCTCGGGCGCGGTGCGACCCTGTCGGGCACCTCGACCACGACCGGAGACGGCGGCATGACCGAGGAAGAGCGCGGCCATTCGAAGACGCTGGTCTACCAATACCTGCCGTCGCGCTACGGCATGAACCTGCGCGACCTGCGCCGCGCCGATGCCATCGAGGTGGTCGTCGGCCAAGGCGCCAAGCCGGGTGGCGGCGGCATGCTGCTTGGCCAGAAGATTTCCGACCGCGTCGCCGAAATGCGCACGCTGCCTAAGGGCATCGACCAGCGCTCGGCCTCGCGCCATCCCGACTGGACCGGGCCCGACGATCTCGAGATCAAGATCCTCGAACTGCGCGAAATCACCGACTGGGAAAAGCCGATCTACGTCAAGGTCGGCGGCGCCCGGCCCTATTACGATACGGCGCTTGCCGTGAAAGCCGGCGCCGATGTCGTCGTCGTCGACGGCATGCAGGGCGGCACGGCGGCCACGCAGGAAGTGTTCATCGAAAATGTCGGCCAGCCGACGCTTGCCTGTATCAGGCCGGCGGTGCAGGCACTGCAGGATCTCGGCATGCACCGCAAGGTGCAGCTGATCGTCTCCGGCGGCATCCGCAACGGCGCCGATGTCGCCAAGGCGCTGGCGCTGGGCGTCGATGCGGTCTCGATCGGCACGGCTGCCCTTGTCGCGCTCGGCGACAACGATCCACGCTGGGAGGCCGAGTATAACGAGCTCGGCACCACGGCGGGCGCCTATGACGACTGGCACGAGGGCCGCGACCCGGCCGGCATCACCACACAGGACCCGGAACTGATGAAGCGCGTCGACCCGGTCGCTGCCGGACGCCGGCTGGCGAATTATCTCAAGGTGATGACGCTCGAGGCGCAGACCATTGCCCGCGCGTGCGGCAAGAACAGCCTGCACAATCTCGAACCCGAGGACCTCGTCGCGCTGACGATCGAGGCGGCCGCCATGGCAGGCGTGCCGCTGGCCGGCACCAACTGGATACCGGGGAAGAACGGCTTCTGATCAACGAAGGGCCGAAGCCCACACGCTCTGGGGCCACCAATCGACAAAAAATGGGGAACTTCCGTGACAGCTGATCTTGCAGAATTCGCAAGGGCGAAAAACGTCAAATATTTCATGATTTCCTACACCGACCTGTTCGGTGGCCAGCGTGCCAAGCTGGTGCCGGCGCAGGCCATTGCCGACATGCAGAAGGATGGCGCCGGTTTTGCCGGGTTCGCCACCTGGCTCGATCTCACGCCGGCACATCCCGACATGCTGGCGGTGCCGGATCCGGATTCGGTGATCCAGCTGCCATGGAAACCGGAAGTCGCCTGGGTCGCCGCCAATTGCATCATGGACGACAAGGAGGTCGACCAGGCGCCGCGCAACACGCTGAAGCGGCTGATCGCCGAGGCGGCCAGCGACGGCATGCACGTCAAGACCGGCGTCGAGGCCGAGTTCTTCCTGATCTCGCCGGACGGCAAGACAATCTCCGACGAATACGACACCGCCTCGAAGCCCTGCTACGACCAGCAAGCGGTGATGCGCCGCTACGACGTCATCGCCGAGATCTGCGACCACATGCTGGCGCTCGGCTGGGGCGCCTACCAGAACGACCACGAGGATGCCAACGGCCAGTTCGAGATGAACTGGGCGTTCGACGATGCGCTCGCCACCGCAGACAAGCATTCCTTCTTCAAATTCATGGTCAAGTCGATCGCGGAAAAGCATGGCCTGCGTGCGACATTCATGCCGAAACCCTTCCAGGGCCTGACCGGCAATGGCTGCCATGCGCATATCTCTGTCTGGGACAAGGCCGGCAAGACCAACGTCTTTGCCGACAATGCGATGGAACTCGGCCTGTCGGCGAAGGGCAAGAATTTCCTCGGCGGCATCATGAAGCATGCTTCGGCGCTTGCCGCGATCACCAACCCAACGGTGAATTCCTACAAGCGCATCAACGCACCGCGCACCATTTCGGGCGCGACCTGGGCGCCGAACACGGTGACCTGGACCGGCAACAACCGCACCCACATGGTGCGCGTGCCCGGCCCCGGCCGCTTCGAACTGCGCCTGCCCGACGGCGCGGCCAACCCCTATCTGCTGCAGGCTGTCATCATCGCCGCCGGCCTCGACGGCATCCGCTCAAAGGCCGATCCCGGCAAGCGCTACGACATCGACATGTACCAGCACGGCCATACGGTGAAGGGCGCGCCGAAGCTGCCGCTCAACCTGCTCGACGCGCTGCGCGAGTTCGACAAGGACAAATCGCTGAAGGCGGCGCTGGGTGAGGAATTCTCGTCGGCCTACCTAAAGCTGAAGCACCAGGAATGGAATTCCTATGCTTCGCACTTCACGCAATGGGAGCGCGACCACACGCTGGATATCTAACTCTCAGCGAATGCGAGCGACCTCGGAATGAACTGATGAAATACTCGATCTTCTCGCTCGCCCGCGCCGCCCTGTCCGGCCACAAGAACTGGCAGCGTACCTGGCGCGACGCCACGCCGAAGGATCGCTACGACGTGGTGATCATCGGTGGCGGCGGCCATGGCCTGGCCACCGCCTGGTTCCTGGCCAGCGAGTACGGCATCAGGAATGTCGCCGTGCTCGAAAAAGGCTGGATCGGCTCCGGCAATGCCGGCCGCAACACCACCATCATCCGCTCCAATTACGGCCTGCCCGGCAACACCGGCTTCTACGAATTGTCGATGAAGCTGTGGGAGCGGATGGAACAGGACCTCAACTACAACACGATGGTCAGCCAGCGCGGCGTCATCAACCTCTATCATTCCGACGCGCAGCGCGACGCCTATGCGCGGCGCGGTAACACCATGCGCATCAACGGCATCGATGCCGAACTGCTCGACCTCGCCGCGGTCAAGAAGATGATCCCGTTCCTGAACTTCGACAATGCGCGCTTTCCCGTGCAAGGCGGGCTCTTGCAGCGGCGCGGCGGCACGGCGCGCCACGATGCGGTGGTCTGGGGCTATGCCCATGCGGCGAGCGCGCTCGGCGTCGACATCATCCAGAACTGCGAGGTGACCGGCTTTAGCCGCGACGCCAACGGCAAGGTGACCGGCGTCGAGACTTCGCGCGGCAAGATCGGCGCCGGCAAGGTCGGCATGGCGGTCGCCGGCAGTTCCTCGCGCGTCGCGGCGATGGCGGGCCTGCGCCTGCCGATCGAAAGCCATGTGCTGCAGGCCTTCGTCTCCGAAGCGATCAAGCCGCTGATCCCCGGTGTCATGACCTTCGGTGCCGGCCATTTCTACGTCAGCCAGTCGGACAAGGGCGGGCTGGTCTTCGGCGGCGACATCGACGGCTACAATTCCTACGCCCAGCGCGGCAACATGCCTGTGATGGAGGACGTCTGCGAGGGCGGCATGGCGCTGATGCCGATGATCGGCCGCGTGCGCCTGCTGCGCCAGTGGGGCGGCATCATGGACATGTCGATGGACGGTTCGCCGATCATCGACAAGACGCCGGTCGACGGCCTCTACCTCAACGCCGGCTGGTGCTATGGCGGCTTCAAGGCGACGCCGGGATCAGGCTTTGTCTTTGCCCATCTGCTGGCCCGCGATCAATCGCACGAAGAGGCCGCACGGTTCCGCCTCGACCGCTTCCGGACTGGCGCGATGATCGACGAAAAGGGCCAGGGCGCCCAACCGAACCTGCACTGAGGACGGACAGGAAACCATGCGCATTGTCTGTCCCTTCTGCGGCGAACGCGAACTCGGCGAGTTCACCTATCTGGGCGACGCCAAGCCGGTGCGGCCGGCGGCCGGCGCTTCGGAAGACGAGGTCTTCGACTATGTCTATCTGCGCGACAACGTCGCCGGCGAAACCAGCGAATACTGGTACCATGGCGGGGGTTGCCGAGCCTGGCTGAAGGTCGTCCGCAACACGCTGACGCACGAGATCTCTTCGGTTGAGCCGGCGGCGGGCGCCGGTGCCGCGAAAGTTGGTGCGTGATGGCCGGCGGGCAGACGAACAGGCTGGACAGTGGCGGCCTCATCGACCGCTCCGCGCCGCTGAATTTTCGTTTCGACGGCAAGACGTTCTCCGGCTTCCAGGGCGACACGCTCGCCTCGGCGCTGATCGCCAATGGCGTCAAGCTTGTCGGCCGCTCGTTCAAATACCATCGCCCGCGCGGCATCCTCACTGCTGGCTCGGAAGAGCCCAACGCGCTGGTCGAATTGCGCACGGGCGCCCGGCGCGAACCGAACACCAAGGCGACCACGGCCGAGCTCTATGAAGGGCTAGAGGCCGCCAGCCAGAACCGCTGGCCATCGCTGCGCCACGATGTGATGTCGGTCAACCAGCTGTTCGCGCCGATCTTCGTCGCCGGCTTCTACTACAAGACCTTCATGTGGCCGGCGAAATTCTGGGAAGCGATCTACGAACCGGCGATCCGCCGTGCCGCCGGACTCGGCCGCGCTGCGGGCGTTGCCGATCCCGACCATTACGACAAGGCGTGGGCGCATTGCGATGTGCTGATCGCCGGCTCGGGCCCGGCCGGACTGGCCGCGGCCTTGGCAGCCGGACGCAGCGGTGCCCGTGTCATCCTGTGCGAGGAGGATTTTTCGCCGGGCGGGCGTCTTTTGTCGGATGGCGGCACGATCGATGGCCTGCCGGCAGCCGAATGGCTTTCCCGGACGCTGGCCGAACTCAGTTCACTGCCAGACGTCCGCATCATGACCCGCACGACGCTGTTCGGGGTCTATGATGGCGGCACCTATGGCGCCATCGAGCGGGTCAACGACCACCTGCCCTCGCCGCCGGAGCATCAGGTGCGGCAGCGGCTGTGGCGGATCGTGGCCAGGCGCTGCGTGGTCGCGGCCGGCGCCATCGAACGGCCGATCGTCTTTGCCGGCAACGACACGCCTGGCGTGATGATGGCTTCCGCCATGCGCACCTATGTCGCGCGCTATGCGGCAACGCCGGCGAAACGCATCGCGCTGTTCACCAACAATGAGGATGGCTGGCGCACGGTCGAGACCGCACTTAGTGCCGGATTGCAGATCGCGGCGGTCATCGACGCGCGGCCTGACGTATCGCCCGCCCATCGTTCGCTGGCGTCCAAGGGTGGCTTTCCCGTGCTGCACGGTTCCGTCAGTGGCATCGATGGCGGCAGGGACGGCGTCAAAAAGATCGCCGTGTCACTGACCGGCGGCGCGCGCGCCGAGGTCGCAGCCGACGGGCTTGCCGTCTCCGGCGGCTGGAACCCGGCTGTCGGGCTGACCTCCAACCATCGCGGCCGGCCGAAATGGCTAGATAGCATCGCCGCCTTCGTGCCGGATGGCGCGCCTCCCGGAATGGTGGCCGTGGGCGCCGCCAATGGCGCCTTCGGGCTCGGCGCCTGTCTGGCCGATGGCTTTGCCGTGGGTGGCGCAGCCGCGCATGACGCCGGGAACAGCGGCAAGGCCGGCGCGGCTCCTGTCGCCGACGACGAGGCGTTCTCGCTCACGCCGCTCTGGCATGTCGCCGGCAAGGGCAAGGCCTTTGTCGATTACCAGCACGACGTCACCGCCTCCGACATCGAACTGGCGCAACGCGAAGGCTTTGAATCGGTCGAGCATCTGAAGCGCTACACGACGCTCGGCATGGCGACCGACCAGGGCAAGACCTCCAATGTCGCCGGCCTCGCCATCATGGCCGCGGTCAGCGGCCGGTCCATTCCCGATACCGGCACGACGATCTACCGTCCTCCTTACGTGCCCGTCGCCATCGGCGCCTTTGCCGGACATCACCGCGACGAGACGTTCCATGCGACGCGGCTGACGCCGTCGCATCACTGGGCAGCCGAACAGGGCGCTGTTTTCGTCGACACGGGCCTGTGGAAGCGCGCGCAGTGGTATCCGCGCGCCGGCGAGAAGGACTGGCTGGAATCGGTGACCCGTGAGGTCAAAGCGGTGCGCGGCGGCGTCGGCTTCTGCGATGTCTCGACGCTCGGCAAGATCGACGTGCACGGCGCGGATGCCGGCGCCTTCCTCGACCGCGTCTATATCAACACCTTCTCCAATCTCACCGTCGGCAAGGCCCGCTACGGATTGATGCTGCGCGAGGACGGCATGGTCTATGACGACGGCACCACGTCGCGGCTGGCCGAGGATCACTATTTCCTGACCACCACGACGGCCAAGGCCGGACTGGTGATGCAGCATCTCGAATTCTGCCGGCAGGTGCTGTTTCCCGAACTCGACGTGCAACTGACTTCGGTCTCGGACCAGTGGGCACAGTTCTCGATCGCCGGGCCGAAGACCCGTGACCTGCTCAAGGAGATTGTCGATCCGGCGGAAGACCTTTCCAATGAAGGTTTCCCGTTCATGGGCGCGCGCGAAGTCCGCTTGCGCGGCGGCATCAAGGCGCGGCTGTTCCGCATCTCGTTCTCCGGCGAGATGGCGTTCGAGATTTCGGTGCCGGCACGCTTCGGCGATGCCATGGCACGCATTCTGATGCTGGCCGGCGCGCCATTCGGCGTGACGCCTTACGGCACCGAGGCGCTCGGCGTCATGCGGGTTGAAAAGGGTCACATCGCCGGACCGGAACTGAGCGGTGCGACGACGGCGGCGGATCTTGGTCTCGGCAAGATGATGTCGACCAAGAAGGATTTCATTGGCCGCGTCATGGCCGGGCGCGAGGCGCTGGTCGCGCCGGACCGTCAGGTCGTGGTCGGCATCAAGCCGGTCGACAAGGCGCGCAGGCTGCGCTCCGGCGCGCATATCATTTCGAAGGGGCAGACACCTGGCCCGGGCAACGACCAGGGCTATGTCACCTCGGTCTGCTTCTCGCCGACATCAGACCAATGGATCGGGCTCGGCCTGGTCGAGCGCGGCCGCGAACGCATCGGCGAGATCGTCCATGCGCACGATCCGCTGCGCGGTGAGGACTATGACGTCGAACTGTGCAATCCCGTCTTCTACGATCCGGATGGAGGGCGCCAGCGTGGCTGAGTTTTCCTGGTCACCCCGCAGTCCGCTCGAGCATGCGCTTGTCACCGGCGCGCACGGTGCGCGCGGCGCCGAGGCCGGCGTCTCGCTGACGGAAGTCCGCAATTTCGACCTGATCCAGGTGATGGCGCGGCGCGGCAAAGCGGCCGAACTGGCCAACGCCACCGAAGGCCGTTTCGGCGTGGCGGCTCCCAATGCGCCGAAGGCGGTGCAAAGCCAGGACGCCACGCTGATCTGGTCCGGGCCGGATCAGTTCTTCATCCTGTCGAAGGGCGGCAAGCACACGATGGACACGCTGGCGCCGGCATTGTCGGCCCCTGCCTCCCTGTCGGACCAGTCGCATGCGCGCGCCCTGGTCAGCATTTCCGGGGCCAAGGCCCGCACCATGCTGGCCAAGCTGTCGTCGATCGATCTGCACCCGTCGGCATTCCCGATTGGCGCCGCCGCCGCAACTTCGATCGATCACACCAGCGTCACGCTCTGGCGCGTCGGTGATCGGCCGGATGGGCAGGCCGTGTTCAACCTGATGGTGTTTGCGACCTTCGCCGGAAGCCTGTGGCACACTATGCTCGACGGGGCGGCTGAGTACGGCGTGACGATCGCGCATTCGGAGGAGTTGGCGTAGCGCGGAACAGACAGGAAGGGCCACCTTCGCCTTGCCAAATCCGGCCTTGCTGCCTATTCTTGCTGCTAAAATAATTTCACGTACAGGCAAACTTGTTCTCGAACCAATGTCTCGAAACGCAAGGCTGAGATGAGCCAGTCGCCCTACCCCGCAATCACTGCCGGCCCACCGGGTCCGAGCCTCATCCTGCGGCCCGGTCAGATCGCGCTGCCGCCCGGCATGGAGCGCTACACGATCCAGGGCAACGGCGCGGTGCTCATCGAGATCGAGGCCGGCGATACCCTGACCGTGCGCAATGTCGAGGGCGGCCAGGCGTGCGAGCTGGTGGCCTGGGACAAGGCCGGCGCGACCGATCCCGGCATTTTTGGTGAAACGTCGAACAGCAATGCCGCCGGGATCAAGGCACTGCTGGCCGAGGGCGACGACAGTCTCGCAGCCCTTCGGCGCGGGCTTGCGCGACGGCAGGTGCAGCTTGATCAGGCCAAGGCAGTGCGTGTTTTCGGCGGCGCTACGCCGGCCGGCACCGAGCAGGGTTTCAATATCGTGCGCGACGGCGCGATGGTCATCGCCGCGCCCGGCGGGCCGATGCTTGTCGATGGCCACGACACGGCGACGCCGCTCAGCGTCATCGTCCGACGCGCCACGATCCGTCCGGCGGCGAAGTCGCAATTGGCCGACCCGCTCGCCGATCCGGTGCTCGACCTGCGCGTCCACTCGGCGACGGCGGAATCCTACTTCGTCAAGGCCGGCGACTATCTGCAGATCATCGATGTCGACGGGCGCCAATGCACCGACTTCCAGTGCTTTTCGGCACGCAAGCTGGATAAGGGTCGCGACCATCCGCTCGACGTGACGACGACCCGCACTCTGATGGGTGCGAGCTATCCGATGCCCGGCCTGCATTCGAAATACTATGACCAGGACATGGAGCCGCTGGTCGAGGTGGTGCAGGACACATGCGGGCGGCACGATGCCTTCGCGCTCGCTTGCGCGGCCAAATATTACGACGACATCGGCTATCCCGGCCACACCAATTGCTCGGAGAATTTCAATCGCGCGCTGTCGGACAAGGGCGTCACGCCACGTGCCGGCTGGATGGCGATCAACTTCTTCTTCAACACGGCGATCGACGCGCATGGCGTCATGGTGTCCGACGAGCCATGGTCGCGGCCGGGCGACTATGTGCTGCTCAGGGCGCTGACCGACATCGTCTGCGTGTCCTCAGCCTGTCCCGACGACACGACGCCGGCCAATGGCTGGAACCTGACCGACATCCATGTGCGAACCTATTCCGGCCAGCACAAATTCTCGCGAGCGATCGCCAGACGCATGACGCCTGATTCGGAACCGAAAATGACCCGCGAGACTTCATTTCATTCGAGCTTTGCCAAGCACACCCGCAACTTCGTCGAGTACAGGGGCTATTGGCTGGCCAATTCCTTCGCCAAGGAAGGACCAATCGCTGAATACTGGGCCTGCCGGCAGGACGCCGTGATCATGGACCTGTCGCCGCTGCGCAAGTTCGAGGTCACCGGGCCGGACTCGGAGGCGCTGCTGCAATACACGCTGACCCGCGACGTCAAGAAGCTCGGCGTCGGCCAGATCGTCTATTCCGCCATGTGCTACGAGCATGGCGGCATGATCGACGACGGCACGCTGCTGCGGCTCGGCAAGGACAATTTCCGCTGGGTCGGCGGCGACGATCTCTCCGGCGAATGGCTGCGCGAAACGGCGAAAAAGCTCGGCCTCAACGTGCTGGTGCGGTCGTCGACCGACCAGATGCACAATATCGCCGTGCAAGGGCCGAAGAGCCGCGACATCCTGAGGGAGGTGATCTGGACCTCGCCATTGCAGCCCTCGATCGAGGAGCTCGAATGGTTCCGTTTCGCCGTCGCCCGTATCGGTGGCGGCAACGGCATCCCGGTCGTCGTCTCGCGCACCGGCTACACCGGCGAGCTTGGCTACGAGATCTGGTGCCATCCGCGCGACGCCGAGAAAGTGTTCGACGCCATCTGGGAGGCCGGCCAGCCGCACGGGCTGAAGCCGATGGGGCTGCAGGCGCTGGACATGGTGCGCATCGAGGCCGGACTGATCTTCGCCGGCTACGAATTTTCGGACCAGACCGACCCGTTCGAGGCCGGCATCGGCTTCACCGTGCCGTTGAAGAGCAAGACCGACGATTTCATCGGCCGCGAGGCGCTGATCCGGCGCAAGGAAAACCCGCAGACAAAACTGGTCGGCCTCGACATCGACGCCAATGTCGATGTCGGCCATGGCGATTGCGTGCATGTCGGCCGCGCCCAGATCGGCGTGGTCACGTCAGGCATGCGCTCGCCGGTGCTGAACAAGAATATCGCGCTGGCGCGGCTCGACGTCACCCACGCTGCGATCGGCACCGAGGTCGAGATCGGCAAGCTCGACGGCCATGCCAAACGGCTGCCGGCGCGGGTCGTCGCCTTTGCCCATTACGATCCGCAGAAGACCAAACCGCGCTCCTGACCGCGCTTCACTCACAAGACAGTGAGAGCCGCGCCGGCCGGCAGTCTGAGCGATCGCCCGTGGCCAGGTGGTAGCGGGTCAGTTGAAGGAAGCCGAGAAGCCAATGGTGCGGCCCAAAAGGCGTCTTGGAGAATAGCGCGGCATTGGACATTTTTTTTCGTCATGCTAATTCAGTTAGATGTTTTTTCTGATCTTTTCTTTTGTAGCAGTCGCCATCCCGTATGGCCTTGAACGACTCTATTTTGCGAGAAAATTTGGGTTCTTTGCAGTTCTATTCTGGCTGTTTGTCTTTCAATATAGCGTTTTATTCGGCAGTAAAATCATCCTCGAAAATCCCCTAGGACAATCGTTGCCCAATTGGGCTACAACACTCGGCTTTGCGATCGGAGCATTCGCCTACATGACGATTGGCATGACGTCTTTCGCTGCCGTCGTAGCCACATTGGGATTCGGGACAGTGATCGCAGCCAGCTGGGTCTTGAGAAAGCTAGGGGAGAATTCAAACTGACCCGCTGCCGGCTAGGCATTTCGATCGACAAATGCCGGCAGTTGTGCTATTGATGTAGGTATGGTGCTGGTTTGCGCCGCGACCCGCCTCAGGCGGGTTTTTCATTTCAGGCCCCTGGTCCTTCTTTCGAACAATCCCGCCCGCAGCAGTGCGAAGCTGACATGTTTCGCAAGCGTGATGTGCATGGTTTCACAAAACGCTTGACGTGAAAGCGCACCGGATCAATCTTCACTGCTAAGAAAAAAATGCGACTGAGTGGAAACACCGGCAGCCGCCCAACGCATGCGTCGATGACGAAGCCTCGCGAAGTCGCGGCCGTCACGGACGGGGAACATCAAATAGGGGAACCCAAACACATGAGCACGATAAGCACTACGCTGGAGCCGCTTGCCGAGAGCAAGCTGCACCGGAATATCGACTGGCGCGGCGCCTTCTGGGTGGCCAGCGGCGTCCCTGCCCTCGTCCTGTTTTCGATCGGCGGCATTGCCGGCACGACCGGCACGCTGGCCTTCGCGATCTGGATCGCCTCCATGATCATGGGCTTCCTGCAATCCTTCACCTATGCCGAGATCGCCGGCCTGTTTCCGAACAAATCGGGCGGCGCCTCGATCTATGGCGCCACTGCCTGGCTGCGCTATTCCAAGTTCATCGCGCCGCTGTCGGTGTGGTGCAACTGGTTCGCCTGGTCGCCGGTGCTGTCGCTCGGCTGCTCGATCGCCGCCGCCTATATTCTCAACGCGCTGGCGCCGGTGCCGCTGTTCACCGAAACCTCGCCCGATGTCGTCGCCTATATCGCGGCCCATGCCGGCACCAGTGCCGCCGACGCAATCACGGCGGTGACCGCTGCCGCGACGCCTGCGATCCGCAACTGGACACTGTACAGCCACACGCTCGGCCCGGTCTCCTTCACCTTCAATGCCACCTTCTTCATCGGCGCGGTGCTGATGCTGATCATCTTCTCGATCCAGCATCGCGGCATTCTGGGCACCGCCAATGTGCAGAAATATATCGGCCTGCTGGTCATCATCCCGATGCTGATCGTCGGCGTCGTGCCGATTTTCACCGGCCAGATCAACTGGGCGAATTTTTCGCCGCTGGTGCCGCTGGCCGCCGCCTACGCGCCGGAGCCCGGCGCCTGGAACATCGCCGGCTGGACGCTCGTGCTTGGCGGCATGTTCATCGCCGCCTGGTCGACCTACGGTTTCGAGACCGCCGTCTGCTACACGTCCGAATTCAAGAACCCCGGCACCGACACGTTCAAGGCCATCTTCTATTCCGGCCTGCTCTGCATGCTGCTGTTCATCCTGGTGCCGTTCACCTTCCAGGGCGTTCTCGGCTTGAACGGTATGCTGGCCACCCCGATCGTCGACGGTTCCGGTGTCGCCGATGCGCTGGCCGGCATGGTCGGCGGAGGAGCGCTGATCCACAGCCTGCTGGTGATGCTGATGATCCTGGCACTGGTGCTGTGCATTATGACGGCGATGGCAGGCTCTTCGCGCACGCTCTACCAGGGTTCCGTCGACGGCTGGCTGCCGCGCTATCTCAGCCATGTCAACGAGCATGGCGCGCCGACCCGCGCCATGTGGACCGACCTCGTCTTCAACCTGATCGTGCTGGCCATCGCCTCTGCCGACGCGACGAGCTTCTTCTTCATCCTCGCCGTGTCGAACTGCGGCTACATCATCTTCAACTTCCTCAACCTCAACGCCGGCTGGATCCATCGCATCGACAACGGCCATATCGCGCGGCCGTGGAAGGCACCGAGCTGGCTGCTCGGGGTCGGCGCCATCTTCGCCTACGTCAACGCGATCTTCATGGGCGCCGGCGCCAAGGTGTGGAACCCGATGGCGCTGTGGGCCGGACTGATCACCGCTGCCTTGATCATCCCGGTGTTCTGCTTCCGCCACTACATCCAGGACGGCGGCAAGTTCCCCGACCATATGCTGGCCGACCTCGGCATGAGTTCGTCCGATCTGGCGGTCAAGAAGGCGGGCATGCTGCCCTACCTGACGTTGGTCGCCGGCGTGGTGGTGATGCTGCTCGCCAACTGGTATTTCGTCATCTGACCTCGTAAATGAAAAGGATCGGGCGCGCTTCGGCGCGCGCGATCCTTTCCGGCTGGCGTAATCGATCTATTCGGCAGCCAGCGCCAGTTGCGGCTTTTCGGCTTTTTGGCTCAGTTCCAGGTCGTCCGCCTGCTCCGCGGCCTCGTGCTTCTTGGGCTCGCGGCCAAAGAACAGGGCGTAGCCCGCCGGCAGCACCAGGATGGTCAGCACGGTGGCAACCAGGATGCCGCCCATCATGGCATAGGCGAGCGGCCCCCAGAACACGGCGCGCGAGATCGGGATCAGCGCCAGCACCGCCGTCAAGGCGGTCAGCGTGATCGGCCGGAAACGGCGCACGGCCGAGCCGATGATCGCTTCGGATCGCTCCATGCCAGCCGCTATGTCCTGGTCGATCTGGTCGACCAGGATGATCGAGTTGCGCATGATGATGCCGAGCAGCGCGATGACGCCGAGGATGGCGACGAAGCCGAACGGCGCGCCGCTGATCAAAAGGGCCGCGGCAGCACCGATGATGCCGAGCGGGCCGGTCGCCAGGACCAGCATCGCCTTGCCGAAATTCTGCAGTTGGATCATCAGGAGCACGACGATGATGGCCAGCATGATCGGCGCCTTGGCGGCGATCGAAGCCTGGCTTTCGGCCGAATCCTCGGCACCGCCCTGGATCTCGATCTTGTAGCCAGGTGCCAGCCCATCGCGCAGACCCTGCATGTCCTTGTACAACTTGGTGACGACGTCGTTGGACTGCACGCCGTCGGGCAGCGTTGCCCGCACGCTGATCGTCGGCAAGCGGTCACGCCGCCATTCGATGCCTTGCTCCAGCACCGGAACCACCTTGGCGACCTGCGACAGTGGCACGAAGCCGCCGAAATCGGTCGGGATATAGACGGAGTCGACCGAAGACAGCAGGCTGCGGCTGGCATCCGGCTCGCGGGCGACGATGGACACCGTCTCCTCGCCGTCGCGGAAGTCGTCGAGCGCCACACCGGACATGGTCGCCTGCAGCATCTGGCGGATGCGCTGCGAGGTGACGCCTAGCGCACGGGCGCGATCCTGGTCGATGACCAGCTTCATCGCCGGCACCGGTTCGAGCCAATCGTCATGGACGGCGCCAAGCAGCGGATCCTCACGGAACTTCGCCTTCACCTGGTCGGCGATGCGGCGCACCTCCTGGCGATCCGGACCCATGACACGCATCTGCACTGGCCAGCCGGTCGGCGGGCCGAGGAACAGGCGGTCGACCTTGGCGCGGACCGACGGGAAGTCCTCGGCCAGGACGGTGCGCAGCTTGACGATCAGCCTTTCACGGGCCGGCTCGTCATTGGCCATCACCAGAAGCTGGGCGAAGTTCGGATTGCTCAGTTGCTGGTCGAGCGGCAGGAAGAAGCGCGGCGCGCCTTCGCCGATGTAGGTTGCGATGAAACGCTTGTCCTTGTCGTCCATCATCTTGGCTTCAAGCGCCTTGGCCTGCACCTCGACTTCCTTGATGCTGGTGCCCTCCGGCAGCCAGAGATCGACGAGGATTTCCGGCCGCGACGATTGCGGGAAGAAGTTCTGCGGGATGAACTGGAACGCCCACAGGCTGGTGCCGAAGGTCACCAGGGTCATGGCAAGCACGATGATGCGGTGGCGCACGGCCCAGCCGACGGTCGAGCGCAGCCGGCGGTAGAAGCGGGTATCGAAGACATCGTGGTGGCTGCCGGCATGCTTGCGCTGCTTGAGGATCATGTGGCCGAGCCACGGCGTGAAATAGACCGCGACGAACCACGAGACGATCAACGCGATGCCGACGACATAAAACAGCGTGCGCACATATTCGCCGGCCGTCGAGGCGGCGAAACCGACCGGGATGAAGCCGGCGGTGGTGATCAGCGTGCCGGTCAGCATCGGGAAGGCGGTCGAGGAATAGGCGAAGCTTGCCGCCTCGATCTTGACCAGCCCCTCTTCCAGCTTGCGCTCCATCATCTCGACGACGATCATGGCGTCGTCGACGAGCAGGCCGAGCGCAATGATCAGCGCGCCGAGCGAGATGCGCTGCAGGTCGATGCCGAGCTCGTACATTATGGCGAAAGTGGCGGCCAGGACCAGCGGAATGGCGATGGCGATGACCAGGCCGGAACGCCAGCCGATCGACAGGAACGAGACGACGAGCACGATCAGCAGCGCTTCGCCGAGCGCATGCATGAATTCGGCGACCGCATCGGTGACGACGCCCGGCTGGTCGGAAATCTGGTCGACCGAAACGCCATAGGGCAGCGCCTCTTCGAAGCGCTTGTAGGTCGCCTCGACCTCCTTGCCGACATCGGTGACCTTGAAGCCCTTGGCCATGACGACGCCAAGCTGCACGCTGTCATGACCGTTGAAGCGGTATTTGCGCTGGAACGGATCTTCCAGCCCCGACGTCACCGTGGCGATGTCGCCGAGCCGGGTGACCTGGCCGCCGGCGCGCAGGCGCAGGTTACGGATATCCTCGACCTTGCTGACGTCGCCCTCGACCGAAATGCGCACCGAGTTGGTGCCGGTGTCGACGGAGCCGGCAGGGTCGACATTGTTCTGTCCCTTGATCGCGTTCTGCAGATCGGTCAGAGTCAGGCCGCGTTCGGCGAGCGCCTTGGACGAGACGTCGATGTAGAGCTTTTCCGGCTGGTCGCCGATGATGACGGCCTTCTCGACGCCAGGCGCGGTCAAAAGCATGTCGCGCGCCTGGATGGCGAACTTCTTCAGCTCGGGATAGCTGAAGCCGTCGCCGCTGATCGAATGCAGCGTGATGAAGGTGTCACCGAATTCATCGTTGAAATAGGGGCCGAGCAGGCCTTGCGGCAGGTCGCCTGATATATCGCCGACCTTCTTGCGCACCTGATAGAAGGCGTCCGCCACCTCGGCGGCGTTGGTGTCGCCCTTGATCTGGACCGTGATGATGGCGCTGCCGGCGCGGGTGAACGAGCGCACGAAATCGAGGTGCGGCGTTTCCTGCAGCTTGCGTTCGATCTTGTTGACGACCTGGTCTTCCATCTCCTGGATCGAGGAGCCGGGCCAGATCGCCTGGACGACCATCACCCGGAAGGTGAAATCGGGATCTTCCTTCTGGCCCATACGCATCAGGCCGAGCGCGCCGGCAATGATGATCAGGCCGAACAGGAACCGGGCAATGGAGGGATGGCCGATTGCCCAGCGCGACAGGTTGAAGGGCCGCTTCTCGTCCGTGGAATTGGTCATCGATGCAGGTCCATCTAATTAGCGCAACAAGATCGAGGTTCGGTAGCGGCTTCCGGGCGGCAAGGCTCTCCGAGCGGAGAAACACTCATCGCGGTTGGGGACGCGAAAATTGATGCGCGGGGGGTCACATCAATCGAGCGCCTCGGTTCGAGCGTTTGCCGCCCGGAAACCAGCGGCTGCGGGAACGCGCAGCCGGTGTCTGTCGTCAGCGCACCCGCCTGGTGTCGCTGTCTCCCGCAGATGCGGATTGCACGGTATCGCCGGTGAGTTTCACTTTCAGGTTCTCGGTCATGAACTGCGTGCCGGCAGCGACCACGACGTCGCCAGGCTTCAATCCGTCGGCGACCCGCACGCCATCGGCGGCGAACTCGGCGACCTTGACCGGGCGGGCGTGGACGGTGTCGGCGCCGCGATCGACGGTCCAGACGATGGACTGGCTGTCTTGCTTGGCCAGCGCGCTCAGCGGGATCGAAACGAGCTGCCGTTCATTGGCCGCCGATGCTTCGATGCTGGCGGTCATGCCGAGCAGCACGCGCGGATCGTTGGGCAGGCTGACACGGACGGCAAAGGTGCGCGACTGCGGATCGGCGCTGCCGGCGACTTCGCGGACCTTGCCCTCGAGCGTGAGTGCATCGTCGGACCAGAAGCCCGCCTTGACGATCTTGCCCGGCTTGAACTCGGCGATTTCCACTTCCGGAACCGCGATCAGCACTTCCTTTTCGCCGTCGACCGCGACGGTGACAACCGGCGTGCCGGAGCCAACCACCTGGCCGACATCGGCGCTGACGGCGGTGACGATGCCGTCCCTGTCGGCCTTGAGGTCGGTGTAGCCGGCCTGGTTCTTGGCCTGGTCGAGCGACGAGCGAGCGGAATCGCGGGTGGCGACCGCCTGGTCATAACTCAGCGTCGCCTGTTCGAGCTGCGATTTCGGTGCAAAATTCTTGGCAAAAAGCTGCTCTGCGCGCTTGCGGGCAAGCTCGACCGTCTCGACCTGCCGCTCGGCAGCATCAAGCGCTGCCTGAGCGCTTTTGACCGAAAGGTCGTAGTCGATGGGATCGATGCGGGCCAGCACATCGCCCGAGGCCACATGCTGACCAATGTCGACAAGGCGCTCCGTGATCTTGCCGTTGACCCGGAATGCAAGGGCGCTCTCGGTGCGGGCCCGGACCGAACCGGAATAGGAGAGCGTGCGGGTGTCATGCGCCTGGGCGATCTCGACGACCTTGACCGGGCGGATGATGTCCTTGACCTCGGCTTTCTCCTGCGAGCAGCCGGCAAGCCCGAGCGCCGCGACGATCAGGCCGGCGACCGGCAGCTTGCGAAGGATGGAACGGGACAAAGACATCTTGCTACTCCGACTGGGAGATGAATGGTCGACACCGGCACCAGCGTGCGGCGCTATTTCTTCAAAGCCTTGATTGCATAATCGATGAGGTCGTCCGGCATTGCCCGGTTGGTCTTGGCAAGGCACTGCGCCACCATCTGCGGATGGCACAGGATGACGGTGGCGGCGCCGAAGCAGCGCGACGCGATCACCGGATCCTGTTCCCTGAACTCACCAGCCTCGATGCCATCGCGGATGACTTCCGCGAACAGATCGTGGATGCTGTCGACGTGCTTGTCGATGACGCCCCAATCCCGTTCGAGCGCGACGATCACCATTTCATGGACCTTCTGCTCGTCGAGCATGACTTCCATCGTCATCTTGTACTGCGCATGCACGTAGCGCCGAAGCCGCTCCTCGGCGCTGATCGGCAGGTGGCAAATCTCATAGGCCATCTTGTAGCTGGCACCGAGCATCCGGCCGCAGACGGCCTGGTGGATTTCGACCTTGGTGGCGAAGAAACGGTAGATATTGGCCGGCGACATGCCGAGTTCACGGGCGATGTCGGCGACATTGGTCTTGCCGTAGCCGTAGTGCCGGAACAGGCGCTCGGCGCAGTCGAGAATGCGCGTCACATTTTCCTGCCGGGCGACCTCCTGTCGGGCGACGTCGGCGACTATGTTGGCGGCTTCGGACATGGCTCTCGTTGTTTATGACTGACGAATTTCAATTTTCGTCAGTCGTAAATCGAAATGGCCGAGCTGTCAACGCGAAATCGATGTACGCGTACGATTGGTGACAGCTGGTGACATCCAATAGACGTCACCAGGCGGCCCGAGGATGCGGCCGCTGAAAATATTTTCGCGAGAGGCTGCCGGAGACGTCAGGCGACCTTGGCCATCTCGCGCAGCCGGAACTTCTGGATCTTGCCGGTCGAGGTCTTCGGGATTTCGGCGAAGATCACCGCCTTCGGCACCTTGAAACGCGCAAGCAGTGCCCGGCAGTGCTCGATGATCTCGGCCTCGGTCGCCGCCTTGCCGGGCTTCAACTCGACATAGGCGACCGGCACCTCGCCCCATTTGTCATCGGCCCTGGCGACGACGCCGCAAGAGGCAACCGAGGGGTGCTTGTAGAGCGCATCCTCAACCTCGATCGAGGAGATGTTCTCGCCGCCCGAGATGATGATGTCCTTGGAGCGGTCCTTGAGCTGGATATAGCCGTCGGGATGCATGACGCCGAGATCGCCGGAGTGGAACCAGCCACCGGCAAAGGCCTCTTCGCTCGCCTTGCGGTTCTTCAGATAGCCCTTCATGACAATGTTGCCGCGGAACATGACCTCGCCGATGGTCTCGCCATCCGCCGGCGTCGCCTGCATTGTCTCGGGATCCATGATGGTCAGGCCTTCGAGTGCTGCATAGCGCACGCCCTGCCGCGCCTTTTTGACACTGCGCTCGCCCTTTTCAAGATTGTCCCAGGCGCCATGCCATTCATTGACGACCGCCGGGCCATAGGTCTCGGTCAATCCGTAGAGATGGGTGACGGCAAAGCCGGCATCGGCCATGCCCGACAACACGGCTTCTGGTGGCGGAGCAGCCGCGGTGTTGAAGGTGACGGTCTGCGCGAATTCGCGCTTGTCCTCGTCCTTCGCATTGATCAGCACCGACATGACGACCGGTGCGCCGCACAGATGGGTGACGCCGTGGTCGGCGATCGCATCGTAGATCGGCTTCGGCCGCACCCAGCGCAGGCAGACATGAGTGCTGGCCTGGACGGCGAGCGTCCATGGAAAGCACCAGCCATTGCAGTGGAACATCGGCAGCGTCCACAGATAGACGGCGTGCTTGGCCATGCCGGCATGGATGGTGTTGGTGTAGGCCATGAGGGCAGCACCCCGATGGTGGTAGACGACACCCTTCGGATTGCCTGTGGTGCCGGAGGTGTAGTTGAGCGAGATGGCGTCCCACTCATCGTCGGGCATCGACCAGGCGAAGTCCTCGTCGCCGCTTGCGATGAAATCCTCATAGTCTGATGTGCCTATGCGCTCGCCCTTCGGATAGGGCGCGTCGGCGGCGTAGTCGGGATCATCGTAGTCGATGACCAGGGGCTTGACCTTGGCCAGTTCCAGGGCCTGCTTGACGACGCTGGAGAACTCGCGGTCGACGATCAGTATCCTGGTCTCAGCATGGTCGAGCTGGAAGGCGATGACGGCGGCATCGAGGCGGGTGTTGAGCGAGTGCAGCACCGCTTTGGTCATCGGCACGCCGAAATGCGCTTCCAGCATCGGCGGCGTGTTGGACAGCATGACGGTGACCGTATTGCCCTTGCCGATGCCGCGCTTCTGAAGGGCCGAGGCAAGCTTCCGCGACCGCCGCCAGAAGGTGCGATAGTCGATGCGCTGGCGGCCATGGATGATGGCGACATGGTCGGGATAGGTCTTTGCCGCGCGCTCGAGGTAGGTGAGCGGCGTCAGCGGCTGGTGGTTGGCCGCGTTCTTGTCGAGATCCTGCTCGTAAGGATTGCCCATCCCGTCCTCCCATTCCATCGAAGACTTCTAACCACAGGCTCGCGCCGGCGTCATCCCCCGTCCAAAGCCGCTACGATCCGCATGCCAGATACATTCAGCAAGTTTGACTTTTGTCGAAGGCCGTGAATAATGTCAGCTGAGGAGACGGCATGGCGATCCGACCGGCAGAACAGCTCATCCACAAGGCCGCCTGGCTCTATTACGCCCATGGCCTGCGGCAGGACCAGGTGGCGAGCCAGCTTAACATTTCCCGTGCCTCGGTCGCCATGTATCTGCGCAAGGCGCGCGAGACCGGCATCGTCAACATCTCGACCTCGACCCAGCTTTTCACCGACGATGTGCTGGCGCGCAAGCTCGAGGATGCGCTGAGCCTCGACGCCGTCTGGATCGCGCCGGAAAACGACCATATCGCCGACCCGTCGACGGAAATCGCCGTGCTGGCGGCGAGCGTTTTTCTCGAACTGGTCAAGAAGGGCGACCGCATCGGCGTCGCCTGGGGCCGCACCGTCTACATGATCGCCGACATCATGTCCTATGCCGACCTGCAGGACGTCACCGTGGTGCAGCTTTGCGGCAATCTCGGCGCGCCCTATTCCTACCGGCCCGACCAATGCACGATGGAAATCGCGCGGCGGCTCAACGCCAAGGGGCTCAACTTCTACGCGCCGCTGGTGCTGTCGACGGAAGATCTGGCGCGGGCGTTGCGTGCCGAACCAGTGATCCGCGAGCAATTGTCGGGCGTCGGTGAATGCGATCTGGCGCTGTACTCGGTCGGCGCTGTCGACGCCGACAGCCATCTGGTCAAATGCGGCGCGCTGACATCAGGCGAAATGGCGGATCTGCGCAGCCGAGGTGCCGCCGGCGTCATTGCCGGGCAGATCATCGACGCCGACGGCAAGGTGCTCGACTGCAGCTACAACCGCCGGGTGATCTCGGCCGAGCTTGCCTCACTGCGCGCCATCGCCAGGCGCCTGATGGTCGTGCAGGAGGACAGCAAGTTCGCCCCCCTGCTCGCGGCGATCGCCGGCGGACTTTGCACGCATCTGGTGGTTGGCGCACGCATGGCGCAGAGGCTGCTGGATCATGCTGGAGCGGCGACAGAAAAGGCCTCCTAGGAAACACAAACTTCCGTTGCCGGCGCATTGTCATCAAGGCGTCGCGGCATTCCTGTTTCACCATCAAAGACAACAACCGGACGAAGCGAACATGAAGAACCTGTGGAATGACGACGCAGCCGAAAAACTCGTTGCCGACTATGCAAAAAAGGGTGTCGGCCGCGACCTGGCGCTGCGCGTCTACACGACGCGGCTGCTGGGCGGCGAGCCGCGGCTGGTCCTGCATGGCGGCGGCAACACGTCCTGCAAGACGACGGCCACCGATCTCGTCGGCGACCAGTGGGACGTGCTGTGCGTCAAGGGCAGCGGCTGGGACATGGGTGTCATCGAGCCGCAGGGCCTGCCGGCGGTCAAGCTGAAGCCGCTGCTCAAAGCCCGCACACTGAACAGATTGGCCGACGAGGACATGGTTGCCCTGCAACGCGCCAACCTCATCGACCCGTCCTCGCCCAACCCTTCGGTGGAGACGCTGCTGCATGCCTTCCTGCCGCACAAATTCGTCGACCACACGCATTCGACCGCCATCCTGGCGATCGTCGACCAGGAGGACAGCAAACGGCTGGTGGAGACGGTGTTCGGCGCGAATATGGGTTATGTGCCCTACATCATGCCCGGCTTCGACCTCGCCAAGGCGGCGGCCGACATTTTCGACGCCGATCCGACGGTCGAGGGCCTGATCCTCGACAAGCACGGCATCTTCACCTTCGGCGACGACGCCAGGCAGGCCTACGATCGGATGATCCACTATGTGAACGTCGCCGAGGACTACGTCGCTCGGAGTACCAAGCCGCAGCCCGCAAAGGCAGCATTGCCGGCAAAGCTCGCGACACCGGCGGCTATTGCGCCAACGCTGCGCGGCGCTGTCGCGGTGGCACGCGGCGAAGGCCGCTTCGACCGCATGATCAGCGACTTCCGCACCTCGGAGGTGATCGTCGATTTCATCAATTCGGCTGAGATCGCCGACTATGCCGGGCGCGGCGTGTCGACGCCCGATCTGTCGATCCGCATCAAGACCGGACCGATGGCGCTGCCGGCGCCCGATGCTGACAAGGTCGGCGACTACAAGGCCGTGATCGGGGATCACGTCGAGGCCTTCGCCAGGGACTACCGTGCCTATTTCGAAACCAATGATGCGCTCGACGACGTCAAGCGCACCATGCTCGACCAGATGCCGCGGCTGACGCTGGTGCCGGGCCTCGGCATGTTCGGCCACGGCCGCACGCTGAAGGACGCGAAGATCGCCTCGGATGTCGGCGAGATGTGGATCGAGGCGGTGCGCGGCGCCGAGGCGGTTGGCCGGTTTCATCCGCTCTCCAAGGCCGACCTGTTCCCGCTCGAATACTGGTCGCTGGAACAGGCCAAGCTCGCTTCCAACAAGCCGAAGCCGCTGACCGGCCAGGTTGTCCTGATCACCGGCGGCGCAGGTGCGATCGGTGCGGCGACAGCCAAGCTGTTCGCTGACAATGGCGCCCATGCCGTCGTTGTCGATCTCGACGCCGAAAAGGCCGCCGAGGCGGCGAAGAAGGCCGGCAACAATTCGATCTCTGTTGCCGCCGACATCACCGACCCGCGCCAAGTGCGTGCCGCCTTCGACAGGGCGGTTGCCGTGTTCGGCGGTGTCGACATCCTGGTCTCCAATGCGGGTGCCGCGTGGGAAGGCCGGATCGGCGAGCTCGACGACGCGCTTTTGCGCAGGAGTTTCGAGCTCAATTTCTTCGCTCACCAGTCGGTGGCGCAGAATGCCGTGCGCATCATGCTCGAACAGGGCACCGGCGGCGTGCTTCTGTTCAACACCTCCAAGCAGGCGGTCAATCCGGGTCCGAAATTCGGTGCCTATGGCGTGCCGAAAGCGGCGACGCTGTTCCTGTCCAGGCAATACGCGCTCGACTATGGCGCGCAGGGCATCCGCTCGAACGCCGTCAACGCCGACCGCATCCGCTCCGGCCTTTTGACCGACGCCATGATTGCCAGCCGTTCGGGCGCGCGCGGCGTGTCGGAGAAGGACTACATGTCCGGCAATCTGCTCGGCCAGGAAGTGACGGCGCAGGACGTGGCGCAGGCCTTCCTGCACCACGCGCTGGCCGACCGGACCACCGCCGACGTGACGACCGTCGACGGCGGCAACATCGCGGCGGCGTTGCGGTAGGCGGAACCGACCGAAACAGGCACGCAGACATTCGTGAACTGCTACTACAGCAGCTCGCGGATGCCTTCCCAAGCCTTTCTGCCCAGCCTTGAATCGGCCTCGTCGTTGCCGCCGTGTGCATGCATTGCGGAGCGTGGTGTATTTTCGCCCGGCAAGAGGATGCGGTGACCCGCATCCGGCGACGAAATGAGATGCGTCACCTTGCCGGCTTCGCTACACCGCCGAACAATATCCGTCGCGAACGACAGGGAGGGCCACAGCGCATCGCCGCCACCCGCGACAAGCAAAATCTCGGCCGATGCCGTCTCAACGGGGATGGTTGCCGCATTTGCCTCCCGCTTAAAGGTTTTCAAGCTGCGTTCGAAAAGCCCCCTGTAAGTGACCAAGCCGTCCACATGCTCTGGTGTCCAGCCCGGATCTGTCGGCACAAACGGCAGGGGAATACCGTTGAGCGACCATGAGGATCGTTCAGGCCAGCTGACACCGTCTCGGCCCGCACCGATATTTCCCCAAACCACGGATGATGGGCTGATTGCGACCACAGCGTTGATCCGCCGGTCATGGACCGCCGCAAGCAGCGCGGCCTCCGCACCCTTGGATGTACCGACATAGACGATGCGACGGCATCCTGTTTCGAGGAGACAGTCGGTTGCGGCAAAGAACGTTTCGAGGGGAACCTCGCAGATTCCGGGCACCTGCCCCTCACCGCCAAACCACTGCAGCGCCAAGACTGACGAACCCTCGTTTGCAAAGAGCCTCGCGCGCCCAACGTCCACACGGCCACTCGATCCACCCAACACCACGACGCCCGTGTTGGCCTGCACGCATCGAAACAATCTTCCGGCAACAGAGCCGGACAGGTTTTCCTCGATTACCGCCTGCGCTTCCATCCTGAACCGACACTTTCGCGGCTGATTTTTCCAGCATCGCAAAACTGGCGTTTTCGGCAAGCCGGTCGTGCAAGGACCTTCGACAAAAAAGCCGCCTGCAACAAGCTGCTGCAGGCGGCTATCGGTTCCAAGTTTGCGAAAGCTACTTGGCGTTCGGGTTCGGCATCCAGGCCGGCATCGCGACATCGGCATGGGCGAACTGCGGCAACTTGGCCGACAGGTCTTCCATGTTCTTGATGTCCTTGTCGACGAGGTCTTTCTGGGTGATCAGCGTCGGCGGCACGACGACGTTGTGGCCGGGGTCTTCACCGGCCAGCAGCTGTGCCAGCGCACGCACCGAGACCTGGCCGACGACGGCCGGATTGGTCGCGGCGGTCGCCGCCCAGGCGCTGTCGGGCTCACGCATCGCGGCGATATCGGACGTCGAGATGTCGGCCGAGTAGATCTTGATGCCCTTGTTCAAGCCCGCCTCGTCGACGGCGATCTTCACACCCTTGGCGAATTCGTCATAGGGGGCGAACATCACCTTGATGTCGGGGTGGGCCGACAGCACCGAACGCGCCTGGTTGGCGACGGAGTTGGCGATCGGGTTGTCGAGCGTGCCGAACATCGCGACCTCGCTGATGCCGGCATGCTTCTGCTTGACGTCGACCCAGGTCTCGTTGCGGCGGTCGAGCGGCGCGATGCCGGCGACATAGACATAGCCGGCCTTCCAGCTCTCGCCATTGTCCTTGACCGCCTGCTCGAGAGCGAGGCGGGCCAAGTCGCGGTCGGACTGTTCGACCTGCGGGATCTTGGGGTTTTCGACATTGACGTCGAAGGCCACCACCTTGATGCCGGCGTCGACGGCGCGCTGGGCGGCGTCCTTCATCGACTCCGTCAGGCCGTGCTGGATGATGATGCCTTGCACGCCGAGCGCTATGGCCTGGTCGACCATATCGGATTGAAGGGCGGCGTCCTGGCGGCTGTCGAGGACGCGCAGGTCGATGCCGAGCGCCTTCGACTGCGCCTCGACGCCGCTGAGATAGGCCTGGAAGAAGTCGCCGGTCGAGAGATAGCGCACCAGCGCGACCTTGACGCCGGGCTTGTCGAAAGGCGCCGGCTTGTCCGCGGCCAGTGCCGGGAACTGCATCAGCATGGTTGCCCCGGCCAGCCCGAGTGCCACCTTCCCCAGAAGTCTTCTCGTAATGTTCACCTTGTTTCCTCCACTCTTGTTGAACCCAAAATCCTATCCGGTCGAAAGCTATCTCCTGCCCCTGCCCGAAAGGGCAAAGGTGAAGACAAGGGCGACGACCAGAACCACGCCCTTGACGAAATCCTGCGTGTAGTAAGGCGCGTTCATCATCGTCAGGCCTTGCAGCAGGATGCCGACGAACAGCGCGCCGACGGCAGTGCCGAAGGCGTTCGGCTTGGCGGCGCCGAGCACCGCGTATCCGATGAGCGCCGCGGCGACAGCGTCGAGCAGCAGATTATTACCCGAGGCGATGTCGCCGCGTCCAAGTCGGGCAGCGAGCAAAATGCCGCCGATCGAGGCAAAAACTCCTGAAATAACGTAGGCCCAGATCTTGTATGCCTTGACAGGCGCGCCTGCGAGTTCGGCGGCGCGTTCGTTGCTGCCGACCGCATACATCATGCGCCCGAATCGCGTGTATTCGAGGAAGAACCAGATCAGCAAAGCGAGCACGAGCAGCACGACGACCGACACCGGAATGAGGTTCGGGATGAAGAAATCGAAGCGGTGGCGACCGAGCGCCAGGAAGGCGTCGCTGAACTTGCCATTGGCGACCGAACCGTCCGGCATGGTCATGCCGGTGGCGATCGAGCGGCCCTCGGTCGGGATGCGTTGCAGGCCGACCAGCAGGAACATCATACCGAGCGTCGCCAGGAGATCGGGCACGCGCATGTAAACGATCAGCCAGCCATTGATGAGGCCGACAATGGCGCCGATGAGCAGGCAGACGACGACCGCGACGAGAGCGTTCTGCTCCAGCACCACCATGACATAGGCAGCCGCCATCATGGCTGATGTGGCAACGGAGCCGATCGACAGGTCAAAGCCGCCGACGACGAGCGTGGCGGTGACGCCGAGCGCCAGCACGCCGGTGATGGCGACCGACTGGAAGATGAAGACGGCACTTTGCGGCGAAACGAAACCGTCGGCGGCGATCGCGAAATAGGCAATCAAACCGAACAGGAGCACGATGAAGCCGTAGCGAATGGCATGGTCTCGCAACGTCATTCAGCGCCCTCTCGCGCCGCTGCGATTTCTACCCAACTCGAACCCATAGTCTCTCCATTCCAATTCCTTGCCGCCACGCTCAGGCGGCGCTGTGCAGCGGTCCGCCGGCGACCTCGGCCAGCAGGCGATCGAGATCGACATCGGCATTGCGATGCTCGCCGACGATGGTTTGTTCGGACATCACCAGGATGCGATCGGCGGTCTCCAGCGCCTCGTCGAGCTCGGTGACGAACAGCAGTGTGGCGCGGCCATTGGCGCTTGCCCTGAGCTTGGCGGCAATGTCGCGCCGGGCCGAAATGTCGACGCCCTGGAACGGCTCGTCGAGAATGAACAGTCCGGCGTCCTGCGCCATCCAGCGGGCGACCATCACCTTCTGCTGGTTGCCGCCGGAAAGCTCCGACATCTCGTCCTTCTCGGAGCGGCAGACGATGCCCAGTTCCTCGATCTGCCGGCGCGCCGTGCTGCGTTCCAGGCGGCGCCTGAGAACACTGAGGCGCGACATGCGCTTGTGAAACGGCAGGCTGATATTTTCCTGGATATTGAAGCCGCTGACGATGCCGTTCTCGCCGCGGTCCTTGGCGACGAGGAACACGCCGGCGGCGATCGCCGCGCCGGTTGTTTCAGGCGCGTAGGGCTTGCCGTTCAGCACCATGCTGCCAGCGAGCGGCTTGCGCACGCCAAACAGCGTCTCGGCCAGCGCCGTCTTGCCGACGCCGACGAGGCCGGTGATGGCAACGACCTCGCCGTCGCCCAGCGACAGCGAGATCGGCCTGGCGCCTTGCGCTATGCGTAGACCTTCGATCGTCAGGATCGCCTTGGCCGAATGCCTGACGACGATCTGGTCGAGGTGGATCTTGCGCCCGAGCATGGCGTTGACCGCGCCCTCATAGTCGAGCGGTTTCTTGTCGAAGAGCCCAGAGATGATGCCGTCGCGCATCGAGACGATCCGATCGGCAAGCCGCCTGATGTCAGACATGCGGTGCGAGATGTAGAGGATCGCGACGCCCTGCTCACGCAGCCTGTCGATCAGCGCAAACAGCCGATCGGCTTCGGCGCTGGACAGCGAGGAGGTCGGCTCGTCGAGGATCAGCACTTTCGGCTGATGCGCCAAAGCGCGGGCGATCGCCACCATCTGGCGATCGGCCAGCGAAAGATCGCTGACGCGCGCTTTGAGATCGATGGCCAGCCCCATGCGGTCGGCGACGGCCTTTGCCTGGCGACGCACGCGCGCTGGATTGAACAGGAACGAAGCGCCGCTGCCGCTCAAGCGGTCGAGGGTCAAATTGGTGGCGACATCGAGATCGGCGACGACACCGTCATTGATGTTCTGGTGCACGGTGACGACGCCGGCGCGGATCGCTTCCGCCGGCGTGTTCGGCGCGAAGGCCTGTCCGGCGAGGCCCATCGTGCCGTCGCCGCGCTCATAGACGCCGCTGATGATCTTGACGAGGGTGGATTTGCCGGCGCCATTGGCGCCCATGAGCACCGTCACTTCGCCGGCATGCAGCTCCAGCGAGACGCCGCCAAGCACCTCGTTCTGGCCAAAGGATTTCCTCAGCCCCTCTGCGCGGAACACGGCATTGCCGACCATGCGTTCCTCCCTGACATGACGCTATGGGCTACATCGGCAATTGTCAACACGATTGACAATTGCCAGATCGCTTCCTAGCTTGGCCCGACCGCCATGCCTCCGTTATGTTCGGAGTGCATATGCGGGAGGATGACGATGACTGGAAAATTGCAGTTCGAAGCACTGTCGGTCGAGACGCTCCCGAGCCGTCTTGGCGACAACGAGGCGTTGCGCGCGCGCATCGGCAAGGACACGAGCGCGTGGAAGGTCCGCGAGGTCGGCGACGGCAATCTCAACCTCGTCTTCATCGTCGAAGGCGCCAGCGGTGCAGCGGTGGTCAAGCAGGCCCTGCCCTATGTCCGCTTGGTCGGCGACAGCTGGCCGCTGCCGCTGAAGCGTTCGTTCTTCGAATACCACGCGCTGACCCGGCAAGAGGCGCGCGCGCCGGGCTCGGTGCCGGCGATCTACCATTTCGATGAAGGCCAGGCGCTGATCATCATGGAATATCTGTCGCCGCACATCATCCTGCGGCGGGCGCTGATCGAAGGCCGGCAACTGCCGAACATTGCGAGGGATATCGGCCTGTTCATGGCCCGCACCCTGTTTCGCGGCTCCGACCTGCATATGGCAGCCAAGGACCGCAAGGCCGATCTGGCGCTGTTCGCCGACAATGTCGAGCTCTGCGACATCACCGAGAACCTGGTGTTCTCGGACCCCTATTTCGACGCCAGGATGAACCGGCACACCAGCCCGCAACTGGACGGCCTCGTCGCGGAACTGCGCGCCGACCGCGACCTCAAAGTCGAGGCGCAGCGGCTGAAGCATAGCTTCGCCGCCAATGCCGAAACGCTGCTGCATGGCGACCTGCATTCCGGCTCGATCATGGTCACCGACAGCCAGACGCGGATGATCGATCCGGAATTCGCCTTCTATGGCCCAATGGCGTTCGATGTCGGCATGCTGCTCGCCAATTTCTGGATGTCCTTCTTCTCGCAACGGGGACACGAGCAAAGCGGCAAGCGCGACGCCATGCGCGCCTACCTGCTCGGGGTGACCGTCGAGACTTGGGGTGTGTTCCGCGCCGAGTTCTCGCATCTGTGGCGCACCGAGCGCACCGGCATGCTCTATCAGAAGAGCCTGTTCGAGGATCAGGGCGACAGGCTCGGCGCCGAACAGGCGCTCGACCATGTGCTGCACCAGATCTGGACCGACCTGTTGGGCTTTGCCGGCATCGAGATCCACCGGCGCATCCTCGGCCTCGCCCACAATGCCGATTTCGAGACCATTGCCGACGAGGATTTGCGCGCCAGTTGTGAGGCGAAGGCGCTGAAATTCGGCCGCCACCTCGCCGTCAACCGGCGTCATATCCACAGCATCGACGAGGTCAATCACCTGGCCGCGCTGATCGAACAGGAGAGCAGCATTTGAACGTCGGCGACCGCCACTATCGCACCATCTGGCTGAGCAAGGACGGGCGTTCGGTGGAGATCATCGACCAGCGCTGGCTGCCGCATGATTTCCGCATCGAGACGATCGGTGGCGTCACCGGCATCGCCACGGCGATCCGCGACATGTGGGTGCGCGGCGCGCCGCTGATCGGCGTCACCGCGGCCTATGGCGTCGCCATGCAGATGGCCGACGACCCGTCGGATGCAGCACTTGACGCCGTCTGGGAGACCTTGCATCAGACGCGGCCGACGGCAATCAATCTGCGCTGGGCGCTCGACGAAATGCGGCGCTTCCTCAAGCCATTGCCTCCCGAACAACGGGCCGAAGCCGCCTATCGGCGGGCCAGGGAAATCGCCGACGAGGATGTCGGCCTCAACCGCGCCATCGGCGAGAACGGCCTCACCATCATCAAGGCGATCGCGGCGGGCAAGCCGAAGGGCGAACCGGTCAACATCCTGACCCACTGCAATGCCGGCTGGCTGGCGACCGTCGACTATGGCACCGCCACCGCGCCGATCTACCTGGCAACCGAGGCCGGCATTCCGGTCCACGTCTATGTCGACGAGACGCGGCCGCGTAACCAGGGCGCCCAACTGACCGCGTGGGAGATGGCCGGCCATGGCGTGCCGCACACGCTGATCGTCGACAATGCCGGCGGCCACCTGATGCAACGCGGCGCGATCGACATGGTCATCGTCGGCACGGACCGCACCACCGCCGACGGCGATGTCTGCAACAAGATCGGCACCTATTTGAAGGCACTTGCCGCCGCCGACAATCATGTGCCGTTCTATGTCGCGCTGCCGTCGCCGACCATCGACTGGACGGTGCATGACGGGCTGGCCGATATCCCGATCGAGCAGCGCTCGGCCGACGAGGTCTCGCTGGTCTGGGGCAAGACCGCTGCGGGCGAGATCGCCCAGGTGCGCATCTCGCCCGAGACGACACCCGCGGCGAACCCGGCCTTCGACGTGACGCCGGCGCGGCTGGTGACCGGCCTGATCACCGAACGCGGCGTCGCCAAGGCATCGCGCGAGGGTCTGAAGGCGATGTTTCCCGAGCGCGGCTAGAGCAATCCAGGAAAAGTGTGAAACGGTTTTCCGTCCGGAACTGCGTCAAAACAATGAGTTAGAGCAGGTTGCCGGTCCCGTGAACCGGTGAACTGCTCTAAGACCGGACTTCGAATGCAACGCTAATAAAGCGGCTTGCTCATGTGCTTGGGCGTCGGCCACGTCGCGGTCACGCCCGGCTGTACCGGCCGCTCGAGATAGGTCGACAGCACCACGTAGCTGCGTGTCGAGGTGACGCCCGGCGTTTCGTAGAGGCGTGACAGCAGGCCTTCGAGCGCTCTGGTGTCTTCGGTGCGGACCTTGAGCAGCATGCAGGTGTCACCGGCGACGGTGTGGATTTCCTCGACTTCCGGATACTGTGAAACCGCCATCAGTTCCGGCGTCTTTCCCCAGCCCTTGGTGTCGATGTGGACGAAAGCCAGCAGCGGCTTGCGCACCGCGTGGGGATCGATGATTGCCGCGGTGTTGCGGATGGCGCCGCTGCGCCGCAGCCGCTTGACGCGCTCGTGCGCCGCCGGCGGTGAAAGCCCCACGCGATCGCCGAGCTCGGCATAACTGACGGTCGCGTCATCGACCAGGACGCCTAATATTTTTCGGTCAATTGCGTCGAGCTCACGGGCGGCAGACCTGTTCTGCGGAATGCCATCTGTTTCTTCGTCCATGTTGAAATCTCCGGTTGCCGCAGAATTTAATGCGGTCATTATGGTCTTATGTCGAACGCTGATCAAGTCGCACCATTGGCCGCGAACGCTCGGGCGCCGATCCCGGCCCTTGCCTATCTGTTGACCGGATGCATCGCCGTGATCGGCTCGAATTCGCTTGTGCTGGGCCCGATCGCACCGGCCGCGGCCGCGTCGTTTGCGACCAGCGTACCGGTGGTCATGATCGCGGCTGCCGTGTTCGGCCTCGGGACCTCCGCAAGCGCCCTGTTCCTGGCACGCTACATCGACCGGATCGGCGCCCGCCGGATGCTGCAAGGCGCATTGCTGTTGCTCGCGATAGCGCTCGTCGCCAGCGCGGCGGCACCGACGGTGATGATGCTGGTCGCGGCACAATTGCTCGCCGGCATTGCTGCCGGTATCGCCATGCCGGCCATCTATGCCAGTTCCGCGGCCATCGCGCCGCCTGGCCGCGAGAGCGGCACGATCGGCGTCGTGCTGACCGGATGGACGCTGAGCATGGTCGCCGGCGTTTCGCTGTCGGCCGTGCTTGCCGATCTTGTGCATTGGCGCGCCGTTTTCGCAGCGGTCGCGCTGCTGGCAACGCTTGCCTTGGCCGGTCTTACACTGTCGTCGCTGAGCGACGTCAGGAAGGGCGGCCCGGCGCCGACGCCGCTGGAGGCGCTCGGCATTCCCGGTATCGTACCGCTTCTCATCGCCTGCGCCGCCTTCATGACCGCCTTCTACGGCGTCTATGGCTACCTCGGCGATCATCTTCACAGCGGTTTGGGGAGACCGGTGAGTGCCAACGGCTGGGCAGCACTTGCCTATGGCATCGGCTTCGGCACCGCTGCTCTCCTCGACGGCGTCATCGATCGTCTGGGCGCGCGTCGCGTGATGCCATTTGCCTATCTTTTGGTCGCCGTCGTCTATGTCGCAATGGCCGCGACGAGCGGCAGTTTCGGACTGACCTTGGCCATGGTGGCGGTCTGGGGGCTTGCCAACCATTTCGGACTGAACGTCCTGGTGATGCGCCTGTCGGCGCTCGATCCGTCGCGGCGCGGCACGATCATGGGCTTGAACAGCGCGGTGACCTATCTGGCGGTGTTTGTCGGCACCACCGGCTTCGGGCCGCTCTATTCCAGCTTCGGCTTTGCCACCTGCGCGACGGTTGCCGCCTTGCTCATGCTGGTTGCCGCTGCTGCGGCGGCGTGGCGCACTCGATAGAGCGGTTCATCGTTTCACGGAAACGCCGAACCGCTCTTTCTCTCCCTTTTTTGACGCAATTCCCAAGGGAAAACGCTACGCGCTTTTCCCGGGAAAACCGCTTCACGCTTTTCCTGCAATTGCTCCAGTTGACAGACTGTATTGGCCATCCGTCTTTCACACGATTGACAGCGGCGCCCTACCCTTTCATACAAACGGCGTTAATGTTCTCAGGGCGGGGTGAAAGTTCCCACCGGCGGTAAGGGTTTCGACCCAAGCCCGCGAGCGCTTTCCGGCAAAATCGGAGAGGTCAGCAGATCCGGTGTGATTCCGGAGCCGACGGTTAGAGTCCGGATGGAAGAGAACGAACGGAACACGGACCGTCTCGGCGGGCCGGATTTCGTATCGTGCGTCCTGATTCTGGTTCGAAACGGAAGGATGGACCCATGAATCAGCATTCCCACAAAGACTATGAAACGACCCGCATCGCCGTCATTCGCGCGCGCTGGCATGCCGACATCGTCGACCAGTGCGTGCAGGCCTTCGAAGCGGAACTGGCTGACATCGGCGGCGAGCGCTTCGCGGTCGATGTCTTCGACGTGCCCGGCGCCTACGAGATCCCGCTGCACGCCAAGACCCTGGCCGGGACCGGCCGCTATGCCGCGATCCTCGGCACCGCGTTCGTCGTCAACGGCGGCATCTACCGGCATGAGTTCGTCGCCAGCGCTGTGATCGACGGCATGATGAATGTGCAGCTGTCGACCGGCGTGCCGGTGCTGTCGGCGGTGCTCACCCCGCACAACTACCATGACAGCGCCGAGCATCACCGCTTCTTCTTCGAGCACTTCACCGTCAAGGGCAAGGAAGCGGCCAATGCCTGCGTGCAGATCCTGGCGGCGCGGGAACTGATCGCGGCCTGAGATCGCCAAAACGGCCGGATTTCAGTCCTGCAACAAGAATTGCGATCGACAAGACCTCTGAAGGTTGCGGTTGGCCTGAAATCCGGCCAGAAGCATCAGCGGGCCGACCGGCGAACGACCGGCCCGCGACGTTGCGCTTGAAACCAGATACGGGAGACTATTGGGTGGCTCGCATAACACTGAGACAATTGCTCGACCACGCCGCCGAATACGGCTACGGCGTGCCCGCTTTCAACATGAACAATATGGAACAGGGCCTCGCCATCATGGAGGCCGCGGAGGAGACCAAGTCTCCGGTCATCCTGCAGGCGAGCCGAGGTGCTCGCGCCTACGCCAATGACGTGGTGCTGGCCAAGCTGATCGACGCGCTGGTTGAAATCCACCCCGACATCCCTGTCTGCATGCATCTCGACCACGGTAACAACGAAGCCACTTGCGTCACCGCGATCCAATACGGCTTCACCTCCGTGATGATGGACGGATCGCTGAAGGAGGACGGCAAGACCCCGGCCGACTACGCCTACAATTCCGGCATCACCCGCCGCGTCGTCGACATGGCGCATTGGGGTGGCGTTTCGGTGGAAGGCGAGATTGGCGTGCTCGGCTCGCTGGAGATGGGCGGCGGTGAGCAGGAAGACGGCCACGGCGTCGAAGGCGAGATCAGCCACGACCAGCTTCTGACCGATCCGGAACAGGCGGTCGAATTCGTTAAGGACACTCACGTCGATGCGCTAGCTGTTGCCATGGGCACCAGCCATGGCGCCTACAAATTTTCGCGGAAGCCCGACGGCGCTGTGCTGGCCATGAACGTCATCGAAGAGATACACCGCAGGCTGCCCAACATGCATCTGGTCATGCACGGCTCGTCCTCGGTGCCCGAGGATCTGCAGGAGATCATCAACAAATATGGCGGTCAGATGAAGCCGACCTGGGGCGTGCCGGTCGAGGAGATCCAGCGCGGCATCAAGCACGGCGTGCGCAAGATCAACATCGACACCGACAACCGCATGGCGCTGACCGGCGCCATCCGCAAGGTGCTGACCGAGAACCCGAGCGAGTTCGATCCACGCAAGTACCTGACGCCGGCGATGGCGGCGATGAGGAAGCTGTGCAAGGAGCGCTTCGAGCAGTTCGGCACCGCCGGCAATGCGCAGAAGATCAAGCCGCTTCCGGTCGCCGAAATGGCCAAGCGCTACAAGTCGGGCAGCCTCGACCCGAAGTTCGGCTGAGCTCGATCAAGCTATCCCAGAGCTGCCAAGGACATCCCGGCAGCTCTGGTCTCTATTGTCTTGTGTTTCACTCCGGCGTCTCGGTCTCGGCGCGAACCAGCTTGATGTCGGCTCCGGCTGCCCATGCGCCGATATCCTCGCGGCGCAATGCCGCCGCCATCAGGTCTGGAAACAGATCAGGCGTGCAGGCAAAGACCGGTATGCCGAGCGCTGCAACCGACCCGGCCATCTTGGGATCGTAACTGGGCCTGCCCTGGTCGGTCAGCGCCAGCAGCACCACGACATTGACGCCGGACCGAACCAGTGCTGCCAGCCGCAGCAGCAATTCCTGACCGTTGCCGCCTTCATAAAGGTCGGTGATCAGCACCATATGCGACTTGGTCGGCCGTTCGATCCGATCCGCGCAATAGGCCACGGCCTGGTTGATGTCGGTGCCGCCGCCAAGCTGCACGCCGAACAGGACTTCGACAGGATCGCTGAGTTCCTCGGTGAGATCGACGATGGCCGTGTCGAAGCAGACAAGCTTGGTCCGCACCACGGGTAACGAGGCCATCACCGCGGCGAATATCGAGGCGTAGATCACCGAGCTTGCCATCGAGCCGGATTGGTCGACGCACAGCACGACCTCGTCCAGGTCGACCAGACGACGCTGTTTGCGCATGAAGCCGACCAGCTTCTCAGGCACGATGGTTTTGTGCTCGGGCTGGTAGTGGCGAAGGTTGGCCGAGATGGTCCGCGGCCAGTCGATGTCGCGCTGGCGTGGCCGGTTGGTGCGCTGCGACCGGTCGACCGCGCCGCGTATCGCCTCGGCCGTCTTCTGCTCCAGCCGCTGCATCAGCTTGGCGACGATATCGGCGATGATCGTTCGGGCAATGTCCTTGGTCTTGGCCGGCATCACCGAGCGCAGCGAAATCAGGTCGGCAACGAGGTTGACGTCCGCCTCGATCGCCTTGAGGAACTCCGGCTCCATCAGCATCTGCTTCAGGTTGAGGCGCTCGAAGGCGTCCTTCTGGACGATCTGCACGACCTGCGCCGGAAAGAACGACCTGATATCGCCCATCCATTGCGCCACCCGCGGCGCCGAGCGGCCGAGCCCGCCGCGCCGCTTGCGCGGATCGGCAGCCGCATCGCCGGCGCCATCGCCATAGAGTGCATCGAGCGCCGCCGAAAGCCGCTTGTCGGTGTCAGAAAGCGCCGACGCGCCTTCGTCATCGGCCCCAATCGCCAGGCGCCAGCGGCGCTCGCGTCCGTCATCGGTGGCGGGTTCGTTCATTTCGGGCGCGTCATCCATTGCCGTCACCGCCCGTCAGCAAGGGTCCAAGGCGTTCCAGGTGCCGGCGCCATGCGGCGTCGCCATCCGGCGTCGGTGTCAGTCCGGCCGGCAGGCGCGCGGCGCGGCCGAGGACGGCCTCGATCAACCGCCGCCGCTCCATCGAGTCCAGATGCGAAAAGACCCGGCGCAGCAGCGGCAAATGCGCAATGAAGGCGTCTTCGTCGAGGGATTGGAGCCAGGCATCGACCGCTCCGCGCAGTGCCTCGTCATAGATGAGCCGTTGACTGGCGGTGCTGAAGAAGCCTTCGAAGAACCCTGCGGCCTCCATGACCGGCGTTCCCGGCGACAGGCGCCGTGCGATCAGGCCGGCTGCGGCGTCGGCGGACAGATGGCCGGCTTCGTAGAGCAGATGCGCGGCGCAGCCTGCCACCAGCGCCGTCGATCGCGATCCATCGAGCACCGCAGCCAGTCCGTTGCGCCAGGCGTCCAGCACGTCCTGTCCAGGCTCGACCAGCCTGATCGCTTCGTCGGCCTTGCGCATCGCGCCAACCAGCGTCGTCGAAGCCTGGTCATCGAGGTCGCGGGCGGCATAGGCAAGCGCAATCGCGCCTTCGATGATCAGCCGTTCCAGCAGACCGGACAAGCGGGCCGTTTCCGTCTTGCGCGCCTCGCCGTAGCGGATGATGTCGGCGAGCGGCGGCACCGATGCCAAGATCTCCAGGCATTCGCTGCTGTGCGCCGCGCGTTCCTCCAATGCCACGAGACCGGCGGTCGACGCCTCAGACAGGTTTGCCGTGATGGCGCCCTGAACCAGTCCCGCCAGCGCATCGAGAGAGGTCGCCGCACCGATCATCTGGATCAGCCGGCCATTGGCGGCCTTCTCGATGGTCGGCCCATAGATCAGGTTCTCGACCAGGCGGACAGCAAATTCCGGCTCCCACGAGAGCGCCCAACGCTCGCGAAAGGTGCCGCGGCTGCGTCCGCTGTCGGTCAATTTGCCCCAATGCACGCCAAGCACGGTCAGCCGGTGCAGCAACGTCGAACGAAACAGCCCGCTTTCGCTGCGCAGATCGACCGAGAGTTCGCGCTCCAGCGCCTCGGGCTTCAGCCGCGCCGCCTTCTGGTTGCGCTGCAGATCCTCGATCAGCGGCGCCAATGGCGTGTCGGGCGGAATTTCACCGACATCCGCGCCCAGCAGCAGTTCGGCTTCGACCAGCGCCCAAAGCAGCGCTTCGCCGTTGAACATGGCGGCGATCGCGGCATCGCGCAATTCCTCGAACCCCGGCTTTGGCCGCTCGCGGATCACGGCCAGCGTGCGGGCCAGCCGTTCGGCTTCGATCAGCGAGGCGGTCGAGGCCATATGCCCCTTGCCTCTCAGCACCGCCGCGATCATTGCGAGCCACAGGGTCGCCGCGTCGTGGCGGCCGCGCGTACGCCACAGATGCTTGCACCAGCCGGGCGCGACGACGCCCGCGCCATAGCCGAAGCCCAGCGCCAGGCGCGGCCCCGTCCATGGCGCCCAGGTCATCGTGCTTTTGCGCCGGGCGAGCCCCTTGAGAAGGGCCTGGTCCTCTTTCTGCGGTCGCGTCGCTTGCAAGGCAGGCACATGCCAGGCGCCGCAAACGACAGCGATCGGCCCATCGAATTCCTTCCGCGCGGCAGTGATTTCAAGCCGCATATGCGCCTCACGCCTGGCCTCGAATTCGGCAAGCGGGCCCTCGCCGTCGCGCAGCGTCGTCATGGCATCGGATATCGCGGCGAAGATGGGACCCGGCTGCGGATTCTGCTCGATGATATCGGACCACCAGCTCTCGCCATCTTCATAGCCGGCGGCTTGCGCCAGTGTCCCGATCGGGTCACGCACATGCTGAGCCGTCTCGTTGTCGGCACCGGATTCCGCTTCGCCGGCATCGGCATCCTCACCATCATCAACCACAACCCGAGCCGATGACGGCAGGTCGATGAACCGCAAGGCCGCATTGTTGGCGACAGCCCACAGGGCCGCCTGGTATTCCGGCGAGAACTCGGCGAAGGGCCAGAAGCTGGTCGAAGCCGGATCGTCTTCCGGATAGCAGAGCAGCGCCACCGGCGGCTGCATTTCGGGGCGGGCAAGCAGCGGCAGCAGTGCGGAGGCATCGGCCGGCCCTTCGATCAGCACGGCGACCGGTTTCAAGTCCTTCAACGCCTGCACCAGGCTGTCTGCGGAGCCGGGCCCGTGATGGCGTATGCCAAAATAGGAAACGTCGCTCAGTGCCATGGCGTCAGATCGCCGCGTTCAAGGCCGCATAATAGCCGGCATAGTCCGGCCGCTTCTTGAGTACAGTTTCCAGATATTCTTCCAGCACCAGTTTGTCCTGGACGGGATCCTTTATGATCGCGCCGACAAGGCTGGCGGCGAGGCCTTCGGCGCCGAGCTTGCCGCTGTCGAACCAGGCCGCCTGGCTAAGGCCGCCAACCATGGTGGCGATGGCCTCCGCCGTGGACAGCGAACCGGACGGCGTCTTCAACGTCACTTTGCCATCGGCGGTCGCACCGGAGCGCAATTCGCGGAAGATGGTCAGCACGCGAGCGATCTCCTCGCCGACATTCTTCGGCACCGGCAGGTCGAGACCGCCAGCCATCTCGCCGACCCGTTTCGAGACAATCGCCACTTCTTCCGCCATGTCCTCGGGCAACGGCAACACGACGACATTGAAGCGGCGCTTCAGTGCCGATGACAGCTCGTTGACGCCCTTGTCGCGGTTGTTGGCCGTGGCGATGATATTGAAACCGCGCTGCGCGTAGATCGACGTGTTCAGTTCCGGGATCGGCATCATCTTTTCGGACAACACGGTGATCAGCGTGTCCTGCACGTCAGAGCCCATGCGCGTCAGTTCCTCGAGGCGGCACAGCTTGCCGTCCTGCATGGCTCGGTAAAGCGGCGTCGGCACCAGCGCCTCCTGGCTCGGGCCCTTGGCCAGAAGCTGCGCGTAGTTCCAGCCATAGCGGATCTGGTTCTCGTCGGTGCCGGCCGTGCATTGCACGATCAATGTCGAGTCGCCCATTATGGCGGCGGCGAGATGCTCCGACACCCAGGATTTGGCAGTGCCCGGAACGCCGAGCAGCAACAGCGCGCGGTCGGTGGCGAGCGTCGCCACGGCGGTCTCCATCAGCCGGCGGCGGCCGACATATTTGGGCGTTATCAGCGTCCCGTCGTCGGCTTTTCCGCCGAGCAGATAGGTGAGAACCGCCTTGGGCGACAGGCTCCATCCGGCGGGCCTTTGCCGGTCGTCGTTGCGTGCGAGCGCCTGCAACTCGGCGGCGTAGGCCTGCTCGACCGGAAGACGGATGACTGCGTTCATTTGCTGTTCTCCGGATTAATCATGTGACGGTTCAAGGTCCGGCCAACGATGCGTTGAGACGCAGAAGACCGAGTGAAGGCGCCGCCGGAGCCATGCCGGCCGCAACGACGTCGCCGATCAATTTTTCCGCCGTCGCCGCTGTCGCGAGAAAGCCCAACGTTTCCAGTATTTGGTCGGCGCTTCGCTTCACCGGCTCGTCGTTTCCCGCAATGGCGGAATGCAATGCCGGGAGCGTCTGGCCGTTTGTCAGGTCGGCCCATTCCAGCCAGCCTGCTTCGATGCCTTCGACCTGGTTGAGCGCGTGAAGATCGTACGTGTCTTTCAGGATTTGTCTGATCAAAGTGCGCTTCCTGCCGCTGTCCAGGCGCGCCATGAGATGGAGGACGAGAAGTGCCGGCTTGCCGCCTTCGGCGACAAGCGTATCGGCCAAATGCGCCACCGCTGCTTCACCGCCGGACACCGAGACCATTCGAACGAGAAAGAGATCGGCATTGTCGTCGACGCCGAACTGCCATGCCCCAAGGAAATCGGACTCTATCTTGCCGAAGTGGGCAGCAAGATCGCGGAGGTAACAGGTGGCAAACAAGTCGCCGCGGCGTGCTTCCTGCGCGGGCGCCTTGAGTCTTATCGGCGTATAGGTGGTGCGGCGGCGGATGAAGCCGGATTTGCCTTCCGCGATGAAGGCGGCGAGCTCGGCTGTCGGATCTTCCGTCCCGCCATCGCCTGGGTTGCCATGCTCTCCCAACCTTGCCAGCAGCCGGCCAGCCAGTTCGCGCACCCTGCCGGAGCGGTCGGCAGAGAGGCTCTTCAGGAATGGCACATCATCGGCGCCCAAGCCGAAGCGCATGAGTTCGACGAGTGCGGATCTGATCTCCGCCGGCTCACTTGATCCCTTGGCCTCGATCAGTTGCCTGGCCACCGCCGGAGCAGTGCGGCGCATATCGGCCAGCGCGGTACGGCGCGCAGCGGGATAGAAATCATCCCAGGTTTCCACGGTCAGTTGTTCCCGGCGGGATTGTTTCTCGCCATCCACACCTGCTTGCCAATCGACCCAGGGGGCATAAACGTCCGGACTTTCCTGATACGATGCGGCGGGCATCCAATCCATTGGATGCAGCACGAAGCCTCGGCTGGCGACGAGCGTGGCCACGCGTGTCTTGGTCCTTGCGTCGGCTGCATGCTTCAGCGCGGCTCGCAAAAGCGGCCGCAGCCGCTCCGGCAGCATGGGCAAGGCAAGTTCAGGCAGTGGCGGGCGTTGTTTCAGCATCTTCGGCGCGGCTGGCCGCAAGGCAATGTCGAGGGCCTGCGCGGCGATTGCCAGCAACCGGCGCTCGCGCTCGTCGGGACTTGCACTGCCGGCGATCTGCTGCCATGCAGCCGGAGCCAGGTCGAAGGTGGTGCCGCCGGTGATCCAGCAGTCGCGCATGGTCGCCAGGCCGGTCTGCTCGATCTCATTCATGACAGATCAAGCCTCCCAAACCCGCTTTGCGCCGCCAGGAGTTCAAGCCGGCTGCCGTTCCAAAGTGCGGCCGTTGCCTTGAGGTTCAACCCAAGCAGCGTTGGATTGACGGTGTCGGCGATTGGCAAGGCGATGCCGTGCGGATCGCCGGCGGCCTGCCACCAGGCGGCACCGCGATCGTCCAGCAGGATCGCTCCGCGCGGCAGCATGACGGGGCAATCGGCAACCCAGGGCGCGGCGTCCTGGCGGGCAATATGGGCCGCGAGCGGATCCGACGCGACAAAGCTGAAATCGGGCCAGTCGCCGGACGAGACGTCACCCCTGCGATCCGCCACCAATGCCCGCAACGGCTGGCGTGCCGGATAGAAGATCAGCCGGGCATCGAAACGGTCGCCTGGCGTGAAGGCGTTCGACCGGCGACCGGCCGACGCCGGAAAATAGTCGAGCAGCAGGGCAAATTGCGAGGTGGCGCTGTTCAGGTCGAGCAGCCAGGTCGAATGGCTGACAAGACCGTCACGGCGAGATTCGATCTTCTCGCCGAGCACTTCCCAAGCGCTTTCGACCTGGGTCGCATCGGAATTGGCCAGCACCTGTTCGCGGCTCTCGGAGGTCGAGACGAGCCGCCTCAGTTCCGGGTCATCGGGTGCCGAACGCCAGGCTTTGGCCAGCAGCACAAGCTTGCCGAGTTCGCGGATCGCCGCGTCCGGCCGTTCCTCGCTGCGCAACGCCATCAACCTTGACGGTAACTCGTCGATGCGGCCGGCAAGTGCCGTCGCCTTCATGTCAACCAGCCGTGCGGCAATCCGGCGGCAACGATCGCTGCTGTTGTCGACAAAGCCGGCAAGGCCAAGCCGCAACTGGTCGGCGATCCATTGATCCAGTTCATCAAGTCCTGCCGACACGGCGGATCGCGTGTCTTCTGCCCGCTTGCGCTGCGCTGCCTCGCGTCGCTCAACCGCGGCCGCGTCCTCGACGACAGAGCTTTCGTCGCGCGCGGCTTCGCCGATGCTCTTGCCTCCCGCACCTTGTGTCGGTTCCACAGGTTGCGACGTGGTCTTCCTGCGACGGCTCAGCCAATCGTTCACCCATTCCGGCGTCGAGCCGGCCGCGGCAAAGCTGGCCGGCGCGGTGGCGGCGATCCACATCAGCGCCAAAGTGTGCTTGCAGGGAAATTTCCGCGACGGGCACGTGCATTTGTAACCATGGTCGCCGGTGTCGACGACCACACGGTAGGGATTGGAGCCGGAACCCTGGCATTCACCCCAGATGAGAGCCAGCTCTTCGTTCTTTTCGAGCCGGGACCAGTTCGATTGCTTGGTCAACTTGGAAGCGGCGCTCAACGACGCCTGGTCGGGCGCAAGCGCCTCGATGGTTTTCAAGTCAAATTCCAAGCCGCGCCTCTCGTCGCTCGAACGAATGCCGGTTGCCAGTATAGATGGCCGTCTGTGAAGGATTCTTGTAGCAGCAGAGGGATAGAGACCGATACAGCAGGCCGCAAGTTAGAGTGCGCTGAGCAAAGCCGGTACGCAGGCCACAGGGTTGTCAGGCAACCTGACCCTTTGCCCGATGTGCGCCTAAGATGGCTATTGAAGCGTCCGCGCCGGCGGCTGGCCGACATGGCTGCGGGCGATGCCGGCATCGGCATCCTCTGCCCCAAAGGCACGATCGAGCCCGGTCGCCACCACAGAAACCCTGAAGCGGCCTTCCATGCTCTTGTCGAAGATGGCGCCGACGATGATGTCGGCGTCCTCATAGACCTCTTCGCGGATGCGGGTGGCGGCCTCGTCGACCTCGAACAGGGTCATGTCTCTGCCGCCAGAGATCGAGACCAGGACACCCTTGGCGCCCTTCATCGACACCTCGTCCAGCAACGGGTTGGCGATCGCGGCTTCCGCTGCCTTCATCGCCCGACCGTCGCCGGAGGCCTCGCCGGTTCCCATCATGGCGCGGCCCATGTCGCGCATCACCGATTTGACATCGGCGAAGTCGAGATTGATCAGCCCTTCCTTGACGATCAGGTCGGTGATGCAGCTGACGCCGGAATAAAGCACGCGGTCGGCAATGACGAATGCATCGGCGAAGGTGGTCTTGGCATCGGCGATCCGGAACAGGTTCTGGTTCGGGATGACGATCACCGTGTCGGCGCTTTCGCGCAGCCGCTCGATGCCCTCTTCGGCCATCTGCATGCGGCGCCTGCCCTCGAAAGCGAAAGGCTTGGTGACGACGCCCACCGTCAGGATGCCGGCCTTGCGCGCCGCCTGGGCAATGATCGGAGCAGCGCCGGTTCCCGTGCCACCGCCCATCCCGGCGGTGACGAAACACATATGCGTGCCGGCCAGATGATCCATGATCTCGTCGAGCGATTCCTCGGCCGCGGCGCGGCCGATCTCGGGAAGCGATCCGGCGCCCAACCCTTCGGTGACATGCGCGCCAAGCTGGATCAGCCGCGTTGCCTTCGACATGGTCAGCGCCTGCGCGTCGGTGTTGGCGGCGATGAATTCGGTCCCCTGAAGCTGCTCCGCGATCATGTTGTTGACGGCGTTGCCGCCGCCACCGCCGACGCCGATAACGGTGATCTTGGGTCTCATCTCGGAGATTTCGGGCTTCTTGAACTCGGCCATGCCTGTTTCTCCTTCGCCAATTGCGCGCGCTTCACGACCCATCCGCAGACTGCCTGGGGAGATTGCAATCGAGCGGCATGACGCGAATCAGTCCGTTCGGATGGGTACCTCAAAAAGCCAGAGAGCGGCCAGAGGTGCAAGTACAGGCAAGGTCAAGTTTTGTGATGACGGTTTTGCACACCGTGGCACCGACGCCGGCAGCCAGGGTCCCGGCTGTGCCGACACGGCTTGCGGCGCTGCGAGCGGTGCGTCTATCATGCCGGACGAGAAGTCGCTGACTTCGGCGTTCTCGCCGCGTTCGGCCAACCGAGACTATCTGCGGCTGATGTCGTCAGGGTCAATTTCAGAACGAATGAAGTAGCGCCCCCCGCCAATGGCCGACAAAACACAATTCGGGTTGACCGCCGTCGACACCGTCCCCTTGCATGAGAAGGTCTATCTGGAGCTTGTCAGAGCCTTGATGTCAGGCCAGTTCTTGCCCGGCCAGAAGCTGACCTCGCGCAAGCTCGCCAAGGAACTCGGCACCAGCGACATGCCGGTGCGCAGTGCCTTCATGCGGCTACAGGCGCTGCGGGCGCTGAGCCCGATGCCGAACGGCAGCGTGGAAGTACCGGTGATTTCGGCTGAGCGGTTCTCACAGCTGACCGCCGTGAGGACGATCCTCGAAGGCTCTGCGACCGAATTTGCAACAAAGCTCATCAACGGCAACAACCTGCGGACGATCCGACGCCACTCCACCGACCTGACTTTGGCGGCCCGCAGGGGCGATATCGACGACTATCTGCGGAAGAACTACGACTTCAAATTCTCGATCTATCGCCATTGCGGCAACGAGCAGATGATCTTCCTGATCGAAACCGTCTGGATGCAGGTCGGCCCTTTTTTGAGGAACCTGGCCATGGGGTTCGAGGACGATCTCGCCTCTATCCTCGACATCGACTATCACGAGGAGGTCGTCGCGGCGATCGAGGCCCAGGACGGGGAGCGCGCGCGCTCGGCCATCGTTCGCGACATCGACGAGGGCGCCACGCATATTCTCCAGCAGGCGCGGTTTCCGGAACCGAGAGCCTAGAGCGGTTCACCGTTTCACGGAAACGCCGAACCGCTCTATCTCTTCGTTTTGACGCAATTCCCTTAGGGAAAGCGCTACGCGCTTTTCCCGGGAAAACCGTTTCACACTTTTCCTGGAATCGCTCTAGGGCGCTAGACCACGGCCATGATCACGTGGGCCTGAATTTTGGCGGCAATCTCGCCGCGGCCATGTCTGTCCGCAATCGCGGAGGCGGCGCAGTCGGTTGCAGCTTCCAGTTCTCCCGCGCCCCTGGCCTCGATTTCGTTGCGAAGAGGAGTTCCCTGGCAATAAGCAACGGCCGCAAGGCGCGGCGAGGATGCACGACTTTGTTCGGCTCTCGTCTCGATCACCACACGGGAGAAGCCCGCGTCCTCCAGTTCTCTACGGATCAGGGCCGTATCGTGGTAGCCGTGTGGCGTGCGTGCCATAAAGCGCGGCGGATCGTTCGGAAACATCCTTGCGAGAGCATTCGTCACATCATTGGCAAATACATTCTCCTCGAGGCGATCCCATACGTTGAACAGAAAATGACCTCCGGGCTTCAGGACCCGCTTTGCTTCGCGGTAGCCAGAGGGGCGATCGGGAAAGAACATCGCGCCGAACTGACAACAAACGAGGTCGAAGGCCGCATCTTCGAACGGTAGCGCCAAAGCGTCCGCCTGGCGCCATTCGATGCGACTGTCGGGACCTTGTTGCGAAGCGGCGTAGTCGAGCATCGGCTGGTTGAGGTCGGTGACGACATAGCTTGCGCTCGTGGACAGTTTGGGCGCCAATGCGCGGGTGACGACCCCGGTGCCCGCGGCGATCTCCAAGACGGCACTTGGCGACAGGGACGCTGCTCGTCGTGCAAGATCCGCGGCGAACGGCTCGAAAATCAACGGCACCATATAGCGGTCGTAGTTTTCCGGAATCGAGCCCGCGAACACCTTGTCCGTTTCTGACATCACCACCACCCGCCATCATTCAAAAGCGCGCGAGACTAGCACATAATTGTCGGCCTGGTCGCTTTTGACCGAGAGGCTCCAACAGCATATGCGGCTATGTCGGCGGTGAACCGCGGCAGTTCAAATGCCCCCTTGGCTTTCCGTCCTCTTGCCTCTATGTTGCGATCGCAGATCGCGCAATTGGTTTTGAAATGCCTCCCGACATCCCGGCTAGTGACTTGAAAAAATAAGGAAACCGCCTGGCAATGGCCAGGTTTCGTTTTCAAAAACTCACAAGCTACTTTTACCAGGGACAGTGTAGCCGATCAGGCTGCGGCACCTTCAAAAACCAGAGGTTACAAATTGAGCGATGCAATTGCGGACGTTTTGAACTGGCTTGAAAGCCGAAGCGACATCCAGAGCCTGAGGGCGGCTGTGTGCGACCTCAACGGCGTCATGCGCGGCAAGCGCATCCCGGTCGAGCAGGCGCGCAAGGCGCTCGAAGGCAAGCTACGGATGCCCTATTCGCTGATCGGGCTCGACATCTGGGGCGAAGACATCGAAGGCAACACGCTGGTTTTCTCGACAGGCGATGCCGACGGGCTTTGCCAATGGACGGGCCGCGGCATCCTCCCGGTGGCCTGGACGGCGCATCCGACGGCGCTTGTCCCGCTCTGGCTCGCCGACGAAACCGGCGCGCCGTATCTTGGCGATCCACGGCGGGCGCTGGCCCGCATTCTCGATCGCTACAAGGCCTTGGGGTTGACCCCGGTCGCGGCGACGGAACTCGAATTCTACCTGGTCGATCCGCAGTCGCAGCGGCCGGTCGGACCCGTCTCGCCGGTCACCGGGCGCCGGCTCGATTCCGATGCGGCGCTGTCGATCGACGAGATCGACGACTTCGAATCTTTCATCCACGACGTCTACGAGGCCTGCCGAACGCAAGGCATTCCAGTCGACACAGCCATTGCCGAAAACGGCGTCGGCCAGTTCGAGATCAATCTGAATCACGTCGCCGACGCCCTGCGGGCGGCTGACGATGCGGTGTTGTTCAAGCGCACGGTGAAGGGCATTGCCCGCAAGCACGGCTTTGCCGCCTGTTTCATGGCCAAGCCCTATGGCGACCGGGCCGGGAACGGCTTTCACGTCCACTTCAGCCTGACCGACGCCGAGGGGCGCAACGTCTTCGACGACGGCACGGACCAGGGCTCGGAGATCATGCGCCATGCGGTCGGCGGCCTGCTCGCGGCGATGGCCGAGAGCACGCTGGTGTTCGCCCCGCACTTCAATTCATACCGCAGGCTTCGTCCGAGATCCTATGCACCGACCGCCGTGGCCTGGGGCTACGAGAACCGCATGGTCGCGATCCGCATTCCCGGCGGCCCGACCGGCGCGCGTCGCATCGAGCATCGCGTTTCGGGAGCGGATGCCAATCCCTACCTCGTGCTTGCCGCCATATTGGGCGCGGCACTGATCGGCATTGAACGACAGATGTCGCCTGGCGATCCGACCGGGAGCGATGGGCAAGGGCTTGTGCCGGCCAAGCTGCCGCCGGACTGGGCATCGGCGATCGCCAGTTTTGAGAGCGGGATACATGTGGCCGAGATCTTTCCGGCAATCCTGCGCGACTCATTTGTCGCCTGCAAACGCCAGGAGTTGAACACGTTCGCCCTCAATGTCAGCGACTTCGAGATCGAGACCTATCTGGAAAGCGTTTGAGGCATCTACGAGGACAGTTCGGCCTTCAGCACCGAGACCGCCACTTCGCTGTTGTGGACATACTCGTTGGCGTCCGGCTGCCGCTGCACCAGCAGGATGAACAAAAGGTCGGTCAGCGCCAGTTGCGCGTCGCGCGCGGTGATGGAGGATGAGCGCGCACGCTCCTCGTCGGCGATGGTGTAAAGGCAGATGTCGGAGACCCGGCTCAGCGGATTGTCGTGGACGCCGGTGACGGCGATCACCATCGTGCCGCGCTTGCGGGCCAGCTCGGCGATGCGGAGGGTTTCGATGCTGGCGCCGGAATAGGAAAGCGCGAACAGCACATCGCCTGGCCCGAGCGTCGAGACATTGGCCATCTGGACGTGGCTGTCGCTGTCGTGCAGGACATTGCGGCCGAGCTTCATCAGCTTGTAAGAGAAATCGCGCGCCACCAGCGAAGAGGCGCCGACGCCGACCAGATGGATGCGGCGCGCGCCGTCCAGCAATTCCAGCGTCCTGGAGATGATCCGCTCGGTGTTGGCGGCGACGGTCCGCTGTATCGACAGAAGCTTGCTGCCGACCAGCTTCTTCAGGATGACCTGGTAGCTGTCGCCGACCTCGATCGAACCGTGGATGACGCCGGCCGGTACGTGCCATTCCTGCGCCTTGGCCTCGCTGACCGCGAGCTTGAGCTCCTGATAGCTGGCATAGCCGAGCTTCTGGCTGAACTTGACGACGCTCGACTGGCTGCGTCCGATCTCGGCCGCAAGTGCGGCCGTCGACAGGCGCAGCATCTGGTCAGGATTGTCGACGATGTACCGGCCGATCTCACGATCGCCAGGCGCCATGCCGTCGAGCTTCGCATTGATCCTGTTCAGAACGGACACGGGATCCCCTTACGCGTTTCAGGCCGGCAAGCCTCACAGTGTGCCACGATAGGAATAAAATATTCCAATTCTGATTGACAGCCAAGAACGCACAATTAATTCTCGAACCTCATCACACAAGGTTTCGGCGCATGGATAGATTGCGGATCGTCGGCGGACAGAGACTGGAAGGCGCGGTCACCATATCCGGCGCCAAGAACGCCGCCCTGCCGCAGATCGCGGCCGCCCTGCTCAGCCCCTACCCGCTCGAACTGACCAACCTGCCTGATGTGACCGATGTCGAAAACATGCTGGGCGTGGTGCGGCTGCACGGCGCCGAAGTGACGAGGTCGGCCCATGCCGCGACGATCGACACCAGCGCCGCCGGTTCCAAGGAGACGTCCTACGACACGGTGCGAAAGATGCGGGCGACGGTGCTCGTGCTGGCGCCGCTGCTGGCTCGGTTCGGCCATGCGCGGGTTTCGCTGCCAGGCGGCTGCGCGATCGGAGCGCGGCCGGTCGACATGCATGTCGCCGCGCTCGCGGCCCTCGGCGCCAGGATCGCCATCGAGAATGGTTCGATCGTCGCATCAGTGCCGAACGGGCTGACCGGCACGCGCATCGTCTTGAGTTCGCCATCGGTAGGAGCGACGGAAACCGCCATGATGGCGGCGGCCACGGCAAGAGGCGAAACCGAGATCCTCAACGCGGCGCGCGAACCCGAAGTGGCGGACCTCGCCGCTTGCCTCAACGCCATGGGCGCGCGCATCGAGGGCGCCGGCACGCACCGCATCCTGATCGCCGGCGACACGAACTGGCATGCCGCAAGGCACGACATCATCCCGGACCGGATCGAGGCCGGTACCTATGCCATTGCCGCGGCCATCACCGGTGGCCAGCTGGAACTGACGCATGCCCGGCTCGAGCATATGGCCTCGGTGGTGCAATTGCTGGAAGCAACGGGCGTCAGCGTCTGGCCAGGCGACCGTGGCCTCATCGTGTCACGCGACCGGCCGTTGAAGGCTGTCGACGTCACGACGGAACCCTATCCGGGTTTTCCGACCGACCTGCAGGCGCAGTTCATGGCGCTGATGTGTTGCGCCGAGGGTGCATCGCTCCTGCGTGAAACCATCTTCGAGAACCGCTTCATGCATGTTCCCGAACTGATGCGGCTCGGCGCCAACATCAAGCTGCAGGGCACCACGGCGCTGGTGCGCGGTGGCGCGAAGCTGCATGGCGCGCCGGTGATGGCCACCGACCTGCGCGCTTCGGTTTCGCTGGTGCTGGCGGCGCTGGTCTGCGAGGGCGAGACGACCATCAACCGCGTCTATCACCTCGACCGCGGCTATGAGCAACTGGACCGCAAGCTGCGCCTGTGCGGTGCCGACATCGAGCGGCTGAGCGCATGAGCAGCGGTGCGGATTATTTTCTCGGCGTCGATGGCGGCGGGACCGGGTGCCGCGGCCGCATCGAGGACGCCCAGGGAAACGTGCTGGGACAGGGCCTGTCGGGACCGGCGACCACGCGGCTCGGCATCGACGCGGCCTGGGCCTCCATCGCGAAAGCCTTTGGCGCGGCGATCGAAGAGGCAGGCTTCGGACCGGCCGACACAGCCAGGATCCGCGCCGGCATCGGCCTTGCCGGCATCGGCCGCAAGGGTGCGCTGGAGGCGTTGCGGGCGATCGCGCATCCGTTTGCCAGCGTCGATTTCGTCAGCGATGGCGTCGGCGCCTGCCTCGGCGCGCATTCCGGCAAGGACGGCGCCATCGTCATTGCCGGCACCGGCTCGATCGGCCTCGGTTTTGTCGACGGGCGCGACCTGCGTGTCGGCGGCTACGGCTTTCCGATCTCCGACGAAGGCAGCGGCGCCGATCTTGGACTGAAGGCCGTACAGCTGGCGTTGCGCGCCCATGATGGCCGGCACGAGCGGACGGCGCTGTTGGCTGAGGTGATGCAGCGCTTCGAGGGCGACCCGATGGCAGCGGTCGCCTGGATGGATCGCGCCAGCGCCACGGACTACGCAGCCCTGGCGCCGATGGTGATGCGCCATGCCGACCAGGGCGATCCGGCAGGGCGGCGCATCGTACAAGGTGCGGCCGAGCAGATCGACACGCTGGTGCGGGTACTCTTCGAACAAGGCGCGCCGCGCGTGACCTTGCTGGGCGGTCTTTCCAGCCCGCTCGAGCCCTGGCTCTCCCCCGATGTCCGGCGCCGCCTGAAGCCCGCTGATGGCGATGCTGTCTCGGGCGCGATCATCCTCGCCAAGCGGTCCTGTGGGGGCGATAGCGTCTTCTCCAGATAGGAATAATCTATTCCATATTCCTGTTGACGGTGCGAATATTCAATTCTAAAAAGTTAACAAACGAAAACAGGGTAGCTGCAAACGGACTCAGGGTCCGTGTGCGCTGGCGCCGGTCGGGAGCTCTGCTCAACGCCGGCCGTGCAGCATGATTTGAAAGCACTGGGATGACCGAACAAGGGTTGATGTCCGAGCTGGACCGGCTGGTTTCCGAGGGCCGCAACCCAAGGACGATGGACATCGACCTGCTGCCGACCATCGACGTCCTGCGCAAGATCAATGACGAAGACGAGGCTGTCCCGGCGGCGGTCGAAAGGGTCGTGCCGGAAATCGCGGCCGCGGTGGACCGTATCGTGCTTGCCTTCCAGAAGGGCGCGCGGCTCATCTATATGGGCGCCGGCACCAGCGGCCGGCTCGGCGTTCTCGACGCTTCGGAATGCCCGCCGACCTTCGGCGTGCCCGAAGGCATGGTCGTCGGCCTGATCGCCGGCGGTCCCGACGCCCTGGTGCGGTCGACGGAAGGCGCCGAGGACGATCCGAAAATGGGCGCCAAGGCGCTGCAGGAGATCGGGCTCACATCAGACGACGTAGTAGTCGGCATCGCGGTCAGCGGGCGCACGCCCTATGTCATCGGCGGATTGAACTATGCGAAGCAAGTTGGCGCGACGACCGTCGCCTTGTCCTGCAATCCGGCTTCGACCATTGCCGGCATCGCCGATATTGCCATCTCGCCGGTTGTCGGGCCGGAAGTGCTGACAGGCTCGACCCGGCTGAAATCGGGAACCGCGCAGAAGCTGGTGCTCAACATGCTGACCACCGCCAGCATGATCCGCATCGGCAAGAGCTACCAGAACCTGATGGTCGACCTTAACCCGTCCAACAAGAAGCTGGTCGCACGGGCGACCAGGATCGTCATGCAGACGACCGGTTGCGCGGCGCAGCAAGCCAAGCAAGCGCTCACCCAGACCGGCAATGATGTGAAGCTGGCGATCCTGGTGACGATCACCGGCTTGGGCGTCGAGGAGGCGCGCGTGGCTCTCGGCAAGGCCGGGGGCTTCCTGCGAAAGGCAATCAGCGACACGACAGCATGAAGCTACAGGAGACACGACGGCAAAGCCGCATGAGACAAGACGGCAAAGCCGCATGAGACAAGACGGCGTGAAGCCGCATAGACTGGGCCGATAACTCCAAAGCATGTGTGTCTTGGAAGCGGTCCGCAGAAACTGCAAGGCATCAAGTTCAATCATAATGGGAGACGAGAATGGTTCACCTCACAAGAAAGCTGCTGTCGAGCATCACGCTGGCCGCGATGCTCGGCGTGGCTGTGGTTTCAACGCAGGCGAATGCAGCGACGCTGCATATGGCCTGGTCGCAGGACGCCACCGGGCTTGATCCGCACAAGCAGACGGCGTTTTCGTCGCTACGGCTGCTGGAGCTGATTTATGAGCCGCTGGTGCGGGTCGACGCCAGCCTGCAGATCATCCCCGCCATCGCCACCTCGTGGGAATTCTCCAAGGACGGCATGGAGCTGACCTTCAAGCTCGATCCCAAGGCGAAATTCCAGGACGGCGCAGCGGTGACCTCGGCCGACGTCAAGGCATCGTTCGAGCGCATCCTCGACGAGAAGACGGGCGCGGCCGCACGCGCCAACTTCCTGTCGATCGCCAGCATCGACACGCCCGATCCGACGACCGTCGTGTTCCATTTGTCACAACCGGACGTGCCTATCCTGACAGCGATGAGCGACGTCAATGCGGCCATCGTTCCGGGAAGCGAAATCAAGGCTGGCTCGATCGGCACCAAGGCGGTCGGCTCCGGCCCCTTCAAGCTCGACAAATGGGACCCCAACGCCAAGGAAGTTCTGAGCGCCAACAAGGATTGGGCCGGCGGCCCGACCGGCGTCGACGGCATCGAGATCAGCGTGCTTCCCGACGAAGCCGCGATCCTGGCCGCCATGCGCACCAAGCAGATCGATTTCGCGCTGCTCAACGACCCGCTTGTCGCCACGCTGGTACCGAAGGAAGCCAGCCTGCAGCTGAACCGCGTGCCGGTGCTCGCCTATCACGTACTGCAGCTCAACCCGTCACGCAAGCCGATGACCGAGCTCAAGGTGCGCCAGGCCATCTCCTGCGCCATCGACCGGCAGGAGGTGCTCGACACCGCTTCGCTCGGCGAAGGCAAGGTCACCGGACCGCTGACGATCCCGGCTCTGGCGACCGATCCGAGCCAGCTGTTCTGCTACAAGCGCGACGTCGAAAAGGCCAAGAAGCTGATGTCCGAGGCCGGTTATGCCGACGGCTTTTCGGCGACCGTGATCGGCGCCACCGGCGAGCCGCCGACGGCGGCCGCGGAAGCCCAGGTCATCCAGTCGCAGCTGGCAGAGATCGGCGTCAAGCTCGACATCAAGATGATGGAGCTCAACGTCTATGTCGACGCCTGGCTGAAAGGCGATTTCGACATGGCGATCGCGCTCAATGGCGGCCGTGCCGACCCCTACACCATGTACAACCGCTACTGGACCAAGGCAGGCAATTTGCAGAAGGTGGCCAACTACATCGACGACACGCTCGACAGCCAGATGCAGAAGGGCCGCGCCGAGACCGACCCGGCGGCGCGCAAGGCGATCTTCGCCGAGTTCGAGAAGCACCTCGCCGAGGTGTCGCCGTGGATCTGGCTCTACACCTCGTACAGCTATACGGCGCAGCAGAAGAACATCGCCGGGTTCGTACCGACGCCGACGGGCACGCTGTTCAGCCTGAGCAAGGTGACCATCCAGCAGTAGCCGCCGGAATTGGACGAGAGGACTTCTTCGCGTGAATTATCTGATGCGACGACTGGCGACGTTTCCTCTCGTCCTGCTTGGCGTGTCCATCCTGGTCTTCGTTGCGATCCGGATGGTGCCGGGCGATTCGATCACGGCGATGCTGGGCACCGAGGCCGGCCTGCTGACGCCGGCGCAGCGTGACTCGCTCGCCGCCTATTTCGGCATCGACCAGCCCTGGTTCGTCCAGTACTGGCGGTGGATAGGCGGCATCCTGCACGGCAATCTCGGCATCTCGGTCACCTATGGCAGGCCGGTGCTCGACGTCATCCTCGAGCGCTTCCCGCTGACGCTCGAACTCGCTGTGCTCTCAATGGTCATCGCGCTTGCGGTTGGCATGCCTGCCGGGATCTTTGCCGCCACGCACAATGAGAAACTGTCCGATCTCGGGGTGCGCATCGTTGCCATGATCGGCCAGTCCACACCGAGCTTCGTGCTCGGCCTGCTGATCATCTATACGCTGTCGGCCGGCTTCGGCGTGCTGCCGGCGATGGGCGAATTCGCGCCGCTCTGGCAGGATCCCCTGCGCAATCTCAGCCAGCTGATCCTGCCTGCCATCACGCTCGGTTTCGCCTTCGCAGCCTCGGTCACCCGCATATCGCGCTCGGCCATGCTCGACGTGTTGAGTGACGACTATGTCCGGACGGCCCGCAGCAAAGGCGCCTCTGCGCGCAGCGTCATCTGGCGGCACGCACTGCCCAATGCGCTGATCCCCGTCGTCACGCTGAGCGGCATCGAGTTCGGCTATCTGCTGGGTGGCGCCGTCATCGTCGAGCAGATCTACGCGCTGCCCGGTCTCGGGCGCATGGTGCTGGACGCGATCCAGCAGCGCGACTACGCGCTGGTGCAAGGCGCCGTGCTGTTCATCGCCTTCAACTTCATGATCGTCAATCTCCTGGTCGACCTCGCCTATGTCGCGCTCGATCCGCGCATCCGGCTGGGAGAGCCGTGATGCGCATTCTGCGCGCAATCTTCGGCCATGGCAGCGGCCGCATCGGCGGCTTCATCGTCGGCGTCTATCTCTTGGTCGCCATCCTCGGCATGCTGGGGCTGACGCCGCACAATCCCATCACGCAGTACCGGGTCGACCGGCTGCATGCACCCAACGGCGCCTACTGGATGGGCACCGACCTGTTCGGCCGCGACGTCGCCAGCCGGCTGATGGCGGGCGTCGGGCAGTCGTTCACGGTCGCCTTCTTCTCGGTCGCCTTCGCGACGCTTGCCGGCACCGTTCTGGGGCTGGCCGCAGCCTGGCTCGGGCACCGCTGGGACGGCGTGCTGATGCGGATCATGGATGTGCTGCTGGCCTTCCCGGCAATCCTTCTGGCGCTCCTCATCGTCACGGTTGCCGGGCCGGGCACATGGACCAGCGTCGTTGCCATCGGCATCGTCTACACGCCGATCTTCACCCGCGTGGTGCGCGGCCCTGCTTTGTCACTCAAGGCGCGCGAATTCGTTGACGCCGCGCGCACCTTCGGCAGCAGTTCGAGCTACATCGTTTCCCGCCATTTGCTGCTCAATTTGGTGGCGCCGTTGACCGTCCAGGTGACGCTGGCGCTGGCCTGGGCGCTGCTGACGGAAGCCGGCTTGAGTTTCCTGGGGCTCGGCACGCAGCCGCCCGCCGCCTCGCTCGGCCTGATGTTGAGCGACAGCCGCAATCTGATGGAGACGGCGCCGTGGCTGATGATCTTCCCCGGCCTGGCGATCATGATCAGCATCCTCGGCTTCAACCTGCTTGGTGATGCCTTGCGCGACATCCTCGATCCGAAGATGCGGAGGGCGCCGGCATGATCCCGTTGCTGTCCGTATCGGATCTTCGCGTCGGCTTCGGCCGCAAACCGCAAGCCAATGAGGTGGTGCGCGGCGTCAGTTTCGATCTGGCCGACGGCGAGACACTGGCCATTGTCGGCGAAAGCGGCTCGGGCAAATCGGTCACCGCCTTGTCGATCAACCGTCTGATCGATTTCGGCGGCGGCCGCATCACCGGGGGCGCGATGAAGCTGAAGCGCGCCGATGGCAGCCTCTTCGACCTGATGACCGCCACCGAACCGCAACTGACAGGCATTCGCGGCGCCGAGATCGGCATGATCTTCCAGGAGCCGATGACCTCGCTCAATCCGGTGCTGACCATCGGCAGGCAGATCGAGGAATCGTTTCGGCTGCACCGTGGGCTGACCGGCAGGCAAGCCACGGCGGCGGCCAAGGATGCGCTCGACCGCGTGCGCATTCCCGACGCCGCGCGGCGGCTGAAATACACGCCCAACCAGCTGTCCGGGGGAATGCTGCAGCGGGTGATGATCGCCATAGCGCTGGCCTGCAATCCGCGCCTGCTCATCGCCGACGAGCCGACGACGGCACTCGACGTCACGGTGCAGGCGCAGATCATGGCGTTGCTCGCCGAGTTGAAGCGGGAAACCGGCATGTCGATGATCTTCATCACCCACGACATCGGCCTGGTCGCCGGCATCGCCGACAGGGTGATGGTGATGCAGAACGGGCAGGCCGTGGAGCAAGGCGAGCTGAACCAGATCCTCGACAATGCACGGCATCCCTATACGCAGCACCTGCTGCAGGACGTGCCGCATTTCGCCAATGGCAGCGCGACGCGTGCCGACGGGCAGCGCCACAAGGGTGCAAGCGCCGAGCCGGCCTTGAAGGTGGATAACCTGGTTGTACGATTTCCCCTCAAGAGCAGCTTCTTCAGCCGCGCCACAGGCGCTGTGCATGCCGTCGACGGCGTCGATTTCGACCTGATGCCCGGCGAGACGCTGGCCATTGTCGGCGAGAGCGGTTCGGGCAAATCGACCACCGCGCGCGCCGTCCTGGGGCTAGTGCGGTCGACACACGGCAGCTTCTCGGTCGGCGTCCGAAAGGCATCGGCCGAGCAGAGCGCCCTGCCCGTGCAAATGGTGTTCCAGAACCCCTATGCCTCGCTCAATCCAAGGCTCAGCATCGAGAGCATCCTGGCCGAGCCGGTGATCGCCACCGGCGGCCGGGTGACGACTGAAACGCGGGCCAGGATGGGAAGCCTGCTAGAGCGCGTCGGCCTGCCGAAGGACAGCCTTGAACGCTACCCCCACGAATTCTCCGGCGGCCAGCGGCAAAGGCTGTGCATCGCCCGCGCGTTGATGCTCAACCCTTCTGTGGTCGTTCTCGATGAAGCGGTGTCGGCGCTCGATGTTTCGGTGCAGGCCAAGGTGCTGGAGTTGCTGGTCGACCTGCAGCGCGAGTTCGGGCTGGCCTATCTGTTCATCTCGCACGACATGGCCGTCGTCGAGCGGATCGCCCACCGGATCGCCGTCATCTATGCCGGCCAGATCGTCGAAATCGGCGACGCGACCTCGGTGCTGTCGAAGCCGCAGCATTCCTATACGAAGAAGCTCATCGCCGCCGTTCCGACCATCGACCGGCGCCACGAACATTTCGAACTCGACACCCGCCAGGTCCCCTCGCTGGTGCGCCCGCAGGGGTACGAGCCGGCGCCGGCGAGATGGGAGCAGTTTGGGCCGGACCATCGAGCGAGGGCGGAGGTGTGATGAGTGGTGTCTTGGGATATGTGAGGTCGGCGGGACAGCACCCCCCTCTGTCCTGCCGGACATCTCCCCCGCAAGGGGGGAGATCGGATGTCACCATCGCTTTCGCCAACCTCCTGCGTTGGAAAGCCGGCGGCACGCACGAACCGCCAATCTCCCCCGTTGTGGGGGAGATGCCCGGCAGGGCAGAGGGGGGTGGGACGGAACGCTACCTTTCGGATGGAGCCTGGCATTGAGCGCCCTCGCCCAGCTCTTCGATCGCGCGTTCCAGCCGCTGAAAGCTGCAGTGGTCGCCAAGCGCATTCCCGGCGGCGTGCTCGGTATTGTCGACAAAGATGGCGCACGCATCGTCAGATCGGTCGGCTCCGCGCAGTTGGTGCCGAAACCAAGACCCATGCAGGACCAGACATGGTTCGATCTGGCGTCCCTGACCAAGGTCATCTTCACGACGCCGCGCATCCTGACGCTGGCGGAAAACGGCGGCATCGATCTCGATGCGCCGCTGATCTCGGTGCTGCCGGACCTGCGCCAGTATGATCAAGAGGCTTGGGAGCGGAAGGTGACCTTCCGCCAGTGCCTTGGCCACAAGACGCCGTTTCCCGCCGTCGAGCCTATCTATACCTATGGGCGCGATCCCGAGCTGCTGCGTGCCTTCATCCTGCAGCGCGAATGGCGCGCCTGCGACCCGGTCTATTCCGACATCAACTTCATCCTGCTCGGCTTTGCGCTGGAGCGGCTGTCGGGAAAAACAATCCGGAACATGGATCCCGGCCCGGGCTTCGCGTTCTCCGCCGAGCCGGACGCTGCCGCTGCGACCGAGGACTGCACCTGGCGCCATCGCGTTTTGTCCGGCGAGGTGCACGACGACAATTGCTCGGCACTGCAAGGGGCCGGACATGCCGGCCTGTTCGGAACAGCCGCTTCCGTCCTCGATTTCGCGCAGGGGCTATTGGACGGCACGGGTGCGTCCGAGCGTTCGATCGAGCTGATGCGCACGCCCTTGTCCGCCACCCGCACCCACGGCTGGGAGCGCCCCTATGAGGGCTGGTCCGGCGGGCCGCTGTGCAGCCCAGGAACCATCGGCCACACCGGCTTCACCGGCACGGGACTGTGGATCGACTTCGACAGAGGCAAGGCCTGGACCTTGCTCACCAACCGGATCCATCCGACACGTCATTTCGACAGCGGCATCGCCGCGCTTCGGCATGCCGTCGGCGATCTTGTCAACGAGGATTGTTAGGGAAGTGACCATGGAACCAATCTGGGCCGTCGGCCTGATGACCGGCACCGTGCTTGACGGCAACATCGACGTCGCGCTGATCAAGACCGATGGCGAGCGCATCGACGATTTCGGCACCTATCGGCTGATGCCCTATCCCCCGTCGATCCGTTCGCTGCTGGAAGAGACGCTGAACGAGGCAAGAGCCTGGAATTTCACCGGGCCGGAGCCGGCGATCTTTCGCAAGGCGGAAGAAGCCCTGACGCGTGCCCAATCGGCGGCGGTCAAGGAACTCGTGGAAAGCTACGGGATGAAGATGGCCGATATCGGCGTCGTCGGCTTTCACGGCCAGACCGTGCTGCATCGCGCGCCACAGGTGGGCCGGCTCGGCCAGACCCGGCAGCTCGGCGACGGCGAACTCATGCACGCAATCCTCGGCACCAAGGTCGCCTATGATTTCCGCTCGGCCGACATGCGCGCCGGCGGGCAAGGCGCGCCATTGGCCGCTGCCTATCACACCGCTTTGATGCGCAGCGCCGGCGCCAGCGGCGAGGTGGCGGTGCTCAACCTCGGCGGCGTCGCCAACATCACCTGGTGGGATGGTGCCGACAACGTCGTCGCCTTCGATACCGGACCGGCCAATGCGCCATTGAACGATTTCATCAAATCGAAAGGGCTCGGCGACATGGACCGCGACGGCGCGCTCGGCCGGGCGGGAACGGTCGACGAGGCACGGCTCGCCAAGCTGCTGCAGCACCCTTATCTGACCAAGCCCTACCCGAAATCGCTGGACCGTTTCGACTTCGGCGCCGCGATGGCGGACGGCATGAATGCCGAGGATGGCGCAGCCCTTTTGACCGCCTTCACCGCTGCCGCCGTCGGCAAGGCGCTCGACCTGTTGCCGCGCCGGCCGAAAAAACTCGTGGTCAGCGGCGGTGGCCGCCATAACCCGACAATGATGGCGATGCTCGCCAGCCGCGCTGGCGTCGAGGTGGTGCAGGCCGAAAGCCTTGGCTGGAGCGGCGACGCGGTAGAGGCGGAGTGCTTTGCCTTCCTCGCGGTCCGCGTGCTGAGGGGCCTGCCGATCAGCTTCCCCAGCACGACCGGCGCGCCGCAGCCGATGCGCGGCGGACGGCTCGCCGGTTAGTCAGGCCCCTGGAAGCGTCTTCCGCAGGAAGATGCGGCTGCGGCCGACAGGGAAATCGGCAAGCGTTCCGAAGGGCTGATAACCCTGGCGCTGATAGACCTTGGCGGCGTGCGGATTGAAGGTGTCGATCCAGGCATTCCGGCAGCCGCGCGCCACCGCTTCCTGCTCGGCCGCATCCAGCATGTTGCCGGCCATCTGCTGGCCGCGCAGCCTTTCATCGACCCACAGCCACTGCACATAGAGCCAGCCCCAGGCGGTGTAGCCCGAGATGCCGGCGACGACGGCGCCATCCTCGTCGCGCACGAACACGGCCAGGGCCTTTCTTTCGGAAGTACCGACGTCGCCGTCGTTGAACGCCGTCAGCCGTTCGGCGAGAAAGGTGAGTTCTTCCGGCGAGGGATTTGCCGTCGTTTCAAGTTTCGTCTTCATGGCTCTTTTCCAAGATGCGCAGCATGGCGCTCATGCAATGTCTATATCGGGTCCCGAACAGGATGCGGATCGGCATCGCCGCCATTGCGAAACTCGGAGGCGGCAATGCCGTAGCGCTTGAGCTTGTCGTAGAAGGTCTTGCGCGGCACGCCGAGTGCGTCGATGGCACTGCGCACATCGCCACCGTGGTCGCGCAGCGCGTCGCGGATGAGTTGCGCCTCGTAGTGGCCGACCCGTTCAGGCAGTGTGGCCGCCGGCTCCGGCAAGTGCGCGGGAACCGCTTTCGTCTCGTCGTCCGGGCCGAGGCCGAGCGCGACGCGATCGGCAAAATGCGCAAGCTCGCGCACATTGCCCGGCCATGCATGCGACTGGAGATGATCGCTGACCGCCGCATTCACCCCGGCGACCGGCCGGCCGAATCGTTCCGCGGCCTTGCCGAGGAAATGGCCGAACAGCATCGGGATGTCGCCACGCCGCTCGCGCAATGGCGGAATGCGCAGAGTCACCACGTTGAGGCGGAAATAGAGATCCTCGCGAAAGTCGCCGCGCTGGTCCTGCCGTCCGAGATCCACCTTGGTCGCCGCGACGACCCGGAGGTCGACGCGCCGGGTCTCGTTCGAGCCAAGCGGGGTGACGCTGCGCGTTTCGAGCACACGCAGCAGCTTGACCTGGAGGGCTGGCGGCATGGATTCGATCTCGTCGAGGAACAGCGTGCCGCCGCTGGAATGCTCGATGCGGCCGATCCGCCGCCGCTGCGCGCCGGTGAACGCGCCCGCCTCGTGGCCGAACAGCTCGCTTTCTATGACTGTCTCCGGCAGGGCGCCGCAATTCAGCGCCACGAAGGGCTTTGCGCGCCGCCGCCCCCATCTGTGCAAGAGGTCGGCCACCACTTCCTTTCCGGTTCCGGTCTCGCCCTCCACCAGCACGTCGACGTCCATGTCGGCGATCTGCCGCAAGGTCTCGCGCAGCCGCCGGATGACGGGCGCTTCACCGATCAGCGGCAGGCCGTCGGCAGCCTGCGCCGCTGCCTCGCGCAGCCGCCGGTTTTCCATCACCAGCCGCCGCTTCTCCGATGCCCGTCTCAACGCCTCGACGAGGCGATCTCCGGCATAGGGTTTCGGGATGAAATCGTAAACGCCATCCTTGAGCGCGGCGACCGCAAGATCGACGTCGCCATGCCCGGTGACCAGGATCACCGGTATGTCGGGGTCGATCGCCTTGATGCGATCGAACAGCTGCAGCCCGTTCATGCCCGGCATACGGATGTCGCTGACGACCACGCCCTCGAAATTCCTGTCGACGACGGCAAGCGCCGCCTCGGCGGCGTCGAGCGCGACCACCGCGAAGCCGGCAAGTTCGAGCAATTGCGTGGTGGCGTGAAGCAGGTCCGCATCGTCCTCGACGAGCGCCACCAGCCCTGATGCGTGTGTCATTCAATTTGCCTCAAGTCGATGGTGAAGGATGCGCCGCCGGCGCTATCGGGATCGAGCCGGAGCGTACCGCCCAATTCCTGGGCGATCTCCTGCGAGATCACCAGTCCGAGGCCAAGCCCCTTCTCCTTGGTGGTCTGGAACGGCATGAACAGATTGCCGGCCGCTTCCGGTCCGAGGCCAGGGCCGTTGTCGCGCACCGAAATCAGCACCCTGTCGTCGCGCTCGGCGATGTCGATCTCGATGCGGGGATCGGGCTGGTCCTTCATGGCGTCCAGCGCATTCTGCAACAGGTTGACGAGGATCTGCTCGAGCCGGATACGGCTGGCCATGACCACCGGCGACGCACTGCCGCGCGGCTTGACGATGGTCACGCCGGAATCACGGATGCGGCCGGACAGAAGCGACAGTGCGCCATCGATCGCCTCGCGAACCGGCAATGGCGAGGCGGCGACGCCTGGCCGCCGGGCAAAGGTGCGCAAGGTGCTGGTGATCGCGCCGATGCGCTCGGTCATCGAAACGATCGATGTCAGATTGCCGCTGACCGGCTCGCTCTTGCCGGTGTCGAGAAAGCGGCCGGCGTTCTCGGCATAGGTGCGGATGGCGGCGACAGGCTGATTGATCTCGTGCGCCACGCCGGCGGCGATCTGGCCGAGGATGGAAAGCCGGTTGGCCTGGGCGAGATCGTCACGCAGCCGGCGGACCTTGGCTTCGGCGTTCTCACGCTCGGCGATTTCGCCGGCAAGCGCCGTGTTGGATCGGGTCAGCTCGGCCGTTCGCGTGCTCACCCGGCTCTCCAGTTCGGCATTCATGCGCGCCAGCGCTTCCTGCCGCAGCCGGCGGGCGCGCCGGCGCCGGGTCAGCACGAAGGCAAGCAGGCCCATGAGCAGCAACCCGAGCAGCGTGGTCAGGCGCGCCGTGTTGGCGGCGGACGACAAAGCCGCGTCGGCGGGCGTCAGCAGCCACAGACGCCAGCCGGGCACCGCACCGGGCAGGTCCTGTACCACTTCAACGAACTGGCGCGGCTTTCCGGAGCTGTCGATTGTCGCCAGGCCGTCACCGGCACCGCGTTGCAACGGCAGCGGTTCGAAGCCGGCATCGGCCAGCTGAAGCTGCTCGCGGGCAGCAGCAGCATCCGCGGCCGAGAGTGGCGCCAGGGCATGAAACCGCCACTCGGGCTGGCTGGTGGCCAGCACCACGCCGCGTTCGTCGGTGACGAAAACAAGAAAGCCGCTGGAGCGCCAATTGGCTTCGACGCGGTCGAGTTCGACCTTCAGCACCGCAACGCCAAGCGGCTTGCCGCCATCATCGACGCGGCTGGCGAGGTAAAGACCCGGCCGGCCGCTGATCGTGCCGAGGCCATATTGGCTGGCGGCACCCTTGGCCATCGCCTCCCGGAAATAGTGCCGAAAATTATAGTCGATGCCGACAAAGCTCGTCGGCTCGCCGGCATTGCTGGCTGATATCGCGATGCCGGCCGTGTCGATGACATAGATGGCTGACGCCGATGCATCGCCGGCAATCGCCCTGAGCTTGTCGTTGAGGGCCGCTTCTTGCATCTTTCCGGCCCGGCGCAGCGCCCCGCGCACGGCATCGTCGCGTGACAGCACCAATGGAACCAGGCGCTGCTTTTCGATTTCGCCGGTCAGGGTTCCCGCCGCCAGTGGCAGGGCGGCAAGTGCTCCGTCGCGCAGATTGTCGGCCGCCTGGCCGGTGGCGATGCGACCGGCGATGGCGATCGCGCCTGCCAGAACCGCAAGAGCGACGATCACGACACGCCAGCGGCCATCGCGCAGCCGGGCCACCGCTTCGCGCAGCAATTCACGGACGGCCGCGTATCCCCTGTCGATGCCTGCTTGCGACGTCTGCCCTCTCCCTTTTCCTCGCGGCCCGTTTTTCCCCGCAGCCTTGCGGTCCAGTGTAATGCGAAATTCCGCCCAGGCAAACGCTGCCTGTGCGGAAATCCGCACAGGCATTCGCGGCAAAGCGCCTGACAACCGCCGAAATCCAGGGATTCCGGCCTTTCACCGATCTGGCACAGCGCTTGCAAAAGTCCTTGCAGCGGCGTGCGACCGGAGCGCCGCGATGGGAGAAGTTCACGCAGGGCGGTGCATTCCGTCCATCCGGCCAGGGAGAGTTCGATGCACATCGCAGACCAATCAGGCGCGCTTGCCGCGCAGCGCAAGCCTTTCTATGCCCAACTCTACGTGCAGGTGCTCGTCGCGATCACCGTCGGCATCCTGCTCGGTCACTTCTATCCGTCGATCGGCGAGAGCATGAAGCCGCTCGGCGACGCCTTCATCAAGCTGGTCAAGATGATCATCGCCCCGGTCATCTTCCTGACCGTGGCAACCGGCATCGCCGGCATGAGCGACCTGCAGAAGGTCGGGCGAGTCGCCGGCAAGGCGATGCTCTACTTCCTCACCTTCTCGACGCTGGCGCTGATCATCGGCCTCGTCGTGGCCAATGTCGTGCAGCCGGGCGCTGGCTTCAACATCGACCCGGCTACACTCGACGCCTCGACCGTCAACACCTATGCCGCCAAGGCGCATGACCAGTCGGTCACCGGCTTCCTGATGAACATCATCCCGACGACGATCGTCGGCGCCTTCGCCGATGGCGACATCCTGCAGGTGCTGTTCTTCTCGGTGCTGTTCGGCATTTCGCTGGCGCTGGTCGGCGAAAAGGGCACGCCAGTCCTCAATTTCCTGCAGGCCCTGACGACGCCGATCTTCAAGCTGGTCAGCGTGCTGATGAAGGCCGCACCCATCGGTGCCTTCGGCGCCATGGCGTTCACCATCGGCAAATACGGCATCGGCGCGGTCATCAACCTCGCCATGCTGGTCGGCACCTTCTACGTGACGTCGCTGCTGTTCGTTTTCGTCGTGCTGGGTGCTGTCTGCCGCTACAATGGGTTCTCCATCCTGTCCTTGATCCGCTACATCAAGGAAGAGCTGCTGCTGGTGCTGGGAACGTCCTCGTCGGAAGCCGCCCTGCCCTCGCTGATGGAAAAGATGGAAAAGGCCGGCGCCAAGCGCTCGGTGGTCGGTCTGGTCATCCCGACCGGCTATTCCTTCAACCTCGACGGCACCAACATCTACATGACGCTGGCGGCACTGTTCATCGCGCAGGCGACCAACATCCACCTGTCGATGGGCGACCAGATCCTGCTGCTGCTGGTTGCGATGCTTTCCTCCAAGGGCGCCGCCGGCATCACCGGAGCCGGGTTCATCACCCTGGCCGCCACGCTGTCGGTCGTTCCGGCGGTTCCGGTCGCCGGCATGGCGCTGATCCTCGGCGTCGACCGCTTCATGTCGGAGTGCCGGGCGCTGACCAACTTCGTCGGCAATGCAGTCGCCACGCTGGTGGTGGCACGCTGGGAAGGCGAACTCGATGAAGCCCAGCTCGCCAGGGCATTGGCGGGCACGGTCGACGACAGCCTGCCGGCTGATATCGTTCCCGCCGAGTAGTCCGCTCGCTTCAATACCAAATCAACGGCCGGAGGCTCACAGCTTCCGGCCGTTGCCGTAAAGGAACGGATGTCAGGCGCTGCCCGTTTTGCGCAGCGGTGCCAGCGCCTTACCGTCGGCGGCGAATAGATGGCAGCGGGAGGGGTCGGCCTGCATGGCGATGGGGCTGTGCAGCGGTGTCGTGTCGATGCCCTCGGTCTGCACGACCAGCCTCGTCTTCTCGCCGATCTCGGCATGCAGGATGGTCAGGCCGCCGAGCCGTTCCGCCAGCACCGCCTCGCCCTTGAACTGGCCCGCATCGGCGATACGGATATGTTCCGGCCGGATGCCAAGCAGCAGCTCGCTGTCTTGCGCAAGCGCGCCCGCCTCGACCGGAACGACCAGGCCGGATCCGCCCGGCAGGGCAACTGCAACGCCATCCGCGTTGGCGGAGAGAACCCGCACGGGCAGCATATTCATCTTCGGCGAGCCGATGAAGCCGGCGACGAAGACATTGGCTGGCCTGGCATACAGGTCGAGCGGCGAGCCGACCTGCTCGATCGTGCCGCCATTAAGGACGACAATCTTGTCGGCCATGGTCATCGCCTCCGTCTGGTCGTGTGTGACATAGACGATGGTGGCGGCGAGCCGCTCGTGCAGTTGCATCAGCTCAAGCCGCATGTTGACGCGAAGTGCTGCATCGAGGTTCGACAGCGGTTCGTCGAACAGGAACACCTTCGGCTGGCGCACGATCGCGCGGCCAATGGCGACACGCTGGCGCTGGCCGCCGGACAGCTCCTTTGGCCGCCGTTCGAGCAGATGCGACAATTGCAGCACCTCGGCCGCGGCCTTGACCTTGGCGTCACGCTCGACGACCGGCAGCCCGGCGATCTTCAGCGCAAAACCCATATTCTCGGCGACCGTCATATGCGGATAGAGCGCATAGGACTGGAACACCATGGCGAGGCCACGCTCGGAGGGATCGACCTCGTTGATGCGCGCGCCATCAAGCATCAGCTCGCCGGCGGTGATCTTCTCGAGACCGGCGATCATGCGCAGCAGCGTCGACTTTCCGCAGCCCGACGGGCCGACGAAGACGACGAATTCGCGGTCGCCGACATCGAGGTCGACGCCCTTGATCACCTCGGCATTGCCATAGGATTTGCGCACGCCGCGCAGCTTGAGCTCAGCCATTGAAGTCCCTCCTCGCATCCGGATATGTGCTTGGACCGACAGGCATGCGTGCCGCCAGCGTACCTCCGTCATCGAACAGGACAAGGCTGGCAGCACCAACCAGCCCGGCGTGGCGGCCAAGCTGGGCCTGAACAACCGGCACGTCGCGATAGGCACGCATGGCCCGCTGGCTGATAGTCGCCTCGATGACAGGTGCCATAAGGTCGAGGCCATTGGCAATGCCGCCGCCGACAACCAGCACATCGGGCGAATAGAGATGCAAAAGATTGGTGAAGCCGATGCCCAGCCATCGGGCCTCCTCCTCGAGCAGGGCCAAGGCAAGCTCGTCCTGCAGCCGCGCCGCCTCGACCACGTGACGGCCGGTCACTTCACCGTTGCCCGAGAGGCGCCGCAGCGCCGAGCCATCAAAGGGTGCTGTCGCGGCGTTGGCGCGGCGGCCGAGCGCGGTGCCCGAGGCGATGGCCTCGAAGCAGCCGACGACGCCGCACATGCAACGCTCGCCTTTATTGGTGATGGTCATGTGGCCGATTTCGGCGGCGAGGCCTCGGCGGCCATGCAGGATGCGCCCGTCGACGACGACGCCGCCGCCGATGCCGGTGGAAACCGTGACGAAGACCAGCGAGCGGGCGCCGTGACCGGCGCCGAAGCGCCATTCGCCGAGTGCGGCGGCATTGGCGTCGTTCTCCAGCCGCACCGGCAGGCCGAGCCGCCGTTCGAGGATATCGGCAAGCGGCACGTCCAGCCAGCCGGCGAGTGTCGGCGGTCCGACGGCGATGCCGGCCAGCGGATCGAGCGGTCCCGGCGCGCCGACGCCGACGCCGATAATGGCGAGCGCCGGCGCCTCGGCATGAACCGTCGCGGCCAGCGCCTCGATCTGGCCGATCACCACGTCGGGACCGGCTTGCGCCTGTGTCGGCACTGCGGAGAACGCCAGGATCTTGCCGTCACGGTCGACCAGGGCGGCACGAAGCTCGGTGCCGCCAAGATCGATCGCAAGGGCGGCTTCGTTGCTCATGCCGCGACCTTCAAACCGTGCAGCCAGCCGATGCGGCCGGCCAAGTCTTTGTCGCCGAAGGCGAGCGAGCCGAGAACCACGGTTTCGGCGCCGGCAGCGCGCAGCAACGGCACGGTCTCGTGGCGGATGCCGCCATCGGCGGCCAGGATCACGGCCGCCTCGCGGCCGGCCTGTCTCAGGATGGCGCGGGCAGCGCCCAGCCTGTCGCAGGCCTTGTCCGACAGGCTCTGGCCCTTGACGCCGATGGCAGTGCCAAGCAGCGTGACGCAGGCGACTTCGGAGACGAAGGGCGTCACCATCTCGACCGGTGTCTCCAGCCTGAGCACGACGCCGGCTTCGGCGCCGAGTTCCCGCGCCAGCCGGACGGCGCGCAGTCCCGCCTCGCCGTTCTCGGCATGGACGCTGATCATGTCGGCGCCGGCCTCGATGAATTGGCGCGTCTGCGACTCGACTACAGCCGCATCGACCATCAGATGAACATGGATGGGTCTGGCCGTCAGCCCGGCGATGCGGGCGACGAGATCGGGAAAGAACAGGAAGGACGGGGCGAAACGACCGTCCGCCACATCGATGTGGTGAAGGTCGACATAGGGCTCGATGCGCTTCAGATCGCGCTCGAAATTGACGAGGTCGGCGGACCACAGCGAGAATTCAGCGATCATGCGATCGCGCGGCAGTGCGGCGATGGCGGCCTGGCCTGAGAGAGGTTTCGAGATCATGACTGGTCCTGGTTGTTGAAACGGTCACCGAGGAAGCCCGCGATAGCGGCACGGACCTCGGCGAAATGACGATCCTTGTCGGTGGCCTTCGGCGTCACCTCGCTGAAGACTGCATCGGGGATGGTTTCGGCAAGCTCTTGGGCGGTTGCCAACGGATGGACGAGATCGACGCGGCTGCCGATGACCAGCGTGGGGATAGCGAGGTTGCCGGCAGCCGCCGGCGTGACGCCGGGCCCATCGTTTGCGATCGCCCGCATCACCTCGGCGAAGACAGCCGCATTTTCGCGCTCGAAGAAACCAAGCAGGGAAGCAAGATTGTCAGGCGCTTCCCCACGAAAGCGGGCGGCGGTGACCGAGGTTGCAAAGGCGTTGCGCGCGTCCTCCAGCGGACGGTCGCGGATGAGCTTCGCCACCTCCGAGAAGGGCCGCATGTTCTGCGGCGCGGGATCGAAGCTCCAGGCTGGGCGCACCAGCACCAAACCCAGGACGCGGTCCGGATAACGGCTTGCAAGCCGCAGCGCGATCGCCGCGCCCATAGAGACGCCGCCGGCGACGAAGCGGTCGAGGCCGGCCGCGTCAGCGGCGGCCAGCACGTCGTCGGCAAACATGGCGATCGAAAAGGGCCGCCTGGAGCCGGCGCCGGAGCCGCCCTGTGCGCGGCATTCGACGGTCAGCCGGCGGTATGACGGACTGTCGGGAAAATTCTGCGCCACCTGCGCCGCATCACCGCCGAGACCATGCTGGAAGATGACCGGAAACCCCTGCCCTGTATCGAAGATACAAAGCGCCGCATCGTCGCGAAGCATGACCGTCGGCGCGGTGTCCATCACAGGAGCCTTCGCAGGAAGGCGGCGACGCTGGGGGCTTCGTCGGCGGACAGCCCATGGGTGACGAGCGCCCCGTCGAAGCCCACCGCCTTCAGCCGAGCGACGAAATCCGGGAAGTCGACGATGCCTTGGCCGGCGCTGGCAAAACGGCCGTCACCATAGCGGTCCTTGGCGTGCGCCATGACGACGTGGCCGGCCGCCTCGCCGATCGCGGCGGCGACAATGGTACGCGCTTCGCCGGGCGTCGCATGTTCGAACAGGTTTGCCGGATCAAGCACGATCTTCAGGCGCTTCGATCCCATCTCGGCGATCAGCCTGGTGGCATCCTTCGCCGAGGTGACGATGTTGGCCTGCTCGGGTTCGATGCCGAGATCGACACCGGCGGCTTCTGCCAGCACCAGTGCTTTCGCCATCTCGGTGGCCATGTCGGACCAGGCCGCCGGATCGGCATTGTCGGGATGGTACGCCCATTGGTCGGCGGCGTTGCGCGAGCCGGTGCAGAGCGTGACCAGGGGAATACCCAGGGCAGCAGCAGCCTCGATGACGACGGCAAGGCGCCTGAGGCCATCGTCGCGAACGGCCTTGTCGGGATGCGCCATGTTGTAGGTGCCCGAAAGTGCTGCAAGCGAAAGACCGGTCGACTGCGCGGCGGCACGGATCGCCGCGAGGGCTTCCGCCGGCACGGCATCCGGCATCGACGGCACGCCGACGCAGGCGAGATTGAACTGCGTGGTCTCATAGCCAGCGTGCCGCACGGCGGCCAGCACGGCGGCCGGCTCGGCGCCGGGAAAGGTCTTGGCGAAAATGCCGAGACGCATCAGACCGCCCCCGAAACCGAGGCGAGTTCAACCCGCTCGCCTGATACCACCGAGCGCGCAATGGCGACCATGGCGCGGATCGAGGCGATACCGTCCTCGACATTGGCGCCGCGCATCGGCGCGCCTTCCAGCACCGTTCGGGCAAGACCTTCCAGCTGACGGCGGAAGAAATGGCCGTCGGCGCCGAGCGGCTTGTGGGCCGTGGCGGTCTTCTCGTGAAAGATCTCGACCTCGCTGGCGCGGAAGTACCAGGGGTTGAAGGTCTTGGCGATGACAGAGCCGTTCTCGCCATAGAGCTGGAAACCTTCGTGCCAGTCCATCCGCACGGCTACGGTGAGATCGAGATGGCCGAGCGCGCCGCTGGCAAATTCGGTCTCGACAAACCAGCAATAGGCGCCGAAACGCTCGTTGAGGCGGGCGCGCACGGCGACGATATCGCCGCACAGGAAGCGCGCCGTGTCGACGAGATGCGAGCCGTGCGCCAGCATGAAATACTGCCTGAGATCAGCCTTCGGATTGCCGCTCGGTTTCCTCGCCAGTTTGCTGGTGACGGGCAGCGGCTGGATGGCATCGGTGTTGGTGTAGCGATGGGTGGAATCGCAGTACCAGGCCTTCAGCGCCAGCACCTCGCCGATCTCGTCGCGGACGAAATCGCGCGCCGCCTCCAGCGCGGGATCGAAGCGCTTCATGTGGCCGACCTGCAGGACCTTGCCGGAGCGTCTGACCGCCTCGGCCAGCGCCTCGCCCTCCTCCACCGAGGTGCCTATCGGCTTTTCGCACAGCACATGCTTGCCGGCATCGAGCGCTTTGATCGACATCGGCACGTGATAGGCGTCCGAGGTGGCGACGATGACCGCTTCCAGTTCGGGATCGGCGAGCATCGCGTCATAGTCGGCATACATTTTCCGCGGTTCGTAGGTGGCACCCATGCGGGCGAGGAGGTCGGGTGCCGCGTCGCAGATGGCATAGAGATCGGCATTGCTGGCCTTGGCGCAGGATTGCAGATGCGCAAACTGCGCGATGGGGCCGCAACCGAGCACGCCGACCCTGAGGCGTCTGTCCTGTTTCTTGATCATCGTCTCGTTCTTCAGGCGCCGTAGGCGCGCATTGTCAGGCGGTTGGTCTTGACCGCGCCGGCGGGGTCGGCGGCCGCGGTGTCGGATTCCTCTTCGAGCACCAGCCAGCCGGTGAAGTGCGGCGCGGTGGCGGCGATCTCGATGACCGTCGGGGTGTCGCAGACGCCTTGACCGAGCATGGCCCAGATGCCCTTGGCGTCGACGTCCTTGAGATGGATGTAACGGATGCGGTCGCGGTGGGTGCGCAGCGTGTCGAGCATGTCCCTGTGGCCGCGCAGGATGTGGCCGGTATCCGGCACCCAGCCGACCAGATCGGGGTCGAGCAAGGCAAAGATCTTGTCGTAGTCGGCGCGGTCGAACAGCAGCGTGTTGTGGTGCGAACTCGGATGCACCGCGACATCCACACCGGCCTTGCGGCCGATCTCGGCGGCGCGATTGTAGAACTCGGCCGATATGGCGAACTTGTCTCCACGCGGGCCGTCGGAGACAACCGTCGCCGAGCCGATCGACACCAGCGCGCCGGGAAAGTTCGCGGCAAAGCCTGTCCAGCGCCGGGCGGCTTCGAGGTCGCTTTCCAGCGCCTCTTTCAACGTGAAACCGCTCTTCGAGCCAAAAGCAAAGGAAACGAGGGTAAGGGCTCGGGCGTCGAGCGCGGCAGCGAATTCGGTCGGCCTCTCGGCATAGCGGCCGATCATGGTGTCGGTGATCTCGATGCCGGCATAGCCGCCATCGCCTATCGCCTTCAACAGATCGTCGGGACCGCCGGTCCAGCCCTTGCCCAGCATTTCCCAGGTGAAGGTCTGGCAGCCGACCTTGAGCTTCGTCTTCGTCATGTCGTTCATTCCTTGACGCCGCCCTGGGTCAGTCCTTCGATGATGTGGCGCTGGAAGAACAGCACCAGGAGGATCAAGGGCACGGTCACCACGGCGGAGGCCGCGGCGATGTCACCCCAGGGGACGTAGTAGAGGTTGGTGAAGTTGGCGATGCCGACCGGTATCGTCTGCCGGTCGATGTTGGAGGTGAAGGCGAGCGCGAACAGGAATTCGTTCCACGCGGTGATGAAGGCGAGCAGGCCGGTGGTCACCAGGCTCGGCAGCGACATCGGCAGGATGATGCGCCAGAGCAGGCCGGGCACGCTGACGCCGTCCATGCGCGCCGCCTCGTCGATCTCGCGCGGCAGCGTCTCGAAATAACCGAACAACACCCAGGTCACCAGCGGCAGGCCGAGCGCCAGGTAGGTGATGATCAGCGCCGTGTAGGTGTCGAGCAGGCCGAGATTGGTGGCGACCAGATAGAGCGGCCCGACCAGCGCAATCTGTGGGAACATCGAAACAGAAAGGATGACCATGAGAATGCCGAAGCGGCCCTTGATGTTGAGCCGCGACAGCGCGAAGGCGGCCAGCGAGCCGACGAACAGGCAGAGGAACGTCGTCGCCAGCGAGACCACCAGCGAGTTCCAGACATAGCGGTGAAGCTGCTTCTCGACGAAGGCGTTGTAGTAGTGCTCCAGCGTGAAGGGATGTGGGATCAGCGATGGCGAGCCTGACGTCAGCGCCTTGTCGAGCTGGAACGAGGTCGAGAACTGCCAGATGAACGGACCGCCCGACCAGATGAGGATCAGCAAAGCGCCGAGATAGATGGCGAAGGTCTGCAGCGGCGAGCGCGTGTCGTTCATTGCGCTCTCCTGATCTGGCGGACGAGGTACAGGCAGAACACCAGCGCGATGATGCCCTCGGTGACGAACATCGCCGTCGAGACGGCCGAGCCGTAGCCGAACTGCAGCGTCGAGAAGAGCACCTTGTAGGACAGCGTCGACAGCGTTTCGGTCGAATCGGCCGGGCCGCCGCCGGTCAGCACGTAGACGAGGTCGAAGACGCGGAAGGCGTCGAGCGCGCGGAACAGGCCGGCGATCAGCAAGGTCGGCATCAACAGCGGCAGGCGGATATACCAGAAGGTGATCCAGCCCTTGGCGCCATCCATGCGCGCCGCCTCGATCAGCGAATTGGGCACGGTCTGCAACCCGGTCAGAAGCAGCAGCGCCATGAACGGCGTCGTCTTCCAGACATCGGCGATGATGATGGTGATCATCGCCGTGTCGGTGGAGCCGTACCAGTTGATGTTCTGGTCGATCAGCCCGGCATGCAGGAGGATGTAGTTGATGATGCCGTTCTGGCCGTCGAACAGCCAGCCGAACATCTTGGAGGTCACGACGGTAGGCATCGCCCACGGCACCAGCATGGCCGCGCGGACGAGTCCCCGCCCCTTGAAGGCTTCGCACAGGATGAGCGCCATGCCGAGCCCGATCACCGTCTCCAGCACGGTCGAAGCAGTGGTGAACCAGATCGTGTGCCACCACGCATTCCAGAACTGCGGGTCGCCCCACAGCTCGACATAGTTGGAGAAGCCGGTGAAATCCTGCTCCTGCGTGATCAGCGAGGTGTTGGTGAGCGACAGGTAGAGCCCGTTGACGATCGGGTAAAAGGAAACCGACGCCAGCGACACGAAGGCCGGCGTCAGCAGGAGCAAGGCCCACAAGGCGCCCGGGAGCGCCTTGCCTAGACGCCGCGGCCGGCCGACACTGGGAATGGTGGCCGCCGCGGACATGGTTCAGCCTACGATCTTGTCGATTTGCGCCGCCGTCGCGTCCATCTCGGCCTGGACATTGCCGGAGACCAGCGCCTTGGAGATGCCGGACTGCAGGGCAAGCGTCACTTTCGCGTATTCGGGCGTGATCGGCCGCGCCGTGGCGCCGGTGAAGACTTTCTCGAGGCTGGCCATGAACGGCTGTTCCTTCTTGATCTGCGCGTCCTGGAACAGTGCCGGCCGCGTCGGTGCGAGGCCGAAGTTCAGCGCGATGCGGTGCTGGACTTCTGTCGACGACAGCCAGGTCAAGAGCTCGATCGCGGCTTCGCGCTGCTTCGAGTTGGCATTGACGCCGAGCTGGTAGCCGCCGAGGCAGGCCGAGCTCTTGCCGCCGGGGAACGACGGCAGCGGCGCGACGCCGACCTTGTCGACCACCTGGGAAGCCTTGGCGTCCTGGGCGATCGGGTAGACATACGACCAGTTGCGCATGAACATCGCCTTGCCCGAGGTAAAGGGCTGGCGCGACGGTTCCTCGTCCCAGGACAGCACATCCTTCGGGCTGATCTTGTTGGTGGCGAGGGTGTCGTGCAGGAACTGGATCGCCTCCACCGCTCCCTTCTGGTTGATTAGCGACGACTTGCCGTCGGGCGCCAGGATGGCGCCGTTGTTGGAGGTGATGATCTCGACCGCATCGCAGACCAGAACCTCGGCCTGCTTGCCTTGCCAAAGGTAGCCGTAATCGATGTCGCCGGCCTTCTGCGCGGCGGCGGCAATGGTCGCCATGTCGGCCCAGCTTTCCGGCACCTTGCCGCCATGCTTTTCCAGCACGTCCTTGCGGTAATAGAACATTCCCGAATCCATGAACCAGGGAAGGGCGGTGAGCTTGCCGCCATAGGTACAGGCATCGAGGGTCCCGGTGAAGTAGGCGCTGCGCTTGTCGGCCGGGAAGTACTCGTCCAGCGGCAGCGCCCATCCGGCGGCGGCAAAGCCGGCGATCCAGATCACGTCCTGGCTGAAGACGTCGGGCGTGCCGGTGCGGCGGGCGAGCTGCTGCACCAGGCCCTGGTAGACCTCGGTCGAGGAGCTCGGGGGCGGCAGTTCGATGTTCTTGACCAGGATGCGGTCCTGCGATTCGTTGAAGGCCTTGATCAGGTCGCCAAAGGTCTCCTTTCCGAAGAAGGCGGCGCTGGCGAAGCTGATCTCGGCCCGGCTCTGGGCGCGGGCCCGGCCAATGCCGAGCGACGTCCCTGCCCCGAAAGCCGCCGCGCCGAGAAGGCCGGCGGAACCGATGAGAAATTGCCGGCGATCGGCGATGGTGACATGCCCAATCGACTTGGAACCGCTGCGCGGCCCCTTCCTTGACTCGTCCATTTGTAGTCCTCCCAGAGTTGACGGCAGCCACTCCCGCCCGTCCAACTTCGCACATGATTCATAAAAAATTGTCGCGCGTCAAGATTTAAACTGCATAATGGTGCATCAATATGCTTATGACGTGGCGAAGGATGGCCACGTGAACGAAGAATCGCCGATCCTGACGGACGGACGCCGACTGGAGGAATGATGGAAAAGCTTGGTGTAGGGGTCATAGGTTGCGGCAACATCGCCATGACCTACATGCGCAACGCAGCACTTTTTGCAGGCGTGGAGTTGAAGGCCTGCGCCGACATCTCCGCGGACGCGGCCGCCCTGCGGGCCCGCGAATACGGCATCAGGGCAATGGGCGTCGATGCCCTGCTTGCCGATCCCGAAATCGGCCTGGTTCTCAACCTCACCATTCCCGCCGTGCATTTCGACGTCACCATGTCGGCGCTTTCTGCCGGCAAGCACGTCTTCACCGAAAAGCCGCTTGCCACCTCGGCCGCCGACGGACAACGACTGGTCAGCGAGGCGAAGTCGCGCGGCCTGCTGCTTGGCTCGGCGCCCGACACCTTCCTCGGCGCTGCCGGACGCCGTGCGCGCCGGCTGATGGACGCAGGTGCCATCGGCCGTCCGGTCACCGGCACCGCCTTCATGATGGGCCGCGGCATGGAGCACTGGCACCCCAACCCGCAATTCTACTACCAGCCGGGCGGCGGCCCGGTGTTCGACATGGGGCCCTATTATCTGACCATGCTGGTCAACCTGCTCGGCCCGGTCGAGCGTGTCATGGCGATGGCGACGCGCGGCCAGGAGGAACGCCTGATCACCGCGGACGGACCGTTCAAGAACACCACATTCAAGGTCGGCACGCCGACCAACGTGCTGTCGCTGCTTGAATTCCGCTCCGGCGCGACGGTCACCTTCGGCGCCTCGTGGGACGTCTTTCGCCACTCGAACCACCCGATCGAGCTGCACGGCACGGAAGGCTCGCTGCGCCTGCCCGATCCCGACACGTTCGGCGGCACCGTGTCGCTGTCCGAGCGCGGCGCCGACTGGAAGGACTTTGCCAGCGAAGGCGACCTCTACGGCGCTCGCAACTGGCCTTATGCGGCGCCCGACCGCGCCAATTACCGCATGCTCGGCGTCGCCGATCTGGTGCGTTCGCTTCAAACCGGCAACACGCCGCGCGCCTCCGGCAACCTCGCCCTGCATGTGCTTGAGATCATGGAGGCGATCCTGCGTTCCGGCGAGAGCCAGGGCTCGGTGATGGTCGCAGGCGATGTCACCCAACCTGCCCTTCTGACCGAGGAAGAGGCAACCGACCTGCTTGCCTGAGGATATGACGATGACACTCGACCCGGATGCGCTGCACGTCCTCGAAATCGGCCGCGCGGCTGGCGACGAGCCGTTCGAGAATGTCGGCGTAGCGGCGGCGCGGGCCGCCTACAAAGCCTCGTTCCCGACGCTGCAGGGCGAGCGCGAGCCGGTCGCTGCGACCTTGGAACAGCGGATCGACGGCCCGAACGGCCCCATCGCGGTGCGCATCCATCGCGGCATCGGCGCACCACAAGCCGGGGCGCCGGCGCTGCTCTATGTGCATGGCGGCGGCTGGGTCGTCGGCAACCTCGATTCGCATGACGAGATCTGCCGCTGGCTGGCCAATCTCGGCGGCGCCGTCATCGTCTGTCCCGACTATCGCCTGGCACCGGACCACAAATTTCCCGCCGGGCTGGAGGATTGCCTGGCAACACTGCGTTTCACAACGCGGAACGCCGCCGCTCTCGGCATCGACCCATCCCGCATCGGCGTTGCCGGCGACAGTGCCGGCGGCAATCTCGCCGCCGTGCTGGCGCTGCATGCCCGCAATGGACTGGCGCCATCCCTCGCCGCACAGATCCTGATCTATCCCAACACCGATGCGCGGCAGACCGCCGACAGCTACCGGCGTTTCGGCGACGGCTTCGGGCTGACAGCAACCACCATGGCATGGTTCCGCGACCACTATGTGCGAACGCCTGAGGATATCCTGGACTGGCGCGTCTCGCCCTTGCTGGCGCCCGATCTCACAGGCGTCGCGCCGGCTTTCGTCGCACTTGCCGGCTGCGACATCCTTGCCGACGAAGGCGAAGCCTATGCCGAACGCCTGCAAGCCGCGGGCGTGCCACTGGTCCTGCGGCAATGGCCGGGTAAGATCCACGGGTTCGTCTCGATGGGATGCCATATCCCCGCCGCGCGGCAGGCGGTGGCCGAGGCGGTGGCGGCCTGGCGCCAGTTCGAGAAGGATCGCTGAAGCTGGACGCTCAGGCCGACTGACGCATCACCAGGGTCGCGCCGAGCTTGACCCTTTGCGCCATGCCCTGCCTTGGCGGTTCGGCCTCGTCCAGCAGGGCCAGCAGGATCTCGACGCTGCGGCCTGCCATGGCGGCGAAATCCTGTGCCATGGTGGTCAGTGCCGGACAGGTGTAGCGGCTCAGCGGATGATCGTCGTGCGCGGCAACGCGCAGATCGCAGTCGGGTCTGCGGCCGATCTTCAGTCCGCGCGAGAACGCAGCCGCCATCACGCCAAAGGCGAGACGATCATTGGCACACAGGATGGTGCGGCCGGGCAGACCGCCAACATCGAGTGTCCTTTCCATCCATTCATGGCCGATGCGCTCGAAGTCCCAGGTATAGTCGCGCGCCGCGTCGATGACGACGGGTTCCAAACCGGCGACTTGCATCGTCGCGACGTAACTTTGCAGCCGCTCCCCCGAATTGTGGTTGACATGCGGAATGTCGAGATAGACAGGCGGTTCGCCAGACCGGTTGAGATAGTCGACCATGGTCGACGTGCTCTGATGGTTGTCGTTGCCGACGAAGGGCGTGTCACCCTCGATATAGGTGTCGAAATAGACGATCGGAATGTCCTGCCCGAGCTTGTCGAAAACACTCCGATCGGAGGCTAGGCCGAGCGGCGCGATGATCGCGCCGGCGACCTTGAGTGACAGCAATGTCCTGACCGATTCCGCCTCCAGCTTCTGCGAGCCATGCGAAGAAATGACGATCGGCCAGTAACCCTCGTCGCGGCAGCGAAATTCGATGCGGCTGACCATCTCGGCATAGAACGGATCGGTGATCGTCGGCACGACGATGCCGATGTTGCGGGTGCGCTTGCGGTTGAGATTGCGGGCGAAAAGGTTCGGCTGATAGTCCGAGGAACGCAATGCGGCTTCGATGCGCGCGCGCGTTGCCGGCTTCACGCTCGCAGGATCGTCAAAATATTTCGACAGCGTCGGCCGGGACACGCCACATGCCCGGGCGAAGTCATCCATCGTGCGGTGCGTCTTCTCCGCCATCGAACGTCAGGTCCTCTTGCCACACCCGCCGATCGGGATGATACGCCCGTCACCAGTCATGCGACCGTTGTCCGAGGGCGGCAATGCTTGGCCGAACTTATTCAGTCAATTTTCACAGTTTCCAGTACAGCGCAAAAACATTACGAGCGTCAATTTATTTGTTGACGACCTGAAAAATGACGACTCCTCGATCAGAGCTGCGGCAGCAGAACCAAGGCGCCCGTCGTGCGGCGGAATTCCAGATCGCGGTGTCCGTCGGCGGCGTTGGCATGGTCGTAGCGGGTCGGCGCGTCGACCTTGGCGATGCGTTGAAAGGATAGGTTCCGACGAGATGCCTGCCGCGCGGGCCACGGTCCGGCTTGCCAAATGCCGCCATGCCGCCCATACACGGCTGATCAATCGCCCCCGCCCCGTTCACGCCCACCTGCCAGGGATCCTGTCCGATGTCTGCGACGCCGTACCCCCGGGCAAAGCCGTGACGGATCCCTCCGTGCCATCTCTCGCCAGCCTGGGCTGGACGGATTTTTTCGGCGACCAGCTCGAGCCCGGCGAAGCCAATCTCGAGCCTGCGCGGATTGCCACGGTCCATCGCGACCGCCTGACCGGCCTGTCCCAGGCAGGGCCAATCGATCTAACACTGCCGGCGCAGGCGAACACCGGCGACTATGCCGTCGGCGACTGGGTGCTCGTCGACGCTCATAACCGGCTTGTGCAGCGCCGCCTGACCCGCAAGACGGTGCTGGAACGCCGCACCCAGGGCGGCAGGGTACCACAGCTGGCAGCGGCCAATGTCGACACGCTGTTCATCGTCACCTCATGCAATGCCGACTTCAATCCGGCCCGGCTCGAGCGCTATCTGGCACTGGCCAACGAAGCCGGAACGACGCCGGTGATCCTGTTGACCAAGGCCGGTACCGCAGCCTATGCCGAGGCGTATCGGCGGCAGGCTGCCGCGCTGCAACGCGGCCTGGCGGTGGTGACGCTGAACCCCCGCACATCGGATGCCGCGACCGCGCTCGCCGCCTGGTGCGGTGCCGGCCAGACGGTCGCTCTGGTCGGTTCCTCCGGCGTCGGCAAATCGACGCTGGTCAACACGCTGGCCGGATCGGGCCAGCGCTTGCCGCAACAGACTGGAGACATCCGCGAACACGACGCCAAGGGGCGCCACACCACCACGTCGCGGTCGCTGCACGCCATTGCGGGTGGCGGCTGGGTGATCGATACGCCGGGAATGCGGACGCTGCAGGTCAGCGACGTCGCCTACGGCATCGATACGCTCTTTGCCGAAATCACCGAGCTCGCGCCGCTCTGCAAGTTCCGCGACTGCACACACGTGCATGAACCGGGCTGCGCGGTGCAGGCTGCCTTGAAGGCAGGCACGCTCGATCCGGAGCGTCTTGCCCGCTGGCGGAAACTGTCCGACGAAAACCAGAGCAACACGCCGGTTCAGAGCGGACCTCGCGGAGCCAAATCCCCTGGCGGTCGCGGAAAAAGGCGTTGAACGGCTGAAGCACCTGGCTTCACAGCCGCGCCGTGCCGAAAACACGATCCCAGAATATGGACGTGACACCGAAATTGACCGTTTCGTCGACATGATGATGCACGGCGTGGCGGCGCTTGAGTGTGTAGAGATGACTCGGATGGGAGGGGTGCCAATGATGGATCATGTGATGGACGCTGATGTACCAGAGGTAGCCCAGCATCAGTCCGCAACTTACCGCGGTTGCCGCGGCGAAACCTGAAATCATCCAGACCGGGAAAAACGCGACCAGCGCATGCACTCCCAGACTGAGCCAGGTCGGCGTGCCCACCGAACTGCGCTCTTCGACATGGTGACGATCATGCAGGTCCTTGATGTAGGGGATGTGGTGCAGGACGAACCTGTGCAGGACGTATTCGGTCAGCGTCCAGAGCAAGAGGCAGGCGACGACAGTGACGATCCAGCCCGGCGCATTGTCTTCGCCGGCCTCGATCAACCCGGCCACTGCCAGCACGGCGATCACCAACGGATACGCCACGAAGTCGCTGTAGTAGCCAATAAGACCGAGTTGCATCGTCACGCCTCATCTAGCCTTCGAGCCGCCAAATAAGCCATGGTCAGATTGCCGGACTCGCGGGAGAGGAGCAATGCAGTCGCACCTGACATAGCGTCGCAATCATTCGGCGCAAGGTCGGCGCCCATGATCCAGGGGAATCGGTGGACCGCCGCCTTCGCAATCAGCTTTACAAACGGACATTAAAAAATGGCAAAACGTAGTGCGGGGTTGCTGATCTACCGCCAAGACGACGGCGGCCTTCGGGTGCTGCTGGTTCATCCGGGCGGACCGTTCTGGGCGAAGAAGGACGATGGTGCGTGGTCGATACCGAAGGGCCTCGTCGATGAGAACGAGGACGAGTTGTCGGCGGCGCGACGCGAGACCGAGGAAGAGCTCGGCATCAAGGTCGATGGTCCCTTCTCGCGGCTCGGCGACTACAGGCAGCCGGGTGGAAAGATCGTCGTGGCGTGGTCCGTCGAGGCGCGTATCGACATCGATGTGGCAGCCATCAGGAGCAACACCTTCACCATGGAGTGGCCGCCAAGGCCGGGATCGATGAAGGAATTCCCGGAAGTCGACAGAGCCGGCTGGTTCGCCTTGCCCGAGGCCGAGGTCAAGATCCTCACGGGGCAGCGACCGATGCTGTCGGATCTTGCCAGGCAAAAAGACGCTGAACAATGATCGCCGGCGGTGCGGCCCTTAAAGCGCGCCGCGCTTCAAGGCTTTGTTTTATGCATGTCGTTGTCCCAAAACCGGGACCACTTTTGGACGACATGCATCAGGCTGCGGACCCATAAAAGCGAACGACAATCTGATGGCCGCCAAGGCCAAGCTCGACAAGAACGCGCCGGTTGGCACTGAATGCAGCTTGAAAGCAACTCCTCGCGCACGCGAGAACAGGCGCTAGCGCCGAGTGTCGCAATTGAGCGCCAGCTCGGCGCATCTTCATGGCGACTTTCTCACTACTCCCGGTACAAATTATTGGTCAGGTCAGCTGACTCAAGGAGAATTTGCATGCGCGGTCATTGCTTATGTGGCGCTATTGCTTTTGAAGTCGATGGCCCGGCACAAGCATGCGTGAGCTGTCATTGCGAAAGTTGTCGGCGACAATGTTCTGCGCCAATGACCACCTACATTGGCGTGTTGGACAGCCAATGGCGATGGCTGGGCAAGTCGCCGAAGGTATTCAACTCTTCTCCCGGTGTGGAAAGAACATTTTGCGATAGATGTGGCTCGCCGCTGTCCTTCCGCTCAAAGAACATGTCCGGTGCCATGCATTTTTTTGCCGCAGCGATGGAGGAGCCGGAAAAATTTGCACCCACGCTCCATGTCGCTTTTGGGGAGAAGCTCCCTTGGTTGAAACTCGCCGACGGCCTGCCGACACGGTTTGGGCCTGACTATACGAAAAACTAGTAAGGCAGGCCGACATAGTTCTCGGCGAGCGCAGTCGATGCGGCACGCGAGTGTACGAGGTAGTCGAGCTCGGCCTCCTGGATGCGCTGACCGAAATCGCCGGTGTCGGGAAAGCGGTGCAGCATCGTCGTCATCCACCAGGAAAAGCGCACCGCCTTCCAGACCCGTGCCAGCGCCTTGCCTGAATAGGCATCGATGCCGGCCATCGATTTGTCACGGTAGTAGTCGCGCAAACCGGCAAACAAGTAGCGCACATCGCTGGCGGCGAGATTGAGGCCCTTGGCGCCGGTCGGCGGCACGATATGAGCGGCGTCCCCGACTAGGAACAGCCGGCCGAAACGCAGCGGCTCGGCAACGAAAGAGCGCAGCGGCGCGATCGACTTCTCGAAGGAAGGCCCGGTGACCACGCTTGCCGCTGTCTGCTCCGGCAGACGGCGACGCAACTCGTCCCAGAAGCGGTCGTCGGACCAAGCCTCGACGCGGTCGCCCTCGGGGCATTGCACATAGTAGCGGCTTCGGTGTGTCGAGCGCATCGAGCACAGCGCGAAGCCCCGCTCATGGTTGGCGTAGACCAGTTCGTGATCGGCCGGCGGCACTTCGGCCAGCACGCCGAGCCAGCCGAACGGATAGTGGCGCTCGAAGGTTTTCAGCGCGCGCTCAGGCACGGATTTGCGGCTGACGCCGTGATAGCCGTCACAGCCTGCAATAAAATCGCAGTCGATGCGACGGGTGACGCCGTCCTTGTCATAGGTGGCAAAAGGCGTCTCACCATCGAAATCGTGCAGGGTAACGTTTGCCGCCTCGTAGATCGTGGTCAGTCCTGCCGCATCGCGCTTGTCCATCAAATCATGCGTCACTTCGGTCTGGCCGTAGACGGTGACATGCCTGCCGCCGGTCAGCCCCTCGAGGTCGATGCGGTGCAGGCGTCCGTCGAAAGCAAGCGAGATGCCGGAATGCGGCAGCCCCTCGGCGTGCAGCCGTGCCGCGGCACCCGCCTCCTCCAGCAGTTCGACGGTGCCCTGTTCGAGCACGCCGGCGCGCACGCGGCCGAGCACATGCTCGCGGCTGGCGCGCTCCAGAATGACCGTCTCGACGCCGATCGTGCTGAGAAGCTGGCCAAGCAGCAGGCCGGACGGTCCAGACCCGACAATGAGGATTTGTGTGCGCATCAGCGTCCCAGGCTTTCGACCTGCCCCGCCAGTTCGGCGGCAAGCCGCAGCGACGCGGCTGTCGCCACCAACATCTGCGGCAGCAGCAGCCATTCCAGCGTCCAGGCCGCGCCCGACCGCTCCTGCTCATGCACCACGGCCTGATGCATGCCGGAAAGCTGCGTGGCGTTGAAACGGGCAAGCGCCACCAGCGCCTCGGCCTTTACCGGATTCTGCTTGTGCGGCATGGCCGACGAGCCGCCACCGCCAGAGAGTTCGATGTCGGCGCCGCCTTGCGCCATCAAGGCAATGTCCTGGCCAAACTTGCCGAGGCTGCCCGTCACCAGTGACAGCCAGCCGGCGAAATCGGCGAGCGCGTCGCGCTGGCTATGCCATTGCGGCGCATCGGCAAGGCCGAGCTTTGCCGCGAGGGCGGCCCGCACCGCCGGCCCCTTGCCATCCAACTTTTCCAGAGTGCCGGCCGCGCCGCCGAACTGCACCACCAGCAGGCGCCTCGACTGTTCCGATAATCTCTGCTGATGCCGTTGCAGCGGCGCGCGCCACGCCATGATGCGATCCGCCACCTTGATTGGAACCGCCGGTTGCATGCGCGTCATCCCGGTCAGCGCCCGGCCCCCAAAACGTTCTTCGAGCGAGGCGAGGCGCATGCCGGTTTCGGTCAACAGCAGGCCGAGATGTTCGACGACGGATTTGAGCCGAAGCATCAGGCCTGTGTCGACGACATCCTGGCTGGTCGCGCCGAAATGAACGGAGGCACCATGCGGTTCGCCGACCGCCGTCCTAATCTGGCGAACCAGTTCCGGCACCATGACGCCGTCCCTGGCGACACCGGCGCGCAGCAAGGCGGTGTCGGGCCGGAATGTGCTGAGCCCAGCCACGATGGCTGCTGCCGCCTCCCCCGTGATCAGTCCGTTTTCCGCCTCCACTTCCGCCAGCGCGCGCTCGAAGGCTAGCATCGCCTCGATTTCCGCCTCGACGGAAAAATGCCGGCTCGCTTCCTCGTCGCCGAGAAGAGCGGAGAGCAATGGATGATCGAAGGGCGAAACGGTCATGGCGCGGGCCTCCTGAGCAGTTCGCCGTTTCAGGAAAACGGCGAACCGCTCTAACTCTTTGTCTTGACGCAATTCCGGACGAAAAACCGTTTCACACTTTTCCTGGAATTGCTTTAGCTGTCGAAGAAGACCGTTTCCTTCTCCCCCTGGAGATGGACGTCGAAGACATAGATATCGCCGGTGCGCTCGGCGATCAGCGTCGGCACACGAATGCGGTGCTCGATGCGCGCCAGGATCGGATCCTGCGCATTAGCCTCTTCCTCGTCGGAAAAATACAGCCGGGTGTGCAGGCCGAGATTGATGCCGCGGGCGACGATCCAGAGCGTGATGTGCGGCGCCATCAGGCGGCCATCCCTCGAAGGCACGCGGCCCGGCTTGATCGTGCCGAACGTGCACAGGCCGGTGTCCATGTCGGTCGGGCAACGGCCCCAGCCGACGAAATTCGGATCGGCCGTGCCGCGCAGTTCCGCCGGCGAGTTGTAGAGCCCGTCCGCATCCGCCTGCCAGATCTCGACCAGCGCGTCCTTGAGCGGCGTGCCGGTGCCGTCGAGCACCCGGATGCGCAGGCCGATGCGCTCGCCCTTGGTCTTGTCGTTGACCATGGTCGCACCAAGATCGCTCGGGTAGACGCCGCCGATGCCGCAGAAATTCGGGGTCAGCCCGATATGGACATAAGGTCCGGCGGTCTGTGAAGGGCTTTCCCTGAGCCGGTCGAGCGACTGGGCCATCAATTGCCCTCCAGCCTGTTTTCGAACAGCGAGGAGCGGCGCCCGCGCAGCACGATGTCGAACTTGTAGGCGCGTGCGTCGAAGGGGATCGTCGCCTGCATGTCGAGCGCGGCGATCAGCGATTCGATGGCTGCCTTGTCGGGAATGCCGCGCGCGATTGGGCAGTGCCAGATCAACGGGTCGCCCTCGAAATACATTTGCGTGATCAGCCGCTGCGCGAAGCCATGGCCGAAGACCGAAAAGTGGATGTGCGACGGCCGCCAGTCGTTCGGCCCGTTCGGCCAGGGATAGGGACCGGGCTTGACGGTGCGAAAGGCATAGCCGCCGTCCTCACCGGTGATGGCGCGGCCGCAACCGCCGAAATTCGGGTCGAGCGGCGCCAGATAGCCGTCCTTCTTGTGGCGGTAGCGGCCACCGGCATTGGCTTGCCAGAATTCGAGCAGCGCGCCGGGTACGCCAACGCCGCGTTCGTCGAGCACCCGCCCATGGACGATGATGCGCTCGCCGATGGCGCTCTCGCCGGGTCTGGCGAAATTGTGGATCAGGTCGGCGTCGTGTTCGCCGAGCATGGCGTGACCGAAGACCGGGCCTGCAATCTCCGACAGCGTGTTGTCGAAGGCGAGCAGCGCCTTCTGTGGCGAACGCAGCACGGAAGTCTTGTAGTGCGGCGTCAGCGCCGGCGGATGCCATGTCCGGTCGCGCTGGAAGAAGGCGCCGGTCTCGGGCCTCCGGTTCGATCCGGACTCAGCGGGCATTCTTGGCTCCGTCCATTTCCGAAAACACGTCCTTGGCGATCTTGAATGCACGGTTGGCGGCCGGCACGCCGGCATAGATGGCGACATGCAGGAACGCTTCGCAGATATCGTCGCGAGAGGCACCGGTGTTGGCGGTGGCGCGCACATGCATGGCGACCTCCTCATCATGGCCGAGCGCGGCCAGCAGCGCCAGCGTGACGATCGAGCGCTCGCGCTTGGTGAAGCCCGGCCGTGCCCACACCGTCCCCCAGGCGGCCTCGGTGATCAGTTCCTGGAAAGGCTGGTCGAAACCCGTGGCGGCGACCTCGGCCCGGTCGACATGCGGATCGCCGAGCACGGACCGCCGTACGCCAAGGCCCGTGCGATATCTGACGGTGTTGCCGGGGACTTCATCCATGGGTTTCGGCTCCAAGGGCAAGCGATGTGATGAAATGGCGGATCAGGGCGACAAGTGCTTCGGGCTGTTCGACACAGGGAATATGTCCGGCGTCGCGGATGATCTCGAAGCGCGCGCCGGGAATAAGAGCGGCCAGCGAACGGACAAGGTCGGGAGGCGTCGAGCCGTCCTGGTCGCCGGCGATGCAAAGCGTCGGTACGGAGATGCGGCGCGCGGCGTCGGTGAAATCGGCGTCGCGAACGGCCGCGCATGTCCCCAGATAGCCTGCGAGCGCCTGCCTGGTCAGCATGTTCCAGTAGCCGTCGAGCTCAGCTGAACGCGTTGCGTGGAAGCTGGGTGTGAACCACACTTTGAGCACCCCGTCGGCAATCTCCTGGACCCCCTTGCTTTCGACCGTCGCGATGCGCGTGTTCCAGCTGTCCATGGTGCCAATCTTGTGGGCCGTGTCGCAGAGGATCAGAGCTTCGACGCCTTCGGGGCGCCTGGCATGGAATCCCTGCGCAATCAGACCGCCGACCGACAGGCCGCACAACACCACCTTGCCAAGGCCGAAGTGATCGATGAGGCCGCAGAGATCATCGACATGGTCGTCGATCGACCTGATGTCGCCGATATCGGAGAGCCCGTGGCCTCGCTTGTCGTAGGCCAGCAGCGGCATTTCCCCGCCCAGGATCGACAGGACCTGGTCCCATATCCGGAAGTCGGTGCCGAGCGAATTGATGAACACGATCGGGCGCGCATTGCCGTTCGCCTCGACGTGACGGTGGTGCAGCGTGATGCCGCCGATGGTGACGAATGGCACGATTTCGATCCTCCGTCTCCACATTGCACAAGGCATTTGGTTCGGTAAAATGATATTTTGCGCCGTTTCATTAACTCAGGGGTTATCAAATCCATGTCCGAGAGGCGCATCCGGTTCCGTCACCTGCAGGCATTCCTGGAAGTTGCACGGCAAGGCAGCGTGGCGAGGGCGGCGGATTTGCTGCATGTCAGCCCACCGGCGGTGACCAAGACGTTGCGCGAACTGGAGGAGGCGCTCGGGGTGGCGGTGGTCGAACGCGACGGTCGCGGCATCAGGCTGACGCGCATCGGCGAGATCTTCCTTCGCCATGCCGGCACGGCGATCACGGCGCTCAAGCAAGGCGTCGATTCCGTCCGGCAGGATGGGGCGATCAACCGGCACCCGATCCGCATCGGCGCGCTGCCGACGGTGTCGGCGCGGGTGATGCCGCTTGCCATGACCCTGTTCCTCAAGGAGGGCACGGGGGCGGCGATCAAGATCGTCACCGGCGAGAACGCGGTGCTGCTCGAACAATTGCGCACCGGCGCGCTCGACCTGGTTGTCGGGCGACTGGCAGCGCCGGAGAACATGACCGGCTTCTTCTTCGAGCACCTCTACTCCGAACAGGTGCTGTTCGTGGTGCGAGCGGGACATCCGCTGCTTGATCCCGAGCAGGACGTGTTCGCACGGCTCGACGAGTTTCCGATGCTGATGCCGACGCGGGAATCGGTTATCCGTCCCTTCGTCGACCGGCTGTTCATCACCAACGGCATGACCGCGCCGGCAACCGAGATCGAAACCGTCTCGGACTCCTTCGGCCGCGCCTTCCTGCGGCAGAGCAATGCCGTCTGGATCATTTCAGCCGGCGTTGTCGCCAACGAACTGGGCAGCGGCGCCTTTGTCGCCTTGCCGGTCAACACCGAGGAAACGAAGGGCCCGGTCGGCCTGACGATGCGGACGGACACCGCGCCCTCGCCGGCCTTCTCCATCCTGCTGCAGACCATCCGCGAAGCGGCAAGGCAAGGCAGCTGAAGCCTCGGAACATTCCAACCGGACATCGTCCCGGCCGCAGAATTCCCTAACCCAGAGGTTAATGAAACACCGCAAAATATCATTTTACCGAACCAAACTGGTGGTGCACTGTGACGATGGAGGAGCCACAGAGGGAGGAAAACATGACCCACGCCATTGGCACCAGATCCACCATTACGGGCCTATCGCGACGCCAGTTCATCGCCACGTCGATTGCCGGCGGCGCTGCGCTCGCGCTTGGCGGCCGCAGCGCCTTTGCCCAGGCAGGCGACACGCTTAAGGTCGGCTTCGTCAGTCCGCGCACCGGGCCGCTCGCCGGTTTCGGCCAGACCGACGGCTACGTGCTCGATCTTGCCCGCAAGGCGCTGGCCGGCGGCCTCGACTTGGGCGGCAAGAAATACAGCGTCGAAATCCTCGACCAGGACACGCAGTCCGACCCGTCACGGGCCGGCCAGTTAGCCAAGGACCTGATCAACAACCAGGCCATCGACCTGATGCTGGCGGTGTCGACGCCCGAGGTGATCAACCCGGTGGCCGACGCATGCGAAGCCGCCGGCGTGCCATGCCTGTCGACAGTCATGCCTTGGGAGGCCTGGTACTTCGGCCGCGGCGCCAAGCCCGGCGCGCCCTCGCCGTTCAAATGGACCTATCATTTCGGCTTCGGCGTCGGCGAGTTCTTCAAGACCTACATCTCGCAATGGAACCTCATCGAGACCAACAAGAAGGTCGGCGTCATGTATCCGAACGACGCCGACGGCAACGCCATCCGTGCCAATCTGGCGCCACTGCTGGCCAAGCAGGGGTTCACCATCGTCGATCCCGGCGCCTATGAAACTGGCACCACCGACTATTCCTCGCAGATCGCGCTGTTCAAGCAGGAAGGCGTCGAGATCTTCAATTCCTTCCCGATCCCGCCGGATTTCGCGGCATTCTGGCGCCAGGCGGCACAGCAGGGCCTGATCAAGCAGATCAAGATCTGCCAGGTCGCCAAGACCGGCCTGTTTCCATCTGACATCGAAGCGCTCGGCGATCTCGGGATGAAGATTTCGAGCGCCGCCTACTGGCACAAGGCCTTCCCCTACAAGTCGCCGCTGACCGGCGTCTCGGGAACCGAGCTGGCCGACGGCTACGAGGCGGCGAGCGGCAAGCAGTGGACGCAGCAGCTCGGCGCCTCGATGTCGCTGCTCGACGCCGGCTTCGAAGCGCTGAAGGCAAGCAGCGACGCCAAGGACAAGGCGGCGGTGGCCAAGGCGCTGAGCCAGCTCAAGACCGAGACGATGATCGGCAAGGTCGACTTCACCAGCGGCCCGGTGGCCAATGTCTCGCCCGGCCCGATCATCGGCACGCAATGGGTGGCCGCCAAGGAAGGAGCCAAGTTCCCGCTCGACTATGTCGTGACCGAGAATGCCACGGACCCGAAAGTGCCCGTCGAAGCCAAGCTTCTGCCTTACAACGGCTGATGGACCGCTGACGAGGATCGCCTGGTGACCCATCCGCAACAACAGGCGATCCTCGCCGCCGCCGGTATCCACAAACGCTTCGGCGCACTTGTGGTGCTGGATGCCGTCGACTTCACCATGGCCGCCGACGAGGCGGTCGGCATTGTCGGCCCGAACGGGGCAGGCAAGACCACGCTGCTCAGCGTGCTGGCAGGGGCTTTTCCGCCAAGCTCAGGCACGGTCAGCTTCAGGGGCGGCGACGTGACACCGCTGTCGGCGACGCAGCGCTGCCGGCTCGGCCTGGTGCGCACGCACCAGGTGCCAAAACCGTTCAGCGGCATGACCACCTTCGAGAATGTCTTCGTCGCTGCCTCGCATGGCGCCGGCCTCGGCCGCGACGAGGCCTATGAGGAGGCGCTCGGCTCGCTGAAACTGTGCGGCATGCTGGGCGTTGCCAACAGGCGCGCCGAGACGCTCGGGCTGCTCGACCGCAAGCGGCTGGAACTGGCAAGGGCGCTCGCCGCAAGACCGACACTGCTGCTGCTCGACGAGATCGGCGGCGGCCTGACCGATGGCGAAGCCGGCGAACTTGTCGACACGATCAAGGAATTGCGCCGGCGCAAGATCGGCATCGTCTGGATCGAGCACATCGTGCATATCCTGCTGCAGGTGGCCGAGCGCCTGATCTGCATGGATGCCGGCAAGATCATCGCCGATGGCGAGCCGCAAGCGGTGATGGCCGACCCAGAGGTCGTGCGCGCCTATCTCGGCGGAGGCCCGAAATGAGCCAGCTGTCGGTCGAGAACCTGGTTGTCCGGCACGGCCTGCTGCAGGCGGTGCGCGGCGTGAGCTTCACGATCGAACGCGGCGAGACGCTGGCGCTGGTCGGTGCCAACGGCGCCGGCAAGACGACGCTGCTCCGGGCGATCGCCGGGGCGCATCAACCGGCCGCTGGCCGCGTGCTGCTGGACGGCGCCGATCTCACCAGCGTGCCGTCGCACAGGCGCGTCGGCTTGGGTGTCGCGTTGGTGCCAGAGGGGCGAAAACTGTTCGTGCAGATGACGGTCGAGGAGAACCTCCTGCTCGGCAGGACCGCCGGCCGGCCGGGCGACTGGAGCGTCGACAAGGTGCTCGAGATGTTCCCCAACCTCAAGTCGCGCCGCCATGCCAAGACGGGCCACCTCTCGGGCGGCGAGCAGCAGGCGACGGCGATCGGCCGGGCATTGATGAGCAACCCGGAACTGCTGCTGCTCGATGAGGTTTCGCTCGGCCTGTCGCCGCTGATCGTCGACCGTGTCTATGCCGCGCTGCAAGGGCTGATCGCTTCGGGCACGACGATCATCTTGGTCGAACAGGACCTCAACCGGGCGCTCGCTGTATCCGACAGGGTGATCTGCATGCTCGAAGGGCGTGTCGTGCTCGAAGGGTCGAGCAAGACGATTTCGCGCGACGAGGTGACGAAGGCCTATTTCGGCCTGCACAGGAAAAGCACCGGGAGCGTTCCCGCATGAGCAACCAGATCATCCAGGGCATCCTTCTCGGCGGCTACTACGCGCTGATCGCCTGCGGCCTGTCGTTCATGTTTTCGGTGATGCGCATCATCAACCTCGCCCATGGCAGCCTTGCCGTGTTTTCTGCCTATGCGCTGTGGTTGCTCGCTTCGCGATTCCACGTCTCGCCCTTTGTCGGCCTGCTCATCGTCCTGCCGCTGATGGCGGCGATCGGCTGGGCGCTGCAGCGCTTCCTGCTCGAACGCAGCGCGCGCGGTGGAGCCCTGTTGCCGATCCTGACGACGTTCGGCCTGGCCATCGTCATCGACAATCTGCTGTTCGAGCAGTTCGGCGCCGACACGCGTTCGCTGGCGCCCTATATCGGCAGCCTGTCCTACGATTCCTGGGAGTGGCCAGGCAGCGTCTATGTCGGCAAGCTCGCCGTGATGATGTTCGCCAGCGCCGTTATCCTGCTCGGCGGGCTGCAATTGTTCCTCACCCGCACGAGGCTTGGCCGCTCGATCCGCGCCACGTCGGAAGACCCCGACACCGCCGGTCTCGTCGGCGTCGATGCGCGCCGCGCCAACGCCATCGCTGCCGCCATCGCCATGGTCACGGTTGGCCTTGCCGGCGCGTTCCTCGGCATGCGCGCCACCTTCGATCCCTATGCCGGCGCGCCGCAATTGCTGTTCGCCTTCGAGGCGGCGGTGATCGGTGGCGCCGGTTCGCTGTGGGGAACGCTGATCGGCGGCATCGTGCTGGCGCTTGCCCAGACGCTCGGCGCGCAAGTGCATCCGCAGGGGTTTCTGATCGGCGGCCACGCTGTCTTTCTCGTCGTCCTTTTCGTGCGGCTGTCCGCGTCCGGTCTCGGCCTGCGCGGCCTGCTACGCCTCGGGAAGGCGTCATGAGCGCTCCCGCCACCATGCCTGTCATCGAGCGCGGCACGGCGACGTCGCGGATCGCCGCGATGGCCGTCGCCGTCATCATCGCGTTGCTGGCGATCGCACCGCAGTTCCTCTCCGCCGGCGCTGTCGACCGCATGACCGCGCTGTTCATCTACGTGATCCTGGCGGCGATGTGGAATGCGCTGGCCGGCTTCGGCGGCCTGGTCTCGGTCGGCCAACAAGTGTTCTTCGGGCTCGGCGCCTATTTTGCCATCCGGCTGGCCGATGCGGGCCTCAACCCGTTCCTGGCGCTGTTCGCCTCGGGACTTGTCGTCGGCGTGGTGTCTATCCCGCTCTCGCTGTTCATGCTGCGGCTGAGAAACGGCGAGTTCGCCATCGGCATGTGGGTGATCGCGGCACTGACGCATCTCTTGGTCAATCTCGACCGGCTGGTGCAGGGCGAAACCGGCACCTCGCTGATCTCGCTCAATGTCTATGATGCCGGAACAAGGCGAGCGACGATCTACTGGCTGGCGCTGGCCTCGATGACCGCGCTGCTTGCTATCCTGTTTGGCCTGCTGCGCGGCAGCACCGGTGCCGCGATCCGTGCGATCCGGGACAATGAGGACGCCGCCGCCTCGGTCGGCGTGCGCGTCACCGGCACCAAGCGGCTGCTGTTCGTGCTCGCCGCCTTCGGCATCGGCATTGCCGGCGCGCTGTGGCTGGCGACCTCCATCACCTTCCAGCCAAAGACCTATTTCAACGTGCAATGGACCGCCTACATGATCTTCATGGTGCTGGTCGGCGGCATCGGCACTTTCGAGGGCGCCATTCTGGGCGCGCTGGTGTTCTTCCTCATCGAGACGTGGTTCGGCGGCACCGGCGTCTGGTACCTGGTCGGCCTCGGCGCCACGGCCGTGCTGTTCTCGCTCTTCCTGCCGCGCGGCCTGTGGGGGACGATAGAGGAGCGCTTCGGTCTTCGCCTGCTGCCGGTCGGTTATCGCGTCAGGCTCGCGGCAGCTGATGGCGACGTGACGGCTTCACCACAACAAACCACGATGCATCAGGAAAAGGCATGACCATGCTCTTCGGCAAGACCGTCCTTGTCACCGGTGTCGCTTCCGGCATCGGCGCGCGCACCGCGGAACTCGCCGGCCAGCTCGGCGCCGATGTGATCGGCGTCGATGTGCGTGAGCCGGCTGCAGCGGTTGGCAGTTTCGTCAAGGCCGACATCTCTAGCAAGGCCGGTGTCGACGATCTCATCGCGCGTCTGCCGCAGCGTATCGACGCCCTCTGCAATGTCGCCGGCCTTTCCGGCAACACCGGTGCGGCGGCGACGCTGGCCGTCAACTTCTTCGGGCTGCGGGCGCTTTCGGAAGGTCTTGTGCCAAAACTTCGCGAAGGCGGCGCCATCGTCAACGTCGCCTCGATCGCCGGTTATGGCTGGCGCGCCAATCTCAATCGCGCCGCCTCGATTGTCGGGATCGAAGGTTTTCCCGATGTCGCCGAGGTGGTCTGCGACCACGCGGTCAGGAACGAGGAAGGCTATCCTGTCTCCAAGGAACTGCTGCTCTTGTGGACGTTCCGCGCCGCACATCAGGATCTGTTCAAACGCCGCGGCATCCGCGTCAATGCGGTGAGCCCCGGCCCTGTCGAGACACCGATCCTCAAACAATTCCGCACGGTGCTCGGCGACGCCCGCGTCGACAGCGACATTGCCAGGGTCGGACGCGCCGGCACAGCGGGCGACATCGCGCCAGTGGTGCTGTTCCTGTGCTCGGACGGCGCGCGCTGGATCAACGGCGCCAACGTGCCGGTCGACGGTGGCCTCGAGGCATCGATCAACGCCGAAATGTTCGGATTCTAGACCATGATCCTGAAAAGTGGGAACCGGTTTTCGGAAACGACCATGGTCAAACAAGAATAGAGGGATGGAGGCAGTCATGGACATCGGACTTCTGATCGACGGCGACGAACGGGCTGCCTCGGGTGCGGCGTCCTACGAGCGCATGGACCCGTTCACCGGCAGGCTGGCGACTCGCGCCGCCGCGGCCAGCATTGCCGACGCCAACGCCGCGGTAGAGGCCGCAGCGGCCGCCTTTCCGGCCTGGTCGAAGAGCGGGCCCGGTGAGCGCCGCGCCTTGCTGGGCAAGGCGGCCGACGTCATGGCCTCGAAGGTCGGCGAGTTCACCAAGCTGATGATGGAAGAGACCGGCGCGACCGGCCCGTGGGCCGGCTTCAACGTCATGCTGGCGGCCAACATGCTGCGCGAGGCAGCGGCAATGACGACGCAGATTTCGGGCGAGATCATCCCATCCGACAAGCCGGGCACGCTGGCCATGGCGATCCGCCAAGCGGCCGGTGTGTGCCTCGGCATCGCGCCCTGGAATGCTCCGGTCATTCTCGGCACCCGCGCCATCGCCATGCCGATCGCCTGCGGCAACACGGTGGTGCTGAAAGCTTCCGAAATGTGCCCCGGCACGCACCGGCTGATCGGCCAGGTGCTGGTCGAGGCCGGCCTGCCGAAGGGCGTCATCAATGTCGTCACCAACGACCCGAAGGACGCCGCCGGCATTGTCGAGGCGCTGGTCGCGCATCCCTCGGTCAAGCGCGTCAACTTCACCGGCTCTACCAAGGTGGGCAGGATCATCGCCGAACTCGCCGGACGGCACCTGAAGCCGGCGCTGCTCGAACTCGGCGGCAAGGCGCCGTTGCTGGTGCTGGACGATGCCGACATCGACGCGGCCGTGAACGCCGCCACCTTCGGCGCCTTCATGCATCAGGGCCAGATCTGCATGTCGACCGAGCGTCTGATCGTCGATGAAAGGGTCGCCGATGAATTCGTTTCCAAGCTCGCGGCGCGCGCATCGCAACTGCCGGCGGGCGATCCACGCGGCCATGTCGTGCTGGGCTCGCTGATCACCAGCCAGGCGGCCGACAAGATGGAGGAACTGATCACCGATGCCGTCGCCAAGGGCGCCAGGCTCGTGGCTGGCGGCAAGCGCAGTGGCACCGTGGTGGAAGCGACCTTGCTCGACCACGTCACGCCGGCCATGCGCGTCTATGCCGAAGAATCCTTCGGGCCGGTCAAGCCGGTGATCCGGGTCAAGGGCGAGGACGAGGCCGTGCGTGTCGCCAACGACACCGAATACGGCCTGTCGTCAGCCGTGTTCAGCCGCGACATCAAGCGTGCCATGGCGGTCGCCGCGCGCATCGAAGCCGGCATCTGCCATATCAATGGCCCGACCGTCGGCGACGAGGCACAAATGCCGTTCGGCGGCGTCAAGGGCTCGGGCTATGGCCGTTTCGGCGGCAAGGCATCGATCGCCGAGTTCACCGATTTGCGCTGGGTGACGATCGAGGATCCGGGCCAGCACTATCCGTTCTGACTGCCTTCATTCGGACGGTTCGACATCGGTCAGACCGCCTGTGAGGGCGTAAAGCGAACACTGGCGGATCGCATCTGGCCGGGCGCCAGCGCGATGCGGCCGGTGTCGATGCCCGCGTCGTGGTTGAAGGCATCGGTGATGTTGGTGACCGGCTCGGCGCAAAAGAACGGCTCGCCAGGCGGCGTGTAGAGAACGAGGAAATCGAGCGGCGCCTCGGCGTCGATGTCCAGTTGCCGTCCATGCTCCGGCCAGCAAATCCGGACCCGGCGCGTCCATCCTGTGAAGACGGTATCGAAGTCCGTCTCGGACACATCGAAGCCCGTGGTCGGGTTGGCACCGGCCGGCGGCAGGACGTGGAGGGTTGGCAAGATGTCCGTATCGGTCTCCCACATACCGGACACCGGCGCCTGGACATGCGTCCACGACGTCGACGGAAAATAGGGATGCAGGCCGAAGCCGGCCGGCATCGGCGTGTCCGAGAGATTGCGCAGCGAGATGGTGATGCCCAGCCTGCCATCGGCCAGCGAGATGACTTGCTCGGACTCGTAGCTCCATGGCCAGGAATCGGCGGCGTGGCGATAGCGCAAGACGACAGCGCTGGGTTCGTGCCGCTCGACTGTCCAAGGCCGACGCCAGCCGTGGCCGTGCTCATGATGCGGGTCATCGGGGCTTGTCGGCAGTGTGACGGTACGACCAGCGAAGGCGAAGCGACCACCCCTTATGCGGTTGGAATAGGGAACCAGCGGGAAGCAGGCCATGGCGCCGGCATCGCGGCGGCTGATCACCGCCGGATCGGCCGGGCGTAGCCAGTCCACGACAGAGCCGTCTTGCTGCCAGCGATACGACGCTACCGCGCCGCCGGCGGCCGGAGCAATCTCGGCCGTCGCAATGCCATCACTGATCGAGATCAGCGCTTGATCCTGCTCGGCAACGGCTGCGGAATTCTTTGTCATCGGCGCGTCCCCATCCCTTGACTCCCATCGCCATGGTTATAAGACATATCATATGAATAGTATGAAGAATAAGAAATCTTTCAGCACGGCGCGGACTTCGCGCGTCGCCGTCGCGGTTTCCAGCGGCTCCACGGCACTGCATGCGACGGTTGTCGAGCAGATCGGTTTGCGCATCGTGCAGGGCGATTTCCTACCCGGCGAGGCTCTGCCCAATGCGGACGATTCCAGCGAAATGCTGGGGGTCAGCCGCACCGTGCTGCGCGAGGCCATCAAGGTGCTGGCCGGCAAGGGTCTTGTCGAATCGCGGCCGAAGACCGGCACAAGGGTGCGTCCCCGCTCCGACTGGAATTTCCTCGACCCGGACGTCCTGTCGTGGCGTTACGCCAGCGGCGTCAGCGCCGACGATGTGCGGGCGCTGTTCGAACTGCGCCGGGCCATCGAGCCGATGTCGGCCGCACTTGCCGCGCAGCGCGCCACACCGGCGCAGATCGCCGAGATCAACGCCGCGCTCGCCGAAATGGAAGCCGTTGTCGATGACGGCGACCGCTTCGCCAAGCCTGACCTGCTGTTCCACCAGACCATTCTGCGCATGACCGGCAACGAGCTGATCGGTTCGCTCGCGGCACTGGTCGAAACCGCGCTGGTGATGAGTTTCCGCCTCTCCAACGACAATCCGGAAGGACAGCGCCACTCTTTGCCGCTGCACCGGGAAGTGGCTGAGAAGATCGCCGCGCGCGATGCCGCCGGCGCGCAAAAGGCGCTGCTGGTGCTCATCGACGATGCCGAGGAAGACGTGCGCCGCAGTGTCGAGAACCGCAACAGGCGCCGCACCAATCGGGAGCTGGCATCGTGACCGAGACCAAACGCAAGCTGCGGTCCGAGGCCTGGTTCGGCGGCGAAGGCAAGAACGCCTTCATGCACCGCAGCTGGATGAAGAACCAGGGCATTCCCGCCGACGCTTTCGACGGCCGCCCGGTGATCGGCATCTGCAACACCTGGTCGGAACTGACGCCATGCAATGCGCATCTGCGCGCCCTGGCCGACCACGTCAAACGCGGCGTCTATGAAGCCGGCGGCCTGCCGCTGGAATTCCCGGTAATGTCATTGGGCGAGAGCAACATGCGCCCCACCGCCATGCTGTTTCGCAATCTGGTCAGCATGGATGTCGAGGAATCCATCCGCGGCAATCCTATCGACGGCGTCATCCTGTTGGTCGGCTGCGACAAGACCACGCCTGCGCTGCTGATGGGTGCTGCGTCATGCAACCTGCCGACCATCGCCGTCTCCGGCGGGCCGATGCTCAACGGCAAGTTCCGCGGACAAGATATCGGCTCGGGCACGCATGTCTGGAAATTCGCCGAAGAGGTGAAGGCCGGCCGCATGCCGGTCGCCGATTTCCTTGCCGCCGAACAGGGCCAGAGCCGGTCGGCGGGCAGCTGCATGACAATGGGCACGGCTTCGACCATGGCCAGCATGGTGGAGGCGCTCGGCATCGGCATGCCGGACAATGCCGCGATCCCGGCGGTGGATTCGCGCCGTGGCGTGCTCGCCCAGATGGCCGGACGCCAGATCGTCGAGCTGGTCCGCAAGGATGTGACGATTGCGCAGATCCTCACCAGGCAAGCGTTCGAGAACGCCATTCGCGTCAATGGCGCGATCGGCGGCTCGACCAATGCAGTGCTGCACCTTATCGCTATCGCCAACCGGATCGGTGTCGATCTCAGCCTCGATGACTGGGACCGCCTTGGCCGCGACGTTCCGACCATTGTCGATCTGATGCCATCGGGGCGCTTCCTGATGGAAGATTTCTACTATGCCGGGGGGCTGGCTGCGGTCATGGCGTCGCTTGATGAAGTGGGGCTTCTTCATCGCGACGCCATGACCGTCAGCAACAAGACCATTGGCGAGTTGATCGACGGCGCGCCCAACTACAACAGCGAGGTCATCCGCCCGCTGAGCGACCCGCTGACCACAGAGGGCGGCATCTCGATCCTACGCGGCAATCTGGCGCCCAACGGGGCGGTCATCAAACCATCGGCGGCAACGCCCGAGCTGATGCAGCATCGCGGCAAAGCCGTGGTCTTCGAAAACATAGAGCACTACTACGCCCGCATCGACGATCCGGAGCTGGATATCGATGCCTCTTCGGTGATGGTGCTGAAGAACTGCGGACCGCGCGGCTACCCCGGGATGGCCGAGGTCGGCAACATGCCGCTGCCGGCCAAGCTGCTGAAGCAAGGCGTTTCCGACATGGTGCGCATCTCGGACGCGCGTATGAGCGGCACCGCCTACGGCACCGTGGTGCTGCATGTGGCACCGGAGGCCGCGGCCGGTGGGGCGCTGGCGCTGGTGCGCGATGGCGATCTCATCGAGCTGGATGTGGCCGGCCGGCGCCTGGAGCTTTTGGTGTCGGACGAGGAACTGGCCACCCGCCGGCATGGCTGGCGGCCGCCGGCGCCGCCAGAAGGCGGCTACCAGAGCCTCTATGTCGAGCGCGTTCTGCAGGCCGACAAGGGCTGCGATTTCGACTTTCTCGTCGGCCGGCGCGATGCCGGCATCCCCCGGCATTCCCACTAGTGAGGCGCGCGCGATGACGGATGAAATCGGCGGCTACGCCACCTACCCCAGCCTCAAGGATCGCAGCGTCTTCATAACCGGCGGTGGCAGCGGCATCGGCGAAAGCCTGGTGCGCCATTTCTGCGCGCAAGGCAGCCGTGTTGCCTTTGTCGATCTAGCCGAGGAACCGTCCCGGCGCATGGTCGACGCGATCGCGGCGGATGGACATCGCGCACCGCTGTTCATCGCCTGCGACCTGCGTGACGTCGAGAAACTGCAAGCGGCAACGGTGCAGGCGATGCAGCATAACGGCCCGATCCAGGTCCTGTGCAACAATGCCGGCAATGACGACCGCCATCAAACCAATGACGTGACGGTCGCCTATTGGGACGACCGCATGGCGGTCAATCTGCGCCACCAGTTCTTTGCGGCGCAAGCGGTGCGCCCGCAGATGGGCTCGCTGGGCGGCGGCTCGATCATCAATTTCGGTTCGATCACCTGGATGGTCGGCGATCCCGATTGCCCCGCTTATGTGACGGCCAAGGCGGCGGTTTACGGCATGACGCGGGCGCTGGCCCGCGAGCTTGGTCCCGAGCGCATCCGCGTCAACTGCATGGTGCCCGGCTGGGTGATGACAGAGCGCCAGATGCGCCTGTGGCTGAACCCGGCCGGAGAGCGGCAGATCGAGGAGAGGCAGTGCCTGCCCGACCGGCTGCAGCCCTCCGATATAGCGCGCATGGCGCTGTTCCTCGCCGCCGATGACAGCCGCATGTGCACAAGCCAGCAATTCATCGTCGATGCGGGCTGGGTGTGACCCGCACGGCCTCAAGGGAAGAAGGGTACCTCATGCGTCTTGTTCAGTTCAGAATGCCCGATGGCAACAGGGGGGTTGGCCGTGTCTCCGACGACGGCAATCACCTGCACCCGCTCGAAGAGACCAGCACCGTGCTGGAACTTGCCGAAGCGGCAATTGCCGAGGGCGTTTCAATCGCCGCACTTGTCGAGAAGCGGACGGGCACTGCGACGGTCGACTATGACGAGCTGTTGCGCGATGGCCGCGTACTGGCCCCGGTCGATCATCCAGAACCGGCGCGCTTCCTGGTCACCGGCACGGGCCTGACCCATACCGGCAGCGCCGCGGCACGCGACAAGATGCATGTGCTTACGCATGGCGAGGACGCCGAGGAATCCGATTCACTGAAGATCTTCCGCATGGGTCTGGAGGGCGGCAAACCCGCCGCCGGGCAGATCGGAATCCAGCCCGAATGGTTCTTCAAGGGGGTCGGCACCTGTGTCGTGCCGCCCGGCGCGGCGCTGCCGATACCGGCCTTCGCGCGCGCCGGCGCGGAAGAGGCCGAAATCGTCGGGCTCTATCTCAATGGGCCGGATGGCCGCCCCTATCGCATCGGCTATGCGCTCGGCAACGAATACTCCGACCATGTCACGGAAGCCGAGAACTACCTTTATCTCGCCCATTCAAAACTCCGCTCCTGCTCGATTGGCCCGGAGCTTTTGATCGGCGACCTGCCCGATGAAGTACGCGGCCATTCCCGCATCCTGCGCGACGGCGCCGTCATCTGGGAGCAGGAGTTCCTGTCGGGCGAGGCGCACATGTCGCATTCGATCGCCAATCTCGAACATTTCCATTTCCGCTACCCGATGCACCGCAGAGCAGGCGACCTGCATGCCTACTTCTTCGGCGCGGCGGTGATGAGCTACGCCTCCGGCATCAAGACGGCTTCCGGCGACGAGTATGAAATCCAGGCACAGACATTCGGAAAGCCACTGCGCAACCGGATGGAGTCGGTGCCGGACGAGGGACTGGTCGCCGTCACCCAGCTGTGACGGCAAAGGTCCGGAAACTGCGGTCCACCAGAACGACAATGGGAGATTAAAAATGGGACTGAAAAAACTGTTTCTAAGAATGGCGGCAATCGGGCTCGGCATCGGCCTGATGACTTCGGCAGCCTTGGCCGCGAACCTTCGAGTTCTGGCCTGGGACGGCTACGCCGACCCGGACTGGGTCAAGGATTTCACCGCGGCAACCGGCGTCGGCGTCGATGTCGTGTTCATCGGCAGTGACGACGAGATCTGGGCCAAGATCAAGGGCAGCGAAGGGCAGGACTTCGACGTCTTCGCCGTCAACACCGCCCAGTTGCAGCGCTACATCAAGGCCGATCTGGTGTCGCCGATCGACGTGACGAAACTGGCCAACCAGAAAGAGGTGCTGCCGCGCTTCCGCGATCTGACGGCGGTGAGTGGCGTCACCAAGGACGGCAAGGTCTACGGCATTCCGTTCTGCTTCGACTCGATCGGCCTGATCTACGACACGGACAAGGTCAAGCCGGCACCGACATCGATGTCGGTGCTGTGGGATCCGGCCTACAAGGGCAAGGTCCTGGCCTATGACAATGGCGAGCACAATTTCTCGTTCACCGCACTGACGCTCGGCTACAAGGATCCGTTCAATCTGAACGAAGAACAGATGGCGGCGGTCAAGGCCAAGTTGGTCGAACTCAAGCGCAACGTGCTGAGCTTCTACACCACCGCCGACGAGGCGCAGCAGATCTATCAGAACAATGACGTGGCACTGATCTGGGCCAATTACGGCCAGCAGCAGGTCAAGGCGCTGCAGAAGATCGGTGCCCATGTCGCCTACGTCAATCCGAGCGAGGGTGCGCTTGCCTGGCTCGACAATTGGGTCATCTCCAAGGGTGTCCGCGACAACGCGGCGGCCGAGAAATGGATCGACTTCATGCTGAGCAAGAAGGTCAGCGGCGAGCTTTCCGAGCGCACCGGTTTCGGCAACACGGTGACGGAGACCGGCAGCGCCGGCGGCAATGACAAGCTGGTCTGGCTCAACAATGTCGAGGACCCGCTGAAGCGGTCGGACATGTGGAACGAAATCAAGGCCACGCCCTGATCTTTCCGCACGAAGACTTCGAAGGACCCGGCGGTCCGGACGTTCCGGACCGCCGAAGCGTATGCGAGAATATCTTATGAACCAGAACACCGACCTGCTGACGCTGCGGTCCGTCTCGAAATCCTACGGCACCGTTCCGGTGCTGCACGACATCGACCTGTCGATCAAGGACGGTGAGTTCCTGACCGTTCTTGGGCCGTCGGGCTCGGGCAAGACCACGGTGCTGCGGCTGATCGGCGGGCTGGAGCCACTGACGTCGGGCGAGATCCGGCTCGACGGCCAGGACATCAGCCGCATGCCGATCAACCGGCGGCCATTCAACACCGTGTTCCAGGACTATGCGCTGTTCCCGCATCTGACCGTTTCCGGCAATGTCGGCTACGGGCTTTCGGTTCGGCACGTGCCGCGCAAGGAGATTGCGCGCCGCGTCGCGGAAGCGCTGGAGCTTGTCCAGCTCGGGCGTTTCACCGACCGCTTTCCAGCCCAGCTCTCCGGTGGCCAGCGCCAGCGCGTCGCCCTGGCCCGCGCGCTGATCTGCCAGCCGCGCCTCATCCTGCTCGACGAGCCGCTGGCGGCGCTCGACCTCGAGCTGCGCCGGCAAATGCAGGAGTTCCTGAAATCCATCCAGCGAGAAATCAAAACCACCTTCCTGTTCGTCACCCACGACCAGGAGGAAGCGATCGGCATGGCCGATCGGATCTGCGTCATGCAGGCCGGCCATATCCGCCAGCTCGGCACGCCGCACGAGCTTTACTACAAGCCGAATTGCGAGTTCGTGGCGCGCTTCTTCGGCGAAAACAATCTGGTGGCCGGAAAGCTTGGATCCGTCCAGGGCGAACTGCGGTCGATCGAGACGACGCTCGGACGCCTGGTCTGTTCGATCCGTGACCAGCCGCATTTGAAGTCCGCGGCGGATGGCGCCAGTGCCTTCGCTGCCTTCCGTCCCGAGGCCTTGCACCTTGCCGACGCAAAGGACACCGACAACCGCCTTTCCGGCACGATCGCCGACATGGCCTTCGCCGGCTCGTCGACCGTAGCCACCATCACGGCCGGCGCCGACCATGCTGCGCAACGCTTGCGGCTGCGCATGCCGAGCCGGGTCGACGGCAGCACGCTGCAATCCGGCGCGACGATCTCCCTCGCGTTCGCGCCGCATGAAGGCCACCTGGTGCTGGCATGAGCGGAACCGGCACGATACCGCTCGCGGAACGGCGATGGTCGCTGCTGGTGACGGTGCTGGCTTTCGCCTTGCCGGTGGTCTTCGTCCTCGTGCCGCTGGCGATCTTCCTCGGCTATAGTTTCTTCAGCGTCGACCAGGGCACGATCGTTCATACGCTGTCACTGGGTAACTATGTCCGCTTCTTCACCGATCCGATCTTTCTTCCAGTGTTCTGGAACACCATCGTGCTGTGTCTCTCGGTGTCGGCAATCTGCATTCTGCTCGCCTATCCCGCCGCCTATTTCCTGACGACCCTGAAGGGGCGCTGGCGCTATGCCTTGCTGATGCTGCTGCTGGTGCCGCTGCTGATGAGCTACGTCATCAAGATCTATGCGATCCGCAGCATCCTCGGCCTTAACGGCTTTCTCAACAAAGCACTGGTCGGCCTCGGCATCTTGCAGGAGCCATCGACGCTTTTCGTGTTCAACATGAACGCCATCCTGCTGACGCTGACGCTGCTGCTGATCCCGTTCGCCATCCTGCCGATCTTCCTGTCGCTGGAGCGGATCCCGCAGGTGCTGCTACGCGCCTCCGACGATCTGGGCGCAAGCGGCCTGCAGACGTTCCTGCGCATCACCTTGCCGCTCAGCCTGCCCGGCGTCGCCTCTGCGGCGAGCTTCGTGTTCGTATTGGCAATCGGCGATTTCCTGACACCGCAAATGGTCGGCGGGATCAGCGGCTTCACCTTTGGCCGCATCCTCTACAGCCAGTTCGGCACGGCCTACAATTGGCCGTTCGGTGCGGCGCTGTCAGTGGCGCTGGCTGTCGTGGTGATCGCGGCAATTCTTGTCGGCGAGCGCTTCGGCCGCAACCGGGGGACAGCGATATGACCGCCCTGCCCCGGCTATCCACCGTCTTTCTGGCTGCGATCACGACATTGGTCGCGGTGCTGCTCTACAGCCCGCTGGCCGTGCCGATCGTGTCGTCGTTCTTCACCATTGCGCATGGCAATGTCGACTGGTCGTCGCCGACGCTTGCGACCTACGTCGCTCTGGCCGAAAACCACGACATTCTGGCCGCCTTGCGCACCACGCTGATCGTCGGTGTCTGCACCGTCATCCTGTCGGTGGTCAGCGGAACGCTGCTGGCGCTCTACTATCACAGCCGCCGTTCCGGGCGCACGCTGCTGCAGTTCATCATCTTCCTGCCGTTCCTGATGCCGCCGATCATCAGCGGTCTGGCGTTGCTGATCTTCTTCCGCGAGATCGGCCTTGAACGCTCGCTGCTGACGGTGGTCATCGGGCATACGGTTTTCGTGCTGGCGATCGTCTATCGCACGGTGCTGATGCGGCTGCAGTCGATGAGCCGCGCGCTGGTCGAGGCATCCTACGATCTCGGCGCCACCGGCTGGCAAACATTCTGGCGCATCGTCCTGCCGAACCTGTCGAGTGCCATGGTCGGCGGCGCCATCCTGGCTTTCGCGCTGTCGTTCGACGAGACCATGATCACCATCCTGGTCACCGGCACCCAAAGCACGCTGCCGGTGAGGCTGTGGGCGATGATGCGGCTTGGGTTTTCACCCGACATCAATGCGCTGGTGGCGCTGATCCTGATGTTCACCGTCCTGCTCTGCGTGCTCGCCGCCCGTTTTCTCATCCCCAGGCAAGTCGCGACGGAACGGACCTGAGTGCGCGGCAGCCACGGGGACGCATATCGCTGTGTCGCGTTGATTACCGGCTGGCGGCTGTCATCCTGCGAAGGCAGGCGGGATCAAGTCGAAGACCCGTCCCGGGTTGAGGATGTTTCTGGGGTCGAGGGCTGCCTTCAGCCGCCGCATTGCAGCGATCTCGGCATCGCTGCGGACCAGATGCAGCCACTTCTTCTTGTCGAGGCCGATGCCATGCTCGGCCGAGACGCCGCCTCCGGCTGCCGCGACGCCGCGATAGACGATGTCATATGCCGCCGTCGGATCCACCGTGCGGACCTGATAGTGCAGATTGCCGTCACCGAGATGGCCGAAAACATAGATGTCGGCGCCGGGATCGACGGCGTGGATGGCGGCGTGCGCTTCCCGCAGGAAAATACCCATCCGTGCCAGCGGGATGCTGATGTCGACGCCGACCAGACCCTTGATCGAAAACAGGACGCGATTGGCGTCCTCGCGCACCGCCCATAGCGCCCGGACTTCGCGTGGCGACTGCGAGACGACCACATCGTCGACCACGCCGTCCTCGACCGCTTGCATCAAAACCTCGGCGAAGCGCTCGCCGTCACGGTCGGGTTCGCTGCCCTGGATCTCGGCCAGCACATAGACAGGCGAACCCGCCGGCAGCGGCGCCGGCATGTCCATGCTGGCGACCATCGCGTCATAGAGCGGCGCGAAGTTGACCTCATAGGCGGACAAAAGTGGGCCGAGCTTTTGCCGCAGCAGTCCGAGCAAGGCGATCGCCGCATCGAGCGAAGACAGCGCGCAGAAGGCGTTCACCTCGGACACCGGCTTCGGATACAGCCTGAGCGCCGCGCGTGTGACGACGCCAAGCGTCCCTTCCGTGCCGATGAAGAGCTGGCCGAGGTCGTAGCCGGAATTGTCCTTGGGCAGGCCCTTCAGCGAGGTCAGCACGCTGCCATCGGCAAGCACCGCCTCCAGCCCCAGAACCTGCGCCCGGTACATGCCGTAGCGCAGCACGCGGATGCCACCGGCATTGGTGGCGACATTGCCGCCGATAGTGGCCGAACCGCGTGCGCCGATATCGACCCCGAACATCAGACCGGCACCGTCGGCTGCCTCCTGCACCGCCTGCAGCGTTGCGCCGGCCTCGGCGACGATGCTGGCAGCCTGACGATCCGGTGCATCGAGACCTGTCATGCGTTCCAGCGACAGCACGATTTCGCCCGGCTGCACGCGCGCGGCGCCGGTCAGCCCGGTGCGTCCGCCCTGCACGACAACTGGCTGGCCGAGATCGTTGCATGCGGCCAGCGCGGCAGCGACACCCTGGGTGTCGCGCGGGCGCAGCACTGCTTCGGGTAGAGCGCCGAGCTTGCCATCGGGATCGTCGCGATAGCGCTGGTCCACGTCGGAGCCGGCGAGCACACCGCCCGCACCCAGCCGGTCGCCGAGAGCAGATAGAAGTTTTTCAGTTTCAGGCGACATTGGCCAATCCTGTTGATTGGCCAATCCTATTCGCGATCGCCTGCCGGTCAAACCCTTGTCCGTGCAAACGATATGGTTCTCACGGCCATCCATGTGCGAGACAAACTGACTGTCCGGCGTCGATCGCGATGAGTTCGGATCGACGCCGGGCGAGAAGTTGTCCTACTGAAGTTTGGCCTGCAGCGCGTTGACGTCGTCGGTGGTCATTTCGCCGTCGGTGGTCACCTTGCCGTCGACGATCTTCCAGAGCCGGAAGGGGCCGGTGATGTCGCCATATTTGTCGAAGGCGACGGGACCGATGACGCCTTCGTAGCGGATCGGCTTGCCGTCCTTGATCAGGCCGAGCGCCTTGGCGAATTCGTCCTTGCCGGCAAAGATCGGCGTGCCGGCCGGGTCGACCGCCTTGTACATCGCGTCCTTGATCTTGGCCGGATCCTCGGAGCCGGCAATGGCGATGGCGAGGCCGACGATGGCGCCCGCATCATAGGAACGGTCGGCCGCCGGATTGGACGGCTCGATGCCGGAAAATTCCTTGTAGTTCTTCGTGAAATAGTCGGTGGAGGCCGTCGGGCTGGTGCCGGACGACGTACCATAGGCGTCTTTCAGATAATCGGCGCCGACGGACTCGATGAAGTCAGGGCTATTCATGCCGTCATTGAGAAGGAATTTCTGCACGCCACCCTGCGATATCCAGGTGCGGGCAACCGTCGCGCCGTCGACCGGCGTGCTGACGAGATAGAGCCCGTCCGGCTCGCCGGCCATCGCCGCGGTGACTTCCGAGGCATAGCTCGACTGCTTTTCGTTGTAGGGCGTGTCGGACACGATGGTGCCGCCGAGTGCTTTGTAGGCACGCGAGAATTCGGCCACCATGTTGACGCCGAAGTCGTTGTTGACATGGATGATCGACAGTTTCTTGAAGCCCTTGTCGACGGCATATTTGGCGGCGGCGACGCCCTGCAACGCATCCGAGGTAATGGTGCGGAAGAAGATGCCGTTGGTCTTGCCGTCGCGGCCAAGCGCCGTCAGCGTCGGCGAGGACGAAGCCGGCGACACCTGGACGATCTTGGCCGGTGCCGTGACCGAAGTCAGGATCGGGATCGACACCGACGAGATGATGCCGCCGATGATGACCGGCACCTTCTTGACCTGAACCAGCTGGGTCGCGGCGTCGACAGCGATGTTGCCCTGGCTCTGGCTGTCGCGTGTGTCGGTCGCCAGGTCGCACCCGCGCACGCCGCCGGCGGCATTGATGTCGCGGAAGGCCATCTCGACCGATTTGGCGCCGGCCTGACCATATTCGCCGGCCGGGCCAGTCAGTTCCATGACGAGGCCGACGGTGATCTTGCAATCAGCGGCCTGCGCTGCGCTAGCCATCGTCACGAGAGCGAGCGCGGTGGTGAGTTGGAGTATCGTCTTTCTCATTGTTGTTCCCCTTTGAGCTACACGAACTGGATTACATATTCTTGAGCCTGTTCAGCGTTCCGGCACCTGCAGCCAGGTTTCATGCAGATGTCGCCATAGGACGCCGTTGGGCGCCGATGAACTGGTGGTGAAGACGGCGCTCGACTGGCGGCGGCTGTGCTTGCCACCGCGCAGTTGCGCCTCGACGTAGAAAACGACGATCGTCTCGGCATCCTGCCAGCCGGGCCGGATGCCCTCGATCGAGATGGCGAAGCCGTCATCACAAGTGGCGCGGCTGGTGCGGACATGGCCGACGACTGCGTCGCGATCGAGAATCTGGCCGTCCGGTGCGACCATGGCGAAGCCGTCGCCCATGACGCGCTCGAAGCGGCTGAAGTCGGCTTTATTGGCGCGCGCCGCAACGAACCAGTCGACGAAAAAGCGATGCAGGTCGACGATCTCGGCGCTGGCGCGTGAAAACAGGGAGGGCTCGCCGCTCATTGTTTCCCCGCATTGAGGTTGTAGTGCATGATCGAACCGTGGCGGCCGTGGCGGTCGCGCTCCAGCGTGTAGACGTCGCCCTCCAGGCCAGTGCCCTGCGCGATGACGGCGGCAATCCGCGCCCGGTCCTCGGCATCGAGCGTGACGTCCATGATGCCGGCGTTGGCAAGCGCATGTGCCTGGTTGCGAGCACCGACGATGACGGCCGCCACGTGCGGCTGCTCCAGCACCCAGGCGCTGGCGATGGTGGCGATGTCGACGCCGTGGCGGTCACAGACTGCCTTCAGCGCCTGAAGCAACTGTTGGAACAGGTCCCAGCCGCCAAAGTCGTCGATGATCAGCTTGTATTTGACCAGCGAGCGGTTTTCGAGCGGCGTGGCCGGCTCGGCCACGCCTAGCCATTTGTCGCTAAGGAAGCCGCCGGCGACGGATCCGTAGCAAAGGAAGCTAACGCCGTTTTTCGCGGCGAGTGCCGCAAGGCTGTTGCCCGGCCTCTGGTCGAGCACGGAATATTGCAGCTGCTGACTGACCAGCGGGATGCCGGCGGCGAGGATTTCTGCCAGCCGCGGCGTGTCGAAATTGGTGGTGCCGAGATTGCGCACCTTGCCCTCAACCCGAAGCTCGTTGAGCCAACCCATCGCCTCGACATAGCGCGGCTGCGCATAGTCCCACCAGTGGAACTGTACGAGATCGAGCCGCTCGGTCTTCAGCCGCCGCAGCGACTGGTCGACGATACTCCTGATGTAGTCGCGGCTGATGCCGGCCAGCCGTTCGAGGTCGGGCACCAGCTTGGTGTGCACCTTCATCCTGGCGGCGGCGTCGAGGCCGCGCTCGCTGGCCAGTCGCAGACGCGCCGCGCCGATCAGCTCCTCGACGCCGGTGTAGATGTCGGCGCAATCATAGGTCCAGATGCCGGCATCGAAGGTGGCGATCAGATCGGTCACCGCCTGCTGGCGGTCGATGGCGCCGTGGCCGCCGGCCAGTTGCCAGCCGCCGCGGATGACGCGCGAGATGGTGTAGCCGGAGCCGAGTTCGAAAGTTTGGGTACTCATTTGTCGTCTCCCCGCTTCCGCAGCGGCACGGCCGTGGTCTCGGCATGGCTGAACCGCCGCTTGGCCACCCTGACGATCCTCAGCCGACTGGCGCAATTGGGATCGGGACAGGCGATCTCAGCGTCCGAGGTCATCCAGTCGTTCGGGTGGGTCGGGCGCTGCTTGGCTGCCAGCAACGGCAACACGGCCGATATCGAATAGATCGAAAAGCCCTGGCCAGCCGGCATCGACAGCATCTCGCCCTTGAGCTCGAAATAGTCGCCGGCCTTGGCGCCGCAATAGATCGGTTTGCCCTCCGGGATGACCGCCTCGACGCGAAGATCGAAGAGCTCGAAACTGTCGTCCGTCATTTAGCCCTCCACCAGGCTGAAGGTGACGTCGCAGGCGCCGTTGCGGCGGATGACGCCACAGGCGGCGGCGAACCGATCGCGCTCTTCGGCGCGCACTTGCGCCACCACGCTGCCGGCGAGCCAGCCGATCGGGAACAGCAGGCGCGCGCCCTGCCCGTAGTAGAGCCCGATGTCGAAGATCTGATTGGGATTGCCGCCCCACATGCGCGGCGGCACATAGGACAGCACGATGTCACCCGGCTGCGGCGTCAGCGTCGCGTTCTCGGCCGGCAGAGGCCTGGCATGGGGCTGGCCCTCGAGATCGGCAGCGGGAACCGGGCATGAGATTTCGGGCCCCGTCCACATCGCATGGATGCCCGGGACGACGCGTGGCGTGCCGAGATATGCCTCGAGAAAGGCAACGTTTTCCGGCGCTTTCTGCGGCAGCAACAGCGCCGTCACGGAAAGCTGCGAGCGTGGCTCGGTGATCCTGATGGCGGTCATGTCTGGTCTTTCGCGGCGGCGGATTGCAGCTTGCTGCGCAGGAAGGTGAAGGGTCGGCTGATGTCGGCGGCCAGCGACTCGCGCGCGGCCTGTGCATCCTGGGTGGCCAGTGCCGTGACGATGCGGCGGTGATACTGGGCGGTGTCGACCTCGCCGGCTTCCGAGAAGGCGTAGATGGCGACACGAATGCAGGGGCCCGATTGCAGCCACAGGCTTTCGATCATCGGGATCAGCACGGCCGAGCCGCACGAGCGGTAGATCTCGAAATGAAAGCTCTGGTTGAGCGTCACTTCGCGATCGACATCTTTCTTGTGTTTCAGAGCCCGCATCTCGTCCCATTCGCCGAGAATGGTCTCGATGGTGGCGATCTGGCGCGGCCCCATGCGGGCGGCGGCCAGTGCGATGGCCTCGCCCTCGATCAGGATGCGGGCACGCAAGAGATCGTCAAGGCGCTCCAACGTGATCGGCGGCACCCGCACCGAACGGTTGGGCAGCGCCTCCAGGGCCTTTTCGGTTATCAGCCGGCCAAGCGCCTCGCGCACCGGCATGGTCGAGGTGACCAGCGCGTCGGCCAGACCGCGGATGGTCAGCACCTGGCTTGGCTCGAACAGGCCGCCGATCAGGGCACGGCGCAATTCCGAATAGACGCGATCCTGCACGGTTTCGCGGCCGACAGGCGCCAGCTGGGCCGCGATGGCCTCGTTGTTCTTTTCGATGGCGGCCTTTTGCATGGAATTCCGTTCTTGGCCGGTTTTCGGCTTGCAGACGAAATTAAAGCCGAATAGCGTGATCAAAGCAAGTGTGATCACAAATCAAAAATCAGGAGACGGCAACGATCGTCTTCGGCCAGAGGGTTTGATGAGCGAGGCAGCGGAACAGCAGGGGCAAGAGACCCGTGCACCCGTTCTGATGGCGAGGAAGGTCGTCAGGCGGTTCGGCGGCCTCGTCGCCGTCAACGATGTCTCGTTCGACGTCAGGGCAGGAGAAATCCTCGGCCTGATCGGGCCGAACGGCGCCGGCAAGACAACGATGTTCGATCTGCTGGCCGGCAGCATCCTGCCGACCAGCGGCGATATCCTGCTCAATGGCACGCGCGTTTCGGGCGAGGCCGCGCATCTGCGCATCGGTCGCGGCCTTGGCCGCACCTTCCAGATCCCGCGCCCGCTGCCCAACCTGACGCTGATCGAAAACATCATGCTGGCGGCGCAAGGCCAGGCCGGCGAAAAGCTGCTTGCCAATTTCGTGACGCCATGGCGGGTGGCGGCGCAGGAGAAAGCCGCCAGGACCAAGGCGCTCGAACTGCTGGAGCTGGTCACCCTCACCCATCTCGCGCATGAACCGGCGCGCGTGCTTTCCGGCGGCCAGCGCAAGCTGCTCGAACTCGCCCGCGTCATGATGGCCGATCCGGCGATCATCCTGCTCGACGAACCGGCGGCCGGCGTCAACGCAACGCTGCTCGAAGTCATCATCGACCGTATCCGCGATATCAACGCGCGCGGCATCACCTTCCTGCTGATCGAGCACAACATCGACATGGTGACGCGGCTCTGCCATCGCGTCCTTGTCATGGCGAGCGGCCAGTTGCTGAGCGAAGGCACGGCGGAAGAGGTCGCCAGCGACCCGCGCGTCATCGAGGCTTATCTCGGAGGCGCGGCATGAGCGAGACGGTCCTAGATGTCCGCAATCTCGAGGCCGGCTATGAGCCCGGCGTGCCGATCGTGCGCGGCACCTCGATCACGGTCCGGAAAGGCGAGATCGTCGTCGTGCTCGGCCCCAATGGCGCCGGCAAGTCGAGCTTCATCAAGGCGATCGCCGGCCTCGTCCCGATCACCGGTGGTACTGTGTTTCTGGACGGCAAGGACATCACCGCTGCACCGGCGCACACCATGGTGCGGCTCGGCCTGGCCTTCGTGCCGCAGACCGAAAACATCTTCCCGCTGATGTCGGTCGAGGACAATCTGAAGGTCGCCTGCGGCATTCTCGAGCGGGGCGAAATCCCTGCCCGCATCGACGAAATGTATGCAGCCTTCCCCGACCTCGTCCGCCAGCGACGGACCGCCGCCGGCAATCTCTCGGGTGGGCAACGGCAGATGCTCGCCGTCGCGCGGGCGCTGATCGTCCACCCCAAGGTGCTGGTGCTGGACGAGCCGTCGGCCGGCCTGTCGCCGAAATTCGTGTCGATGGTGTTCGAGATGCTGGCCGGTATCCGCAAATCCGGTGTCACCATCCTTTTGGTCGAACAGAACGCCAAGGCAGCACTCGCCATTGGCGACCGCGCCTATGTGCTGGTCGAAGGCAAAGACCGGCACGAAGGCATTGCTTCCGAACTGTGGAACGACCCGGTCGTGGCCGAACTCTATCTTGGCCGGCGCCCCCTCAAGGCAGAAAAAGCGCCGCACGCCGATAGGGGAGGCGCGGCATGAGCCTGCAATTCATCGTCGACGGGCTTTTGACCGGCTCGATGATCGGCCTCGGCGCCATCGGCGTGACGCTCACCTATTCGATCCTGCGCTTTTCGAACTTCGCCCATGGCGACTTCATGGCCTGGGGCACCTATGCGACGCTGGCCGTCGTCAGCGCCATCGGCGCGACATTCGGCAAGGTAGCACCGATCGGGCCGCTGTCCTTCGGCTGGCCGCTGATCGTCGCACTGATCGTCGGCATGGCCTTCACCGCTTTGCTGGCGCTGCTGCTCGACAAGGTTCTGTTTGCGCGGCTGCGCTCGCAGGGCCAGGCGATCATCGTGGTGATGGCGAGCTTCGGCGCCTCGATGGCGCTCAGAAGCCTGCTCGAATTCACCTTCACCTCGCGGCCGACCTATTTCAGCCGGGCGATCCAGATCGCCATGCCGATCGGCTTCGGCATCCGCATCACTCCCGACCAGATCGCGCTGCTACTGCTGACCGCCGTGCTGGTGCTCGGCGTGCATCTGTTGATGACGCGCACGCAGACCGGCCGCTCAATGCAGGCGCTCAGCCAGAATGCGGCACTGGCCCGCATCGTCGGCATCGACGTCGCCAGCGTGGTGCGCGTGACCTGGATCATCGGCGGTGCGCTGGCCTGTGTCGCCGGCGTGATGATCGGCATTCTGGTGCAAATCCGCCCGTTCATGGGTTTCGACATGCTGCTGCCGATGTTCGCCGCCGCCATTCTCGGCGGCATCGGCAGCATCCCGGGTGCGGTGCTCGGCGGCCTGATCATCGGGCTCGCCGAAGCCGGTGCGGTGCAGCTGATCGGCGCCGAATGGCGTGCCGCCGTCTCCTTCATCATCCTGATGGCGGTGCTGTTTGTGCGACCAATCGGCCTGTTCGGTGTGAGGGAACGCTGATGGATCTGCTCGGCTACGGCGCCTTCTTCCTGACCACCGCGCTGATCTTTTCGCTGGTCACGCTGGGGCTCAACCTGCAATGGGGGCTGACCGGCCTGTTCAATGTCGGCCTCGCCGGCTTCGTCGCCATCGGTGCCTACACGTCGGCGCTGTTGACCACACCTGACGATGCCGCGCGGCTGGGCGGCTTCGGCCTGCCGATCCTTGTCGGTTGGCTCGGCGCGATGATCGTCGGCGGCATCGCCGCAGCGCTTACCGGCATGGCTACGTTGCGGCTGAGATCCGATTATCTGGCGATCACCACGTTCGGCGTCGCCGTCGTCGTCCAGCTGGTCGCGCTCAATGCGCAGAGATTGACCGGCGGCCCGTTCGGCATCGGCTTCATCCCGCGCCCGTTCGGCAGCCTTGCCGAGACGCCGCTGCTGTTCAACCTGTCCAACCTTGCCGTGGTCTTGGCGGTGACGCTGGTCGCTTATCTCGCCCTGGAGCACCTGTCACGCAGCCCGTGGGGCCGCGTCTTGAAGGCGCTGCGCGAGGACGAACGGGCGGCGATCTCGCTGGGCAAGAGCGCGCGCTTCTATCGCGTCCAGGCCTTTGCCGTCGGTGGTGCCATCATGGCGCTGGCCGGCGCACTGCAGGCGCATTTCACCGGCTTCATCGCGCCGGACAATTACCTGCCGATCCTGACTTTCCAGGTCTGGGTGATGCTGATCGTCGGCGGCTCGGGCAGCAATCTCGGCGCCGTCATCGGCAGCATCCTGGTCTGGGCGATATGGGCCGGATCGGGCACGTTGACCAGCGTACTTTTCCCGCCGGAACAGCAGGCCCGCGCCGCAGCGCTGCAGATCGCCGCCATCGGCGTCATGCTCTGCGTCATCCTGCTGATCCGACCGAACGGCCTGTTCGGCGACCGGACGCGGCGGCCATGGTTCGGCAAGCGGTTGAAGATGGTCGCGGGCAAGAGCAGTTCCGGGTCGTGAAGGCCGTGGTCCGGCAGGAAGCGCATGACGCTTCGCTCTGGCATGCCGTCAGCCGCGATCGTCGCGACCGGCCGGTGCTGCAAGGCGGGCTCGATGTCGATCTCGCCATCGTCGGCGGTGGCTTTTCCGGCCTCTCAACCGCGCTGCACGCCGCCGGGAAAGGTCTGTCGGTCGCCGTTCTCGAAGCCGAAATCATCGCCTGGGGCGCGACCGGCAGGAATGCCGGCTTCGTCGTGCCGAACTTCGCCAAGATGGACCCGGACAACATCATCGGCCATCTCGGCCCCGAGCGTGGTGAACGGCTGATCGATTTTGCCGCCGGCAGCGCCGATCTGGTCTTTGGCCTGATCCGCCGGCACGGCATCGACTGCGACGCCTTGCAGAGCGGATGGATCCAGCCTGCGCATTCGCCCGCCGCGTTCGAGAAGGTCAAATCCCGCGCCGGGCAATGGGCGCAGCGCGGCCGGCCTGCCGTTGCCTTGGACCGGCAGAGCGTCGAAGCGCTGACCGGCGCGCGCGGCTATGTCGGCGGCTGGATGGATCGTTCGGGCGGCGTGCTCAATCCGGTGGACTATGCGCGTGGGCTGGCCGATGCGGCCGAGAAGGCCGGCGCGCGCATCTTCGAGCATACGCGCGTGACCGCGCTCGATCGCAAGACGGATTGCTGGGTGCTGAAAACGCCAGCGGGCTCGGTACGCGCCGGCAAGGTGCTGATCGCCACCAACGCCTATGGTGGAGCGCTCAATCCGTTGCTGCAACGAACCTATGTTCCGCTCAAGGTTTTCCAGATCGCCACCGCGCCGCTGCCCCGCGAAATCCGCACCCGTCTCCTGCCCGGCGGGCAAGGCGTCGGCGACACCAGGCGCAATCTCTTCACCTTCCGCTTCGACGCCGAGAACCGGCTGATCAGCGGCGGCATGCATGTCCTTGGCGCCGGAGCCGATGCGCGCGTGCCGCAGACGATCTGGCGACGGCTCGCCAGGCATCTTGAATTGCCTGACCTGCCGCCGCTTGCCTATAGCTGGTCGGGAATGGCCGCGGTCGAGCCGGACTTCCTGCCGCACCTCCTGGACCTCGGGCCGGGGCTCATTGCCGGTCGCGCCTGCAACGGGCGGGGCATTGCCATGACGACGGCGATGGGCAAGGTGCTGGCCGACTGGGCGACTGGAACCGATGCCCGTGATCTGCCGCTGCCGTGTGCGCTGCCGGCGCCGATCCCGTTCCACGGCTTGTTGCGGCACGCACCCAACATGCTGCTCGGCTGGAGCATGCTGCGCGACCGGTTGGACGAAACGAGATAGGCGGACCGTCACCTGGCCGCGTCAAGGTTTGACGACAGAACAGCGGCTGCCATGGCGATGTCTTGTTCGATAAAGGTCCGGACGGCGGGACCGCTGCGCTGCTCCAGCGCGGCGACGATCTTGCGGTGCGCGTCGTTCGACTGTGGAACGTAACGATCAGCCTGCATCAGCAGCTTGAGATACGGCCCTACCCGACCCCAGAGGTCACGGATCATATTCAGCAGGATCGGCGCGCCGGCATGCTGGTAGATGGCGAAGTGGAAGGCCTCGTTCAACGTGAGATAGCCCCTGGCGTCGCCCGCCTCGATGGCGTGCTGCATGCCGGCGAGCGTAGCGTGGATGTCGACCAGACCGCTTTCGGTCATCCGCGATGCTGCCATCTCGCCCGCCAGACCCTCGACGGCGATGCGGATGCGCGTCAGTTCCTCGAAGGCGGGTGCGGACAGCAAGGGCACGATGACCGAGCGGTTGTTCTGCATCTCGAGCAGCCGCTCGGCGACCAGCCTTTGCAGCGCCTCGCGGATCGGCGTGGTCGATATGCCGAACGTCTCGGCGAGCTTGCGGATGACCAGTGTCTGGCCCGGGCTGAAGCCGCCGGAAATCAACTCCTGCTTGAGCGCGCCATAGGCACGGTCGTTCAGGGTTTGATGTTCAAGCTTCAGCATGCGCGGCCCGCTCCGGTCACCAGTTCGACAGTGCGCGGTCGAGGGTCTCGGCCAGTTGCTCGGCATTGTCCCTGGCAAAGGGCAGCGGCGGTCTGATCTTGAGCACATTGCCGCGCGGACCGCAGGAGGAGATCAGCACGCCGTCCTCGCGCATGGCCTCGACGACTGCCGATGTCTTGCTGGCGGCCAAGGCCTCGTCGCCCTCAGCCGTCAACTCGACACCGAAATAAAGGCCGTTTTGCCTGACGTCGGCGACCATGCCGTGCCGGCCCTTCAGTGAGCCCAGCAGATCAGCCGTATAGGCGCCGACCATGCGTGCATTCTCGATCAGCCCCTCGCCCTCAATCACCTCGAGAACGGCAATGCCGACGGCGGCAGCGACCGGATTGCCGCCGAAGGTGTTGAAGTAACCGGTGTTCGAGCCGAAGGAGGCAACAAGCTGCGGCCGTACCATCACCGCGCCCATCGGATGCCCGTCGCCGATCGGCTTGCCCATCGTGACGATATCTGGCTCGATGCCATAATTGGCGAAGCCCCACATGCCCTGGCCGAGCCGGCCGAAGCCGGACTGGACCTCATCGGCAATGACGATGCCGCCGGCTTTTTTGACGAGGCTTGCCGCCTCGCGCATCACGGCCACATCGGGAAAGAAGATGCCGTCGCTGGAAAACGCCGAGTCCAGAAGCATTGCCGCGGGACGGACATTGCGCGCGCGCATGTCCTCGATGGCGGCGGCGACGTTTTTCGCGAAATCGCGCGCGGCGCGGCCATGATCGCGGAACGTGTCCGGCGCTGCGACAGTGCGGTGCTGCGGGGGCACCGCTTTCACGCCGACCGCGGCCGGCGACAATTGTGCGGTCGCGATCGTGGCGCCGTGATAGGCGAAGTCGGTGATGATGACCCCGGTGCCGCCGCTGGAATGCTGGGCGATGCGGATGGCAAGGTCGTTGGCCTCGCTGCCGGTGCAGGTGAACATGGCATGGCCGAGATGGGGCGGACAGGTGCCGAGCAACTTCTCGGCATAGTCGAGGATGATCTCGCTGAGATAGCGTGTGTGCGTGTTGAGCGTCGCTGCCTGCCCCGAAAGTGCCTCGACGACACGCGGGTGGCAGTGGCCGACCGAAGCGACATTGTTGTAGGCATCGAGGAATTTTCGGCCCTGCGCGTCATAGAGCCAGACGCCGCTGCCGCGCACCAGGTGGATCGGGTTGCGGTAGAAGGCGCGGTAGGTCGGGCCAAGCAGCCTCGCCCGGCGCTCGAGCAACGCGCGCTCTTGCGCCGAGGGGCCGGCATCGGCAAGGGCATTTGTAGGCGAGGACTGGGACACGGGCATCTACTCCGGATTGGAATGGTCGAGAAAATAGCGGCGGGCATCGGCGGGCAACAGGCCGTCCAGCCGTTCGAGTGAAGCCCAGACCTCGGTGGCGAGGCGCAGGACATAGTCGCGCTTGGCCGGGAAGCGTTCGGCCTGCCAACTGGCGATGTTGGCGATGAGCGCAAGCCGGGCACGGATCAGGTCGAAAAGGATGCCTATCTCCTCGGCTTCGAGCGGCTGCACCGATTGATAACCGGCGACGAAGCGCGCCGCCGGCGCCAGTGGATGGCCTTGCGACGGCCAGCGATAGACGGCGCCGATAGCGAGATCGCAGATCAGCGGCGAGTGGATCATGTCGCCAAAGTCGAGAATGCCGCTCACGACCTCGGGCCGCGATGCGTCCATCACCACATTGTAGGAGTTCATGTCATTGTGGACGATCTGCGCGCGCAGTTTCGGGATGACCGGCGCCGCATGCTCCTCGAAGGCGTCGATCGCACGCTCGACCATAGCCCGCCGACCCGCGTCGGCGATATGCGCCAGCATCGGCCGCGTCTTGGCGACCTTGCGGATATCCCAGAGCAGGTCGCTGCCCGCCGCAGGATGGAAGAAGCCGCGCAGTGCGCGGCCAAGGCGGGCAAGGAAGATGCCGAGATTGCGATCTTGCGCCGCTGACGTTGGCGAGTGCGACAGCAACCGGCCGGGCAGATAGGTGACCAGCCGTACGATGCGTGGCGCCGATCCGCCGACGCTGACCGCGAATTGCGCTTCACCTTGCAGGGTTTTGCGCAGCGAGGGAACCGGCAAGGTCGGGTCGACCGCAAGGATGTGATCGAGTGCCTTGTTCTGGAAGTCGGTGAAGCCCGCTTCTTCCGCCGGATGGGAGATTTTCAGGACGAACTCGCCACCACCGTCCGTCTGAATGTGGAAATTGTGGTCGCGTTCCCCAGGCAACGGACGCGCGGTGCCGGCAAGGCCGTAGTGCCGGCGCAGGATGACGAGCGCGTCGGCCGTCGAGACGTCAGGCGCGTCCTCGGCCAGTGTTTCCCCGAAGGCATCAGGCACTACCGCGTTCATGGCCTGGCCTCTGGGTCGATAGGCTCAAGGCCGCACCAGTCGGCGATGAACAGCGCGATGGTCTGGGTGATCTTGCGCACCGAGTCCAGGTCGACGGCCTCGTCATAGCCGTGCGGCATGCGGCAGATCGGGCCGTAGACGATCGCCGGCGTGTCGGCATAGAGGCCAAAGAAACGTGCATCGGTGGTCGCCGAGGTGACGTGTTCCGTAAGCGGCTCGCCCCAGACAGCGGTATGGCTGCGGCGCAGCACGGCTTCCATCTCATCGGCCCCTTGCAGCACATAGCCCTCGGCCATGAAGCCGTTGTAGCTCATCTTGGGCGGGCGGTTGGCCAGGAACGGATCGGCGCGGGCCGCATCGGCGATGCACGCCTCAAGCTCTGCTCTGGCATCCTCGAGCTTCTGGCCGGGATAAGTCGCGACCCGCATCTCGAAAACACAGCGCGCCGGAACGCTCGACGTCCATTCGCCGCCTTCGATCTTGCCGAGATTGAAGCGGATCGGGTGCGGATGGTCGCAAAAATGCAGGTCATCGACCTTGCGGGCGTTCCAGACGATTTCGAGCTGCTTCAGCGCCTGGATGATCACGAATGCCTTTTCGATGGCATTGGCGCCGGCGGAAAAAGCACCCGACGCGTGCTGCGGATCGCCGTCGACCTCGACCCTGAACCAGATCGGCCCGACCTGCGCCCGCATCAGCCTCGGCTCCAACGGCTCGGGGATGAAGGCGGCATCGGCGCGATAGCCGCGCTGCAGGCAGGCGAGCGCGCCATTGCCGGTGCACTCTTCCTCGACCACCGACTGCAGGTACAATTTCGCGGCCGGTTGATAGCCGAGGCTGCGCAATGCTGTCAGCGCGTAAAGACAGGCGGACAGGCCGGCCTTCATGTCGCCGGCGCCGCGGCCATGCATCCAGCCGTCCTCGATCACCGGATCGTAGGGATCGCGCGCCCAGCGGTCGAGCGGTCCCGTCGGCACGACATCGATATGGCCGTTGAGGATCAGCGAACGGCCGGTCGCGTTTCTTGGCGTATGGGTGGCAACGACATTGAAGGCATCGTCATAGGACACCGCCACGGGTGAAAAACCCGGCAGATCGCGAATCGCGTCGACATCGACGCGCCACATGTCGACCGCATAGCCATCGGCCTCATAGGTGGCCGCCATGAAAGATTGCGCGGCATGTTCCACGCCGCGCTGGGAGGGAAAGCGTACGAGATCGGCCAGGAACGCGACCTGTCGTGCGAAACCGTCGTCGACCGCGCTGAGAATGGCCTCGTCCGCAATCCGCTCAGGCATCATATTTCACTTTCATCCGAATGGTGTATCATATCTCATATGCCATTCTCATGAAATGCAAGAGGCAGTGCCGCCAAAAATCCGATCCGGGCCCAGGCGCTCTTGTCAGACCATTCGCGGGTGTTGGCATCAGCGGTCGTAAGCCGATACTGCTATCGGGCAGGGATGAAGAGGAATGCGTTGATCCCCGAAGACACGATGCCGGCCGAAATCACCGATCTCGCCATTGGCTACCGGCGCCTGCCGGCGGGCAAGCTCGCCAATGCGGTGACATGGATGGAGGCGCGCGCTCCGCAGCCCGACCTCGCGCAACCCCTGGCCATGACCCGGATCACCACGCTCGACTGCGCGTCCTATCGGGCGATCTTCCTCGAGATCGGCGCCCCTTGGCTGTGGGACCGCGTGTCTGAAATGTCCGACGCCGAGATAGTGGATCACTTCGCCGATCCGCGCCAGCATCTCTACTACGGCCATGATGAAAGCGGCGTGCATCTCGGCATGGTCGAATTCTTCGTCGCCGACAGCAACGAGATCGAGATCACCTATTTCGGCCTGTTCCCGTCCCTGACCGGCCGCGGTTTCGGCAAACGCCTTATGGCCGGCGCGCTCGAGCAGGCATGGCGCCTGAAACCAAGCCGTGTCTGGCTGCACACAAGCAGCTTCGATCATCCCAGCGTGATAGGCTTCTACGGCGCCTGTGGATTTGTGCCGTTCGCGTCCGGTTTTGAGATCGTCGACGATCCCCGGATAAAGGGCACCTTGCCGCGCAATGCCGCGCCGCAAATTCCGCTGATCGAAACGGAGTGGAACTGCTGCAGTCCGGAGAACCGACAGGTTGCGCGAGCCTAGATGAGAACAGCTCCGCAACCCACCCCGCACGCGTCGCCGCATCACCGCCGATGGGTCCGTCGCGAGACCATCCTGTCGACGCTGAAGCGTCACATCGACACGCGCATCGTGCTGTTCGCCGCGCCGGCTGGCTTCGGTAAGTCGACGACGATGGCGCAATGGGCTGCGGAGGCGGCGCGACTCGGCCGGCTGACTGCGTGGCTATCCTGCGAGGCATCAGACAATGATGAGGGTGCCTTCCTGTCGCATCTGGTGGGTGGGCTGCGCCACCTCGTACAGAGCCCGGCGGAGCTCGACCTTGCCTTCCAGTCGAGCCCGATCCCGCAGCTTGACGTCGTGCTTGCCGCGCTGGTGGCGGGATTGGCGGCGCGCGAGGCCGACATCACCGTGTTCTTCGACGACTATCACGCCATCGAGGCGCCGGCGGTCAAGCGGTTCATGGAGCGCTTGACCCGGCAGGCGCCGGCCAATGTCGCCTTCGTCATTGGCTCGCGCAGCCTGCCCGACCTGCAGCTCGGCAAGCTCAGGGTGCTGGGCGATGTCTGCGAAATCGGCCCCGACGATCTGCGCTTCGCCTCCTCCGAAGCCGAGGCCTTCTTCAACGAGAAGCTCGGTTTGAGCGTCAGCAGCGGCACTGTGGAGACCTTGTGTTCGCGCACCGAAGGATGGGCCGCCGGCCTGCAGCTCGCCTCGCTATCGCTCAGTGCCGCGCATGCGCCCGAAACCGTCATCGGCAATTTCACCGGCGCCAACCGCAACGTCGCTGATTTCCTGATGGGGGAAGTGTTTCTCGAACTGCCGCCTTCTATCGCGAAGTTCCTGCTCTACAGCTCGATCTTCGAACGCTTCAGCGCCGAGGCCTGCCGGGCGGTGATGCGGGCGGCGGATGCCGAGGCGGCGATCACCGAGATCGAGACGCGCAACCTGTTCCTGGTGCCGCTCGACGAGGAGCGGCGCTGGTTCCGCTATCATCATCTGTTCCGCGACTTCCTCAGCCGCGAGATGGAACGACGCGAACCGGAGATGATCGCGCCGCTGCACCTAGCGGCCGCCGAATGGTTCGGCGAACGCAAGATGCTAACTGAGGCGATCGGCCACGCGCTCGCCGCCGGCGACCAGGCCCGCGCGGCGGTGTTCGTCGAGAACAACGCGCTCGACCTCATCGCCCAGTGCCAGCTTCTCTATGTGCGCCAATTGCTGGCGCTGTTGCCCAAAAAGCTGATCGACCAGCGCATCCGGCTACAGCTTGTCGTGCTGTGGCTGGCGGTGCACAGCAGCCAACCCGAGCTTGCCCAGCAGACGCTGAGCAATGCGCGCAAGCTGGTCGAGACCGGGCCGGCCGACGGCAAAGATCCCGGCACGTTGACCGGCACCACGATCGATGCGGAACTGGTGGTGCTCGCCGCCGCCGTCCACAGCACGCTGGAGCAGTTCGAGCAGGCGCGCGACACCGCACTTGCGGCCCTGCGCGTCATTGCGCCCGACGCCTGGTTCATGGAAGGCGCGACGGCCAATGTCATCGGCTACAATCTCTATGCGCTGGGCGACCTCGACGGTGCGCGCGCGGCGGTGGACGCGGCGCGCAAGGCGCATGAGCGAAGCGGCAGCCTGCTCGGCGTCACCATCGCCAATTGCTACATGGCCGTCATCGAACGCTCGGCCGGCCGCCTGCCCGCAGCCGAACGGCTGCTGCGCGATGCAATCGCCGAAGCCAGGGCGCGGATCGGTCCGAATTCCTATGCCGAAGCGCTGGCGGGCACGCTGCTTGCCGAACTTGCCTATGAGACCAATGCGTCGAGCGAAGCGCTGACCCTGGTCGAGAATCTCGGGCCGCTGATCGAGGGAGCGGCGGTCATCGTCTATCCGCTCGCCAGCGTTCCGACCTATGCCCGCGTGCTGCAGCTGACCGGCCGCGCGGAGGCCGCACTCGATATGCTGGAGCGGGTCTACCAGCGCGTGCGCGGCTCCGTGTATCGTCGTCTCGCTTCGGTGCTTGTGCATGATCGAGTCAGGCTGCTGCTCGACCAGAACCGCGGCGCCGAGGCGCGCGCCCTGCTGAACGAGCATCGCCGTGGACGGGCCGAAACCACTCCCACCGTCGCCAACGAATTCGAGTTCTTCGCCGAGGGCCGCCTGCTGACCGCGGAGAAATCCTATGCCGATGCGGCGCGGGTCTTCGACGCGCTGTTGGAACGCACGAGGGACAGCGGGCGCATGCGCCGCCATATCCTGGCGCTGATCCTGCGCGCCAAAAGCGCCGCCCATGACCCACGCGAAGCCGACCGCTATCTGGTCGACGCGCTGCGCCTTGCCCACCCCTCTGGCTTCATCCGCTCCTTCGTCGACGAGGGAACGCCCGTTGTCGAAGGGTTGATGCGGCTGCGTGCTGTTCTGGCAAAGACCGATCCGGCACTCTCAGCCTATGCCACGCGCATCATCGATGCCGCGCAGACTATGCCTGTGGCGACGCGCAGGCCGGCCCCGCCAGCCGCTGAGAAGGAACACCTCACCCAGCGCGAGGCCGAGCTGCTGCGCTGCCTGACGGAAGGCATGTCCAACCGCGATATCGCGCTTGCGCTGTCGGTCAGCGAAACCACGGTGAAGTGGCATCTGAAGAACATTTTCGGCAAGCTGGCGGTGAGCAACCGGGTCCAGGCCGTGCGCGCCGCGCAAGGGTCGGCAAACCTCTACACCCCTCCGAAAGGAGGGGTGTAGATAACAGGCACAACCCCTCTTTCGGGTCGGGCCACACCGATGCAAGCCTGTTAGCGTCACCTGGATTTTAGAGGACGCTGCGGATGGCGACAGGTTACGTTTTTCACGAACAGCTGATGTGGCATGACACCGGCTCCAGCGCCGACATGATGCCTCCCGGCCGCTTCGTGGAACCCGGCCGGCATCTGGAATCGCCCGGCTCGAAACGTCGACTGAACAATTTGATCCAGGTCAGCGGCCTGTCGCGCCACCTCGTGCCGATCATTCCCGAGCCGGTTTCGGTCGAGGACCTGCTGCGCGTGCATACCCAACGCCACGTCGACGATATCCGCATGCTCAGCGAACGCGGTTCCGGCTTCGCCGGGCCGCAGGCGCCGATCGGCCTCAACAGTTTCGACATCGCCCTGCTGTCGGCCGGCACCACCTATGCCGCCATGCGCGCCGTGCTGACCGGCCGGGTCGACAACGCCTATGCGCTGGCGCGGCCGCCCGGGCACCATGCCGAGCCAGACCAGGCGTTGGGCAATTGCCTGTTCTCCAACATCGGCGTGTCCGTGCGCCGGCTGCAGCATGAAGGCCTGCTTGGCCGTGCGGCGGTGGTCGACTGGGACGTGCATCACGGCAATGGTACCGAGACGGTGTTTTATTCCGATCCGTCGGTGCTGACCATTTCCGTGCACCAGGACAATCTCTATCCGACCGGACGCGGTGCTCTGGCCGACAACGGCAAAGGCGCCGGCGAAGGCTATAACATCAACATCCCGCTGCCGGCCGGCAGCGGCACCGGCGCTTATGAATCGACCTTCGATCGCGTCATCGCCCCTGCCCTGCGCGCCTACAAGCCGGACCTCGTCATCGTCGCTTCCGGCTTCGACGCATCGGGTTTCGACCCGCTCGGCCGCATGATGCTCAACAGCGAATGCTTCCGGCGCCTTGCCGCCCGCATGGTGGCGCTGGCCGCCGAGACATCGAACGGACGCCTGATGATGAGCCATGAAGGCGGCTATTCCGAAGGTTATGTGCCGTTCTGCGGCCATGCCGTCATCGAGACGCTGGCCAACCATCGCACCGAAGTGGTCGACCCGCTGTCGGACCATATCGACGAATGGGCAGGCCAGGAATTGCAGCCGCATCAAGCTGAAGTGATCGATGCCGCCGAAGGCCTGCTCGCCGGCCTGCGCCAGCGCCTCGCCAGTGCGGCCTGACGCGATGGATTTTGTCGTCACCACGCTCCTCAATGCGCTGACGCTGATCAGCATCCTGATGCTTGTGGGGCTCGGCCTGGCGATCAGCTTCGGCCTGATGAACGTGACCAACCTCGCGCATGGCGAGTTCGTCACCGTCGGGGCCTTCGCGGTCTATTTCGTCCAGAGCTTCGGCGGTTCGTTCTGGCTGGGGCTGGCCGCAGCACCGATCGCCGGCGCGGTTGTCGGCTGCATCCTCGAATTCGCCATCATCCGCCATCTCTATTCGCGGCCAGTCTCGACCGTGCTCGCCACCTGGGGCGTCAGCCTGATCCTGCAGCAAGGGCTGGAACTGACCTTCGGTCTCGGCGCCAAGCCGGTGTCGCCGCCAATCGAAGGCACGCTCGATCTCTTCTTCACCGTCTATCCGGCCTACCGGCTGATCCTGATCGCTATCGCCGCGCTGACCCTGCTCGGCGTCGTCCTGCTGATCAGCCGAACATCGTTCGGCCTCGACATCCGCACCGTCATCCAGAACCGCGAGATGGCCGAAGGCGTCGGCATCAACACGCGGCGCACCTATGCCATCGCCTTCACCTTCGGTGCCGCCATTGCCGGACTGGCAGGTGGACTGGTCGCGCCGCTGGCGATCGTGCTGCCGCAGATGGGAGTGAACTATCTCGCCAACGCCTTCTTCGTCGTCATCGTCGGCGGCGTCGGTTCGATCGGCGGCCTTGTCGCCGGCAGCGTCTTCGTCGGCGGCCTGACAAGTGTCCTGAACTACCAGATATCGCCATCGCTGGCCCAAGCGATCGTGCTGCTAGCGGCCATCGTCGCCGTGCGGCTGCGGCCCAACGGCCTGTTCAACGGGGCGTCGCGATGATCGCCCGGGACCGCAACTGGCTGCTGATCTTCGCCGTCTGCGTGGCGTTCGCCGTGTTCTATCCATTCATTGCCGATGGCTATCAGCTGACGGTGATCCGCGACGCACTGATCTTCGGCTTGTTCGCGGCGAGCCTCGACTTCTTCTGGGGTCGCACCGGAATTCTGTGTTTCGGCCACGCCGCCTTTTTCGGCATTGGCGGCTACATCATGGCGCTGGTCACGCTCAACGACGCCATCCCCCTCGCCAGCCTGCTTGGCATCATCGGCGCGGTGGCCGGCGCGGCCTTGGTAGCCGCCATCATCGGCTACTTCCTGTTCTTCGGCGGCATCCGTGGCAGCTATTTCACCATCGTCACGCTGGCCATGGGCGTCATCTGCCAGCAGGCCGCGATCTCCTGGAGTTCGGTCACCGGCGGTGACAGCGGTTTGATCGGCATCCCGCCGATCGAGTTCGATGTTGGCGGGCTGCATGTCGATCTCAGCCAGGACCTGCCCTCCTACATCTTCGTCGCAGCCATCGTGGCGGTGGCCGTGCTGGCGCTCTGGTCGATCAGCCGCGGGCGCTGGGGCACGGTGCTCACCGCAATCCAGGACAATGAAGTCAGGGCGGCCGCGCTTGGCCACAACGCGCCCTTGCGGCTGCTCGTCACCTTCGTCCTGTCGGCGGCCATCGCCGGTCTTGCCGGCGCCCTCTATGTCTGCATGGCGGGGCTGGTGGCGCCGGACCTTTCCGGGCTGCTTCTGTCGACGGAAGTCATCGTCTGGGTGGCGGTCGGCGGGCGCGGCACGCTGCTTGGTCCGGTGCTCGGTGCCATCTTCATCCAGCGGGCGCAACAGACGATCAGCAGCTTCAACCCGAGCCTGTGGCCGCTGCTGCTCGGCTGCGTCTTCGTCGTCATCGTCTTCGTCTTGCCGGACGGCATCCTGTCGATCTACGCCCGGCTGAAGGTCCTGTTCAAAGGGCGGAGGCGTGCGCAATGAGCGATGTCCTGCTCCAGGCCGAAAATGTCGGCATCCGCTTTGGCGGCCTGCAGGCGCTGGAAGCGCTTGATCTCACCGTGCGCGACAAGGAGCTTTGCTGCATCATCGGGCCGAATGGCGCCGGCAAGAGCACCTTCCTCAACGTGCTGACCGGTACGCTGCGCCCGACCAGCGGCAGTGTGCGCTTCCTCGGCCGCGACATCGCCGGCCTGCCGCTGCACCGCATCGCCCGGCTCGGCATCGCCCGCAAGTTCCAGATCCCGTCGGTCTTCCCCAGCCTGTCGGTTGAGGACAATCTGAAGGTCGCGCGGTGGGGGGCGCCCTCACCTGTCCGCCCGGTCGCTGAATTGCTGGAACTGGTCGCGCTCGGCAATCGTGCCGCCACACTGGCCGGCGAACTCGCGCACGGCCAGAAGCAATGGCTGGAGATCGGCATGGCGCTGGCGATCGAGCCAAGGCTGCTGCTGCTCGACGAGCCGACCGCCGGCATGACGCCGCAGGAGACGCTGGCGACGGCCGAGATGCTGCTGTGGCTCAAGGGCGAGTTCTCAATCGTCGCGGTCGAACATGACATCCGCTTCGTGCGGGCGCTGAACTGCGAAACGCTGGTGCTGCATCAAGGGCGCCGGCTGCGCAGCGGTCCTTTCCATGACATCGAGACCGACGAAATGGTCCGCGACGTCTATCTGGGGAGGCGCTGACGATGCTGCGGACAATGGCGATCTCGGCTGGCTACGGCCTGCTCCCGGTGTTGAACGGCATCGACCTTAGCGTCGCGCCGGGCGAAGTCGTCGGCCTGCTCGGCCGCAACGGCGCCGGCAAGACGACGCTGCTGCGTGTCATCGCCGGTGCCTTGCGGGCGAGCGGCGGCGCCATGCTTCTCGGCGACCAGGACCTCACCAATGCGCCGGCCTTCCGGCGCGCGCGGGCAGGCATCGCCCACGTGCCGCAGGGACGCGGCATCTTCAACCAGCTGACCGTGCGGCAGAACCTGGACGTCGGCACACGCGCTGCCAAGGGGCGCGGCGACGGCGGCATTCCGGCCGATATCTTCGGCTATTTCCCGATCCTGCGTGAACGCGAGGCGCAGGTTGCCGGCACGCTCTCGGGTGGCCAGCAGCAGATGCTGGCGATCGGCCGCGCGCTGTGCGGCCTACCATCAGTGCTGCTGCTCGACGAACCCTCGGAAGGCATCCAGCCGAACATTGTGCAGTCTATCGCCGAGCTGGTGCCGCGCATCGCGCGCGAGCGCGGCATCGCGATCGTTCTCGTCGAGCAGAATCTCGATCTCGTTCTGAAGGCGGCGGACCGCTGCCTGGTGATGGAGAAGGGCAGGATCGTGCACGAAGGCGCGCCGGAGGCGTTCGCCGATGAAACGCTGCTGAAGGATTTGTTGGCTTTGTAAGGCGTGCATGGGGCGCGCCTGGACTGGAAGGGAACACAAAAATGATAAGCAGAAGAACTGTTCTGAAATCGGGCGGCGCCGCGGCTGCTTTCGCCATGGTCGGCGCGCCGTCGATCCTTCGCGCCGCCGACACCGTCAAGGTCGGCCTATCGATCCCTATCACCGGATTGCAGGCGATCCTCGGCGAGACGCTGCTCAATTGCTACAAGCTGGCGGCTGCCGAACTCAACGCCGCCAATGGCATTGGCGGCCGCCAGGTCGAATTGTTCATCGAGGACAACCAGACCACGACCAAGGGCGCGATCGACAAGGCACGCAAGCTCATAAACGAAGACAAGGTCGACGTGATCATGGGCACCATCATCTCGCCCGAGCGCAGTGCGACGCTGTCCGTCACCTCGAAAGCCAAGAAGCTGTTCTTCTACCCGACCAACTTCGAAGGCGGCGAATGCAACCGCTACTTCGTCGCCACCGGCCCTATCCCGATGCAGCAGGTCGACCCGATGATGCCCTGGGTGGCCGAGAACCTCGGCAAGACGATCTATGTCATGGCCTCCGACTATGCCTGGCCGCAGAAGATGACCGAGGCGATCACTGCGGCCTACGAGAAGGCCGGCGGCAAGATCATCGGCGCAGACTACTATCCGTTCGGCACCACGGATTTCGGCCCGGCATTCCAGAAGATCAAGTCGCTGAAGCCCGATGTCGTCTGGTCGATGGTGGTCGGCAACGACGCCGTCACCCAGCTCAAGCAATATCGCAGCTTCGATATCAAGCAGCCGCTGATCGCGCCGCTCGACGAGGTCTTCAACAAGGACGCGCTGCCAGCCGGCGTGGCGGCCGGCACTTACGCGCCGCAGCCCTACTGGATGGCGCTCGACAATCCGGTCAACAAGAAGTTCATCTCGAGCTTCCGCGAAAAGTTCGGCCAGGAGAAGATGGTCAACGGCATCGGCGAGGCCGGCTACAATGGGCTGCATCTCTACGCGCTGGCCGCCGAGAAGGCCGGATCGCTGAAGGACGACGATGTGCTGGCGGCATTGCCATCGATCGAGTTCGACGCACCGCAAGGCAAGATCCGCGTCGACGCCACCAACAACCACACGCTCTGCCATTCCTATGTCGGCAAGGCGGCGGCAGACGGCATCGGTTACGAGATCGCTAAGGATTTCGGCGTCATCGCGCCGGTGACGCCTTACTGCAAATTGTAGTGAAAAGCTGCCCGGCTCAGGCACCGCAGGTAGCCTGAGCCGCGCAGACGTCCGACGGCGACGCTTGCGATCAGGCCATCGATTTCGGCAAAGCGGCCGCCAGTGCATCGACGGCCAGCCGTACCTTCAACGGCAGATGCGGCGTCTGTAGCCAAAGTGCGTGACAGTCGTAGAGATATCGCGGCTGATCCGGCAGCAGCGCCACTAGCGCGCCGGCCTGAATGCGCTCGCGCACCAGCCAATAGGGCAACCAGGCAAGGCCCATGCCTTCGACCGCGGCATCGGCGATGGCATCGAGATCGTCGAGCCGCAGCCGGCCGGCCGGTATGAACTCCTGTGCGGCTTGCCCCTCGCGCACGAACAGCCACGGCTGAACGACCTGGCCGAGCCGGCGGTAGACGATGGCCTGATGGTCGGCGAGATCCTCGATCCGCCGCGGCTCGCCGTGGCGTTGGAGATAGGAGGATGCTGCGCAAACGATCATGCCCTGGCGCGCGACACGACGCGCGATCACCCCTGCCTTGTCTTCCATGGCGCCGGTCCGAATGGCAAGATCATAGCCGTCCTCGGCAAGGTCGGCGAAGCGGTCGCTGAGCGACAGGTCGAGTTCCAGCATCGGATATTGCCGCGCCAGCCGCAGCAGTATGGGTGTCACGCAGTGGCGACCGAAATGTGCCGGCATGGTGACGCGCAGTTTGCCCCGCGGTTCGGAAAACTGGTCGGCGGCGAGCGCATCGGCGGCTTCGGCCTCGGCCAGCACGACCCGGCAGCGTTCATAATAGGCGCGTCCGAAGTCGGTCAGGCTCTGCCGGCGCGTGGTCCGGTTGAGCAGCCGCACGCCCAGCCGTTCCTCGAGAAACCGGACATGCTTGCCGACCATCGGCCCAGACAGATCGAGCGCGACCGCCGCGGCCGCGAACGAGCGGAGGTCGACCGCCCTGACGAACACGGCCATGCTCTCAAGCCGATCCATATTCGGAACTCCTGGTTTCTACTGTTCTGCCTGCATAGCCATTTATTGCCGAAAATCTTGCATGCATAGCTCATTCGGTTCAGATAATTTGGAGTATCCCGAATGGCACGTCTTGTTCGCTTCCACCAGCATGGTGGCCCCGAAGTTCTGCGCATCGAGGATGTCGGGCTTTCCGGACCGGGACCGGGCGAAGTTCAAATCCGCGTCAAAGCACTCGGCCTCAATCGCGCCGAGGCATTGCTGCGCGCGGGTGCCTATATCGAGACGCCGACGCTGCCCTCGGGGCTTGGCCTAGAGGCTGCGGGCATCATCGAGGCGGTGGGCGAAGGTGTGACGGATTTTGCGCCAGGCGACAGCGTCAGCGTCATCCCGCCGCAATCGATGATCCGCTGGCCCGCCTATGGCGAGCTCGCCACCTATCCCGCCGGGCTCGTCGTCAAGCACCCGCCCTCGCTCGACTGGCCAATGGCGGCGGCGGTCTGGATGCAATACCTCACCGCCTATGGCGCGCTGATCGATGTCGCCAGGCTGCACAGCGGAGATTTCGTCGTCATCACCGCGGCATCGAGCAGTGTCGGGCTTGCCGCGATCCAGATCGCCAACAGGGTTGGCGCCACCGCGATTGCGGTGACGCGGACATCGGCCAAGAAGCAGGCCCTGCTCGATGCCGGTGCGGCTTACGTCGTGGCGGCGACGGAGGAGGATCTGGCCGCACGGCTCGGTGAAATCGCCGGGCCGCAAGGCGTGCGCGTCGTGTTCGATGCGGTCGGCGGCCCGATCTTCGAGCCGCTGACGGCGGCGATGTCGCGGGGTGGCATTCTCATCGAATATGGTGGCCTCAGCAGCGAGCCGACGCCGTTCCCGTTGTTTGCCGTGCTGGCCAAGACGCTGACGCTGCGCGGTTATCTCGTCCATGAGATCACCGGCAACCCGGCGAAGCTGGAAGCGGCCAAAGTGTTCATCCTCGAAGGCCTGGGGACCGGCGCGCTGAGGCCGATCATCGACAGAACTTTCCCGTTCGAGCAGATCGTCGAGGCGCATCGCTTTCTGGAATCGAACCGGCAGTTCGGAAAGATTGTGGTGACGGTTTGAGCAACAATCCCTTGAAGGCGCGCCTCTGCATTCCTAATTGCTTTGTGCGGGCCGGGCCCCTCTGACTGTCGCTTCTTTGGCGATCGTGATGTCGGACCGCTGTAACGGGCCCGTTTCCATTCTTTTCGGTCAAGCGGGCTCATTCTTTTTTGGTTTGGAGCCCCTCATGACATCTTCCCTCCTTGGTTTGGTTTGCCCCTCCTGCCGCGTCGCGCTCGTGATGAGTGAACGCCAGGGGATCGAGATCGATTATTGTCCGCAGTGCCGCGGCGTCTGGCTTGATCGCGGGGAGCTCGACAAGATCATCGAGCGTTCCGGCAGGGACGCTGCGCCTGTGCAACAGCCGCAACCGGCAGCATTCTCCCAGCCGCAACATGGCCAAGGGCGCGATGACGATTATTCCCGCTCGCAGGGCCACCGCTATCCGAAGCGGAAGAAATCATTCTTCGAAGAGTTGTTCGATTGACCGCATGACGCCCGGGATCCGGGCCGAAGCTTGCTGAAGATTTCCGAAACCACATCGAAAAAAGGCCAACCCCCGATGATTTCCCGCACAAGCCGATTTGCCGCCCTGTTTGCAGGACTGTTCCTTGCATTCTCCATGGTCGCGATGGATCACGCCGAGGCTCGTCGCGGCGGCAGTTTCGGCAGTCGTGGCACGCGTACGTTTCAATCGGCACCGCCGACCAGAACCGCACCAGCGCCGACCGCTCCGGTCGAGCGTTCGATGACGCCGAACTCCGGTGTGAACACTCCGGCCCGGCAGCCGCAGGCCGGTCTGCAGAGGCCTGGCTTCATGAGCGGCTTCGGTGGAACGATGATGCGCGGCCTGCTGCTCGGCGGCCTGATCGGCCTGCTCGTCGGCCAAGGCTTCGGCGGCTTGGCCGGCATGTTCGGTTTCTTGCTTCAGGCCCTGCTCATAGGTGGCGCGATCATGCTGGCCATTCGCTTCTTCCGGTCGCAATCCGCGGGCGGCCCTGCCTCGGCACTGGCCGGTACAGGCAATGCCCAGCGTTCGAGTTTTGAGAACCGCGCAACGGCACAGCAGCAGGCGGACACTCAACGCTCCTTCACAATTCCCGGCTTTGGCGGCGGTTCGGGTGGAGGCTCTCCAGCCAGCGGTTCCGAGGAGATTACGCTGGCTCAGACCGACCTCGACGCATTCCAGCAGCTGTTGACTGACGTCCAGGAAGCGTTCGGGCGTGAAGACCATGCCGCCCTGCGCCGGGCGACGACCCCCGAGATGGTGTCCTATCTGTCCGAAGAGCTGGCCGACAATGCCCAGAAAGGTCTCAGGAACGACGTATCGGACATCACTTTGCTGCAGGCCGACATCGCGGAAAGCTGGCGCGAGGATGACCGCGACTACGCCACCGCCGCACTGCGCTACGAGTCTCGTGACGTGATGCGCGAACGGGCCAGCGGCAAGGTCGTCGAAGGCGACGATGAGCATCCGACAGAGACGACGGAGCTGTGGACATTCATGCGCGAGAATGGCTCGAACTGGAAGCTCTCGGCAATCCAACAGGCTTGAGCCCCTGCCAGTTTTGTTCCGAGGCTTCGAGGGAAGTAGCGGCGTTCAGCGCACGTTCTTGACGCACATCGGCGTGCCGACCTCGACGGCCCGTCCGGTGTCGGTCGGCATGCCGCTGTCGGTGTCGCGCCCTGAAAATACCGGCGCCTCGCGATTCAAGCGGCCGATAAATACCAGACAGGCATTGGGCATTGTTTGCTCCCCTGCCAGCCAGCGCTTCGGCGCGCGGGAACGGCTAGGATTTCGCCTGTTCACGCTTGCAACGTAACCCCATATGTGAAAATACTATTTACAAAAGAAGATTGACCGGAGGAAACGTCGTGCTTTCAGGCGCTTTGATGCGTGCTCCAGCACCTCTGCGGTGCCCGCCACAGGACTGGCGGAGCCAACCATGAACGGTTTCGCGCCCACCGTCGGCGTCGCCTCGACGCACCCCGCCAACATGCCCGAGGATCACGCCGCCCTGCCGGTGTGGAACGCCGAAAACTGGTTCTATGAGGACTGGTCGGTCGGACAGAAAATCCGCTCGTTGCGGCGCACCATGGCGGAAGGCGACAGCCACCTGTTCAACGCCCTGGTGCTCGACATCCACCCCTATGTGCAGGACCAGATGTTTGCCGAGACGGAAGGCATTTTCGGCAAGCGGCTGATCGCCGGCGCTTTCGTGTTCTCGGCTGGCCTCGGGCTGGTCGCCACCAATTGTATCAACGCCTTTTCCTATGGTTACGACAGGCTGCGTTTCATAAAGCCCGTGTTCATCGGTGACACGATTTATTCGATCCGCTCCAACCTCGACAAGAAGCCGCGCTACAAGGAGATGGGGCTGATCCGCGCCAGCTACGAGGTGTTCAAGGGCGAAGGCGAGCTCGTTCTCTACTGCGAGCATCTGCAGACCGTGAAGTACCGCAACCCTGCCGATTTCGTCGGCAAGACGGAGAAATAGCGATGCCGGCAGCAGCCGAATTGCCGCTTGCCGGTCTCGTCGTCGTCGACATGAGCCAGTTCCTGTCCGGGCCTTATTGCTCGCTCAGGCTGCTCGATCTCGGCGCCCGCGTCATCAAGATCGAGCGTCCGGATGGCGGCGACCTGTCGCGCCGGCTTTATCTCAGCGACACCGAGATCGGTGGCGATTCGACGATCTTCCACGCCATCAATCGGGCCAAGGAAAGTTTTGCCATCGACCTCAAGAACGAGGCCGATCTCAAGGTGCTGCGGGGCCTGCTGGCCAAGGCCGATGTGCTGATCCAGAATTTCCGGCCGGGCGTGATCGAACGGCTGGGTCTCGATTACGAGGCCGTCCGCAAGATCAACCCGCGCCTGGTCTATGCCTCGATCAGCGGCTATGGCGAGGACGGCCCATGGGTCAAACGGCCCGGCCAGGATCTGCTGGCGCAGTCGCGCTCCGGCGTAATGTGGCTCAACGGCGACGAGGACCAGGGACCGGTGCCATTCGGCCTTGCCATCGGCGACATGCTGGCGGGTGCTGCCTGCGCGCAAGGCATTCTGGCGGCGCTGGTGCGGCGCGGCATCACAGGTCTGGGAAGCCATATCGAAACCAGCCTGCTGGAAGCGCTCGTCGACTTCCAGTTCGAAGTGCTGACCACGCATCTCAATGATGGCCGCCGCCTGCCCAGGCGCTCCAGCTTCCGGAGTGCGCATGCCTATCTGTCGGCGCCTTATGGCGTGTATCCCGCCAAGGACGGTTATCTCGCCATCGCGATGACGCCGATCCCCAAGCTGGCCGACCTGCTGTCGCTTAGCGAACTGGCACCCTATCGCGACAAACCGGCGTCATGGTTCACGGCGCGCGACGACATCAAGGCGATCATCGCGCAAAGGATCGCCACCAGGACCATCGACGAGTGGCTGGCCATTCTCGAGCCGGCCGACATCTGGTGCGCCAAGGTGCTGACCTGGCCGGAGATGCTGGCAAGCGACGGGTTCCAGTCGCTCGACATGCTGCAGACGGTGACGCGCGAGGATGACGTTTCGATCCTCACCACCAGTTCACCGCTCCGGGTCGATGGTGTCAGAGCCAAGGTCGACCGGGCAGCACCGCGCATCGGCGAGCACAGTGCTACAATTCGCGAGGAGTTCGGGCTGTGAGCGTGCCCACGCCCATGCCTACTCTCAGGGGCATGACCTGGAGCCATCCGCGCGGCTACGACCCGATGGTCACCTGCTCGTCCTTGTGGCAGCAGCAGACGGGTGTCTCGATTGAGTGGGACAAGCGCTCGCTGCAGAATTTCGAGTCCTTCCCGGTCGAGGAGCTGGCGCGGGCCTATGACCTTATCGTCATCGACCATCCGCATGTCGGCCAGATCACGGCGGAGGGCTGCCTCGAGCCGCTCGACGTCGCCGGCCGCGAGGCTGAGCGCGCAACTCTTGCCTCAGGCAGCGTCGGCCAGTCCTATCCGAGCTACAGCTGGCAAGGGCGGCAATGGGCCCTCCCGATCGATGCGGCCAGCCAAGTCCAGGCCTGGCGACCGGATGCGCTCGATGCACCGCCATCGCGCTGGAACGACGTGCTTGATCTCGCCCGGCAAGGCCGCGTGCTGTTGCCACTGCGTCCACCCCATTCGCTGATGGTGTTCTACACGCTGGCCGGCAATCTCGGTCATTCCTGCGCCACCGATCCGTCCCGAGATCTCATCGACATTGGGACCGGCAGCGAAATCTTCGAGGCGATGCGCGAGATCGCGGCGCTGGTCGACCCGGCCTGCTTCGAGATGGATCCGATCGCCGTCTCGGAGCGCATGGCCGAGACGGATTCCAAAATCGTCTGCGCGCCGCTGATCTATGGCTACGTCTCCTATGCGATGGCTGGGTTCCGCGCGCACCGACTGGCCTTTGCCGACATCCCGGTCATCGGCACCAACGGTCTCATCGGTTCGGCGCTTGGCGGCACCGGCATTGCCGTTTCAGCTTTTTCCAAGGCAAAAGATGCAGCGATCGACTTCGCCTACTGGGTCGCCAGCGGCGATGTCCAGCGCGGTGCCTATGCCGCCGCCGGCGGCCAGCCCGGCCACGCCGCCGCGTGGGAAGATCAGACGGTCAACGCCGCTACTGGCGATTTCTATCGGGACACGCGCGCGACGCTTGAAGGCGCATGGGTGCGGCCGCGCCACGATGGCTCCATGGCGTTCCAGCAGGCAGCGTCCGATCGCATCATCGCTGGCCTGACTTCCAGGCATCGGGCTGGCCAGGTCGTTGCCGATCTCAATCGCCTGTTCCGGGAGAGTGCTCCGGCGTCCGACGCTGCCGGTGGAGGAGCCTGAACGAAACCGGCTAATCGAGCCGCCACAGCTTGCGAGCATTCGCGAACAAGAGCCTGTCGCGTTCATCGACGCTGCAACCTGACAGCAGCGCGTGGGTCGCCGCCACCCAGGTCGACAGGCCACCGCCAAGCGTGCAGACCGGCCAGTCGCTGCCCCAGACGACGCGGTCCCAGCCGAACGCATCAATGGTGTGTTCGACATAAGGCCGCAGCGTCTCGGCCGTCCAACTGCTGGGATCGGCATAGGCAACGACGCCGGAAATCTTGGCCATGACATTCGGGCGGCGCGCGATCTCGCTCATGTGTTCGCGCCATGGATGCTCGCCATTGCCCTTGATGTCAGGGACGCCGCAATGGTCGAGCACGAACTGGACATCGGGCGCGAGATCGGCAAGCGCGATCGCCTTGGGAATCTGGTGCGGCAGCACGACCAGATCGAAGGTCAGGCCGGCGCCGCCGAGCCGCTTGATGTTGTCGCGAAACAGCGTGCCGTCCGAGAGATCGTCGGGCACGACATGAAGGACGCGGCGGAACCCTTTGACGAAGGGATTTGTTCGCTGCCGTTCGAGATAGGCTGCAAAATCCGCCTCTTCCGGCCGGCAGGACGCGATCGCCCCGGCCAGCATGCTCCCGGGCTGCCGCGACAGCCCTTCGACGCGAGCGGTCTCGGCCTCGATGTCCGCTGGATCGACGTCGACCTCCATATGCAGCACGCGCCCGACGCCGACGCGGTGGGCCTCCACGGCGTATTCTTCGTAGGAAAAATCACGGTTGAGCGCCGGCACGCCGGCAAGCCAGGGATAGCGCAAGGCCGAGCGATCGATGAGATGCAGATGGGTGTCGATGATCACTTTGGCTCCTCCTCTTTAGGTGTTCAAATCATCTCACGGAGGAATTCTTCATTCAAATAAGAATTCACGTCGACGAGCCGACCGCCGATCCTGCCAGGTGCGAGAGCTTTTCGGCCGTGACCAGCAACAGCTCGATGGTCCTGGTGATGTCGGGAGCGGAGGGTGCGTTGACGACGGTGATGTAGGGAATCGACAGCGCCGCGATCGCCTTGCCGTCGGAACTGCGCACCGGGGCCGACAGGTTGAAGACACCGGCGGTCTGCATCGAGGCCATCATCTCGTAGCCGCGGTCGCGGATCTGGTCGAGGCGGGCGAAGAATTCGGCAGACTGCGCCGTCTTGTCGGTACTGCGAACATGTTCCGATATCATCATCTGCCGCTCTTCCTGCGAACGGAAGGCCAGCAGCACATGTCCCGACCCCGTATCGAACAGGCTGATGTGGGAGCCGACTCGGATCGAGATCCCCCAGTAATTCGGTGCCTCCTGCTGGGCGATGACGACGGCGGAACCACGATCAAAAACAACGAGTTGGTTGGCCTGCTGCGATGTCTCTGCCAGCTCGCGCATCAGCGGCGTGGCGTAGGAAACCAGCCGCCGTACCGGCGCATGCAGTTGCGCCAGGCCAAACAGCTTCAGCGTCAGCGAATAACGGTCGCCATCCAGCCGCGTCACGTACCCACGCCGCACCAGCCGGTCCAGCATGCGGTAGAATTCGTTGGGGCTGCGGTCGAGTTTCTTGGCGATTTCGGCTTGCGTCAGGCCGCCGTCAACGCCGGCCAGCAGTTCGAGGATGTCGAGCCCCTTGTCGAGCGCCGGCGCGCGATAGCGCTCGTCTTCGCTGTCGTCCATGGCTCATCCCTCCAGTGAATTCGATTCTTCATATACGCAGAAACGTGGCCAACGGAAACAAATTTCGCCTTGACGTATCCGTGAATGTTTTGTTTGTATATGAATGTAGCACTTCTTGTCATCAGACGAGTTGCGGTCGCCGCTAAGGCGCACCAAGGGAGGATACCAATGAACAGACTGCTTTCCGGCGTGTCCGCCGGCGCATTGTTGCTTGCATTCGGTGCAGGCATGGCCCTTGCCGGCGACCTGCCCGGCAAGTTCGAAGGCGTCACCGTCGACGTCAAGCTGATCGGCGGCCAGCAATATGAAAAGCTCTATGAGCGCATCCCTGAATGGGAGAAGCTGACCGGCGCCAAAGTCAACATCCTGACCAAGAAAAACGGCTTCGACATCGACAAGGAGCTCAAGTCCGACATCGCCTCGGGCAGCACCAACTGGTGCGTCGGCTGGAACCATTCGTCGTTCGCGCCACAGTATACGAGCCTCTACACCGACCTCAGCAAGCTCTTGCCCAAGCAAGAGATCGACGCCTTCGTGCCTTCGACGATCAAGGCGGCGACCATCGACGGCAAGCTGGAGATGCTGCCGCGCGCGCAGTTCGACGTTTCGGCGCTCTACTACCAGAAGAGCCTGTACGAGAACGCCGACAACAAGACCAAGTTCAAGGCGAAATACGGCTATGATCTGGTGCCGCCGGACACCTGGAAGGAAGTCACCGATCAGGCCGAATTCTTCGCCAACCCGCCCAATTTCTACGGCACCCAGTTCGCCGGCAAGGAAGAGGCGATCAACGGCCGCTTCTACGAGATGGTGGTCGCCGAAGGCGGCGAATACCTCGACAAGGACGGCAAGCCGGTCTTCAACTCCGAAGCCGGCATCCGGGCACTCGACTGGTTCGTCAACCTCTACAAGGCCAAGGCCGTGCCGGCCGGAACCACCAATTACCTGTGGGACGATCTCGGCCAGGGCTTTGCCTCCGGCACCGTCGCCATCAATCTCGACTGGCCGGGCTGGGCCGGCTTCTTCAACGATCCGAAGTCGTCGAAGGTCGCCGGCAATGTCGGCGTCAAGGTTGCGCCGAAGGGCTCGTCGGGCAAGCGCACCGGGTGGTCCGGTTTTCACGGCTTCTCGGTGACCGAGAACTGCCCCAACAAGGAGGCCGCGGCTTCCCTGGTGTGGTGGCTGACCAACGAGGACAGCCAGAAGCTCGAGGCCGCCGCAGGTCCGCTGCCGACCCGCACGGCGGTGTGGGACTGGGATCTCCAGCAAGCGGCAAACGATCCTTACAAGAAGGAGGTTCTTGCCGCCTTCCAGGAAGAAGCCAAGCACGCCTTTGCCGTGCCGCAGACGCCTGAGTGGATCGAGATCTCGAACGCCGTCTATCCCGAATTGCAGGCGGCGATCCTTGGCGACAAGACCTCCAAGCAGGCTTTGGATGAAGCCGCCGCCAAGGCGACGCAAATCCTCCAAGACGCCGGCAAGCTCTAGCAATCGCTCCCAGGACGGCCTCCCCCATCAACCATGGGGGAGGCGATCGCGCCTTGTCGGGCGAGTGCGCTTGCCGATCCATGATAGCCTTCCGTTCTCCGGCCGGGCCTCGACGAAGAAGAGGCATCGATAGTTGAATGCAACACCCCACAGGATCCCGATGAAGGGCTTCAAGCCATCCGCGCCATTCCTGCTGCTGCTTCCGGCCATGGTCGTGCTGGCGGCGGTCGTCGTGGTGCCGCTGCTGTTGTCGCTCTATTCCAGCTTCACGCCGTTCCGCCTGACGCGGCCCGAAACATTTTACGTCCTCATCGGCTTCAGGAACTATCTTTCGATCCTGTCCAACACCGATTTCTGGTGGGCGTTCGGTCGAACGGTGCTGCTGCTGACGATCGCGCTCAATCTCGAAATGCTGCTCGGCCTCGGCCTGGCGATGCTGGTCGAGAAGGCGACCCGCGGCCAGCGCATCCTGCGCACGCTGATGATGTTCCCGATGATGTTCTCGCCGATCCTGGTCGGCTTCCAGTTCAAGTTCATGTTCAACGACAATATCGGCCTGGTGAACAATGCCTTGCAGTCGCTCGGCATCACGCAAGACGCCGTACCGTGGCTGATCGAAAGCCATCTCGCCTTCATCGCCATCTCGATCGCCGAGATATGGTCGTCGACGGCGATCTTCGCCATCCTGATCCTCGCCGGGCTGCTCGCCATGCCCAAGGAGCCGATCGAGGCGGCGCGCGTCGACGGCTGCACGCCGTGGCAGACCTTCCGCTATGTGACGTGGCCGTTCGTCATGCCCTTCGCCTATATCGCCATGACCATTCGCTCGCTCGACGTCGCGCGCGCCTACGACATCGTCAAGATCATGACCGATGGCGGACCGGCGGGCCGCACTGAGCTTTTGTGGACGCTGGTGGCGCGCACCGCCTACAGCGACGGGCGCATGGGCATGGCCAACGCCATGGCCTATTTCTCGATCCTGCTGTCGATCGCCTTCACCGTCTATTTCTTCAACAAGCTTGCTGCGGCGCGCACGCAGATCGGTGCTGAGTGGTGAGGGCTGGGTGGTGAGAATGGACGAGAATTCCTCCGCCCGCCTGAAGCGCCGGCTCACGGGCATTGTCTATCGCATCGGCCTGTTCCTGGCGATGTTGACCATCTGCCTGCCTGGTCTGTGGATCGTCCTGTCGTCGCTGCGGCCAACCGTCGAGATCATGGCCAAGCCGCCAGTGTGGATCCCGCAGGAGATATCGTTCGACGCCTATGTCGCGATGTTCAGCGGCATCGGCAAGGGCGGCATTCCGGTGATCGAATATTTCCGCAACTCGCTGATCATCTCGGTGACGTCGACGGTCATCGCCGTGGCCATCGGCATGGCCGGCGGCTATGCGTTTGCGCGCTACCGCTTCCGCGGCAAGTCGAGCGTCTTCCTCGGCTTGATGCTGACGCGCACGGTGCCGGGCATCGCGCTGTCGCTGCCGTTGTTCTTCCTCTACGTGCGGCTTGGCATCATCGACACGCATTTCGGACTGATCCTGGCCTATGTCGCGCTCAACGTGCCGTTCACGATCTGGCTGATCGACGGCTTCTTCCGCCAGGTGCCGAAGGACCTCGCGGAAGCGGCGCAGATCGATGGCTGCACGCGCTGGCAGGCGTTCTGGCAGGTCGAGTTCCCGCTCGCCGGGCCGGGCATCGCGTCCGCCGCGATCTTCGCCTTCCTGACCTGCTGGAACGAATTCGCGCTGGCCTCGCAGCTGACGCGCTCGGTAAGCGCCAAGACGCTGCCGGTCGGCCTGCTCGACTACACGGCCGAGTTCACCATCGACTGGCGCGGCATGTGCGCGCTCGCCGTGGTGATGATCATTCCGGCGCTCACCCTCACCTATATCGTCCAGAAACACCTTGTCGGCGGCCTGACCTCCGGCGCGGTGAAAGGCTGATCCATGGCAACAGTTTCCCTCACCAAGCTGACCAAGCGCTACGGCAATATCGGGATCGTGCACGGCATCGACCTCGACATTGCCGACCGCGAATTCATCGCGCTGGTCGGCCCCTCCGGCTGCGGCAAGTCGACAACGCTACGCATGATCGCCGGGCTCGAGGAGATCAGCGCCGGTTCGATCGAGATCGGCGGCCGCGTCGTCAACGACCTGCCGCCGCGCTCGCGAAACATCTCGATGGTGTTCCAGTCCTACGCGCTCTATCCACATATGACGGTGCGCGAGAACCTCGGCTTCTCCCTGAAGATCGCCGGTGCGGCCAAGGAAGACATGGACCGCCGCGTCGCCGAGGCCTCGGCCATCCTCGGCCTCGACACGCTGCTGGACCGCCGCCCGTCGCAATTGTCCGGCGGCCAGCGCCAGCGCGTTGCCATGGGCCGCGCCATCGTGCGCGATCCCGATGTCTTCCTTTTCGACGAGCCGCTTTCCAACCTCGACGCCAAGCTGCGCACGCAGATGCGCACCGAGATCAAGAAACTGCATGCCAAGGTGCAGTCGACGGTGATCTACGTCACCCACGATCAGGTCGAGGCGATGACGCTTGCCGACCGCATCGTCATCATGCGCGACGGCTACATCGAACAGGTCGGCACGCCCGACGAGGTCTTCCGGCGGCCGCAGACGCGCTTCGTTGCCGGCTTCATCGGCTCGCCGCCGATGAACCTGCACGAGGCCACGATCGACGGCGGCCAGATGGTTTTCGCCAGCGGTGAAAAGCTGCCCCTGCCTGGCCAGTTCAAAGCCAATGTCGCGGCCGGTGACAAGGTCGTGTTCGGACTGCGGCCGGACGACATCTATCCGACCGGCCATGGCATCAGTTCCGGCAGTGCCGCCGATGTTCATCAGATCGAGCTGCCGATCACGGTCACCGAGCCGCTCGGTAACGAGACGCTGGTGTTCGTCGAATTCAACGGCACCGACTGGGTGTCACGCATGCTGAATCCGAGACCACTGAGGTCGGGCGAACGGGTCGCCATGAGCCTCGACATGTCGCAGGCGCATCTGTTTGCCACCGACACCGGGAAGACATTGCGGAGCTGACTGATGGCCAAGATCGAAAAAATCGAACTGCGGATGGTGGACCTTGTGCCCAAGGTCAAGCGCACCGACGCGATCCAGAGCTTCGTCAGCCAGGAAACGCCGATCGTGACGATCACCGATTCCGACGGCGCGGTCGGCACCGGTTACAGCTACACGATCGGTACCGGCGGCTCGTCGGTGATGCGGCTCCTTTCGGATCATCTCGCGCCGCGCCTGATCGGGCGCGACGCCGACATGATCGAGGCGATCTGGCACGATCTCGAATTTGCCACGCACGCCACCACGATCGGTGCGATCACGGCAATCGCGATCGCGGCGATCGACACGGCGCTGTGGGATCTGCGGGCGAAGAAGCAGAAGCTGCCGCTGTGGAAGCTGGCCGGCGGCGCCAAGGATCGCTGCCCGCTCTACACGACCGAAGGCGGCTGGCTGCACATCGAGACGCAGGCGCTGGTCGACGATGCGCTGGCCGCCAAGGCCAAGGGTTTTCGCGGTTCGAAGGTGAAGATCGGCAGACCGCACGGATCGGAGGATCTTGCGCGCCTGTCGGCGGTGCGCAAGGCGGTCGGCGACGGCTACGAGATCATGACCGATGCCAATCAGGGCTTTTCGGTCGACGAGGCGATCCGGCGCGCGGCCAGGTTGCGCGAGCTCGACCTCGCCTGGATCGAAGAGCCATTGCCGGCCGACGACATCGACGGGCATGTGCGGTTATCCAACTCGACGTCGACGCCGATCGCCATTGGCGAGTCGCTCTACTCCATCCGCCATTTCCGCGAATACATGCAGAAAGGCGCCTGCTCGATTGTCCAGGTCGATGTCGGCCGCATCGGCGGCATCACGCCCTGGCTCAAGATCGCCCATGCGGCGGAAGCCTTCGACATTCCGGTCTGCCCGCATTTCCTGATGGAACTGCATGTCAGCCTTGCCTGCGCTGTTCAGAACGGCCGCTATGTCGAGTACATTCCGCAACTCGACCAGTTGACCGGCAAGCATATGCGCATCGAGGATGGGCAGGCGCTGGCGCCCGAAGAACCGGGTATCGGCATCGACTGGGACTGGGATGCGGTCAAGGCCATGAGCATCGCCGAATTCACCACGGCGATCATCAGATAGGAGACGGGGCATGCAGCGGATGGGGATGGTTCTGGGGCTGAAGCCGGAAATGGTCGAGGAGTATGTCCGCCTTCATGCCGCCGTCTGGCCTGACGTGCTGACCATGATCTCGGCCTGCAACATCAAGAACTACTCGATCTACCTGAAGCGGCCGGAGAACCTGCTGTTCAGTTATTTTGAATACCACGGCACTGACTATACGGCCGACATGGCCAGGATGGCGGCCGACCCGAAGACGCAGGAATGGTGGTCGGTCTGCATGCCTTGCCAGGAACCGCTGGCGACGCGCGGGGAAGGCGAATGGTGGGCAGCGATGGACGAGGTCTTCCATCATGACTGAAAGCGGTTTCGACCCTGCCTCACTCGTCCAATCCTGGCCCAATCCCTCGAAGCCCCGGCCGATCGTCACTTTCGGCGCCGGGTCGATCGTCGGTGACGCGCATTTCCCCGCCTACCGGAAAGCCAGCTTCCCGATCGCCGGGCTTTACGATCCCGATCACGCCAAGGCGGAAAAGCTGGCCAGCCAATGGGGTGTGACAGCCTTCCGCACGCCCGAGGAAGCGGCCACTGTCGAGGGTGCGATCTTCGACCTAGCGACGCCGCCCTCCCGCCATGCCGATGTGCTGAAGGTATTGCCTGACGGCGCCGTGGCGCTGATCCAGAAGCCGATGGGCAGCAGCCTCGCCGAGGCAACCGCAATTCTCGATATCTGCCGTTCCAAGAAACTGCAGGCAGCGGTGAATTTCCAGGCGCGCTTCGCACCGATGATGCTGGCGCTGAAGGACGCCATCGCCAAGGGCTGGCTCGGCGAGATCGTCGACTTCGACGTCTGGCTGGCGCTGGCGACACCGTGGCAGCTGTGGGAATTCTTGCTCAAGGCACCGCGCGTCGAAATCGCCATGCATTCGATCCATTATCTCGACCTGATCCGGCAACTGCTTGGCGACCCCAGAGGCGTGCACGCCAAGACGCTCGGCCATCCCAACCATGCGGTGGCGCAAACGCGTACCAGCGCCATTCTCGACTATGGCGACACCGTGCGTTGCGCGCTGTCGATCAACCATGACCACAGGTTCGGCCGCCGGCACCAGGCCTCTGAGTTCCGCATCTGCGGCACCGAGGGCGCGGCCTATCTCAAGCTTGGCCTCAACCTCGACTATCCGCGCGGCGAGCCGGAGGTGCTGGAGATTTATCCGAAGGGCGGAACGGATTGGGTCGCGGTGCCCTTGGCCGGTGAGTGGTTTCCCGACGCCTTCGTCGGCCGCATGGCCAACGTCCAGCGCTATGCAGCGGGCGAAGACACAGCGCTGGTCAGTCCGGTCGAGGATGCGTGGAGCACGATGGCGCTGGTCGAGGCCGCCTATCAGTCGAGTGCGGCACCAGCGACCCCGATCGCGGAAAGACCCTGATGGAACAGATCCAGTATTTCGAGGATTACGAGATCGGCGCCTCGCGTCTCACCAGCGGCCGCACCATCACCGAAACCGACTTTGTCGTCCATGCCGGCCACACCGGCGACTTCTTCCCGCATCACATGGACGCCGAATTCATGAAGACGACGCCGTTCGGCCAGCGCATCGCGCATGGCACGCTGGTGTTCTCGATCGGCATCGGGCTGACGGCGACCATCGTCAATCCCGTCGCCTTTTCCTATGGCTACGACCGGCTGCGCTTCATCAAGCCGGTGTTCATCGGCGACACGATCCGCACGCGCACCACCATCGCAGCCAAGGAAGACGATCCCAAGCGGCCGGGTTCAGGACGGGTCATCGAGCGCTGCGAGGTGATCAACCAGCGCGGCGAAGTCGTGCTGGCAGCCGACCACATCTATATCGTCGAACGCAAGCCGGTGGAGCGCTGAAGCTCAGGGCAACTGTATGAATATGCCCGTATACGCGCCTGACGCCACGTCATGACTTTCATCGCCTTATTTGCTTGAATTGCCCTTCCGAACGTGGCCGCTGACCTGCACGCCGTCCTCGGCGCGCAGATACAGGAAGCCGGGAATGGACAGCAGCGGGATGATTGCGGTCAGCAGGAACACCTGATGAAAGCGCTCCGGTGTCACGATCTGGGTTTCCCCGGCAACCAGACCCAGCACCATGGCCGCGATTGAAACGCCGAGCGAAACGCTGAGCTGCTGCAGGACGCCGCCGAGGCTGGTGGCGCGGCTGAGCTTGTCCGCCGGCAGGTCTGCATAGGACAGCGTGTTGGAGGTCATGAACTGCGCCGACCGGATGATGCCGAACACGAAGACGTAGAGGCCGATCATCCAGTGTGGCGTGTCGGCGCTGATCAGGGCGAAGCCGCCCACAGCGGCGGAGCCGACCAGCGCGCTGCCGATCAGCACGACATTGAAACCGAAGCGCCGCAACAGCGGCGACAGCAGCGGCCGAATGAGCAAGGCGCCGAAGCTGCCGACGAACGTCAGCGAGCCGGAGGTGACCGGGCTCATGCCAAAGCCGACCTGCAGCATCAGCGGCAACAGGAACGGCACGCCGTTGAGGCCAACACGGCACAGGCCGCCGGCCAGCGTGCCGACCCAGAACGAGCGAAACCGAAACAGCGTCAGGTCGACTGCCGGCGCGACGACGCGGCGCGCACAGCGCCCGAAGGCGAGCAGCAGCAGGACCGCCGCTGCCAGCACCAGCACTGTCGCCGAGACAGGGATGATCGGCCGACCGATGCTCTCCAGCCCGAATTGCAGCAGTGCGACGCCGCATCCCACCATCAGGAATCCGGCGAAGTCGAAACGTTGTACCGCTTCCTCATGGAAATCGTCGACGAAGCGCAGCGCAGCCGCGATGCCAAGGCAGCCGAACGGCACGTTGACATAGAATATCCAGCGCCACGAGGCATAGGTGGTCAACAGGCCGCCGAGCAGCGGCCCGATGACAGGTCCCATGATGGCGGGCAAGGTCATGTAGGTCATGGCGGTGATCAAACCGCTGCGCGGAAAGCTGCGCAGCAGGATCAGTCGCCCGACGGGTGTCATCATGGCACCGCCCAGCCCCTGCAGGGCGCGCATCGCCAGCAGCATGCCGAAACTGCTGGCGATGCCGCACAACGCCGAGCCGAGGGTGAAGGTGAAAAGCGCCAGCGCGAACACTCTTCGTGCGCCGAACCTGTCCGCGAACCAGCCGCTGACGGGAATGAACACGGCCAAGGTCAGGATGTAGGTGGTGATCGCCAGGTTCAACCTGACCGGCGTCGTGTCGAGGCTGCGCGCGATGGCCGGGATTGCGGTGGTGATGATGGTGGAATCGAGCTGCTCCATCAGAAACGCGATGGCGACGATGATCGGAATGATCAGCCTCAGCCTCGGGTCGCGCTCGGTGGCAAATTGAGGCTGTTCCAATGCTGTGGCCAATTCCGTTATGCAGGCGGCTTGAATGCTCCAGCCCAAGCTGGCGCATCCGCGTCCAAGGGCAAGATTGCCTTGTGTGCGCCGGCAAGCCGGGGTCTGACTGCACGGCCTGTCTTATGGTCCGACAAAAAGGCGAGCGGTAGTCAATTTGGCCTTGATGGAAGTCAACAAATCTTGACCGCGGCTATCCCTGCGAGGACATCGGCAAACGGCTGTTGCGTGGAGTTTTCCGGCTCATTTGCGTTTCAGCGAATGTCGTCCCGATTTCGTGAAGGAACGTGTCGAGTGAGAGGTCGTTTTCTTCCCCATATGTCTCGCATGAACAGGAGGCATCCTCATGAAAAGGCAAATAGGATTCATCACTTCCATCGTGCTGGCGTTGGCCACGAGCGCGATCCCGTTGACCACCGACGCCAATGCCGCGGTCGTCAGGCACCATAGTGTCCACCACACTGCCGCCCATCACGGTGGCGCGCATCGACACGCTGTGCGCGGTGGACATGGGCACCGCGGCGGTTGGGTCAGCAGCGGTTGGACCGGCGACGATCGGGTCGGCGATGATGGCTGGATAGACGGCTACTACAATGGCTACGGCAGTTACGACGGCTACGCCGGCGACTATTGCGGAACCATCCAATGGACGCTCGACCTGTGCGGCCCCCACGGTCCCTGACCCTCATCCGGCCGTAGCGCGTCTCAGGCAGGACGGCTTTCCGCGAACTCGAACCGGCAATGGTCGTGCCGGCCATCACAGGCGCAGTAAGTCTCCTCGCATTCGACTTGCGTCGGTGCCGCAAGACCAAGCAGGAACGAGAAGGCGCCGGTGACAAAACCCTCGAACATGTAGCAGGCGCGCTGGCCTGGCCCCTGCCCGGCCTCCAGCGCGAAGATCGAATTGCTCAGGCTGATGCGGCCGAAGCGCCCGCCCACATCCAGCGTGTCGATCGAGAACTGGCCCCAGCCGCGCTGCGACAGGCGCTGGAAATAATGGCGGAACGTCGCCTCGGGATCGAGGCCCTTGCCCTGCACCTGTGCCTCGCACCATTCGATGGCGGACTTTGCCGTCGCTGAGCGCAGGACGGCGCGATAGGCCTCGCGGCCCAGAGCCGCCTCGACGGCGAGATGATTGTTCACCAGGAAGTGCCTGGGCAGGTAAACCATGGGCAGCCCGTCGGTCCGCCAGATGCCGCTCGTCTCGTCGACATCGATAGGAACCACGGGCTGCATGATGCCTAGGCTGCTTGGCGCTGCGCGGCGACCGAGGCCGACTGGTCCTTGTAGAGCTCGCCGTCCTTCATGATGACGACGAGGTTCTTCTCATGCACCATCATGTCGAGGTCCTTCAGCGGGTCGCCATTGACCAGCAGCAGGTCGGCGATGAAGCCTTCCTTGACCATGCCGAGCTCGTCGCCGAGGCCCATCACCTGGCCGCCGAGGCGCGTGCCGCATTGCAGCGCCTCGCTCGGCGAATAGCCGAGCAGGTCGACGAAATGCTTGAGGTCGCGCGCGTTGGTGCCTTGCGGTGTCTGCGCAAAACCATAGTCGCCGCCGATCAGCGCACGCACGCCGCGCTTGCGCAGTTCGGTGTAGACCTTGCGGCTGTCGTCGAGGATGCGCTGCATGCCGAACTTGACCGCCATCTCGTGGGTGAAGCCGAAGGGCTCGCCCTCGTAGAGTGTGCCGTAGATGATGCCGATGGCCGGGCCGACGAAGATGCGGTCCTTGGCCGATTCCAGCGCATCGAGCGCTTCCTCGTCGGCGGATTCGCAGTGATAGATGACGTCGACGCCGCACTTCACCGCGCGCTTCACCGAACCGGCGGCGCGGGCATGGCAGTTGATCTTCTTGCCGAAGTCGCGCGCCACCGACACCGCCGTCATCACTTCGGCCTCGCTCATCACGGTCAGGCCGCCATGCGCCGCCGGGCTCAGATCGTCGCCAGAAATGTTGATCTTGATGTTGTCGGCGCCTTCGCGGCAGCACAGGCGCACCGCCTTGGTGATCTCCTCGACGCCGTCGGCGATCATGCCGAAGCTCTCGTGATACATATGCTGCTGGCGCTCGTCGCCGAGGCCGCCGGTCACCGTGATCTCCGGGCTGCCGGCGCGCATGCGCGGTCCCGGCAGGCGGCCGGCATTGATCTCGTTGCGGATGACGATGTCGAGCCTGAGCTTCGAGGTTGCGGCGCTGTAGGCGCTGGTGAAGCCATGGTCGAGCAATGTCTTGGCATTGCGCATGGTGAGCAAAAGGTGCTCCTCGGGCGGAATCAGGCCAAGGTCGGAATCCTTGATCGCGCCGCCGAAGGAGATGTGGGCATGGCCTTCGACAAGGCCCGGCATCAGCGTCATGCCGCGGCATTCGATCGTCGTGGCGCCGTCCTCGGACAATTGGCCGGGCGTGCGCGCAATGGTGACGATGCGGCCATTCTCGACCAGCAGATCGGCTGGAAAGGCATCGGCGCCGGTGCCATCCCAAATCATGGCATTTCGAAACATCACTCTTGTCATGACATCGTCCTTTCGGAGTTGGCGGGGTTATTGGTTGACGGCTTGCGCTGATATGACGTCGTCGGCAACGACATTGGACAGGATGCCGACGTCTTCCAATTCCACTTCGCAGACGTCGCCATGTTTCATGAACAGCTGCGGCTTGCGCGCCATTCCGACGCCGGAGGGCGTGCCGGTGACGAGGATATCGCCCGGCTCGAGCGTGATCGCTTCGCTGATGATCGAGATCAGCGAGGCGACATCGAAGATCATGTCGCTGGTCGAGGCGTTCTGGACGACCTGGCCGTTGAGGCGCGTCTGGATGCGCAGCCCCTTGCCGCCCGGCGGCAATTCGTCTGATGTCACGAAGATCGGCCCGAAGGATCCGGTGCCGTCGAAATTCTTGCCGACGGTCCACTGCGGCGACTTGGTCTGGAAGTCGCGGATCGAGGCGTCGTTGAAGATGGAGTAGCCGGCGACATGGCTCAGTGCCTTGCCAGGGGCAATGTGGCGGCCGGCCTTGCCGATGATCGCCACCATCTCGCCCTCGTAATCGAGCTGGATCGAGGCCTCCGGACGGCGGATGGCCGCGCCATGCCCGATCAGGCTGGTCGAGAAGCGGGCGAACAAGGTCGGATAGTTCGGCGGCACGAAGCCGCTCTCGATGGAATGGTCGACATAGTTGAGGCCGACGCAGATGATCTTGCCCGGCGCCGATAGCGGCGGCAGCCACTCGACCGATTGAGGATCGATCCGCCGTCCACTGGCCAGCCGCTCGCCTGCCGCCTGCAGCGCCTGCGCGCCTTCGGCGATGAGTTCCTCCAGTCGTCCGGGAAACATCGCATCGCTTTCGTCGATGCCGCGGAACTCACCTGCCGGCAATGCGATTGCCAGTCCGGGTCCCCGCGGCGATTTATAGGCTGCAAATCGCACTGGCCACATCCTCGCTTTTGAAGGCTGGACTTTGTTTAGAAATTATATATCTGTCAACATAGAATATATTATTTTGCATTCTGATTCCTGCCTGGGATAATGTATGAGGGCATTCGATGGACAGATTCGGCCGCGGGCGAACCAATGGCTAGGGAAGGCTCGATCAATCTCACCCAGGGCGCGTATGAGGATCTGCGCGCCGACCTGTTGTCGTGCCGCATCGCACCGGGCAGCCGGCTCAAGGTGCAGGAACTGTGCGATAGGCTGTCCGTCAGCCTCGGCGCCATCCGCGAGGCACTGTCGCGGCTGACGTCCGAGGGCCTCGTGGTGGCCGAACCGCAACGCGGCTTCCGCGCCGCGCCGATCTCGGCCGAGGATCTGGTCGACCTCACCAAGACGCGCATCCAGATCGAGACGCTGTGCATCCGCCGCGCCATCGAGGTGGGCGACGTCGCCTGGGAATCGCAGCTGGTCGCGGCCCTGCACCGGCTGTCGCGAACGCCAGAGCACACGCCGGACCATCCGGTGCATTCGAGCGACGAATGGGCGACCGCGCATGCGGCCTTCCACAAGGCGCTGGTCGGCGGCTGCGACAGCCGCTGGCTGCTGCGCCTGCGCGACCAGCTTTACGACCAGAGCGAGCGCTACCGCCGCCGTTCGGTCTCGCTGGCACCCAATGCCCGCAACATCAGCAAGGAACATCAGGACCTCGCCAATGCCGTGCTCGACCGCAATGCCGAGAAGGCAGCCGAATTGCTGGCGGCGCATCTGGCGGTGACCACCGACATCCTGCTGGCGGCCGAAGCCGATGACCTGCCGGCGCGCGAGACAATTGTGCGGGCGTAGCGATTCATTTTCGAGGTCCTCGGACAGAAGGTAATAAACGCCGCCCGTACGAACGGGCGGCGTTTTGCGTCATGAGCCTATTGGCGCAGATTGGTCCAGATACGATCGTAAGCGCGGATCGCCTTCTCGTCGCATGACGGCGCAAACGAGATTTTCAGATCGGCCGGCGGGTTGAACTCCGGCGAGCCGCCAATATCCGCCGCCAGGTATTTGTTGGAACCAGCGATCGCGCTCTGGTAGCCGGTGTATTTCTGCTGCAGCGCGATGTTTTCGGGATCCATCAGGAAGTTGAGGAACTTCTTGGCGTTGTCGACATTGGGCGCGGTCGAGGGCACGGCGACATTGTCCATCCAGCCGACAACGCCTTCCTTGGGATAGACGTATTTGACCGTCGACTTCTGCTGGCGTGTCGCCAGCGCCTTGCCCGACCACTGCTCGTGCATGACCGTCTCGCCGGCGACCTGGCGCTCGACGATGCCGTCGGAATTGTAAACCTTGACGAAGGGCTTTTGCGCCTCGAGCAAAGCATCGAGTTCCTTCAGGTCCGCCGGATTGCTGTTGCACTGATCCTTGCCGAGATACACCAGCGCCAGCGACATCACCTCGGTCGGCGAGCCGAACATGCCGACCTTGCCCTTGAGTTCCGCGGGCGGATCGAAGAGCGGCTTCAGGCTGTCGGTCGGCCCCTTGTAGACGGCAGTGTCGACCGAATAGGACGTGGTGCCCCACACCCATGGCACGGTGTATTTCGCATCCGGATCCCAGGACCGGTGCTGCCATTTCGGATCGACGTTCTTGAAGTTCGGCATCGCCCCCGCATCGACTTCCTGGAACAGCTTCTGCTTGACGAAGATCGGCACGAAGTCGTTGCTGATGATCATCACGTCGTAGCCGGCGGCGCCCGAGCTCAGCTTGGCGAGCGCGGTCTCATTCGAATCGTAGGTGTCGATGGTGACCTTGATCCCGGTCTCCGCCTCGAACTTCTTGATCATTTCGTCCGATGTGTAGTCGGTCCAGTTGTAGATGTGCAGTTCGCCGGAATCGGCGAGCGCCGTGGTGGTGATGGCCCCCATGATGGCGGTGGCCAAAGCTATTCCTGAAAGTCCTTCTTTCCATTTGGTCACGGTCGTTCTCCTCTGGTTTGTTTTCTCGTTTTGACCATGATCTTTTCCAAAAACCGGCTTCCACTTTTCGGGATCATGGTTCAGGCAAGCTTATTTGCGTCGTCCGACGAGCAGCGCCGCTGCGACGAAGACGATGGAAACGGCAAGAAGGATGGTGGAGATGGCGTTGACCTCTGGCGTCACGCCAAGCCGCATCATGCCGTAGATGTAGACCGGCAAGGTGGTCGAGCCGGCGCTCGACACCATCATCGAGATCAGGAAATCATCGAGCGACACGACGAAGGCCATGATGGCGCCGGCCGAGATTGCCGGGATCAGCAAGGGCAGCGTGACGCGGCGAAACAGCCGCCATTCGTCGGCATAGAGGTCACGGCCAGCCTCCTCCAGCGTGCCGCCCATGTCGCGCAGCCGCGCCTGGATCGGCAGCAGCGCGAACGGAATGCAAAAGACAGTGTGGGCGATCATCAGGTTGATGAGCCCGTGATGCATGCCGAGCCCGGAAAAGAAGATCAGCGTGGTGATCGCCACGACGATCTCCGGCACCACCAGCGGCATCGCGATCAGCGCAGTTGCCGCGCTGCGCCCGAAGCGCAGCCGGCCGCGTTCCAGTGCCAGCGCGCCGGCCGTGGCGATGCCCGTCGAGGCGATGGTGGCGACGATCGCGATGATGACGCTGTTGAAGGCAGCGTCGCGGATCGAGCCGTTGTTGGCGACCGCGACGAACCATTTGAAACTGAAGCCGGCCCACACGGTGACCAGCCGGCTCGAGTTGAAGGCATAGATTACCAGGATCAGCAGCGGCGCGTAGAAGAACAGGAATATGAGAGCGGTGTAGGCCGACAGGCCGGGCGTATGCCGCCAGTCGAAGGGTTTTGCGCCATTCATCGCCGCTCCTCCGGTGCTTTGCGCGAACGGATGACGAAGACGGTCAGCACGACGACCGTCACGACGGTCGAGAGTGCCGCCCCAAACGGCCAGTTGCGCGACGAGGTGAACTGCATCTGGATCAGGCTGCCGATCAAAAGCTTCTTGCCGCCGCCAAGCAGGTCGGGTGCCAGGAACGAGCCGAGCGCCGGCGCGAAGACAAGCGTGGCGCCGGCCAGCGCGCCGGGTCTCGCCAGCGGCCAGACGATGCGGCGGAAGACCGCGGCGCGGCTGGCGTAGAGATCGTGCGCGGCCTCGATCAGACGCGGGTCGATGCACTCCAGCGTCGAATAGATGGGCAGCACCATGAAGGGCAGGAAGGTGTAGACGAGGCCGAGCAGGATCGACCCGTCATTGTAGAGCAGCGGCAGCGGATCGGAGATGATGCCGGCATGGCGCAGCGCACCATTCGCCAGGCCTTCGTCGCGCAGGATGAGGATCCAGCAATAGGTGCGGATCAGTGTGTTGATCCAGAACGGCAGTGTGACGGCAAAGAGCAGGATCCGGCGGCGCTCCGGTGTCTGGCAGACGATGTACCAGGCAACCGGCAGGCCAAGCACCAGGCAGATAAGGGTCGTGGCAATGGCGAGGTAGATCGAACGTAGGATGATGAGCGCATAGCTCGGCGAAAACACCAGGCTGTCGTCGAAGTCGCGCTGGTACAGGAACTGGAGATAGGCGTCGAATGTCGCCGGCGCCGTGACGCCGCCATAGGGGTTGGCGGTCATGAAGGAATAGGCGACCGCCAGAAACAGCGGCAGCACCATGAAGATGCCGATGACCAGCATGGCGGGTGCAATCAGCAGGTAGGTGCGGTTCGGACCCATCGCCGCCTCAGTTCGCCAGTTCGCGTTCGACGTCGCGGGCCCAGTCGACGACGACCCTGTCGCCTGTCGCGAGTGCCGCGCCGCCGCGCGAGCGCGACTGCAGCCTTGCTCCCTCTTCGAGCACAACCTCGTAGAGCGTGTCGGAGCCGAGGAAGGTGATGGCTGAAACCGCGCCTCGGGCGTGGCCGCTGGCGCCAGCCGATGCCGGCGAGACGACGATGTGCTCGGGACGCACGACGATCGTCTTCGCAGGATCGCGGCCAAGCGCTGCCCCCGGCAGCAGGTTGGACTCGCCGATGAAGTCGGCAACGAAGCGGTCCTGCGGATTGTCGTAGATGTCGCGCGGCGTGCCGACCTGCAGCACGTCGCCACTGCGCATCACCGCGATCCTGTCGGACATGGCGAGCGCCTCTTCCTGGTCGTGCGTGACCAGCACGAAGGTGATGCCGGTTTCGCGCTGCAGCCGCTTCAATTCGCTCTGCATGCCCTTGCGCAGCTTGAGGTCAAGCGCCGACAGCGGCTCGTCGAGCAGAAGAACGCTGGGCTTCGGAGCAAGGGCACGCGCCACCGCCACGCGCTGCTGCTGGCCGCCCGACAATTGCGCCGGGCGGCGTGTGGCGAAGCCTTCGAGCCGCACCATTTCCAGCGCTTCCCTGACGCGCTCGTCGATCAGCGATTTCGGCGCGTTCTGCATCTCCAGGCCGAACGCAACATTCTCGGCGACGCTCATATGTGGGAACAGCGCGTAGCTCTGGAACACCGTATTGACCGGCCGTTTCTGCGGCGGCAAGGCGGCGACATCGCTGCCGGCGATGCGGATGGCGCCTGAGCTTGGCGCCTCGAAGCCGGCAATCAGCCGCAAGAGGGTCGTCTTGCCGCAGCCCGACGGGCCGAGCAGGGTGAAGAACTCATTGTCGTAGATTTCGAGGCTGACTTCGTTCAGCGCACGGACGGGATCGGCGTCCCTGGTCACGAAGGACTTTGACACGCTTTGGATGTCGATCATGACCGGCAAATTCCTGGGACTGCGGTGAGATGGCCGTGCCTGCTGGGAACCATCACGGTCATTCGGAACCGTGCCTAAAAATTCGCTCCAAAATTATATTTGTCAACAAATAATATATTGTTTTTGCTTTCTGACACGCGAAAGTGTGGCAGGGAACCGTGATCCTCTCGGCCAGGCCCTTTGCATGTCGTGTCGATACCCCAGCGGAGCTCAGAGCACCTTGCCGCTGTCGGGATCGAGCAGATGCATATGGGCCATGCCGAGCGAGAGCGTCGCCACCTCGCCCGGCTTCGGCGTCGACGCGGGATCGATGCGCGCCGTCGCCTCCGCGCCGGCGATCAGCACATGCAGCAGCGTCTCCATGCCCATCGGCTCGACCACCTCGACCGGCGCCTTGATGTCGACGACGTCGGGCCGCTCGCGCTGCTCGGTGATATGCTCGGGACGCAGGCCGAATTCGAGTTCGCGCCCGACATGGCTGGCATAGCGTGCCGTACGGGCAGCCGGGACGGCGAGAGCGGTGCCATCACCGAGCACGACCGCGAGCCGGTCGCCGCGCGCTTCCAGGCGGCACTTGAAGAAGTTCATGCCGGGGCTGCCGATGAAGCCGGCGACGAAGCGGCTGGCCGGCTCATGGTAGAGATCGTTGGGCGGCCCGATCTGCTCGATGCGCCCCTTGTTCATCACCACGACGCGGTCGGCCAGCGTCATCGCTTCGACCTGGTCATGGGTGACGTAAACTGTCGTGGTGGCGACCATCTGGTGCAGCTTCTTGATCTCGGCGCGCATCTTCACCCTGAGCTTGGCGTCGAGGTTGGAGAGCGGCTCGTCGAACAGGAAGACTTTCGGCTGGCGCACCATGGCGCGGCCCATCGCAACGCGCTGGCGCTGGCCGCCAGACAGTTGGTGCGGCTTACGCTGCAGCAGTTCGCTGAGGTCGAGGATGTCGGCGACACGGGCGATGCGCTGCGTCACCTCGCCGGCCGGCACCTTGCGGATGCGCAGGCCGAAAGCCATGTTCTGCGCGACCGTCATCTGCGGATAGAGCGCATAGCTCTGGAAGACCATCGCGATGTCGCGATCCCTGGCCTGCACGTTGTTGACCAGCCTGCCGCCGATATGGATCTCGCCGCCGCTCGGCCTGTCCAGTCCCGCCACCATGCGCAGCGTCGTCGACTTGCCGCAGCCGGACGGTCCGACGAGGACGACGAATTCGCCCTCGGCGATGTCGAGATCGATATCGTGCACGACCTTCAGATTCTGGAAGCTCTTCGAAACCTTCCTCAGTTCGACGTCCGCCATGGCGCTATTCCTTTGCCGTGGGCGCGAACATGTCGAGCGCCAGTGCCGCGGCACCTATTACGCCGGCATCGTTGCCGTGCTCCACCGCCACGATCACCGGTGGCCGGCCGGGCTTGAGCAGCACGAAATCCCTGACATTGCGGGCGATGCGGTCGGTGAAGAAAGGGCCGGCCAGCGCCAGGCCGCCACCGATGATCGCCGCCTCGATGTTGAGCATGTTCGACATGATGCCGATCATCTGGCCGAGCCAGCGCGCCACCTCGTCGACGACCTGCAGCGCGATGGGGTCGCCTTCTTTGGCAAGATCGCAGACCGCCTCGGCGTTGGTGGCGTCGGTGTCCGGCTTGAGCTGGCGATAGCGGTTGACCAGCGCGCGGGCGCTGGCGAGGTTCTCGACCATGCCAGGTACCGGATCGGCGATGTCGGTGCGGGCCGGATCGAGCGAGATGCAGCCAAGCTGTGGCGGCAACCCGTCCGGGCCGTCGATCACCTTGCGGTCGATGACCATGGCGCCGCCAATGCCGGTGCCGAGCGTCAGCAGCGCAAAGCGGGAGAAGGGACGGCCGGCACCGTGCCGCATCTCGCCATGGGTGGCGCAGACGGCATCGTTGCGGACGATGGCCGGGACGCCGAAGCGAATGCCGAACAGCTTTGACAGCGAACCCTTCAACAACGCCGGGATCGCCGGGCAGCGGCCGTTCAGCATGCCGGTCTCGGGATTTGGCGTGCCCGGCACACCAATGCCGATGGCCGTGATGTCCGGATATTGCCGCGTCAGCTCTTCGGTGGCCTTGGTGACCAGATGGACGAAATCCGCAAACTCGATATCCCGATGCACGGGGACAGTGCCGCGCGCCAGCACTTTGCCCGAACCGTCGACGGCGCCGAGCTTGACCAGGCTGCCGCCAATGTCGATTCCGATCGCGGTTACCATCAGGCCTCCTTGCGGATGCGCACGTTGAGCCTGCGTCCGAGATTGGGATAGATCATCTTGTCCGGATCGATGCCACGCGCGATCGCCAGCTCGCAGCCATACCATTGCAGCGGGATCGGCGCCCAGCAGCCGGCGAGCCATTGCTGTTCCGGCGCTGTCGGCCAGCTGACATCGAGGTCGAAGCGGGTCGGATGGCTGGAGAGGTTGAGGACGACCGTTCGCGGTCCGAGTTCGGCCAGCGCTTCGCCAAGATTGGCGGCGACCTTCGCCTCGGCTTCGGTCTGCGCGATGGCGATCACCAGGCTGTTGTCCGTCGTGCCATAGACATGCCCATGCAACGCCTCCTCGGTGTCGAAGGCGGCTGTCGGCACGCCGCTGATCTCGGCGATCTTGAGTGACGCCTCGAGCGCGGTGCCGAGATGCGTCGCCTGTCCGGCGACCAGTATGTAGTCGGGGACGCCGAAGCGAGCGATCAGATCCTTCGCTGCGGCAAGACCGGTTTCCGCTGTCTGCTCGAGTTGTCCGAGAAGCTCTGACAGATGCACAGTCTTCTTGGCGAGCTTGGCGGCGATCGCCAGCACCGAGATGACGGTGGCGGTATAGCCCATGGTCTTGGGGCCGACCGTCTCTGGGCCGATCGGCATGACGATCACTTCGGCACCGGTCTCGGTAATCAGGCTGCCCTCCTCACCGGTAATGACAAGGGTGGGAAACCCGCGTGCCACGGACAAACGCACCGCCTCGATCGTGGTGATGCTCATGCCGGACTGGGACGCTGCCAGAACCAGTGTGCGCTGGCCCGATGCCTTGGGCGGCAGGCGCAGGAAAGCCTCCGGTTCCTTGGCGATCACAGACGCCCCAGTGCCCCCCTCCAGCGCCTCGGCGCCAGCCAGCAGCGCATTCATCGAGGAGCCGGTGCCGAGCAGCACGATGCGCTGCGGCTTCTGGCGCAGGCTGGCGAACCGATCCAGATCCGAGCCGATGGCTGCGGGCAGCCCGGTCAGGGTCGAAGGCTGCCGTCGGATGTATTTGCCTATCTGCATCTTGATGTTCCATCAGTTCGAAATTGTAGAAGTCTTGCGAAAATCTGTCGGCCATGACGCCGGGTTATTTGCTGTAGCCTTTGCTCAGGCCGCTGATGAATTGCCGCGAGAACAGGGTGAACAGCAGGACGAGTGGCACCGCGCCAAGCGTCAGCGCGGCGAGAAGTGCGGGATAGTCGTTCATGAACTGCCCGACGAATTGCTGCACGCCGAGCGTCACCGTCTGGTTCTGCCGGCTTGGGGCCAGGATCAGCGGGAACCAGAGGTCGTTCCAGACCGGCAGCATGGTCAGCGCGGCCACCGCGGCGAGGCCGGGCCTGACCAAAGGCAGCACGATCCAGAAGGTGCGCAACTCGCTTGCCCCATCCATGCGCGCTGCTTCCTTGAGGTCTGTCGGAACGGTGCGGAAATAGGTGACCATTAGCGTCACCGCGATCGGGATGCTCATGGCGGTGTAGACGAGGATGAGGGCCGCCAGCGTATCCATCAGCTTCCAGGCGAGCATCATCTGGATCAGCGGGATCGTGCCGAGCCGGATCGGCAACATGATGCCGAGCACGAACAGGCCGGCGAGCAGCGAGGCGACTCGCACGCGGTATTCGACCAGGGCGAAGGCGGCGAGCGTCGACAGGACCACCGTCAGCACGATCGTCGTCACCGTGACGATCAGGCTGTTGCGGTAGTTGACGATGAAATTGCCGCGCATGAAGACCCGCTTGTAGCCTTCGAGGCTGAAGGTCTTGGCCGTCGGCAGGTCGAACGGGCCACCGAAGATCGCCGGCGTCGTCTTCAGGGAATTGATGATGACGATCAGCACCGGTCCTATGGCAAGCAGGACAAAGAGGATCAGCAGCGCGTGGACGATGATGCGCTCCAGCGTCCAGGGTTCGCGGTCCGGGCGGCGGCGGGCAACTGGCATGGTGAGGTCAGGGGCGCTCATATCAGCTCCTAGACCGAATAGGATTTCAGGCGGCGCTGGATCAGCCAGAAATAGACTGATGTCACCAACAGAACCGTGAGGAAAATGATCGTCGCGACCGCGGCACCCAGATCGAGATCGGCAAGCTGCCCGCTCGAACCGAAGAAGGTCCGGTAGAAATAGGTGCCGAGGATGTCGGTGCTGTAGTTCGGCCCGGGTGCCGATCCGTTGAGCGCGAACACCAGGTCGAAGCCGTTGAACGTCCAGATGTAGGTGAGGATCGCGATCAGGCCGAATTGCGGCGCTATCAGCGGAAACTTGATCTTCCAGAACGTCGTCCAACCGCGAGCGCCATCGATGTTGGCGGCTTCGACGAGTTCGTTGGGCACCGCCAGCAAGGCGCTGTAGAGGAAGACCATCGGAATGCCGAAATACTGCCAGACCGACATCAGCGAAATCGTGGTGAGTGCGGTCGATTCCGTGCCCAGCAGCGGAAAACCAACCAGGCCCCAGAGCGGGTTGATGATCAGGCGCCAGACGAAGCCGACAATGACCACCGACAGCGTCGCCGGTATGAACAGCAGGGTGCGATAGATACCTTCCGACCGTGCCAGTTTTCCCGACGTCAGCAAGGCCGCCAACAGCAGGCCCATCGGCACTTCGACAACGAGATGGATGGCGAAATACTGCATGTTGTTCAAAAGCGCGTTCCAGAAGCGGGCGCTGATCGTCGGATGTGTGAACAGGCGCTCGTAGTTGGCGAGGCCGACAAAGGTGTCGCCAGAGACGCCATTGGTCTGGAAAAAGCTCATCACGATCGAGGTCGCCAGCGGCAGCACGGCAAAGACCAGATAGACGGCCAGGGCCGGCAGCACGAACAGCAACAGGTTTCTGTAGGCGGCAGCGGGAGATATCAATTGATGACCTCTTGTTCACGCCGGCATGGATGTGCCGGCGTGCCCGAAGGCTTCGCGCATGCCTCGCCGGCTGGCAAGACATGCGCAAAGGCGTTCCCGGATTACTTCTTCTGCGGTCCGTACCAGGAGGCGAGCCCGGTCTGAAGCTCGGTGGCGACTTGCTGCGGCGTGACGTCCGACTTGGTGAACATCACCTGCAGCAGGCGCCAGGTCTCGTCGTCGAGCGGTGGCGTGCCGGCGCTCAAGCGATCCAGCGCCAGCCGCGGTGTCAGCTGGGCGCCTTGCTTCAGGTCGGCGAAATCCTGCGCCAGCTTGTTCTTGTAGGTGACCGGCTTGCTGCTCATGGCAAAGAAGCCGGGGGCGGCGTTGACATAGAGTTCCTGGAATTCAGGTCCGGCAACCCAGTCGAGGAAGGTCTTGGCCGCTTCCTTGTGCGCGCTTTTGGCGTTGATGCCGATGCCCATGTCCGGCATTTCCTGCAGGTAGCGCTGGTCGCCGGCCTTCGGCACCGGCGGACCGAACACGCCGATATTGAGGCCGGTCGAGGTCGCCTGGTTGATGTCCCATGAGCCGTCCGGGAGGATGGCCGCCTTGCCGAGCGTGAACAGCTGCGTCATGTCGGCATAGTTCAGGCTCTCCTGCCCGGCCGGCAGGAACGGCTTCCAGGCTTCGAAGGCGGCGATGGCATCGACGAACTCGGGGTCGGTCAGTTTCTTCTTGCCGTCGATCAGGCCGAGCCGGCCCTCCTCGCCTTTCCAGTAGGCCGGACCGATGCTGTAGAGGCCGTTATAGGCGAGCTGCCAGGATTCGGCCGAGCCATAAGCCAGCGGCGTATAGCGGCCGTCCTTCTTGATCGCCTGCAGGACATCGATGAACTCGGCGCTGGTGGTCGGCACCTTCAAACCCAGTTCCTTGAAGATATCGGCGTTGTAGTAGAAGCCGGCGAGCACGGCGGCGACGGGCAGACAGTAAGCCTTGTCATCGGCGCCCGACCAAGCGGCGCGGGACGTCTTGTCGAAGTTCTCCAGGCCCGGCAGTCCTTCCAGGGATTCGAAATAGCCGCGCTTGATCCATTCGCGATTCACGTCGAAGGGGCGGCAGGTGATCAGGTCGCCGCCGGCGCCGCCTTCGATCTGCGACTGGATGGCGGCGTTGTATTCATTGGTGTTGATCGGCGCGAACTCGACCTTGATGTCGGGATGCTTGGCTTCGAAGGCAGGCAGGATGGTGTCCTGCCAGACCGCGATATCCTCGGTCCGCCAGCTGTTCAAGGTGATGGTGACCGGGTCGGCAAAAGCGGCGCCTACGCCGCCTGAAAACATCACGCCAAGCGTCGCCGCCAGCGGGATCGATACACGCATGGAACGCATTTTCCTGCTCTCCCTCAAGATGGTGCCTCGTGTGGATTCACGATTTTGCACTGTTGCCTGGGACCATACCTACTGATACATGTTGTGACAAGTGGTATTGTGTTGTCTTTTCCTGTTGTATGGTCGTTGTCCGGACTGGGCACCACCAAACCGACGGCAAGAAATTTGGGAGGACTTGATGATTGGAGTTGGAATTCTGGGTTCGGGTTTCATCGCTGAGACCTATGCGGATTCGCTGCTCGACGTACGCAACGCCGAACTCGTGGCCTGCTCCTCGCGCAGCTTCGAGCGCGCCGAAGCCTTCGCGAAAAAGTGGGGCCCCAAGATCACCGCCCACGGGGATATCGACGCCCTGTGCGCCGATCCGGCGGTCGCGCTCGTGGTGATCGCGCTGCCCAACGAGATCCACCTCGAAGCCGTCAGGCTCGCTGCCAGGCACGGCAAGGCCGTCATCTGCACCAAGCCATTGGCGCGCACGGGCAAGGAAGCGCAGGAAATCCTCGATATCGTCCAGCGTGCCGGCATCTGGCATGGCTATGCCGAATGCGCGGTGTTTTCCCCCAACATCGCCAAGGCCCACCAGATGATACAGGCGGGCGGCATCGGCAATCTCCTCACCATGCGCGCTCGGGAAGCACATTCGGGGCCGCACGCGCCGCATTTCTGGAACGCCGAGCTCGCCGGTGGCGGCGCCCTGCTCGACATGGGCTGCCACACCGTCGAAAGCGCCCGCCACTTCTTCGGCAAGGACAATTTGATCACCGAGGTGATGGCGTGGGGCGCAACGCTGGTCCACGGTGATAAGACAACCGGGGAAGACACGGCGATCGCGCTGCTGAAATTCGCCGGCGGCCAGCTCGCGACGATCGAATCGTCATGGATCGAAAAAGGCGGCATGCAGCTTCGCCACGAACTGGTCGGCTCGGCCGGTCGCATCGTCACCGACACATCTGTCGGCCCGGTCTGGGGCTTTATCGAAAAGCCTGTGGGTTACCTCGTCGAGAAGGCGGATTCCGAGACCGGCTGGGTCTATCCGGTGCCCGAGGAGACCCGGGCCTACGGTTTTTCACAACAGATGCGGCATTTTGTGGAACACTTCGCGGCGGGGACGACGCCACTGGAGACCTTCGAGGATGGCGTCATCGTCAACCAGGTAATTGACGCCTGTTACCGTTCGATGCGAACGGGCGTTTGGGAAAAGATCAGGGCGGATGGGTGACTGAAATGGAGGACTCGCCACTGCAGTCGGACGGACCCGAACCGCTCTGGCGACAAGCGGCAGATGCGATCCTGCAGGAGATCGCCGCCGGCAAGCTTGCTTCGGGCGCGCGGCTGCCGCCCGAGCGCGATCTGTTCACGCGCATGTCGATCAGCAGGGTGACCTTGCGCAGGGCTTTGCAAAGCCTTGTTGAGGAGGGAGTGCTGACCCCTTCGCACGGGCGCGGCTGGTATGTCTCCGCCAAGGTGCCGAAGGAGTTTCCCAACACGCTGGAATCCTTCAGCGAGACCGCCAGGCGTCTCGGCCTGGTACCCTCCTCAGACGTGTTGCGCGCCGAGGAAGCGCCTGCCTCGCTGGACGAGGCCGAGGAGCTGTCGATCGCACCCGGCGCGACGCTGTTCCACCTGGAAAGGATCCGCCGCCTCGACCAGGTTCCGGTCGCCGTAGACACCTCGTTCTTCGCCGTCGCCCTTGTCCCCGATCTCAGCCGTGTCGACTTCCGCACCGCCTCGCTGTTCGGTCTGCTGATCGATGCCGGCGCTGATCTGGCGCGCGCCGAAACCACGATCGAGGCGCGCGGCGCGGATTCTATACTGGCGCGCCATCTCGACATCGACGCCGGTAAATCCACCCTGGTGATGCGTCAGCTCATCGTCGATGCGGCCGGCCGGCCGCTGCTGTCGTCGACGATCCGATATGCCGGCGACCGCTATCGCCTTCGCACGTCGTTTTCGCGGACAGGCAGGTCGGCAGGCCGCAACCCCTAGTCTCTCCTGAGACGATCACCGTCACGCCGGCGCAGCTTACGCCAGCCACTCTTTCACCGCCGGGCGAGCAAGAATCGCACGCATCCGGTCGTCGGCATCGGCAACAGCCGGCGCCATCGGAGCACGGGTCGGGCCGCAGTCGACACCGATGACGCGGAACGCCGCTTTCATGCCCGGCAGCACGCCGGTTTCCAACAGCACCTCGACGAAGTCCTGCGACACCATCTGCAGGGCTTTCGCCCGTTCCAGGTCGCCGGCCCGGATCGCCTTGTCCACCGCCACATACAGCCTGCCGAGCAGATTGTAGGTAGTGCCGATGCCGCCATCGGTGCCGAGCATGCCGGCGGCGGCATAGATCTCGTCGAAGCCGTAATAGAACAGTTTTTGCGGCTGCCGCTTGCGCAGCATCGCGTATTTGAACAGGTCGGTGGAGGTGAATTTGATGCCGATGACATTGCGCAGATCGAGCAGCCGGACCAACAAGCCGAGCGGCAACGGCCGGCCGGTGCGCAAGGGGATCTCGTAGACGATCAGCGGCAGGTCGGTCGCCAACGCCAGCGCCTGGTAGTAGCCATAAACCTCGTCGTCGGAGAACGGATAGGAATGCGGCGGCAGCGCCGACAGCGCGTGGTAGCCGAGCTTTTGCGCCTGCCGCGCCAGGCGCATGGAATCGCGCAGGTTCGGCATGCCGACATGGGCGATCAGCCTGGTGCCGGTGCTTTGCGCGCCGGCGAAGACCACCTCTTGCTGAGCCAGCAGTTCGTCCACCGTCAGCAGACCGGATTCGCCGCTGCTGCCGCCGACATAGAGCCCGGCCAGACCCTGGCGCAGGACATAGTCGTTGATGTTGCGCTGGCGCTGCGGATCGAACTCGCCGGCATCGCTCAGTCCGGTCATCAGGGCGGCGTACATGCCCGCCAATTCCTTGGTCATTCAGGGATCCTCGGTCTTTCCAGAAGTGTCATAGGGTGCCGGCATGGTGGCAGGCGACGAGATGCTGCCCGGAGACAGGCGAGCCGAAATCGCGCACCTCGGGCGTCACCCGCGTGCAGATCTCGCTCGCCATCGGGCAGCGCGGATGAAAATGGCAGCCGGGCGGCGGCTTCGACGGATCGGGCACCGCGCCGCCCAGCACGATGCGTCGGCGCGTTCCGCCGGCCTTGGGATCGGGCACCGGGATCGCCGACAGAAGCGCGCTTGTATAGGGGTGCAGCGGGCTGCCGAACACCGCCGCGGTAGTGCCGATCTCGACGATCCGGCCCAGATACATCACCGCGACCCGGTCGCTGAGATAGCGGATCATCGACAGATCGTGGCCGATGAACAGATAGGTCAGCCCGAGGCGCGTCTTGAGATCGTCGAGCAGGTTGACGATCTGCGCCTGGATGGAGACGTCGAGCGCCGAGATCGGCTCGTCCGCAATGATGAATTTCGGATTGGCGGCCAGCGCGCGGGCGATGCCGACGCGCTGGCGCTGGCCGCCGGAGAGCTCGAACGGGTAGCGGTTGCGCAGCGCTTCCCGCAAACCAACCAGCGCCAGCAATTCGCTGACGCGGGCGTCGCGCGAGGCGCGCGTGCCGATCTTCTGGGCGCGCAGCCCCTCGCCGATGATGCGCCCAACCGTCATGCGCGGGTTGAGCGAGCCGAACGGGTTCTGGAACACCATCTGCATGTCGCGCTGGCGCTGCTTGAGCTGCTCGCCCGATGCACCGGCATAGTCCCTGCCCTCGAAAAGGATGCTGCTGGCGCTCGGCCGCTCGAGGCCCAGCACAGCGCGGCCGGTCGTCGACTTGCCGCAGCCGCTTTCACCGACCAGCGCCAGCGTCTCGCCGCGCAGCACCTCGAAGCTGACCCCGTCGACAGCGTGGACGGCGCCGACCTGTCGCCTGAGCACACCGCGCCTGATGGGGAAATGCACCTTGAGATTGGAAACGACGAGAAGCGGTTCCTGCTTTTGCGCCGCAGCCCGCGTGATGACTGGTGCTGCCGCCGAAGGCCGCGGCAAATGCTCGACCTGCCGCCAGCGCCAGCATGCGGTGGTGTGGCCGGCGCCGACCGTTTCCAGCGGCGGCTTTGCCTCGCGGCAGCACGCCTCGGCATGACCGCAGCGCGGCGCGAAGGCACAGAAAGTCGGCGGCAGGGTGACGTTGGGCGGCGCCCCCTTGATCGGCACCAGCCTGGTATTTGCCGCCGTCAGCGACGGAATGGAGTTGAACAGGCCGATCGTATAGGGATGCGTCGTCGCCGAAAACAGCTCATCGACCGGCGCGCATTCGACGATTGAGCCGGCATACATCACCGCGACGCGATCGACGAAGCCGGCGACCAGGCTGAGGTCATGGCTGATCCAGATGATCGCCATGCCGAGCTGTTTTTGCAGGCGCGCGACCAACTCGACGATCTGCGCCTGGATGGTGACGTCTAGCGCCGTCGTCGGCTCATCGGCGATCAGGATCGACGGCTTGCAGACCAGCGCCATGGCGATGCCGATGCGCTGCAATTGCCCGCCAGAGAACTGGTGCGGAAAGGCGCGCATGCGTTGCGGCGCATTGGCGATGCCGACCAGGTCGAGCATGTCGAACGCCTGGCGCTCGGCTTGCGGCTGGCTCAGGCCTTGATGTTCGCGCAGCGCCTCGGTCAGTTGCAGCCCGACGGTCAGCACCGGATTCAGCGACGACATCGGATCCTGGAAGATCATCGCGATGTCGCGGCCGCGGATATGGCGCAATTCGCTGTCGGGCATGGCCAGAAGATCGCGGCCGCGGTAGAGCGCGCGGCCTTGAGTGACGCGGCCGGGCGGCTTGCGGATCAGGCCCATCAATGTCTGCACGGTCACCGACTTGCCGGAGCCGCTCTCGCCGACAATGGCCAGCGACTCGCCTTCGGCAAGCTGGAAGGAGACATCGTTGACGGCATAGACGGAGCGGCCTTTTGGACCGAACTCGACGCTCAGCCCTTGCACGTCGAGCACGGGTTGTTGTCCCGGCGCTGTCGTTGGCTTGCGAGCCGCGAGCATATCGAGGCCGGTCATTTCGCGCCCCCGCCCATGATGTGCTGCGGGTCGAGCGCATCGCGCAGGCCGTCGCCGACGAAATTGATGCTTAGCACGGCCATCGCAATCATCGCGCCGGGCGGTATCCACATCCAGGGCTGGCTCTCCAGGATCGACAGCGTGCGCGCGTCGCGCAGCATGTTGCCCCAGCTGGCCGCCGGTGCCTGCGCGCCGAGGCCGAGGAAGGACAGCGACGCCTCGAGCAGGATCACAGTCGCCACGTCGAGCGTGATCGCCACGAGGATCGGGCTCAGCACATTGGGCAGGATGTGCTCGAGGATGATGACCGAGGGCGAGGTGCCGAGCGAGCGCGCGGCAAGCACGAATTCCTGGTTGCGCAGCGCTAGGATCTCGCCGCGCGTCAGCCGGGCGATGGACGGCCAGCTGAGCAGGCCGATCACCACCATGGTGTTGAAGATGCTGGGTCCGACCACGGCGACGAAAGCGATGATGATGACCAGGCGCGGAAAGGTCAGCACCATGTCGATCAGGCCCATCAGCAGGAGATCGATCTTGCCGCCGAAGTAGCCCGCTATACAGCCGATGAAGATACCTATCGCCGCCGAGATGGCCACGGCGACGAAGCCGACCGTCAGCGAGATGCGGCCGCCATAGAGGATGCGGGCAAAGATGTCGCGGCCGGTGCCGTCGGTGCCGAGCCAATGGACGTCGCCTGGCGGCTGGTTACGGCCGCGCAAATCGATGTCGTTGGGGCCGTAATGCGCGATCAGCGGCGCCAGCACGCAGGCGAGCACGATGATGGCGAGCATGACCAGCCCGAGCGTCGCCAGGCGGTGGTTGAGGAAACGGCGCGCCGCCTCGCCCCACAGGCCGCGCGAGGCGCCGGCAGCAACAGTCACGTCGGCGGCGATGATGTCACTCATAGTTCACCCGCGGGTCGAGCACGCTGTAGGCAAGGTCGGTGGCAAGGTTGGCCAGCATGACGATGATGGCGGTGATCAGCACGTAGCCCATGATGACGGGGCTATCCCGGTTCACCACCGCGTCGATGAACATCAGGCCGATGCCCGGCCACTGGAAGATCGTCTCGATCACCACCGAGCCGCCGAACAGCGTGGGCAAAGTAAGGCCGAAGACGGTGGCCAGCGGGATCAGCGCGTTGCGCAGGCCGTGGCGCAGCGTGATCGTGCTCGGACGCAGGCCTTTGGCCTTGGCGGTGCGCATATAGTCCTGGTTCAGAACTTCGAGCATGCCGGCGCGGGCATAGCGCATGAAGATCGCAGCGCGGAACAGGGCCAATGCGGCAGCCGGCAGGATCAGATGCCTGAGATTGTCGACGAGCGAGAAATTGTCGCCTGCCGTCGAAATGCCCGACGACGGCAGCCAACGCAATTCAAGCGCAAAGACGTAGACGAGCAGCAGCCCCATGAAGAAATCCGGGATCGACACGCCGACAAAGCCGCCAAGCGTCAGCGAATAGTCGGTCAGCCGGTATTGCCTGAGCGCCGAGATCACCCCCAGCGTGGTGCCGATGATGAAGGCTGCGAGCAGCGCCACTCCCATCAGTTCCAGCGTCATCGGCAGGCGCTCGCCAATGATCTCGCCGACGCTGCGGCCATTGACGAAGGAGCGGCCGAGATTGCCGTGCAGGATCTGGCCGATCCAATTGAGGTACTGGATGTAGAGCGGCTGGTCGAGGCCGAGCTCGCCGCGGCGCATCGCGATCAGTGCTTCGCTCGACGGCGCCTCCGCCGTGATCATCGCCAGCACGGCATCGCCAGGCATGGCGTGCGCGATGGCGAAGACGATGACGGTGACGCCGAACAGCACCGGGATGCTGAGCAGCAGTTTTCGCAGGAGATAGCTTAGCACCGGCCTCTCCTATGGCTGAAGGCGCTTTTGAGGCGGCGGGTCATGGGGCCCAGACAGAGCCCCATGACCGGCAAGTGAAAACATTTTCGCAGCGGTCTATTTCGCCACTTGCCACTTCTCGACTTCGTTGTAGACCGGGTGGTTGAAGATCACGAGCGGCTGCTCCTTGAAGTGCTGCGCCAGGCCGACGATGTGGTTGTTGAAGGCAAGCGGCCGCACCTCGTTCCATAGCCAGGCCTTGGGCAACTCCTTGTTGAGGATGCGCGAGGCTTCCTGGTAGCTCTCGGCGCGCACGGCGCGGTCGGCCGATTCCAGCCCCTTGTTGAAGAGTTCGTCGACCTTGGGATTGCAGTAACCCATGCTGAGAGGCTTTGCGCCGCAGACGACGACCGGCGAGCCCAGTGAGGGATCGAGCCCCATGCCATTGGCGAAAAAGCCCATCTGGAAACTGCCGTCGGCATAGGTCTGGTTGATTGCCGCCGGATCGAGCAGGCGCGGCTGGATGTTGACGCCGACAGCGGCCAGGTAGCTCTGGATGGCGGTGACGGTGTCGACGTTCATCTGGTCGGAATAGTAGTAGATGAAATCGACCGGCTGGCTGCCGTCCCAGCCCGCCTCGGAAAGCAATTGCTTGGCCTTGTCGGGATTGTAGTCGTAGGGCTCGATATCCTTGGCGCGCGCCCAGTCCTGCGGGAACAGCGTGTTCGACAATTCGCCGGCACCCTGCTTGACCGTCTCGATGATGGACTTGCGATCGATGGCGTAGAGCATCGCCTGGCGCACCCGCACGTCGGCGAAGCGCTTGTTCTCCAGGTTGAACTGCAGGTAGGTCGGCAGGCCGGCGGAGAACTTCGGCAAAACCGTCAGATAATCGAGCTTCTGCAGGCGGGCGAGCTCGGAGATCGGCACGCCGCCGCCCTCATAGGACATGGCGTCGACCTCCTGCGTCTCGAGGGCCGCGATGATCGGCGGCACGTCCTTGTAGATCTGGTAGATGATGCGGTCGAGTTTCGGCGCGCCGAGGAAATAGTCGGGATTGCGGTCGACCTCGACATACTGGTCGCTCTCGTATTTCTTCCAGATGAACGGGCCGGTGCCGACGCGGCTGACCCAGAAGGCGTTGCCCTTGATGTCGGCGGGCGCAACCTTGCCCAGAAGGTGTTCGGGAAAGATGCTGATGGCGATAAGCTGCAACTGCACCCAGAGCGGCTTGGCGCTGTCGAGCTCGACCTGGACGGTCATGTCGTCAAGCGCCTTGACCCCGGCAAGGGAGGCGGCAGAGCCATCCTGGAACGGCTTGTATCCGGCCACGGCCGAGAGCTTCTGCGACCATGGCGAGTTGACCTTGGGGTTGGCGTAGAGGTTGAGGCTGAACACCACGTCCCTGGCGGTGAACGGGGTGCCGTCATGCCATTTGACGCCATGGCGCAGGCTGAAGACATAAGTCTTGCCGCCATCCGGCGTCTTCCAGCTTTCGGCCAGCATCGGCTGTACGTCGTCGCCCGTCCACTTAATGTGGACCAATCCCTGCAAAACGGTCTCATCGAGCCGGTGGCCGCACGTGGTGTGCAGCGTGCCCATCTCGATGCAGCCGGTGCGCATGGCCGAGCGGAACGTGCCGCCATCCGCGGCCTTGGCGAGGCCTGCTGCAAACATTAGCGCCAGCGCCGGCACAAGGCTCATCAACAGTCGTCTCATGGAATTCTCCTCCCGTTGCTTTCCGCCGGCCGAAATCGGGCGATGCCCTGCTCCAGGCCGATTTCCGCGCCAAGCCCTCGCCGGTCGCGCCGACCGCCGCGCATCAGCCGGCGGCCTCCTCCAACCCCTTCGGTCTCGCAAGTCCTCGCTTGCAGCGACTGGTCTAATAGCTTAAAAGGTAGACCATGCACAATATGCCGGTTCGAAAAAAATTGTCCGATGAAGTCCGCCTCCGCCTGGAGGAGATGATCCGCGACGAGGTCTATCCGGTCGGTGCCTCGCTGCCGTCCGAGCGCGACCTGATGTCGATGTTCGATGTCGGCCGCCCCTCGGTGCGCGAAGCGCTGTTTGCGCTGGAGAAGATGGGCCTGGTGCGCATCAACAGCGGCGAGCGGCCGAAGGTGACGCGGCCGACGCCGCGCAACATGCTGGAGCAACTGACGGGCACGGCGCATCTGTTGATGGACCAGCCCGACGGCATCGGCCATTTCGAGCAGTTGCGGCTGTTTCTCGAAGTCTCGATCGCGCGCCATGCCGCCGAGGTGGCAACGGCCGCGCAGGTCGACGCGCTTGCCGCGGCGCTGGCTGAGAACGAGCGCGCCATTCCCCGCGCCCGCGCCTTCGCCGTCACCGATGTCGCTTTTCACCGCGTGCTGACCGCAATCCCCGGCAACCCGATCTTCCTCGCCGCGCACGAAGCGCTGGTGGAGTGGCTGATCAACCAGCGCATCCACATGGCCAACACCGAGGTCGAAAACCGCAGGAGTTTTGCTGGCCACCAAAACGTGTTCGAAGCCATCGAGCGGCATGATCCGGAAGCGGCCGGGCGAGCGATGCGCGAGCATCTGGAAAACGCCCGCCGCAAGTTCAATGCGGGCCTGGCAAAACCCGACTAGACACATCCACCTGCACGGCTGGTCAACAACGGCGCGCCCGAGAACGCCGGGCCGCGTGAAATACTCTTTGCCGGGTGGAAATCCCGATAACACCCGGTACTATCTGCAAAAATATCGAAATCGGGAGGCTCCGGGTGCAGACCAAGAAGATCATCAATGACGGCAATCGCGCCGTCGACGAGATGCTGGAAGGCATCCTGGCTGCGCATCCCCGCCATCTCAAGAGCGTCGACGGCAGTTCACGCTCGATCATCGCCCGTGACGGACCGCGCCAAGGCAAGGTGGGCCTCGTCATCGGCGGCGGCTCGGGGCACGAGCCGAGCTTTCTTGGCTTCGTCGGCAAGGGGCTGGCCGATGCGGCAGCCATCGGCAACGTCTTCGCCTCGCCGCCGCCAGACCCGATCCTTGAATGCGCCAAGGCGGTCAGCGGCGGCGCCGGTGTCCTGTTCATGTACGGCAACTATGCGGGCGATGTGATGAATTTCGACATGGCCGCCGAGATGGCTGATATGGACGACATCGAGGTGCGCACTGTGCTGAGCACCGACGACGTCGCCTCGGCACCGCGCGACCAGCGGCACAAGAGGCGCGGCGTCGCCGGCAATTTCTTCATCTTCAAGGCGGCCGGTGCTGCCTGCGACCGGATGCTGTCCTTCGACGAATGCGAGCGCATCGCCGGGAAAGCCAACGACCACACCTTCACCATGGGCGTGGCGTTGTCGCCCTGTTCGCTGCCACAGACCCGCCGGCCGAATTTCGAGATTGGGCCGGACGAGATGGAGATCGGGATGGGCATCCACGGCGAGCCCGGCATCGCGCGCGGAAAGCTGAAGACCGCCGACGAGATCACCGACGAGATGCTGGACAGGATCCTCGACGAGATGGCGCCGGCGCGCGGTGACAAGGTCGCGGTACTGGTCAATTCGCTCGGTTCGACGCCGCTGATGGAACTCTACATCATGAACCGGCGGGTGAAGCGCCGGCTTGATGACATCGGCGTATCCATTCACGCAACCTGGGTCGGCAATTACTGCACCTCACTCGAAATGGCCGGGGCCTCGATCACGTTACATCGGCTGGACGGCGAGTTGCAGACGATGTTGGACCACCCCTGCGACTGCGCCATGTTTCGCGCCGGCTAGACCATGATCCCGAAAAGTGGGTTCCGGTTTTCGGAAACGATCATGGTCAAACAATAGAGCTTCAGCGGCAAGGGACAAAGACATGACGACAATCGACAGCGCCCGCCTTGCCGGCATGTTCGCGGCCATCGCGGCCGCCGTATCGGCAGACAGGGACCGACTCTGCGCACTTGATGGCATCATCGGCGACGCCGACCACGGCATTGCGATGGATTTGGGATTTTCGGCGGCACGTGATGCGGTCGCTGCTTTGGATGCCGAGACGACCGATCCGACTACCTTGCTGAATACGGCGGCAAAGTCGTTCCTGAATGCCGTCGGCGCCTCCTCGGGTCCGCTCTATGCCACTGCGTTCATGCGCGGCGCGGCAGCCGTGAAGGGCAAGAAGACGCTTGACGACGCCGACACCATCGCAATGTTCCAGGCCATGGCCAAGGGCATTCAGGATCGCGGCAAGGCCGAGCCGGGCGAAAAGACGATGATGGATGCATGGGGTCCCGCAGCGCAGACGGCGGGCGAGGCGCTGGCGTCCGGCAAGGGTCTCACGGACAGTCTCGAGGCTGCGGCCCAGGCGGCGAAGGCAGGCGCGGAAGCGACCAAGGCGATGATCGCCGCCAAGGGCCGGGCGTCGCGCCTCGGCGAACGCTCGCTTGGCCATATGGACCCAGGCGCCGCGTCCGCCGTAACCGTGATCGAGGCGATGCGGGTCGCCCTGACCGGCTGATCAGGAGCGTATCCCCGCGCGTTTTTCAGCGCTTGCTGTCGAGCTTGTCGATGGCCTGCACGTTTGCCGCGGAAGGGCCGTTCGGATCGAACTCCGAGGCCAGCCATGCGTCGGCGATCGATTTCGCCAGTTCGGGACCGATGACGCGGGCGCCCATGGTGATGATCTGTGCGTTGTTGGACTTGGCGGCGCGCTCGGCGGAATAGGTATCGTGGGTCAATGCGGCGCGAATGCCCGGGACTTTGTTGGCGGATATGCTGACGCCAATGCCGGTGCCACAGAACAGGATGGCCCGGTCGTAGTTGCCGTCCAGAATTTCGTGACCGACCTTGGCGGCGATATCGGCGTAGTATCCGGCCTGGCTAAGATCGATCACCTGCAGCTCCGGCTTCGTGGCGAGATGCTTGGCAATGACGTCGAGCAGCGGCTTGCCCGCGCTGTCGGCTCCGAGTGCAATTTTCATGGCATGAACTCCTTTGCTTCTTATTGTAATGGTCAGCGCCCGATGGCGACCGACGCCTTTTTCAGGATGTCGATATAGCCTTCCGCCTGCCAGGCCGAGCGGCCGATGAACAGGCCATCGACATGCGGCTGGCCGATCAGCTCGGCCGCGTTGCCGGGATTGACGCTGCCGCCGTAAAGCACAGGCGGCGCGTTCGGCAACCGGCTTGCGGCGACCTGTTTGATCAGCGCCTGTTGCTTGTCGGCATAATCGGCGGTGGCGGGGATACCCTTCTCGCCGATCGCCCAGACAGGCTCGTAGGCAAAGAGGATTTCTGCCGACAGTTCAGCGTCCTTCAGACCTTGCAGCGCACCAAGAACCTGCGCCGTCAAAACGTCATCGGCGCGCCCGTCCTCGCGTTCGGTCAGTGTCTCTCCAACGCAGATCAGCGGCACTAAACCGTGCCTGACCGCTGCGGCCGTCTTCAATCCGACAGTCGCATCCGTTTCGCCGAAATGCTCGCGACGCTCGCTATGGCCGAGTTCGATCAGATCGAGCCCACAATCCCTGAGCATCACCGGCGAAACCTCTCCAGTCCAGGCGCCGGCGTCCGCCCAATGCATGTTCTGGGCGCCGACTTTCACGCGGGTCTTGGCCAGCGCCGCCTTGACCTCGCGCACGGCGGTGAACGGCGGAATGACGAACGGTTGTATCGCCGGATCGAAACCAGGCACGAACGCCGCCAGGGCATCGGCGAACTGCAGTGCCTCCGCCAGCGTCTTGTTCATCTTCCAGCTCGTGCCGACCCAATATGGGGCCATTCTTTTCTCCTTCGATCCTTTTGCGGCGGACATCGGCGCCGGCTGTCAGGCGACGTATTCGTTCAGGCTCGAGGCTTGAGACTGTCGCGGCCGCTGTCGATGTAAGGCGCCCAGAAATCCACCGACTCGCGGATCATCTCGACAACCTGATGATCGACCGGTTCCCTCTCCCTGAAGGAAAGTTCGAGGCAAATTTCGTTGTCGGTTCCGCCACCCTGCCGCACGGTATCGAGCAGCTTCTGCGGAACTATGCGGCCGTCCTTGTTGTAGGCAGCCGTGAACGGCCAGTGCCCGCCCTTGTTCATCGAAGACTGCTTGATGTGGATGATCGGCGATTGCAATGGAAACGCTTTCGCCCAGGCATAGGGATCGGTGTCGTCGGGATTTGGCGAGGTGACGTCGCCATGGTCGATATCCACCATCATCTGCATCGGGATCGGCAGCTTGGCCGCATCGATGGCACTCTGCAGCGTGACGCAGCTTTCAATCGTGTGGCCAAATTCCCGGCCCACCGACATCGGCTCCCAGAACAGATATGTCAGCCCCGCCGACTTGGCGTGTTCGGCCACCTCGCGCCAGCATTCAAGCGCGATGTCGAGAAGTGCAGCGCGCCGTTGCGGATCGTCAAAGTCCTTGTAAGTGAATATGGCGAATTGCGTGCCCATGCCTGGTGCACCGAGTTCGGCGGAAATGTCGGCGAAGGTCTTGAACCAGTCGACATAGTAGCGCCGGACATCCGGGTCCGGATGGCCGAAATGATTGAGCCTGCCGTATGGTCCGGTCATGCCGGAGGTGATCCTGACACCGGTCCGCGAAAGCGCCCTGTTGAACAGGCGCAGGAATTTGGCAATCGTCGCCGCCGGCCAGCCCGGATTGACGAATTCGTGGGTCAGCTGCACGTCGCGGATGCCGATGCCATAGGCAATGGCATCGATCAGGTCATCGGGATCGGCGAAGCGATTGACCAGCGGATTGGTGTTGAGGGAAAGCGTGAAAGCCATCAGTCCGCCGCCGCCATGATGTTACCGAACCAGTCCTCGAATATCTTCCGCTCGGCTGCATTGATATGCAGGCCATGTTTGGTGCGGCGCTCCAGTATATCGGCTGATGTGCCGGCCCATTCGGTGTCGACCAGGAATTTTGCCTCCCGTTCATAAAAATCGGGTCCGAAGCGGCGGCCGAGATCCGCCTCGCTTTGCGTGCCGGCGAGCAATTGCCTGGCGCGGCTGCCATAGCTTCGAGCGTAGTGCTTCACCAGCGACGGGCTGAGCCATGGAAACTCGGTGTGCAAGTCGCTCAGGAACTGTTCGAAGTCCGCATTCGGCAGGTCGCCCCCCGGCAAGGGAATTTTGGCAGTCCAGGGTTTCTTCATCGCTGGAAAGAACGGCTGGATTTTCTCCAGCGCGTGTTCGGACAGCTTGCGGAAGGTGGTGATCTTGCCGCCTAACACCGAAAGCAGCGGTGCGCCGCCGCTCGGGGCGTCGAGTTCGAAGATGTAGTCGCGCGTCACCGCGCTTGGATTGTCGGCGTTGTCGTCATAGAGCGGGCGCACGCCGGAGAAGCTGTAGACCACGTCCCCTGGTGTCAGCTGTCGTTTGAAATAGCGATTGACCACCTTGATCAGATAATCGACTTCGCTTGGCTCGGCGGCCACTTCCTCCGGCCTGCCTTCGTAGGGAATGTCGGTCGTGCCGATCAGCGCCAGATCGTTCTCATAGGGGTTGACGAAGATCACTCGCTTGTCGCTGTTCTGGATGAGATAGGCCTGCCGTCCCTCCCAGAATTTGGGCACGACGATATGGCTGCCCTTTACAAGCCGAACATTGCGGGTGGAATTCTGCCCGGCGACGCGACTGACAATGTCGTTGACCCACGGCCCTGCCGCATTGACCAGCGCGCGCGCGCGGATTTTCGTCACCGCGCCCGTGCGGCCATCCTGCATGTCGATCGACCACAGTCCGTCTTCGCGGCGCGCCGCGACACAGGCGGTGCGTGTAAGTATCCTGGCGCCGCGCTGGCTGGCGTCCAGGGCGTTGAGCAGCACAAGGCGCGCATCGTCGACCCAGCAGTCGGAATATTCGAAACCGCGCTTGAATTCGTCCTTGATCGGCGCCCCTTCCGGCGCTGTTCTGAGATCGAGCGTCCTGGTTCCCGGCAGCCGCTTGCGGCCGCCAAGGTGGTCGTAGAGAAACAGTCCGAGCCGGACCAGCCATGCCGGCCTGTCTTCGGGGCTGTGCGGAAGAACGAAGCGCATGGGCCAGATGATGTGCGGTGCCGCCTCGAGCAGCACCTCGCGTTCGATGAGCGCCTCGCGAACCAGCCGGAATTCATAATATTCCAGATAGCGCAGGCCGCCATGCACCAGCTTGCCGGAACGCGAGCTGGTGCCTTGCGCCAGATCGTCCTTTTCGCACAGGATAACGGACAGCCCACGACCTGCCGCATCACGCGCAATGCCGGCCCCGTTGACGCCGCCGCCAATCACGAAGAGATCAACTGTATCACTCAAGACCTTACTCCTATGCACCCGAGATGCGGGTGAGCGGCCGGTGGGCCATGGCTTTCCACACCGGCCGAAGCGCCTGGTGCGCCGCAACGAAGGAAGGGAAGAGCGCATCGTAGGTTTGCGAAAGCGCATCGTCATAGGCATCGCAGTCGCCAAGAAGCGGCGTCACCCACTCGGCGGCGCAGTCGTCCATGGAGCGGTAGACGCCAAGGCCGACAGCGGCCATCATCGCCGCACCGGCAGCACCTGCTTCCTGTCGGCTGCTCGTTCGCACTTGCGCGCGGGTCGCCGCCGCGATGATCCGACGCAGGGACGGGCTGCGCGCAGCACCGCCCGACAGCCGGATCTCACCCGGCACCGCGCCCATCGCCTGGTAGCAATCGCGGGCGGCGAAGGCCAATCCCTCGAGGACGGCGCGTGCCAGATCGCCGAAGCCGTGCTTGACCGAAAGGCCGATGAAGCCTGCTCGCGCATCAGGGTCGACGAACGGTCCGCGTTCGCCGGCGAGCGAAATATAGGGCTGATAGACCAGCGATCCCGGTTCCGATCCTTCCACCCAGACGTCGAGCGCCGTCAGCAAATCGTCGCGCGAGAGCTCGGCGCCGCCGGCGGTGAGCACGTCGCGCGCAAGGCCAAGCAGCCAGTCTATGTTGAGCGTCGCCGCCATGTTGGACTGCAATTGCGCAAAGCCACCCGGAATAGGCATGGCGATCGTGTAGCCAGACCCATCGCCGTTGAGCACGACATCGCCAGGTGTGCGGGCGAAGCGCGTGTGTATGCCGGTCGAGCCGATGACCGTGCAGCCGACATTGCCTGAGGGATCATAGAGACCGGCTCCGAGCGCTGTCATGACCATATCCACATAACCCAGGACAACCGGCGTACCTTCGAGCAGGCCGGTCTCTCCTGCGGCCGATCGCGATAGCGGATGATGGTCGGTGGTGCCCTCAATCATGGGAGGCAACAGGCGGCGATGCGTCGTCAGATCCAGAATGTCGAAGACTTCGTCGGAATAGCTGCGCGAGCGAAAATCGCCGAATGTGAAGGTTCCTTCGGACGGATCGGTGGCGCGTTCGCCCGTCATCCTGAAGTAGAGCCAATCCTTGCAATGCAGTGCGGTCGCCGCCTGCTTCAGCATGTCCGGATTGTTCTTTTTCATAAAGGCAAGCTGCGCGCCCTGCTGGCAGGAGTTGAGACCTGTGCCGGTCAGTTCAAACCGCGTGCGATCGCGGGGATCGGCGCGCATCTCGTCCACCAGATGTCCGGCGCGGGCGTCGAGCCACAGCCATGCCCGGCCGACAGGCAAGCCGTCGCCATCGATCAGCCAGGTTCCGTCGCCCTGCCCGGTGATGGCAACCGCCGCGGTTCGTTGCACGAGGTCGGGAATTTTTGTCGCCAAGTCACGAACGGTCCGCGCCATGTCGCGCCAGGTCTGATCGAGATCCTGTTCGGCGCCGCCACCTTCCAGCGTGACGAAGCTGTTGTTCACCGACGTCATGGCGAGCTGCCGGCCGGACAGATCGAAAGCGACCGATTTGATCACCGACGTTCCCGCGTCGATCCCGATCAGCAGATCTTTCATGCCGCAAATTCCGGTTGGTTACGAAGGCGGTTCACAGGGACGTTGTCTCAAGCGGTAGAAGAGGCAGGGAGTGTCCGCAAGGACACCCCCTGTGCAGGTTTCATTCCGACAGCACGAAGGGTGCCGTGTACTTGTCGACATTGTCCTTGGTGATGAGAAGGCAATCGAACAGCTGCTTCTCGGTCGCCGCACCGGTGGCGCCCGACTTGATGAACGAGTCCGCCTGCTGCACGGCCTTGGCCGAGAAGATGGCGACTGGCTGAAGCACGGTGTACTGCAGTTCGCCGGACTTGATCGCCGCAACCGCGTCCGGAGAGCCGTCGAAGCCGCCGACCTTGATGCCGGAAAGCTTGCCGGCTTCCTTCAGAGCAGCAACCGCGCCGAGCGCCATTTCGTCATTGCCGCTGATCACGGCGATGATGTCGGGATTGGCCTGCAGCATGCTTTGCATCTTGTCATGGCCCTTGGTACGATCCCAGTCGGCGACCTGTGAGGCAGCCTTCTCGAGGTCCGGATATTGGCTCAGCACGGTCGCGTAACCGTTCGAGCGCGTGGCGGCGTTGTTGTCCGACGGGGCGCCGAGGAGTTCGACATATTTGCCCTTTTCGCCAACCGCCTGCACCCATTGCTGGGCACCCAGAGCAGCACCCTGGGCATTGTTGGAAACGAGCTGGCCCTTGGCGAGACCTTCCTGATTGATCTCGGCGTTGACGAGGAAAACCGGGATGTTGGCGGCAATCGCCTTCTTCACCGCACCGACAGAGCCGTCGGCATTGGCCGGATCAAGGATGATCGCCACGGACTTGTTGGTGATGGCGGTGTCGATCAGGTTGCTTTCCGTGTTGGTGTCGCCCTTGTGGGCAGCGACGTTGGCCGTATAGCCGAGCTTCTCGGCTTCGGCCTTGGCGACATTGCCCTCGGTCAGCCAGTAGGGGTTGGCCGGGTCGTTGACGATGATCGAGATCAGGCCCGCGGCCGACGCGGCGGCCGTGAACCCGACAACCATCGCAGCGGCAAGCAGACTTTTCAGCATGGTTTTCATGTACATTCCTCCAAATGATTTACGCGGTGTTGCTGCCAGTCACCTAGCAGTCTTCCCTTGGGCAGGATTGGCCGGCTCGGCCTTCCCCCGTTGCTGAGAAGTCGGTTGGCCGCCCGTCGAAGCCGGGAGCTTGCTACGGCGGCGATACTGAACGGCATTGAGAAGCACGGCGAGCACGATGACGGCGCCGGTGAACACTGTCTGCCAGTAGGACGAGATGCCGATGATCACCAAACCATCGGAAAGGAAGCCGATGACGAAGGCGCCGAGCAGGGTTCCGCGGATGTTGCCGCGCCCGCCGGTTAGCGCCGCGCCGCCGATGACGACGGCCGCGATGGCCGTCAATTCGTAGGTGGTGCCGGCAGTCGGCCCCGCCGACGTCAGCTGCGAGGACAGGATCAGGCCGGCAATGGCTGCACAGATGCCTGACAGCACGTAGACGGAAACCTGCACCGTCTTGACCGGAACGCCGGACAGTTCCGCCGCGCGCTCGTTGCCGCCTGATGCGTAAAGCCAGCGCCCGAAGGCTGTGCGGTTCAAGACGATGCTGCCGATGAGCGCGATGACCACCAGAACCACCACGCCGGTCGGCACGCCGAACAGGCGGTTGAAGCCAAGCGCGTCGAAGCCGGTGTTTCCCAGCTCCGGCTTGCCACCGAGGTTGTTGTAGGTCAGGCCGCTGGTCATCAGCAGCGCCAGGCCGCGCGCCATGTACATGACGCCCAGCGTGGCGACGAAGGCCGGAACCTTGAAGCGCGCGATGAGCACGCCGTTGATCAAGCCGACACCGGCGCCCAGCATGCAGGCAATCACCGCGACCACCCAGACCGGCGGGTAGAGAACGATGCCCAGCCAGGTCAGCGTCACGCCTTGCATCAGGAATCCGGCAACGACGCCGGCCAAGCCCAGCGTCGACCCCACAGACAGGTCGATGCCGCCATTGAGGATGACGAGCAGCATGCCGACCGCGAGAATTCCGAAGATGGCGACATGCGAGGCCATGGTCAGGAAGTTCGCCACCGAGAGGTAGTAGGGCGACAGGATCGAGAAGACGACGATGATGACGATCAGGGCAAAGAACGCCCGGCCCTCGAGCAACAGCTTGGCGAGATCGAAGCCTTCGCCGCGCGCGCTTGCACTGGACTGTTTTCTGGCCTGGCTGACGTCGGTCATGATCGGGGCTCCGATATTCATCGTGATCAGGCGACCACGGCTTCGCCGGAGGCGGCCATGATCTGCTCTTTGGTGGCGCTGGCGCCGAATTCCGCTGAAATCCTGCCCCGGCGCATCACCACGATCCGGTGCGCGATGCTGAGGCACTCGTTGACCTCGGAGGTCGAGAAGACGACCGCCAGACCCTGCGCGGCGCGTTCGCTCAGCAAGCGGAAGACCTCCGCCTTGGCGCCGACATCAATGCCACGGCTCGGCTCGTCGAGGAGGATGACCTTGGGGTTGGTCGTCAGCATCTTGCCGATGACGACCTTCTGCTGGTTGCCGCCCGACAGCGATCCGATCATGGCATTGCCGCCCGCGGTCTTGACGGTCACCTTGCGGATCGAGTCTTCGACCAGCTCCCGCTCCCTGGAGCGGGACAGAAACAGCCCTTTTGCAAACGCCTCGATGCTGGCAAGCGAGAGATTGCGGCCGACGGTCATCGTCTGCACCAACCCATCGCGCTGGCGGTCTTCGGGGACGAGCACAAGACCTTTGGCGATGCGCTGGGCAATGCTCAGTCTCGAGACGTCCTCGCCTTCCAGCAGCGCCCGGCCGCCCGCCATCGGCATCCGCCCTGCGACGGCTTCCAGCAATTCCGTGCGTCCGGCGCCCATCAGCCCATAGATGCAGACGATCTCGCCCGCCCTGACATCCAGCGACAGATGATCGACGACGGAATAGCCCGAGCCCGAAGCGTCTATGACGCTGACATCCTCGATCGACAGGGCGACCTCGCCGAACGCATGGCCTGTCGGCGGCGAGCCGAGATCGAAGTTCTCGCCCACCATGTTGCGGACGATCCACTCGAGATCGATGTCCCTGGCTTCGGCCGTAGCCGTTATCGCGCCGTCGCGCAGGACAACGGCATAGTCGGTGATCTGCAGCGCCTCTTCGAGGTGATGTGAAATGTAGACGATGGAAACGCCGCGGCTGGTCAGGTCACGGATCACCTTGAACAGCACCTCCACCTCGGTCGCGCTGAGCGCCGAGGTCGGTTCGTCCATGATGAGGATGCGCGAGTCGACCGACAGCGCCCGCGCGATCTCGACGATCTGCTGCTGGCCGAGGCGCAAATCCTCGACCAGGGTCATCGGGTCGATGTCCTCTTCGAGATCGGCCATCAGCGCGCGCGCCTGTCGCGATTCCTCGGCGAAGTCGAGGCCGGTCCTGGTGCGCAGTTCGCGGCCCATGAAGATGTTGTCGCGAACGCTGAGGTTCGGCGCCAGGCTGAGTTCCTGGTGGATGATCGAGATGCCGCGATCGCGCGCGTCCGAGGACGAGGAGAAACTGACGAGATTGCCGTCGAGCACGATGTCGCCCGATGTCGGCGTGACGACGCCGGACAGGATCTTCATCAGCGTCGATTTGCCGGCGCCATTCTCGCCGAACAGTGTGGTGACCTTGCCGCGATGGATGTCGAAATTGACGCCCTTGAGCGCGTGAACGCCGCCATACGACATGACGATGTTGCGCGCCGAAAGCACGGCGTCGCCATTCGCGGGCGCGGTGTCGGCAGCCGGTTTCATTGCACCTCCAGCCTCACCGGAGTGACTAGCCAGCTCTTCGGATTGACCAGCTTGAACGCGCCGACTACCGATATGGTCTTGCCGGTCAGGGCGCTCGTATCGACCTTTGCCAGGACTTCCTTCTTCATCTCGTTGTTCAGCGCCGAGCCGGCGTCCTGGTATTCGATCTGATTGGTGAACTGGCCAAATGTGATCTTGCCGGTGGCGTCACGCAGCTCGGTGCCGTTGATCGCCGGCCCCGTCTGTACGCGAACCTGCAGCGTGTCCGGCACGCCCTCGACGGCGACCTTGTAGATGCCCGATTTTCCCTCGCCGAAGACGCCGGTGAACTTGACCGAGATGACCGGTCCGACGCCCGCCGGCACGCCGTATTCCTTCTCGGCGGTCGCCCTGTCCTTGGCGATCGCCGTTGCCACCGTCACCGCGTCGGCCGCTCGCGCTTCGACATCGGCCTGCACCTTGGGAAATTCCGACTTGCCATAGTCGGCCGCCGAAAAGACGGCGCTGCGAACGTCGCCTGCGGATCCGATCCTGACCACCTTGGTGTCGAGCGCCATGGCGCCGAGCAGGACGACAACCGCGGCGCCGGCAAGGATGCGGCGCAGGCCGGGCGAGACCTGCCGGGCCGATGCGGTGGTGGCCTTCGCGCTCATGATGCAAACACCGGCGATGCGGGTTTTCCGTTGTCACGCATTCGACGATCCTCCGTTCACATGGCGCTTCGCCGCGCCGGCCGCTCCATTGGATTGGTTCAGTTCCACAAGGGCACGGGCGGTGCATTCATCGGTGATCAGGCCGCTCAGGTAACGGCTTTCGAGCACTGCTTTGATCGCCCGCACTTTCACCTTGCCGCCGGCGACGGCGACAATCCTGCGGCCTTTCAATTGGTCCCGCGGCAGAGCCAGGATTCTTTCCGACAGCGCCGTTTCCACAGGACGCCCCTTGTCGTCGAAGAAGTGGGCGAGCAGCTCGCCGACGCCGCCATCGCGCTTGACCTCATCGATTTCGGAATGCTCGATCATGCCGGTTGCGACCAGCGAAGCTTCCCGCTCGGCGGTCCCTATGCCGACGAACATCAGGTCGGACCGGCCTGCCAGAGCGAAGACGTCGCTGATGCCGCGCTGGCCGAGCAGCACCTCGCGGTCCTCGGCGGTGTTGGCGACGAAAGGCACCGGCATCACATAGGCCTGCGCGCCGGTCCGTTCGGCCAGCCGATGCATGACGTCGTGCGGGTTGGCCGCAAATTTGCGCGTCACGCCGCCAAGCAGCGAGACGAAACGGATATGGGCGGCAGGAGTGCGCGTCAGATATTCGACGCTGGCCGCGAGGGTGCGGCCATGGCCGACGCCGATCAGCATGTCTTCGCCACGATCGATCTCGCGCTTCAGGAACTGCGCACCGGCGATGCCCAGTCCCCTGAGCGGCAGGTCTTCCTGATCCAGATCCGGAACCACCTCGCAATAATCGAGCCCGTATGCGGCGGTGAGGCGCTGCTCCAACTCCACACACTCGGCGACGTCGCCGTCGATAAAGACCCTGACCAGACCTTCCTGGTTGGCCTTGGTGATGAGCCGGTGCGCCTTGAGGCTGGTCAGGCCAAGCCGCTTGGCGACCTGGGCCTGCGTGAGACCCCCGGCAAAGTGAAGCCACGCCGCGCGTGTGGCGAGGCTGGACTCGTGGTCGCGGTTAGCGGTTCCGCCAGATTTCAAGCCATCTCCTCCCCGAGATGATATTATTATCTTTGTGTGCAAAAATTTTCATACCTTTGCATTGCTGTCAATCCCTCCGCCAACTGGCCCCGACCCATTGCGGGGAATCCACGGCCCTCGCCCCTCGCCGATACGTCGCCCTCTCGGTCGGCGTCGGTCTATTAGGCGGTCGGCATGTTGGCTGATCATATGGCGATGTTAAATTAACGTCAATTGATGTTATCTAATGTTCTTGTTGGCGACAGCATGAAGGTGATCGTCGTCTATTTGCCAATTAAGTGTATATTTTTATTATGAAATTATCATCGGGATAAAAATCCCAAATCATCTGTGAGTTGGGACATTTTGGGTGCGCAGCGCAATCAGGAGCAAACCGATCGGATTTGCCCAGAAAAGGGTATCGGCATTGTCCATGACACGCTTAGTCCAGACGCATCAGATTCCTGCCTTCGAGCTCCACGACAGCAGTCTCGACTTCCTGCGCAATGCGCCTGGCGTTCCAGCCCAGCGCCCGCCCGGCGATCATGGCAATCTCCTGCAGATCACGGCTTGTCAGGGTACCGCCTATGGCGAGCGTGCTGCGACGCATGACGATGTCGGCCAGATGTTCGACGAACTCCTTGCGGACGATGTAGTCGATTTCCGACCTGCCGTAGCTGTTGGAGTCCGGCAGATCGCCCTCACCATCTGGCCCATACGTCGCAATCTCCAGGGCCTTGGTCCCGTAGCGCGACAGCAATTGGTCGAGACGTCGTTCGTCGACGTCCGTCTCCGTCCGGGCCTGGGCTAGCCAGCTTGCGCGCGCCGCCGCATTGGCCGGGAAGTCCTTGCCGCCGCCGATCGGCATGGATTGTGTCGTTACCTTACGGCTGCGCCGCAGACGGTCGAGTATCGCGTCGGCGACTTCCTCAGCAAAGCCCCGGAATGTCGTCCATTTGCCGCCGACCAGCGAAATGACCGCGAAGGGCCTGTCCCGGTCCGGCTCGGCGACCGGAGCGGAATGATCGCGACTGATCAGGCCCGGCAGCGATGCATCCGAGGCCGGGAGCGGCCTGATGCCGCTATAGGCGTAGACGATCTGGGCGCGTTCGAAAATCATACCCGGCAACAGCGTCCGCACGCTCTCGAGCAGATAGTCGACTTCGTCGGGTTCGCAGCGGACCTCGTCGGGGTTGTCGGCCTTGATGTCGGTCGATCCGACCAGCGCCAGGCCGAGATAGTCGTAGACAAGGCAGATGCGGCCGTCATCGGCCTCGAAATAAAGCATCCGCCCGGCCAGGCTTTTTACCAGTTCGTCATGCTTCAGCAGGATGTGCGAGCCCTTGGTGCCGCCGATCATCTTCGACGGTGCGCCGAGCAGGGCGTTGACATCGTCGATCCAGGGACCCGCTGCATTGACCACCAGCTTCGGCCGCACCGAGAATTCGACGCCGTTTTCCGGCTGGAAGGTCAGTACGCCATTGGCCGAAGCCACCAGTGCCGTGTAGTTCGCGCTGGCGGAGGCTGCATTGGCCCGCAGCCCGTCTAGGATCAACTCGAGCACCAGCCTTTCGGGATGACTTATCTTGGCATCGTAATAGGTGCCGGTGGCGACGATCGAAGGGTTGAGCGCCGGCATCTCACCGAGGGCCTGCCGCCGCCCAATCATGCGGTGGCGCGGCATGACCTGGTTTCGCGAGCCATAGAAATCGTAGATCATCAGGCCGATCTTGATCAGGATGGCGCCACGGCTGCGCGGCGCGCTGGTCGAGCCGAACAGCGTTCGCAGCGCCGCCAGCATGCCCTTGCTCCACGAAAAGATCGGGATGACCGTGGGCAGCGGGCTGACGTAGTGCGGCGCGTTCTGCAAAAGCAGGTTGCGTTCGAGCGTCGACTGCGCAACCAGCCCGAACTCGCCGGTTTCGAGATATTTCAACCCGCCATGGATGAGCCGCGAGGGCGCGGCACTGGTGCCGGAGCCGAAATCCGCCTTGTCGACGATCAGGCAGCTGACGCCTTGCTCACACAGGTCGCGAAACAGCCCTGCCCCGTTGATGCCGGCGCCAAGAATGACGACGTCAACCTCGCCGGCCGCGGCCATGGCGGCGAGACGCCCGGCAGCATTTTCCGAACCTGCTGCGTCGGCTGGGCTCATTGTGCCGTCGTCTTGACGATGCGCAGCTTCACGCCGGCCCGTTCGAGGTGCTGCGCCTGTGCATCGCCCAGCCCCTCGGTCGTCAGCACGGCATCGAAACTGGTCAGATCGTCAAAGACATGCAGTGCGATCCGGTCGAATTTTGCATGGTCGACCAGCAGAATGCGCTTCACCGATGCGGCCATCATCGCCTGCTTGACCCGCACGACGTTGGGATCCTGGATGAAGGCTGTGGTTCCGGTGATGGCCGAAGCCGAACAGATCAGGATATTGGCGCGAAGCTGCGCCACGGCATTCTCGCAGACGATGCCGATATAGGCATTGTAGGTGCCGTGATACTTGCCACCGAGACAGATGAAGTCGATGTCGTCGACATTGGTCAGCAGCGAAGCCGTCGCCACGCTGTTGGTGATGACGGTGAGCGGCTTGACGTCGAGCAGCAGCGTGGCGACGGCGTTTGCCGTCGATGAATCGTCCAGCATGACCACCTGTCCGGCTTCGACATAATCCAGTGCCGCGCGCGCCAGCATATCCTTCTCGACTCTGTTGACAGTCACCCGGTAGCGAAAGGCGCTTTCGTAGAGGCCGGAAGGCTGAACCGTCACCGCGCCGTGCAGTTTGCGCAGCACGCCCTGCTGCGCCAGCCGGTCGATGTGCCGGTGGATGGTCATGCGCGATACGCCGAAATGCTCGACCAGATCGTCGATGCGCACCTGGCCGAGCTTGATTACATATTCGGCGATCTCTTCGCGTCGTTCGTCGGCCTTGATCATGCGGTCCCCCTGGTGTCTGGGCGCGCCAGCCTTTCGATCTCAGGCCATTGCGACTTCAGCTGCTCGGCGATGCGGCAATAGAGGGAGAACCGCTCGCTGAACACAGCACTGGAGGCAGGCACAGGCTGATACTGGCGCGCCGTCATGCCGACCTGCCTGGCGCCCTGTTGCGGCGTCGCAAAGATGCCGACCGCGGCGCCGGCGCAAAGGGCGGCACCAAAGGCGGCGGCCTCGTCGGTCGAGGTGATAGTGACCGGGGCGTTCAGCACGTCGGCAAACATCTGCACGAAAGCCGGATTGCGCGAACCGCCGCCGGTCAGGCGTATCTCGCGGACGGTGAAGCCCTCGCGCAAGGCTTCGACATGGGTGCGGTGATTGAAGACAATGCCTTCCAGAACCGCCTTCAGCATGTCGCCGCGATCGTGCCAGCCATGCAGGCCGACAAAACTGCCGCTGGCAACATCGCCATAGGGGGAGCCGAACAGATAGGGATGAAAAAGGATGGTCGAAGGCTTCTTCAGCGCCGCGTCGATCTCTGCTGCCAGCAGTTCGTGGATTGAGCCGCCATCGGCGTTTGTCCTGTCCTGCTCCGAGCGGCAGAAGGTGTCGAGAAACCAGTCGTAGTTTGCGGTCGAGGCCGGCGAGATCGCCATGTTGTTCCAACGGCCTGCATCGATGGCGTTGCGACAGAACCAGCGCCGGTCGACGCGCGGTTTCGAAGAGACGACTTCGTTGATGGAATAGGTGCCGGCGACGATGCTGAGCACGTCCTCCTCATGGCCGCCCATGCCAAGCGCCGAAGCGGTCACGTCGTGCAGGCCGCACGCGACCGGCGTTCCCTTGCGAAGGCCAGTCATTTCGGCGGCATCGGCGGTGACCTGGCCGACGATGTCGGCCGAATGCGCCACCGGCGGCAGCGCGTCGAAAAGGTCGCCCAATCCGAAGACCTGCATCGCTTCCGGCGCGTAGGCTTGCGTGCGGAAATCCGTGAACGATGTGCTGGCCTCCGTATGGTCGGTGCCGATCGTGCCGGTCAGGCAAAAGCGAAGCCAGTCCTTGCAGGCCAGTATGTGACCGATGCGAGCATAGCGATCCGGATCGTTCTGCTTGAGCCATGCAAGCAGCGCCGAAGGCGCCGAAACATGCGGCGCCTGACCGGTGCACGCAAGCGCTTCGTCGAAGACCTGATCCGCCGACCATCTTTCGACAATCTCGCCGGCGCGGCTGTCGAGCGACAGGATTCCGGGCCCTAGCGGCCGGCGATCCTTGTCGAGCAGATAGAGACCATCGCCATGCGCGGTCGCCGCCACCGCCCTGATGTCGTCCGCCGGCCGGCCACAGAGCGCGATCGCTTCCTTGATGGCGTCGGCAGTCGCTTGCCAGAGGCCTGCCATGTCGCGCTCCACCCAGCGCGCATGGGGCATCGACTGCGGCACCCGCCGGCGCGCCACCGACAACTGCGTGCCATCGGCGTCGAAGATCACCGCCTTGGTGACCGTGAGGCCGTTATCGATTCCGAGCAAACTGGGCATGATCACCGCCTCTTTCGGCAACTGGCGATGCGCACTGCGCGACAATCCTGCAGGCTGGGGCAAGGGCTACAGATATGGCGACAATCAATGGACAACGGCGATACAATGCACTGACAACTTGCGGATTGAACGGACCATATAGCGATGTGAATTTAACGTCAATATGTGAGACAATGCCGCTGGTATCGCTGAAATTTGGCGTTATCGAAAATCAGAAACTTACTAACTTCCTGATTTTGTTTAAATTTTTCGCTACAAAAATATCCCATCGAGATCGTTCATTCCGTCAGATCGGCCATTCCATTCGAACTCTCCGCGGACGCCATGGGATCAAGCCGACGGATTCAAGACCTCATGAATCGCTTCGACAACGAAGTCCTGCGTGGCTTCGTCCCAGTAGGGTGTATGGCAGGCCGAAGACTTCATGTGCCAACCCTTCGGTGACAGGAAGCCGCCCTGCGCTACTCGAAAGAATAGGTGAAGCCCTCCTTGGAGGCGCCGACGGTCACCTTCGTCATCTTTTCGCCTCCGAGCGACCGGTTCAGCACGCCGCGGCTCAATTCCGGCAGAAGCGTGTTTGTCAGGATGGCATCGATCATCCGGCCGCCGGATTCGATCTCGGTGCAGCGAGCCTTGACCAGGTCCATGACGCCGTCGCCGATCACCAATTCGGCGTCGTTGGTTGCACGCAGCCGACGCGCGATCTTGGCGAACTGGTGGCGGGTGATCGCTTCGATCATTGAATCCGAGAGCGGATAGTAAGGAATGGTCACTACCCGGCCGAGAAAGGCCGCGGGGAAGACCTTCAGGAGCGGGCTGCGCAAGGCGGTGTCCAGATCGTCGAGCCCGGCCCGCAGCGTACCGTTCCTGGTCCGGTCCATGATGACCTCCGAGCCGACATTCGAGGTGAGCAGGATCAGCGTGTTCTTGAAATCGATGCGCCGGCCCTCGCTGTCGTCCATCATGCCCTTGTCGAAAACCTGGAAGAAGATTTCGTGCACGTCCGGATGCGCCTTTTCGACCTCGTCGAGGAGGATCACCGAATAGGGTTTGCGACGGACCGCCTCGGTCAGGATGCCACCCTTGCCGTAGCCGACATATCCGGGCGGAGCGCCCTTCAAGGTAGAGACGGTATGTGCCTCCTGGAACTCGGACATGTTGATCGAGATCAGGTTCTGCTCACCCCCATAGAGCGTTTCGGCCAGCGCCAATGCGGTTTCGGTCTTGCCGACGCCCGAGGGGCCGCAGAGCAGGAACACGCCCACTGGTTTTTCCGGCGCGCCGAGCCCGGCGCGACTGGTCTGCACACGCTTGGCGATCATCTCCATGGCGTGATCCTGGCCGACCACGCGTTCGGACAGGGTCGCGGCGAGCCGCAGCGCCTTTTCGGTCTGGCTCGACAGCATTCGCCCGGTCGGGATTCCCGTCCAATCCTGAACGACCGCCGCGATGGCGTTGCGGTCGACCGACGGCAGGATCAGCGGCGTCTCGCCTTGCGCCTCGGCGAGTTCGGCCATCAGTTCGCGCAGCCGGGCGAGATCGGCGGCCGGTTCCGGTGGAGTGGCTTTCGCCTCCGCTGGTGTCTCCACGCCGGCCTTGGCCGTTTTGGACTTGGCTGTTTTGGCTTTGGGCGTTTCAGTCTTTAGCGTTTCGGTTTGGGGCGTTTCGGTCTTGGGCGGCAGAGTCTTAGCGGCGTCCGAGCCTGCCGTCTCGGCATTGGCCTCAGGCGTCTCCACCGCATCGAGCGGCACACCTTCGCCGCGCAGCCGGGCACGCAATTCGAGTATCTCGCCAACCAGGGCTTTTTCCCGATCCCAACGTTGCTGCGCCGCGGCCAGCGTGACCTCGGTTTCGGCCAGCCCAGTGTCGACCCGCGCCTGCCGCTCGGCCACCTCGATGCCGATCGCGGCCTCGCGGCCGATGATACCGTTCTCGACCTCCAGCGCCTGGCGGCGACGCATGATGTCTTCGACCTCGGCCGGCGTGGCATGCTGCGATATGGCGACACGGGCGCAAGCGGTGTCGAGAAGGCTCACCGCCTTGTCCGGCAATTGGCGTGCCGGGATGTAGCGATGCGACAGGCCGACCGCTGCCTCGATCGCCTCATCCAGTATCTGCACCTTGTGGTGCTGTTCCAAGACGCCGGCCACGCCGCGCAACATGAGAACCGCGACCGCCTCCGACGGCTCGTCGATCTTCACCACCTGGAAACGGCGGGTCAGCGCCGGGTCTTTCTCGATGTGCTGCTTGTATTCGGCCCAGGTCGTTGCCGCGATGGTGCGAAGTTCGCCGCGCGCCAGCGCCGGTTTCAAGAGATTGGCGGCATCGCCCGTTCCTGCCGCGCCGCCGGCGCCGATCAAGGTGTGGGCTTCGTCGATGAACAGGATGACCGGCGTTTCGGACGATTGAACCTCGTCGATGACAGCCTTCAGCCGTTTTTCGAATTCGCCCTTCACGCTTGCACCCGCCTGCATCAATCCGACATCGAGCATGCGGACACTGACATCCTGCAGTGTGGGCGGCACGTCGCCCTGGGCGATGCGCAAGGCAAAGCCCTCGACGACCGCCGTCTTGCCGACCCCGGCCTCACCGGTCAGGATCGGGTTGTTTTGCCGGCGTCGCATCAGGATATCGACGATCTGCCTGATCTCCGGATAGCGGCCGACGACCGGATCGATCTTGCCGTCGCGGGCGCGCTGGGTCAGGTCGGTGGCGTATTTCGCCAGGGCAGAATCTCCGCCCGGAGCCCGCTTCGGCGTTTCGGCCGTGGGAACCGCGATCGCCGCGCCGGCTTCGAGCGAACCTTCCACGACATCGCCGAACCGCGCGATGACCGCGTCGGCGTCGATCTTGTCGAACTCGCCGCTGATCTTCGACAGCAGGCCTTCCAGCACCGGCGTCTTCAGGCAGGCAAGGAGAATATGTGCGCTGCGGACTTCCTCGACGCCGAATTCCAGCGTTGCGAGGTTCCAGGCTTCCTGGATCGCATGGAAGATATGGTCGGAAAATTCCTCGATCGACGTCGCGCCATAAGGCAGCTTGTCGACGGCGCGGGTCATGTCGGCGGTGAGCCGGCTCACCTCCAGCCCCGCATCGGCGATTATCATTTGCACATCCGAGCGGTCGGAAAGCGCCAGTTGCTCGACGAAGTGGACGAGTTCGACGTAAGGATTGCCGCGCAGCTTGGCGGTATCGGCCGCGGCCTTGAAGGCGCGCACCCCGACAGGATTGAGCTTGCCGACCAGTTCCTTGCGTTTGAAGGTCTGCGACGACCGGCGCTGTTCCATCGAACGTGCTCCTGCAATCTGCCAGTCGATAACCTGCCACAGAAGCCGCCGATTGACAAAGTGCGTGATGGACGGGGCTAGATGCGCAGTCAGCCGGCACTCAAGAACGTCGCGTTTAGCTTCTGTTAATTTTTGAGCAGTCGTTGAATTGTGGTAAAGTACAACGGTGTGATAACGTCGCGTAACGTACGGTTTGACGGCCGGTCGCTGGGGGTTGGTGTGATTGATCTCGCACTCTGGCTTACTCCGCTCGACGGTGAAAATCCGTCCGGGGAGGATTTGCGCAACGACCCGGCTTTTCATGAGCTGGAGCGCCTGACGGAAGCCCAGATCAAGGTCCTCCACGACGGCAACAACAAGGCCACTTCGCAAAGCACCATTCCGGCCGACTGGGCGGCGGTGCTCGCCAATGCGGATAAATTGCGCGCGCATGGCCGGGACCTGCGCCTGCTCGTCATCGTCACGCGCGCGCTGGCCAATGAAGAGGGCTTGGCAGGGCTCGCGCAGGGCCTGACCCTCATTGCGCAGACTTTCGATCAGTATTGGGAAACCATGCATCCGGCACTGCGGCCCAGCGCTTCGCCACGCGATGCCGCCTTGCGCCGCATCAACGCGCTGCTCGACCTGCAGAATGGTCAGGACGGGTTGTTGGCGAACCTGCGGCAAATGACGTTCTTTGCGCCACGCGCAATCGGCCCGATTCAGGGCGTAGACTTGGAAAAGGGTGCGCTCGACGACCGCGTCATGCTCCAGGAAGCCGCCTCGGGGTTGAACGCGGCAGAAAAAGCGGCGCTGGTCAGTGCGCACGGACAGCTCTTGAACAGGGTGCGTGCCGGATGCGCGGCACAGATGGATCAAGCCAACGCAGAGATGGTCTTGCTGATCGCCGACACCCGGGCAGCGATGGCGGCCCTCGATGCGGTCGAGACCGCCCTCAACGCTCGTCTCGATGGCGGCGGCGCTCCGGTTCCGGAATTAAAGCGGTTTCTGCAGCGTTTGCTGACGACCCTCGAACGGAATTCGGCAGCCGGCGCCGTGGCCAATGGCGCGGCCAAGCCATCCCCGCCGGCAGAACCGGCAACGCCTGCTCGAAACGGTCATGGAGCCGATACGATGGCAAGTATGGCAAGCTACGCGGACTCAAGCACGGGGCTTCCCGACCGGATTTCCTCGCGTGACGACGTGGTGAAATGCCTCGACCTCGTCGTCGCCTTCTATGACCGCACGGAGCCGTCGAGCCCGATCCCGCACCTGGCTCGGCGTGTGCGCCGGATGGTGCACATGGATTTCGTTGAACTTATGGAAGATCTCGCCCCGTCGGGGCTGAAGGAATTCCGGCTCCTTGCCGGCGTTCCCGATGCCAAGAAGGCGGCTCAGAAGGATGAAAGGTAACAACACATGCCAGCCGAAAGCAAAGCGAAGGTCATCGAACGAAATCGCGCGCCGCGGGTGCAGATCGCCTATGATGTGGAAACCTATGGCAGCCCGACAACAATCGAACTGCCGTTCGTGATGGGCGTGATGGCCGATCTTTCCGGAGCTTCGCAAACCAAGGAAGCGTCAAAGTCGGTGCTGGACCGCTCCTTTGTCGAGACCGACGCGAACCGCTTCCCCAAGTTCATGGAGGCGCTCGGCCCCCGCGTCAAAGCCCGGGTGAAGAACACGCTGCCGCAGGCCGAAGGCCAGGAGCGCGACGAGGAACTGGCGCTCGATCTCACCTTCACCAAAATGGGCGATTTCGCCCCGGACAAGATCGCCGCGCAAGTTCCGCAACTGGCCGAGATCCTCAAGATGCGTCGTCAGCTCGAGGAATTGCTGGGCTTCATGGACGGCCGCGTCGACGCCGAAAAGCGCATCGCGCAGCTTCTGAACAACGAGCCGCTTCTTGGCAAGATCGCCAGTCAGGCGCTGGCCGACGACGACAAAGCAGGGGAGTAGATCATGGCCGAACAGCAAAAGACCGCTACCGTCGCCGCCGAGGCTGAAGCCATAGACCTTGGAGAATTCAGCGGGCTCCTCGAGAAGGATTTCAAGGTCAAGAAGGACGACAGCGAAAAGCTGCAGCAGCTCGTGCGCAATCTCGCGCTTGCGGCACAGTCCCGTTCCGACACCACGACCATCTCGTCCAATGCGATCAAGTCGATCAAGTCGCTGATCGCGGGCATCGACAAGATGCTGACCACGCAGGTCAACGAGATCCTGCATGCGCCCGAAGTGCGCGAAATGGAAGGCACATGGCGCGGCCTCTGGTATCTCGTCAACAACACCGAGACGGATCAGAAGCTGAAGATCCGGGTGATGAACATTTCCAAGGAGCAACTGGCCGACACGCTCGAAGACTTCGAAGGCCAGATGTGGGACCAGAGCCCGATCTTCAAGAAAGTCTATACGGACGAGTATTCGATGCTGGGCGGCGAGCCGATCGGCTGCGTGATTGGCGCCTACGAATTCTCCAACCACCCGCGCGACGTCGGTCTGCTGCGCAACATCTCCGGCATCTGCGCCTCGGCGCATACGCCGTTCATCGCAGCCGCCTCGCCGCGCCTGTTTCGCATGGACAGCTGGCAGGAATTGCCGAACCCGCAAGACCTGCAGCAGATTGTCTCCAACCCGGCCTATGCCTCGTGGCAGTCGCTGCGCGAGAGCGAGGACGCTCGCTACATCGGCCTGACCATGCCCCGGGTCCTGGCCCGGCTGCCCTACGGCACCGATACCGTTCCGGTGAAGGGCTTCACCTTCGAGGAAGAGGTGCAGGGCGATCACAACAAATATGTCTGGATGAATGCCGCCTTCCCGATGGGCGTCAACATCAACCGCAGCCATAAGCTGTTTGGCTGGGGCACGCAGATCCGCGGCGTCGAGAATGGCGGCACGGTGCTGAACCTGCCGGTGCACAGCTTCCCGACCGACGATGGGTCGATCGCGATGAAATGCCCGACGGAAGTCGCCATCGACGACCGACGCGAGGCCGAACTGGCCAAGCTCGGCCTGATGCCGATCCTGCACCGGAAGAATACCGATCTCGCGGCCTTCATCGGCGCACACTCGCTGCAGGACGACGAGACGCGGGCGGGACGGCTGGTCGACCCGGACGCACAGTCGAATGAGCGGCTGAGTGCCAACCTGCCCTATCTCTTCCCGGTCTCGCGCTTTGCGCACTACCTCAAGGCCATTGCGCGCGACAAGGTCGGCTCGTTCAAGGAGCGCGCCGACATGCAGATCTGGTTGACCGAGTGGATCAACCGGTACGTGCTGGCCAATCCGGCCTTTGCCGACGACAAGGCGCGCGCCAAGCGCCCGCTTGCGGCCGCCGAGGTTCAGGTGGACAGCGTGGAGGGGCGTCCAGGCTATTACGCCGCCCGCTTCTACCTGCGCCCACATTACCAGCTGGAGGGTATCAATGCCTCGCTCCGACTGGTGTCGGAACTACCGTCCGTGAAGACTTGATTTGCAGCAACCAGACCTTGTTTTTGTTTGAAAGCGGTGGAGAAAGACAATGCCAGTGAAGATTGACGGTTTTCTGAAGGTTCCCGATATCAAAGGCCCGAGCACCCGCGACGGCCACGATGACGAGATCGAAATCCATGGCGTCGACTACAAGATGGTCGCACCGTATGATCCGAATTCGCTCTCACGCCGTGGCCGCGTGTCCATGGGCATGATCAAGTTCATCAAACATTACGACAAATCCTCGCCCTATCTGAAGAAGGCTTTGTTCGAGAACAAGGCTCTGGATGAGGTGGTGTTCTCGGCACGGCGGACCATCGATGGCGAGACCAAGGATTACCTGGTCGTTACCCTCACCGACGCCTCTATCATGGAATACGACATGTCGCAGGCACCGGATGAGGAAGACCTGATCCAGGAAGAGGTCAGCTTCGCCTACAAGAAGATCAAGTTCGTCTATGACGGCAATGATGAAGCCGAAATGGATGTCTATGTCGGCAAGTGAGGTTCGGCGACCCGGCGCGGGCAAGCAGCAGACTACCGGCAGCTTGCGGGCCAAAAGCGAGGCTGTCCAGCCCTCACTTTGGGATCGCCTCGTCAATGACCTGCCGGGCCTGACCTCGGAGATAGACGGGCTGCGCCATGTCTTGCTCGACGAGCTTGGCGCGGACCGCCTCGACACCCTCGTCGCCGGCAGTGCGCGCACTATCGACGCCGATGCGGAGCTGACACCCGATCAAAAACGGCGTCTGCATCGATTGGCTTTTCAGACCCAGCACCGCGTCGAGATCGAAAGCCGCGGCGTGGTGGTTTCGGCTCGCGTGCTCAGGGAAGCGGTCCGGCGTGACATCGAGGCGCTTTTCAACACCGAGCGCTTCGAGGCCACACCGCTTCTTTCCGATCTGGAATACGAACAGGTGTCGGACAATCCACCTTCGCTCGCCGATTTTCCGGAGGTGCGTCGAAGCGTGGTCAATTACGGTGTGCCTTCCTTCTCGGGCCGGTCGTCCCGCGACTTTGATCGCGACGTGCTGGCGCGTGAGATCCGCGCGGTGCTCGCCACCTTCGAGCCTCGCCTCAAGGAGAGCGAAACAAAGGTTACGGTCACCCTTGGCGACAAGACCGTTGGCCTGAAGATCGAGATAGACGCCGTGCTGATCATGACGCCGACGCCGGAACGCATGCGCCTGCGCACCACGATCAATCTCGACAACGGCTTGGCGCGGACCGAAATTAGGGACGCCTGAGATGGATCGGGTCTTCGTCGAATATTACGAGGAGGAACTGACCCATATCCGTGGCCTTGCGGCGGAATTTGCCGACATGCATCCGGCGGTGGCGCGCAACCTTTCCCTCGACACGGTCCCCTGTCCGGACCCGTATGTCGAGCGGCTGCTGGACGGCGTCGCCTTCCTCGCCGCGCGCACCCGGCTGAAGGTCGATGCCGAGCGCTCGCGATTTTCGCGCAGTGTGCTCGAGGTTCTCTATCCCGATCTGGTCACGCCGGCGCCGGCAACGGCGATGGCCGTGCTGAAGCCCGGCCAGCAGGTCCAGACCATGCTCGCCGGCCACGTCGTCAAGCGCAACACGCGGCTGGTTTCCAGCCTGCAGCCCGGCCTGTCGACGCGCTGCACGTTCTCCACCGCGCAAGAAATGACCCTGTGGCCGATAGCGATCACTTCGGTCAGCTATTTTCAGGATCGCAGTGCGCTGGCGATGGCCGGCATAGGGCCGATCGGCGGCGTTAGTGGCGCGGCGGCGCTCCGCATCGTGCTGGCCCGGACCGGAAAAGGCAGGCTCGACGAATTGGCCCTCGACCGGCTCGACCTCTATTTTGCTGGACGCACCAAGGCGCCGCTCCTGTTCGACGCGATTTTCGGCGCCTGCTCGGCCGTTGGCGCACGCCCGGAAGGCAAGACCAACCCGTTGTCGCCCCTGCCGGTCCCCGAAATGGTCGGCATCAGCGACGACGAGGCCCTGATGCCTCGTACCCGTCCGACATTCGAGGGGTACCGTCTGCTGCGCGAATATTTCATGATGCCCGAGCGCTTTCACTATGCGCGGGTTTCCGGACTTCAGCCCGTTGTGCGCCGATGCGCCGCCGGTCTCGAGATCATCTTCTTGTTCAGACGCGCGGTGCCCGAACTGGCCGACCTGACACCCGCGGACTTCGAGCTTTTCGCGACGCCGATCATCAATCTGTTCGAACGTGAGTGCAACGTCATCGAGGTCGATGCGCGCAGGACGCGGCAGGTGCTGCATGCAGACCGAACGCGGGCGCGCGACTTCGAGATCTATCGGGTCATCCGCGTCGAGGACGCCGACACAGAAGGCAATGACGCGGAAATCCCCGAACTCTTCAGCCTTGGGCAGAACCGCGGCAGTGGCTGGGTCTATTCGACCGAACGGCGCCCTCGCCGCGCGACGGAGGAGGAACGGCGCGACGGCCTGACCCGCACCTCATACACCGGGGACGACGTTTTCCTGGCGATATCCCGGCCGCTCGGAAGCCCGGCGAACCGGCCGCTTAAGCGTCTCGACGTCATGGCGCTTTGCACCAATCGTGATCTGCCGATCCTCGATGACAATCCGACATTGACGCTGGAGGCCGGCGACCCGGTCGAAACTGTCAGGCTGCTTGGTGCGCTGCGTCCGCCGCAGCCGGCCATCCCCGCGGCACTGCCGGCTGGGGCCGACGGTGAATCGCGGGCCGACGATCTTGCCTGGCGGCTGGTGGCGCAGCTCGCGCTCAACTTCCTCAGCCTTGCCAAGGAAGGCCGCGGCATCGACCCTCTGCATGCTCTGCTCGACCTCTATGCCGACCGCGGCGATCCGAGCCTTGCCCGCAATGTGCATTCTATCGTGCGTATTGACTCGCAGCCGGTCATCGAACGGCTGCAGATCGATGGGCCGATGTGCTTCGGACGCGGTACCGAAGTGACGTTGCACGTTGATCAATCGGTCCTGGCCGGCCAAAGCACCTTGCTGCTTTCGGCCTTGCTGGCGCGGCTGTTTGCCCGTCACGCCGGAATAAACGGCTTCGTGCGAACCCGCACGCGGCTGCTGCAGAAGCAGGAGGATGTGCCATGGCCGATGACGCCCGGCAATCGCTACCTGATCTAGACAAGCCTGGCCCGAACCGGGCCGAAGGTCTGTCCGAGACGTTCGACTTCTTCGAACTGCTGCGTCGTCTCGAACAGCGGAGCGGTCTGTTCGGCCATTCCGGCCGCCCCGACCGTGAGCCGGCCCGGCTCGGCCAGCATGTGCGCCTCGCCTTTTCGGCGCGGGACCTGGTTCAATTCCGCGAAGCCGATGGCGAGGCGCCGGCCCGGATCACGGTTGCAAATCTCGGCCTGCTGGGACCCGAGGGTCCCATGCCGCTGCACCTGACGCGCTGGGTACTCGACCGCCTGTCGCAGCGCTGGTTCGCCGGCACCGACGCACAGCTGACCAGCGACACGACGTTCGTGGACTTCGTCAACATTCTGCAGCACCGCATGATTGCCCTCTACTACCGGGCGTGGGCGGACGCGCATCCGGCCGTACAGGTCGAACGCGCGGTCGGCGGGCGCGTTCGCGCCATGCTGGAAGCGATGGCTGGGATCGGACTTCCCGGCACCCAGGACGCCGATCTCGATACGGTAAAGCTTCGCCAGGCGGCTTCGCTCGCCAGCCAGGTCGACGGCCCGGAACGGCTGACGCTGTTCCTGGCGGAAGCATTCAAGGTGCCGGTGCAGATCAGGGAGTTCATCGCTGCCTGGATAACCGTGCCGACCGGCCTCCAGACCCGCCTTGCAAAGGCCTATGCGGGGCTCGGCCGTGGGGCGACGATCGGCCCGCGGGTTTTCAACCGCCAGAGCAGGATCGAACTGCGTGTCGGCCCGCTGGGGTACGAGGACTTCAAGGCCTTCCTGCCTGGCGGCCAGCGGCTCAAACTGTTCAAACAAGCCGTTCGCGACATGATCGGGGAATCGCTCGATGTCGACCTGCGCATCGTGCTTGCGCGCGAAGCCGTGCCGCCGCCGCGTATCGGATCGGCACAGCTCGGCCGAACCACCTGGCTTGCGCGGCCCGCCGAAAGGGGCGATGCTGACGACATGCGGCTGCGGACAATCGTCGGATGGCGGCCGGAAATCGCGGGGGTCGCGGCATGAGTCTGCTGCTGACGCTGGAGCAAGGGCCACGCACTCAGGCGGTACGGCAGACCCGGCTGGACGAGGGTGAGCTGGTGATCGGCCGCAGCGCCGATGCGGGCTGGCAGATCGAAGATCCCGACATGTTCGTTTCGCGGGCTCACTGCAAGATTTCCGGCGGGCGAGACGGGTATTTTGTAACCGACACGTCGAGCAGCGGATTGTTCATAAACGGCTCTGACAGCCCGCTCGGCGCCGGCAAGTCGGCGCGCCTGCAAAGCGGCATGCGGCTGAGGCTGGGCGACTACATCGTCTATGTCGACCTGCAAACGCCAGTCGCTCAAGCACCCGCAGCCGGCCAGCCGGTTCCCGAACGCGTACCACAGCCATCTCGGGCGCCGGTGAGCATCGGCCGCGATGACTTCTTTTCCGCCAAGGTCGAAGAAGAGCCGCGACGGCCACGTCCGGCCGATCTTCCGAACCCGTTCGAGCAGCCGGTTCCGGGCGCGTTCGAGCGTGCCGCATCCCAGCGCAACTCACCTGCTTTCGATGACCCGTTCAGCCTCGATCCGGTTGCAACGCCTGTGTCGAGAAACGCCGCCCCTTTTCTCGAGCCGAGCGGTGCGGCGAACCTGGCGGATCCATTCAGCCTCGATCCGGTACCATCCCCCAGCCGTGGAGCCGAACCGACTGCCGGAAAGCCGTCCGATTTCAACGATGATTTTGGTTTCGGACCGGCGGCAGCGCCCAGTTCGGCAAACGGCGGCGGCTCGACCGGACAGCGCGAGCGCGCCGCCCAACGACCCCAATCCGCCAATCCCTGGGATTTGCCCGTGCAGGCGGCGGATACCCCACCACCACCACGTGCGGTCGCTGCTGCCAAACCCGCCCACCCGCCCGCCGCGCCACAGCCGGGGGAGTCGGCGCTTCGCTCGGCATTCCTGCACGGCATGGGCGTCGAGGAAGCCGATTTCCCCGGACGCGACAGCATCGCGGAAATGGAGAAGTTTGGCCGCGAGTATCGGCTGATGATGGAAGGCCTGATGCAGCTTCTGCGCAAGCGGGCCGAGGAAAAGGGAAACGCCCGCGTCGCGCAAACCATGGTCGGAGCCTCCGAGGTCAATCCGCTCAAGTTTCTGCCAACTGTCGATGATGCCATCGTCACGCTTATCGCCGAGCGCAGCCCCGGATTTCTCGCCGGCGAAGCTGCAATCGCCGACGCTGTCCGTGATCTCGCGCAACATCACGTGCGCGCCTGGCGCGGCATACAGGCGGCCTTGCGGCGGATGATCGACCGTTTTGACCCGGCCGAGATCGAGGAAGAGCTGAAATCGAATTCGGCGATCGGCACCCTGCTTTCAGGCGGGCGCGGCGCCAAACTGTGGGAGCTTTACCAGAAACGCCATCGTGAAATCGCCGAGAGCGCGGAAAAAAGCTTCCTTGGCGAGATCGGCGCTGATTTTCGGGATGCTTACGAGGAGGAGTGAGAGATGATCGATCGACGTGAATTTGTCGTTGCCCTGGGCGCGACGGGGCTGCTCGCGGCTTGCCAGAGTGGTCCGCCAAAACCATCGGTGATCACCGTCAACGTGACCGGCGGGGCCGGCATGAACCCAGGACCAGGTGGCGGCGACCGGCCGGTGACGGTTCTCGTGATGCGGCTGAAAAGCGCCGGCAAATTCAATTCCGCCGACTATTTTGCACTGCAGGGGGATGCCGGAACGGCGCTGGCGGGCGATCTTATCGGGTCCGACCAGATTGCTGTCGGGCCGGGGAAATCCGCATCCAAAACCATCACCGTCGAGCCGGACGCGACGGCGCTGGGCTTCGTAGCACTGATCCGCGAGCCCGGCGGCAGGAACTGGCGGACAACCAAGTCAGTGTCGCCGGGATCGAAATTCACGATCAATGTCACGCTAGGCAGCGGCGGCATTTCCGCCTAGCGGCCAGGGCAAGGGGAGCTCAATGCAGAGAGCAGCGGCATGAGCGATGCAAACAGGGTGCTATGGTCCGAGGGGCTTTTCCTGCGGACCCAGCATTTCCAACAGCAGGATCGCTTCTTCGAGGCGACGGTGCGCGGCGCATTGCAGGCCGGGCAACTGCATACGTTCGGCTTTCAACAGCTGACGCTGGACCAGGCATTGCTGGACGCCGGCCAGATTTCGATCCTGTCCGCACGGGGCATCTTCCCGGACGGAACGCCTTTTTCCATTCCAGACATGATGGACGCGCCGCGACCGCTGCCGGTGACCCCGGACACTGGCGCCGGACCGGTGCTGGTCGCCTTGCCGCTGGAGCCTGCCGGCGGTGTCGGCTTCGATCCGGCGCATGCCGCCGCCTCAGGGGCACGATATCACGGGCGGATTGTATCGGTGCGGGACGCCGTCCAGGGCGGTTCAGACCCTGAAGAAATCGAGATCGCCCGCCCGCAGGCGCTGTTGCTTGCACCCGGCAAGTCGGTCGGTGGCTACACGGCCTTGCCGATAGCCGACCTCAAGGGCGTTCGAGCCGATGGCGGCGTCTCCCTGGACGAGACCTTCCTGCCACCGACACTGATTACCGGCGCGGTGGCCTGGTATCGGCAATTGTTGCTGGAGGTTGTCGCCGGTCTCGACCAGATCGCCGAGGCGCATGGCAAGATGGTCATGGGTGGGCCTGGGCGCAGCGTTGAAGATCTGCTGATGCTCAATCTCGCCAATGCGGCGCGCCCGCGGCTGGCCCACATACTGGCCCAGGATGTCTTCCATCCGGCCGAGCTTTACCTGGAACTTGCCGGGCTTGCCGGTTCGATGGCTACTTACGGATCGAGCGCACGGCGGCTGGGCGAGTTGCCCGCCTACGATCACATGGCCCCCGGCCCCGCCTATTCGGCGCTGGCGGATGCGCTGCGCTCGCTCATCCTCAGCCTGCGTTACATCGAGCCGAAATCGCGTGCGCTGCCTGTCATGCGGCATTCGACCAATGTCTGGAAAATCCGCATCGACAACCCGAAGCTGCTGGTGGCCAGCCGGATCGTCATCCGGGTCGGTTCGGAGCTGTCGGAGGACGCGCTGCGCAAGATTTTCGTCAACCAGGCGACCGTCGGCTCGGCCGACCAGTTCGAGGGCCTGTGGAAATCGCGCTTGCCCGGCATTCCGCTGAAACCGCTTCATTCGCAGCCGCGCGAAATCCCTTACGATGGCGATCGGCTATGCCTCGAGCTGGACCAGAAAAGCGAGTACTGGGCGTCGCTGCTCGATGCTCCCGGCTTCGTCATCGGCGTTTCGGGCGTGTTGCCAAGCGAGCCGCAGGTGGACTGCTATTCGGTGAACAGGTGAGATGATGAGCCGCGATGATCCCTTCGGGCTGTCGGAGGATCGCGAACGCACTCGCATTCGATTGACCGGCGCGCCGATGCCGCGGCCCATGGCGCCACTCCTGCCGGGCGCGGTTGTAAAGCGATCCCGCACCCACCCAAACGCGCTCGTCAACGCATTCGCGCCGTTGCTCGAGTTCGCTCCCGAGCTTGAAAGCGCGCTGGCGCCGGACAATCCGGAAGCGTTGCGTACCCGGTTGCTCGAAGAACTGGTGCGGGCCCGCGACACGGCAATGACGGCGGGATCCTCAATGGAACGGGCCGACCAGGCAGCCTGGGCCGTGGCGGCGCTGCTCGACGACCTGGCCCTCAACACGCCATGGGGCGGGGCCAGCGCCTGGCCACGGCAGCCGCTCGTGGTCACGCTGCGCGGCGATGTCGATGCCGGAACGCAGTTCTTCACACGTCTCGATGAACTCGAGCGCCATCCGAACCGGGATCGCGAATTGCTGGAGCTGCAGTATCACTGCCTGGCGCTTGGCTTCCGTGGCAAATATCGTGTGGCAATCCGGTCAGGCGACCGCTCGATCAATGCCGTTCGCGTGGCGGCGGCACGCTTCTTGCGCGATGTCGACGCCGAAGGCGCGCCCTTGTCGCCAAACTGGAAGGGCGTGATCGCATCAGACGAGCCGCAGCGCTTCATCGTTCCGATCTGGGTCATGGCGCTCGGTGCGGCGGTCGTCGCCACGGCAGTCCATGTCGGGCTCTCGACGGGACTGAGCAGCCAGGCGGTCGAGCTTTCCGCACTTGTTCGCGCGCTGCCGCCGCCCGCGCGCGGCGACATCACCCGCACGTCGCCCAAGGTCGATGCCCCACCACCGGAGAAGGTGGATTTTGCGCTGTTGCCGGAGTTTCAGGCCGGGGCGCCGGCCGAGCTGAAATCCGCCCTCAGCGGCACCGAGAGCGTTTCGGTGGCCAAGCTGATCATCCAGGCCTCCAACCCCGAACTGTTCCAGTCGTCGCGGCCACAGCTGACCGAGGGCTTCGAGCCCCTGATCGGATCGATCGCCAAGGTGATCCTCGCCAATCAGGAGCTCATCGGAAAGATCACGGTGATCGGTCATACGGACAGCGTTCCCCTACAGAAGACCAATCCACTGTCGACCAACCAGCGACTGTCCGAGGCTCGCGCCCAGACGATTGCCGACATGCTGGTTCAGAACGGAGTGCCGCAGGATCGCGTCCGCTCCGAGGGCCGCGCAGCCACCGATCCAGTGGCCACCGACAGCACGCGCGAGGGGCGGGCCTTGAACCGCCGCATCGAGGTGCTCGTCGAAAAGAGGCTGTGAGATGTTCATCCTGCGCTTCCTGTGGGCAGTTCTGACATCGCGCTGGCTGTGGACGCTGATCGGCATCACGCTGCTTTCCCTGGTCATCTGGGTGTTCGGTCCGATCGTCAGGGTCGGTCCCTACGAGCCGTTCGCCTCCGAAAATGTGCGCATCGTCATCATCGCGCTGCTGGTCATCTTCTGGCTGATCTGGCTGATCGTCGCCCAGCGCCGGGCGATCCGCGCCAACCGCATGTTTGTCGCCGAGATTGCCGCGCCAGCAGTGGAAAAGCCGCTCAGCCCGGGCGAAGAGAACGTCGCCGCCGTGGGTGCCAAGTTCGCCGAGGTGATGGCCGAACTGAAGCGCCGCAAGCTGGGCGGGCGCAAGTTTCTGCGCGAGATGCCGTGGTATGTGATCGTCGGGCCGCCGGCCACCGGCAAGACCACCGCCTTGCGGCAGTCCGGGCTGAATTTTCCGATCGACCTCACCGACGACCTGCAGGGGGTCGGCGGCACGCGCAATTGCGACTGGTTCTTTTCCGAAAACGCGGTTCTGATCGACACCGCCGGCCGCTATGTCCAGCAGGAGAGCCAGCCCGACGTGGACGCGGCGGAATGGCTGGGCTTCCTCGACCTGTTGAAGAAACACCGGGGCCGCCGTGCGCTCAACGGCGTGATCGTCGCGCTTTCGATCGACGTGCTTTCGGAGGGTGACGACGCCATCAAGGCGCACGGCCGCAAGATCCGCCGTCGGTTGGCCGAGCTCAACGACCGCCTCGAAATCCGCCTTCCGGTCTATCTGATGCTGACCAAGGCCGATCTGATCAAGGGTTTCGAGGCTTTCTTCGGCGGCTTGTCCACCGCCTCGCGCGAGCAGGTATGGGGAACGACCTTCGCGCTGGATGCGCGCGTGGATGCCAAGACCATCGAACGAGAGATTTCGACGCTGGCGACGGAACTCGAGCGGCGGCTGGTGCCGCGCCTGGAGGATGAGGACAAACTCGCCGCCCGTGCCGAGATCTTCAGGTTTCCCGCCCAACTGGCAAGCCTGTCCGAACCGATCCAGGTGCTGGTCGAGGCGATGTTCGGCGAAAGCCGGTACGAAGAGGTCGCCTGGCTGCGCGGGCTCTATCTGACATCGGCGACGCAGGAAGGGGCGCCCATCGACCGGCTGACCGCGGCGCTGTCTTCTTCCTTCGGCCTACCGCCGCGGCGGGCACTGCCCGCGCCACGGGTCGAGAAACGCAGCTTCTTCCTGAAGAACCTGCTCACCGAAGTGATCTTCAAGGAAGCGGGCCTCGGTACGTTCGACCCGCTGGCGCAACGCCGCCGCGCCTGGATCTGGCGGGGTGCCGCGGCTGCATGTGCCGTGGCGGGCTTGGTGGCCAGTGCGGTGTTCACCTGGTCCTACTACGACAACCGCAATGCGATCTCGGCCCAGGCAGGCCAGTTCGAAGCCCTGCAAGCGCCGCTGACCTCTGTTGCCGCAACCCCGGCATCGGTGGAGCAGCCTGCCATGGACGGCGCGCTCGGTGCGATGGACGCGGTCGCAAGTGCCCGGACAGCACCGCCGGGCGCCGCCCAGGACCTGCTGGGGCCATCGGCCTCGGCGGAAATGGTGCGGGCACAGACCGACACCTACGACCACGCCCTGCGCAACGTCCTCGAGCCACGCATGGTCGCACTGCTCGAGGCGACCATGTGGCGGCAGATCCGCGATCCGGATTTCATGCTCGGGGCGCTGAAGACCTATCGCATGATGACGGGTCTGTCGCAGATGGATCCCGATTTCGCCCAGAACTGGTGGGTCAACAGCTTGCCCGAATTCGCCGCCGCGGCACCATTTCCGACCGCCGATGCCGAAGAGCATCAGCTTGCCGCCATCCGCCGCATGACGGTCGACGAAAGCTATATCGCGCCCGACCAGGCGCTGGTTGCCGAAGCGTTGAAAACGGTGTGCACGATTTCACTGCCGGCGCGTGCCTACAAGCAGTTGCTGGCCGATCCGGCAGTGGCCGGGCTGAAGGAGTGGATCCCGGCCAATTTCGCCGGCCCCAACGGCGGCAAGGTGTTTGCGCGGCGTTCCGCCAAGACACTTCGCGTCGGCGTTTCCGGAGCCTTCACCTATTCCGGCTTCCACGACGTCATTCTCGACCGCATCGACGATGTCGCCGCCCAGGCGGCGCTCGATCGCGCCGTTTTCGCCGGCGGCTGCTCGGAAAACTCGGAAACCTCGGTCTCGGCGCTGTCCGAGGATATTCTGAAGCTCTACTACGACGACTATATCGCGCAATGGGACAGCTTCCTGCGCGACATGAGGCTGGCACCACTGACCGATCTCAATGTCGCCGGCGAGAATCTGAAGGACCTCTCGAGCGCCGATTCGGCGCTGAAGCGGCTGCTCACGGCGGTCGTTCAGGAGACCGAGTTGACGCGCTCCGACGAGGAGCCTGCAGACAACAAGGCGGCCACCAAGGGCGCCTCGAAACTGCTCGGCAAGCTTGGCAAGCTCGGCAAGCTGGCAACGAGCGGTGCGAAACTGCTTCCCCGCGCCGGGTCGGCCAGCGAGGTGGACCTGACCGGCAATCTGGTGGCCGAACATTTCAAACCACTCAAGAGCACCATCGCCGAGGTCGACGGCCAGCCGCCGGCACTGGATGCCGCCGTTGTCGCACTGACCGCGCTTTCCAACGTGCTGCAGACGGTCACCGCGAACCCCAATCCGCAGGATGCCATCAAGAAGCAGGGCGGCCTTGCCGAACTGACAGGTGCGGTCGCCAGGCAGGCGCAGATCCTGCCCGACCCCATCAACACCTGGCTGGGCGGGATTGCCGGTGACACCAGCAATTTGACCCAGAAGGCGGTCACGTCGGAGCTCAACGCCATCTGGCGGGCCGACATACTGCCCTTCTGCCAGGCCGCGCTGACCGACCGCTATCCGTTCAGCGCCGAGAGCGCGGTGGACGTCAATGTGCGTGATTTCGCCCGCCTGTTCGGACCGGCCGGGATGATCGACGGTTTCATCAACGACCACCTGATCAACTATGTCGACACGACCAGCCAACCATGGAAATGGCGCGCCGATTTCGGCCTCGATCCTGCGGCGCTGGCGGCGTTCGAGCAGGCCAGGCACATCCGCGACGATCTCTTTCCTGGTGGTACGGGACCGGTGATGAGCTTCACGCTCGAACCGAAGGACCTGTCTCCCAACGTCACGCGTGTCACGCTCAATCTCGATGGCCAGAGCCTCGTCTACTACAACAACGCGACGCGGCCGCAACCAATGACGTGGCCCGGCAAGGACGGCACCGGGGTCATTTCGCTCGCCTTCCAGCCGATCGACGGATCGCCCGAAATCCTGCTCAACGAGACCGGCAGCTGGGCGTGGCTGAGGATGCTGCGCAGCGGCCGCTTCGCCGGCACTTCGCTGACCGATGTCTACAGCCTGCGCCTGGGCACGAAAGGCATGTACGCCGATTTCGAACTCAAGGCCGCCAGCGTCGAAAACCCCTACAATTTGGAAATGTTCAAGAAGTTCACATGTCCACCGCAGATATGAGCCTGCCCGGCTTTTACGGAAAAATGCCCGCCACCGGCGATTTCGTCACGCGGCGCCTGCCGGGGGACTTTGTGCGCGTCTGGGACCGCTGGCTGGTGCAGCATCTCGTCCCGCTGATCGGCTTGGAATTTTGGCCAAGCACAACCGCGCTGCGCTTCCTGGCTGGCCCGGCTTCCTTCGGTGCTTCGGCAGGCATCATTGTGCAGAGTGCCGACAGAGTTGGCAGACAATTCCCTTTGACCATCGTCGCGCCGCTTGCCGAAGTGCCCGTTCAGCTAGCCGACGCTGAGGCGTGGTTTGCCGGCATCGAAGAGGCTGCCATCGCCGCCCAACATGGCGAGCTGACTCCCGACGAGCTGGATGCCGCGCTGGGCGCCCTGCCCGTGCCGCCTGTCGAGCCAGGCGAAGAGGTCATCAGTGATCTGGTGATGTGGACCGCCCGTTCGGACCTTTTCGACATCGACCCGCAATCGCCACAAGCGACGCTGGAACAGATCTTTGCGGCTAGCTGGGAGATCAGCTGATGCAGATCTGGAACCAGACCGGCTTTGCGCATGAATTCACCATGGGCATGGACAAGGAAGCCCGTGAGTACATCGTCGTTGTCGTCAAGGGCACTTACGATTTCCCTACGGAGCCGGGCGGGCCTGTGCGCAAGTCGGCGGAACAAGTGCCGCTGGTCATGGCCGACACCCAGATCGGCGTGCCCGGCTATTCGGCGACGCTGTGGGAGACAGACTTCGCCTTCCGCAAGCCGCGCTGCGATGTCATCGCGAATGGCTGTGCCTATGCGCCAGGCGGGCGTCCAGCCGAGCGCGTGCCGGTCGGCATCAAGGTTGGCAATTGGTCGAAACTGTTCGAGGTCGTCGGCCACCGCGAATGGCGCTCCATCGGCCCGGTGTTTACCACCACTTCGCCGCAACCCTTCCTGAAACTTCCCATCTCCTATGACGTTGCCTGGGGTGGCGTCGACAGGCTGGATCCGGAGGACAAGCTTCCCGCCAGCTACAAATACAACCCGGTTGGAACCGGCTGGTCGCGGACCAGGAATCAACGGCTCATTCCCGGCTTGCGGCTGCCGAACACGCAAGCTGTTGGCGAGGATATCCGCACCCCGTTCGGCGACTACAAGCCGATGAGCTTTGGTCCGATGGGCCGCGGCTGGCCGGGACGCATCGAATATGGCGGCACTTACGACCAGAATTGGATCGACAATATTTTTCCGTTCCTGCCGCCGGATTTCGACGAGCGCTATTTCCAGATGGCGCCGCCAGACCAGCAAATCGACCATCCAAGAGGCGGCGAGGATGTGCAGCTGATCAACCTGACCCCGGCCGGCAGGGAAAGCTTCCGCATGCCGGCGACTCCGCTGCCGATCACGCTGTTCAAAGGCGGCGACAAAGCTTTCGAGGGCGAGCTGCTGCCAGACACGATCCTGTTCGATCCTGAGAATCGGCGTTTCTCGTTGGTTTGGCGTGTCTCGCAGCGGATCCAGCGCACGATCCTCGATTTCAACGAATGCTGGGTCGGGCCGCCGACGCAATCCATGCTGCGGGCGCGCGCAACCGGACGCGCCTATGTCCGCGCCAATGGGACCGCGCCAGAGGAAGAGGTCGAAGACGCATGAGCGCCGCAATTGACATTGCCTCGATCGGCATGGTGACTGCCGTAGGGCTCGACGCGCCGTCTGCCTGCGCAGCAATGCGCGCGCGACTTGACGGTTTTCAGGAGACGCGTTTCTCCGGGCCTGGTGGCGAATGGCTGATCGGCGCACCCATACCACTGCCACGTGGATGGATCGGCGAAAGACGTATTGCACACCTCGCCGCAGGAGCAATTTGCGAGGCCCTTGAGCCAGTCCCTCAGGCGCGCGACCGAACCGCGCTCATTCTTTGCCTGCCTGAGGAGAATCGGCGTGGTCGACCTGTGCGTGACAACGCCTCGCTGCTGCGCCGGATAGGCAAAATTGTTGAAATCGAGCCCCATACCCGTTCGCGCATTGTTTCATATGGTCGTCCCTCCGGCCACGTCGCACTTGACTACGCTCGCCGGCTAATCGCCGCCAGCGAAGTTCCATACGTGATGATAGCAGGCGTCGACAACTATCTTACCCCGTCGACGGTCGCACACTATTTTGATCAAAACCGCTTATTGACACCCGACAATCCAAACGGCTTCATCCCAGGCGAAGCGGCAGCCGCGATATTGTGCTGCCGCTCCGAGCGCGGAGGCTTTCGCCTTTTCGGACTCGGCCTCTCACATGAAACGGCATCTATCTACAATGCTGCCGATTTGCCGCTACGAGGTGACGGCATGACTGCCGCCTATCGCACTGCCTTTGAAGAGACCGGCATTGACATGAACCGACTAGGTTACCGTATCGCGGACCTTGTCGGCGAGCAGTACTGGTTCAAGCAGTCGGCGTTGGCGAGCTTGCGTCTGCTACGTGGCCGTCACGAATTCCAGGACATCTGGTCGCCGAGCGAGTCCCTTGGAAACGTTGGGGCAGCCGTTGTCCCGTTGATGATCGGCATGGCCTGGACGGCGGCGCGGAAGGGCTATGCCGCAGGCAATCCAGTACTTGTCGAAGCGTCCAACGATGCCGGCGACTGCGGGGCGGCGGTCCTTGCCGGGCCGGTCTGATGACTGTCTATGCAAATGGGCTTGAGGTCGCGTGCAAAGCGCAGTCCAACAAGGTAATCGCAGCATTTCCTGATGTTTGCTTCACGCCGCCGGAAAATCCCGCTACGCCCCCTGGAGTCCCTGTTCCTTACCCGTCCTTCGGTCTTGATTCCGACACCGATAGCGGTACTGGCACGGTCAAGATCGGTGGTGAGACGATCACCCAGAAGAACAAATCATACTACACAAAGACCAGCGGAACTGAGGCTGGCTGCGCCGCAAAAAAGGGCGTCATCACGTCGGTGAATACCGGTAAGGAATATGCGGTCGCCTGGTCAGGAAATGTCAAAGCTGACGGCGAACCGGTCAATCGTTTCACCGACATTTCAACAAACAACCATGCGTCACCGCAAGGGCAGACACCGCCTTTCCCGAAAATTGGCGCGGCCTACGCGCACCTTCTCAGCGGTAAGGATTGCCTTATTGGCACGTATGATGAGATCAAGGAGGCCTGCAACGATGCAAAAGGTGAGGCACATCACATCGTGCCGGACAAAGTGTTTCGAACACTGTCGCGTGCGGCCGGGCAGGGCGCCGAAACAAGGGTCGACAACGCACCTTCATTAGGCGAAGGCGTGTGCATCTGCCTCAAGGGGGGGGCTCACGACAGTATTCACGAATCAGAACGCGGCAAGTTGAAGGATCTGGGCCAGGCGTCGATCAAAAACCTGACTGGCAAGAAGCTTGAAGCGGCCAAACTGAAAAGCAGCTACAATACCGCCGATATGGCGGACATTCATGCGTCTTGCCAAGACTCTCTTGATACGCTGAAGCGCGACGACGGCTCGACAGATGATTGCATAAAGAAAGCAAAAGAAAAAGTTGACGAGCAGGCGGACAGATTTCCGCCCGGGCAGATCGGAAGAACTTCCAATACCCTACCGAACGATGCCGCAAAGGCGGCAATGCTTGTTTAGAGAGGCGGTGAAACATGGCTGACGACAGGCGCATTTGGGCCGCGCACGCGATCTCGGAAACCTACGCAGCGATTTCCGTAGGAGAATTGGAAGACGTCGAGCCGTTCAGTGCGGTTCTTTTGTTCAACGAATTGTCTGAACGCCGATGGGGGTTTGTCGACATCCCGCGGACAATCGTATCGATCACTGACCTCACGAATGAAGCCGGCAAAAAGATATTCATCGCTATGAGCAATGAGGGCAATGTCTATGTCCTCAATGCTGACATACCGCGAGAAAAAATACCCGGAGCCGGTGTTCTAAGCGATGATGCAGAGGGTATGGGATCAATGAGATCAATCCGAAACCTCGACGGAGTTCTTTATGCGAGCGGGAACGGTTCGCAGGTCTACAGAAGAGAGCAAAAAGCTCAATGGACCAGAATCTGCAGCGCGCAACAGCTCAATCAGAATGATTGTGCCTTCTTGGGGATTGCGCTGACGAGGAACGGGAACGTTATCGTCTGCGGTCAGATGGACGTAAAATACAGTTCGCCTACCAAAGAGGAAGAAGAACTTCTCACCAAGGTAAAAGCCGAGGGGCCGAATAGCCGCTACCTCAAGCTGCGGCGAGAGATAATAAAAGTTGTGCAACTGGCTCGTGGGTGCCTGTACGGTCAGAAAGAAGGGAAATGGATATCGATCGAGACGCCTAACGACAGGAACTTGAACGACGTGGCGTCGTTTGGCGGAAATGGATTCATTTGCGTTGGAAACGGGGGGACGATCCTATCGGGATCGGTAGACGATGGGGCCGAAGATAGGTCGATCAACGGTTTGATGGAATCTTTCCACAAAGTACGAGTCACGAATGATGCAATTTATATACTTGGCGAGAGCGCAATCTTCGTTCTTGACCGGACATTCGGCCTGGTCAGAACGATCGAGCTCCCAGGGCGTCTTGATGATCCGAACAGTTTCGAAATGGTGGGCGACACAATTTGGTATTTCGACTACCATGGGCTAGCGCGGCACCAAAACGACGTTTGGGAAACAATCCAGATCCCGGCGGAACTCTGGGGGCGGGCCGGGAGCTAATACTTCAGCTGAGTGATTTCTGAAAATCTGGAAATTTTCGAACTCTGAATGGCATGCGCCGCGGAGAATTCGGCCGGGCATCTTAACCCAACATCAAATTGAGGTAGGCGCGCACTTTTGGCAAATCGAGGTCGGTGATGCGGATGTCTGTCCGACTGCTCAGCATACGTATCACGAACAGTTCTCCGGCTTCCGCGTATTCGGCATAGCGTTCTTGCGATATCTTTAGCCCAACCGCACCGGCGACCCGTAGGCCATCAAGATGTGCTTCGAGACGTTCTATCAAGCGATGCAGCCGTTCTTCGTCCATGTCGGGATTTTCGTTGGGATGCTGCTCATGATAGTCGTAGACGGTCCACAGAAAAGCCGCCATTTCGGCGTGCTGCCGAACGACTTCGGTAAGTATAGGAGCGGCCATCAGTTCAGATTAACCGAACCACCACGGATGCGATTTGTAGCGCTGGCGTGGCTGGTCAAATAGGTTCCCCGAATAGTGATACGACCATCCTTCTCCATAATGATGGTTGCCTTTCCGCAGCGAAGTTCGATCCGCTCTTGCCCCACGATCTTTACGCTTTCGCCGTCCCGCACGATCTGCGGCGCCGGAGACTTGCGGGTGGGCTCAACAATACGGCCGACGATCAGCGGACGCTCAGGATTTCCATCTTCAAATAGGAGTGCAACTTCGGCGCCTACCATTGTGGGTGTAAGTTCCGCAAGGCTGCGCGAAGCTAGCGCAGTATCCTTGGGATTGCTTGCAAAAACTACCAAGGGAACCCCACCATCGAACCCAATGAGTACCCCGATTACGACCTCATTGATCCGCTTGCTTAGATCGCCCATCGTCGTTCTCTCAGTTTTGAGTGATTTTACTGCCTTTCATGGCAATATCGTTGGAAGCCTTGGCTCCAATTGAGCCCGAAGCTTCAATCGTGATATCCTTACCTTTGATCGAGATAGTCCCGTCTTTTTTCATCACGATTGTTGCTGACCCGGTCTTGAGCGTAATCGAATCCTTTGCCTCTATAGTCAGGTTTTTACCTACGGAAATAGCTGCGTCATCGCCGATCTCGGTAAGACTCTTTTTAGTAACCTTCATTGCGTGCGCGCCACCAATTTCAGTGGAATCGTCAGCGGTAATCTTCGTGATGCGTGTCTTGCCGATTTGAGAGTTTTGTCCGCCAGTTATTTTTATTCCCTGATCCGCCCCAATCTCAACGCTCTGGCTGGCACCAATGCTCCAACTATCCGACGCCCCAATATCATGGCTCTGGCTGATACCAACGGTAACCGACCGCGACGCGCCGATGTTGTTCGTCTGAACCGCTCCAACGCTTCTCGTCTCGGCGGCGCCGACCGTGTCGATGCGTGCTGCGCCCACCGTGACGGTCTGGACAATCCCCACCGTCTGGGAATGGTTGGCGTCGATGTTCTCCGTCGAGTTCGACACGACATGAATGGTCTCGTTGGCCATGACCGTCAGCGAACGGTTGGCGCCCACCGTCTCGGTGTCGTTCGAGCCGATATTCGTGGTCTGGTCGACGCCGACCTTGACCGTCTTGTTGTTGCCGACGTCCTCGTCGAGGTTGTGGCCGACGGAGTGCTTGGCGTCGTGGTCTATGCGGTCCGACTGGTCGTGCTGGACCAGCTTGGTGCGGTCGTGCTTGATCAGTAGGTTGTGGTCCTTCTGCGCCTGGAAATTGACCAGTTCGGAGCCGGCCTTGTCCTCGAACATCAGTTCATTGTAGCCGCCGCCGCCTTTGGAGGAGTCCGACTTCCAGCCGGATTGGGTGGCGCTGCCCGGCAGGCCGTAAGGCGGCATCTGGGAGGCGTTGTAGACCCTGCCGGTGATGATCGGCAGGTCCGGGTCACCCTCGATGAAATCGACGATCACCTCCTGGCCGATGCGCGGTATCTGGATGAACCCCCAGCCGCTGCCGGCCCAGGTCTGCGAGACGCGCACGAAGCAGGAGCTGTTCTCATCCTTCTTGCCCAGACGATCCCAATGGAACTGGACCTTCACGCGGGCATATTTGTCGGTGAATATTTCCTCGCCGGATGGACCGACCACCGTCGCGGTCTGCGGCCCGCGCATGATTGGCCGTGGCGTGATCCGTGGCGGGCGATAGGGCACGGCGGTCGGCGCCACGCCGAGGATCACCTGGAAGTTCTCGCTGTCGACGTCGGCAAGGGCTCTGTAGCCCGGGTCGAACAGCCTGTATTCGGCGCTGACCACCAGATATTCCTGGTTCTGGTCCTCGCGTGGAAAACCGTCCAGCGTGAACTTGCAACCCGAATAGAGGCCGCGCACGGTGCCGACAGCGGCGATGCGCTGGTGCACGGCCTGGACTTCCTCGCGGCGGATCGCAGCCAGGCTGTCGCCCCGGCCCACTTCGAGATGCGCACCGGGCTGGCGGTAGTTCTCGCCCGCGGCCAGCTTGTGGCTGAACGGCTGGGCCGACTTGGCCATCAGGTCGGCGCCCGGCTTCTTGAAATCATAATCGGTATGAGCATAGGCGCCCGGGCGCACCGAACTGCCCGGTATCCATTCGGTGATGTATTCGACATCGCGCCGGGAACCCTGACCTTCAAAATGATAGGGCACTTTCTCGTAGCCCGGCGCAGGCTTCAGCTTGCTCATCGCGTCGACCAGGACAAGCGTGTGCTTACCCTCGTCATGCTCGAAGAAATACAGGATGCCTTCATGCTCGAGCAGTCGCTGCACGAAATCCAGATCGGTCTCGTCATACTGCACGCAGTATTCGCGCGGCGGGTAGGATCCCTGCAGGCGCAGATCGAATTCCGCCACGCTGTATTTCTTGAAGATGTCCTTGACGATGTCGACGACGCTCTTGTTCTGGAAAATGCGGCAATCGGTGGTGTTGCCGAGAAACCAGAACCACGGCCTGACGACCGCTTCGTAATAGGCCAGCCGGTCCTCGATGCGGGTGAGCCGGAACTCGGACACGATGCCGCTGAACCAGCGTTTCGGATCGGATTCACCTTCGACCGAAACCGGACCACCCAGCATCTTCAGCGGATCGATATTGGCGTCCGTGCTTACGAACCCCGCCGTATAGGCGAAACAACGGCTGATCTCATCGCGCCCGATGAGATGCGTGAAGGTCAACAGGTCGGCGCCAACCGGTGTCTGCACAACCGTGGCACGTTCGTTCGGCATGGGTCGTGCCCCTCCTGGACGCGGCCGCCGGCGCGAAGGATTAAAGTTCCCGCACGCTGTTCAGGAACTTTTTCGACCCGCCGCACCAGGCCATCCGGAGCCTACCACATGTTGCCCTGCGGACCAAAGAGGGCCGGTGGCGCCTGAAACTTGCCCTGTCGAAGCAACGGCTCGGAACGCGGCTGTGCTGTTCTACGCGCAAACTGCTAGAATGGTGCAGTATCGATCAACGATCTGCGGCGATCCTGGATGTACATCAGTCTGCAAATCAGCAATGTCGACGCCCTGCCCGCCGGCATCCCGACCGGCTACGCAGCGCGCGATCGCGGCTTCGAGATCGGACGCGATACTTGTGACTGGACCTTGCCGGATCCCGACAAGTTCATCTCGGGCCGTCACTGCGAGGTTCTGTACGAGGCAGGCGCGTTCTGGCTGCACGATGTCTCGCGCAATGGGACCTTCATCAACGGGTCGAGCCAGCGCATGACCGGCCCGCATCGATTGGGCCATGGCGACAGGATGCTGATCGGCCGTTATGTCATCGTCGTATCGATCGACGAAGAGCGCGCCACGGCGGGCTATCCTCAAGCCAACCAAAATTCGACGCCGCGGGAAGTGCCGGTCGCGACGGGCCGGCCGCTGGAATTCGGAGGCGGGGCTTTCTTCGAGCCTGCGCAGCAACGGTCCGGGCAGCGCATTCCAGTGTCGGCGCCCTCGACGTCCCCGACACCGCTGCCCTCGACCAGGGACGAGGTGCTCCGGGAGATCGCGATCGGAGCCGGCATTTCGCCGGAACTGCTTCAATTGCGCGACCCGCATGAAGTTGCCGCCGAAATCGGCGCGGTCCTGCGGGCGGTGGTCGAAGAACTGACCTTGCTGCTGAAAGCCCGCGCGGCCGCGAAAACGTTGGCAAAGAGCACACAACGAACGATGATCAGCGCCGCGGACAACAATCCGCTGAAGTTCGTTCCAGGGACCGACGACATCCTCGAAATCATGTTTGCCCGCCGCAGGGCCGGCTATCTCGATGCCAGGCGCAGCATCGAAGATGCATTCCGCGACCTCAAGACGCATGAATTTGCCACCTATGCAGCCATGCAAACCGCGCTCTCCCGGCTGCTTGACGACCTGTCGCCCGAGGCGATCAGCAGGAAACTCCCACCTACCTCGTTTACGTCGAAGAAGAGCCAGGCCTGGGACGCCTATGTCGCGACATGGCGGACCATGGAGGAAGCACACGAAAACGGCATGCTGGACATATTCCTGGCCTATTTCAGCGAGGCCTACGCCAAAGCCGACAAGCAAAAATAGGCGATCCCAAGAAACGCGTGGCCAAGAAACGCGTTGCCGGGAAACGCGTGGCTAGGAAACGGATGGCCAAGTAACGCATGGTACAGCAGTCGGCGAAGAAAAGTCCCTTCGACGCCCGGCATCCGGTTCCAATCGACGATTTCTGAGATTACGATCACATACGACAGTTCGCCAAGCGGGTAAGACTCATTGAGCTGGGGGTCTGCGGCAAATGTCATGTGACGGCGGGATAGCGTTTTCCAGTCAATCGTCCTCCGGACACTGCCACAGCCGGCGGGGGTCGTATTTCCATTCCCCGACCAGCGAGCGTTTTGCGCCCATCTCGCCCGATCGTGAGCACACCGCCTGCACGGACGGTCGGCGATGAGCTCGAAGGACGATCCCTTCGGCCTGGCGGGCAAGACCGTCATTCGCGCAAGTCCACGGCGCGAGAAAAAATCGCCGCCAGTTCCTGAGCTACCTACCGCTGACGGAGGCCAACCCTCTCCGGTCAAGGATTCAACGGTATTCGATCCTGGTGTCGGGCGGCATACACCGCCGGGTTGGGCATCCGGAACCGTGATTTATCAAGGCGCGGCTTTGGGCGCCGTGGCAGGTGCTGCCTCTTCCGCCGCCGCGCCGACACCGGCTGTCGAGCAGGCGATCCTGTTCGGCGCCGCGGACACGGTCAAATACGCCGCGGCAAACCCCATTCTCGCGGCGGCGGCACCTTTGCTGATGCTGTTCGGGCAGCTCAGGTTGATGCCCGTCGAAAGACAAGCGGAGCCACTGGCGCAACATGTCGCCGACGCGATCGAAAAGTTCGACCGAACGATGGAGAAGACCGGCGTTCCCGAAGAGGATGCGCGGATCGCGAAATTTGCTCTGTGCGAAACCGCCGACGATCTCATAGGCAACCTGCCTTGGCCCAAGAGCGACGACTGGGTGCAAAACGGCATGCTGCGGCAGTTCTTTCACACCGAGATCATCGGCACAGGCTTCTACGAAGCCCTGAACACGATACTGGCCAATCCCGAGACGCACTACGATCTGCTCGAACTGATGCATGCCTGCCTGTCGCTGGGTTTCGAAGGCCAGTACCGAGGCGTGAGGCGCGAAGACAACAATCTCGAACGCGTTCGACGCGACGTCTACGAGACGCTTCGCTATTTCAGGGCGCGTGCAGGCGAGGACATCTCGCCCCGCTGGCAGGGCCTGGCGGCGACGATGGCGCAGCCGTCGGCCCGCCTGCCGCTCTGGGTCGTTGCGGCAGCGGCAACGGCGCTGCTGACAGCGGCGTTCTTCGCATTGCGGATCTTCATCACCAACGAGGGCGACGCCGCCGCCGGTGAATTGCTGGCACTCAACCCATCGACACCAGTCGCCATCGAGCGCGCCAGCGTGGCGCCGTTGGCCGAGCCGGTGAAAGCCACCCCACCTGCAGCCACCGTGCAGATTGATCGCATTCGTTCGGCACTGGCGAAGGAAGTCGAAGGCGGCGGACTGACCATCGGCACAAAGGGCAACTTCATCGTGGTGGAAATCAACAATGTCCTGCTGTTCCAGTCCGGCAGGGCCGAGGCGAAGCCGGAATTCCAGCCCATTGCCGCCGACATCGCCGCGGCGCTGCAGCCCGAGCCCGGGCCAATCCGGATCGTCGGCCACACGGATAATGTGAAACCGCGAAAGTCGAGCCCGTTCAAATCCAACTTCGACCTTTCTGTCGCCCGGGCCAAGGCTGTCGAAACGATGATGGCACCGAAATTCAGCGATCCCTCGCGACTGACAGTCGATGGCAAGGGCGAGGACGAACCGATCGCCGACAATGCGACGCCGGAAGGCCGTGCCAAGAACCGCCGTGTCGATGTGATGATCCCCAGGGAGGAAACATTGTGAGCACGGCCTGTTGGAAGCGCCCATGACGCGTTGGCTGCTGCGGATGTTCAGCCTTATCGCGCTGGCCGGCTTCGCGGCCGCAGTGTGGTTTGGCGGGCCATTGATCCGCTTCGCAGATACCCGCCCGCTGGGACCTCCCTGGCTGCGCGCTACCATCATTGGCGTGATCGTGGCGGCTCTGGCGCTGTTCTACGGGCTGCGCTTCTGGCAAGCGAGAAAGGCGCAAAAGGCACTCGAGACCGTCGTTGCACGCAATGATGACCGCGATGACGATTCGCGGGTGCTGGAAGCTCGCATGAATGAGGCCGTGGCGGCGCTCAAACGGTCAGGCAGCAAGCGCAACTTCCTCTATGAGATCCCCTGGTACGTCGTCATAGGCCCGCCGGGTGCCGGCAAGACAACGGCCCTGGTCAATTCGGGTCTGAACTTTCCGCTTGCCGGTTCGGGAGATGCCCAGCCGGTGGCTGGCGTTGGCGGAACACGCTCCTGCGATTGGTGGTTTACCGACCAGGCCGTGCTGATCGACACCGCCGGACGCTACACGACGCAGGACTCCCATGCCGAGAGCGACAGGAAGAGCTGGCTCGCCTTCTTGTCGCTGCTCAAGCGGTACCGCACCAGACAACCGATAAACGGCGTCATCCTGGCCATCAGCCTTGCCGATCTGATGAGCTTCGACGATCAGCAGCTCGACGCCCACATCGCCGAGATACGCAGCCGCCTGAGGGAAATCCACGAGACGCTGAAAATCCAGTTTCCAGTCTACCTGCTTTTCACCAAGGCCGATCTTGTTTCCGGGTTCATGGATTACTTCGGCGATTTCGACGAACCGCGCAGGCGAAAAGTGTGGGGCGCGACGTTCCAGACGGCGGAGCGCGACAGGAACATGGCCGCCGAGGCTCCCGCCGAATTCGACATGCTGGCCAACCGACTGGCAGACGAGATGGCCGACCGCCTCCAGGACGAGGCGGATCCGGTCACGCGCATTTCCATCTTTGGCTTTCCGGCGCAGTTCGGCGCGCTACGGGGGCGAATTACCGGTTTTGTCGCCGGCCTGTTCGACCCGACCCGCAGCCAGGTGAATGTCAGCCTGCGTGGACTCTATTTTTCGTCAGGCACGCAAGAGGGAACGCCGATCGATCAGGTGCTGGGGGCAATCGGCCGCGATTTCGGCAGCAACTCCCGCCCTCACCTTTCCGGAACCGGCAAAAGCTTCTTTCTGCATGATCTTCTGACGAACGTCATTTTTGCCGAATCCGGATGGGTTTCGTACGACAAAGCGGCTGCAAGGCGCGCAGCGATCGCCAGATTTGGCGGCCTCGGCGCAATAGCTTTGGTCGCTGCTGCTGCACTGGGTACGCTCGGCCTGAGCGTCGCGGCCAACCGGTCGCTGATCGCCTCCACAAGTCTGGCCATGGGCCAGTACCGCCAAACGGCGGCACCCTTGCTCGAAAGCACGACGGTCACCGATGTCGACCTCGAAAACGTCATCGGGCCGCTCGACCAGTTGCGCGATCTGCCGGCCGGGTTCGAAACCGGTGACTTGCCGACACCGATCGAGGAGACGTTCGGCCTCAGTCAGCGGGAGAGACTTCTTTCGGCATCCAAAACGGCTTATCGGCAAGGGCTGGAACGAATGTTCCGATCGCGCCTGCTGATCCAGACCGAGCGGACGATCCAGGCCAAGATGGCCGATCCCGTCGCGCTCTACGAACCGTTGAAAATCTATCTGATGCTTGGCGGCAAGGCGCCGAAGGTCGATGACGCGTTGATCGTTTCCTGGATGAAGCAGGATTGGGAGCAGAACCGATATCCAGGCGAAAACAACCGGGAAGGACGGGAGCAACTCGAAAAGCACCTACGCGCCATGCTGGCATTGGACGACGCCTATGATCCGGTTTTCGAACTTAACCAGCCGCTTGTCGAAGGCGCTCAACGTTCTCTCGGGCGCATGAGCCTTGCCGATCGGGCTTCCGCATTGATCAGGTCGGCGACATACGCGGCAGCACTGGAGGATTTTTCTGTTTCCCTGAAAGGTGGCCCGGAAGCGCAAGTGCTGTTCGAGCGCATCAACGGCAGCGATCTGTCAGGCCTTCGTGTTCCCGGTATCTACACCTATGCTGGCTTCCACACCTTCTATCTCCGGCAACTTTCGCGCATTGCGCAGATGCTGGTCGACGAGCAATGGGTTCTCGGCGGCGGCGGTGAACAAGGCGACATCAATCAGCAATTGCTCAAGCTCGGCCCCGAACTTCTCGATCGCTACGGGAAGGAGTTCGCAGCCGCGTGGAACAGCATCCTCGACCAGTTGAAGTTCAAAGCGATGCTGGCGGACAAGCCGCACTACATCGCGCTTTCTGCCGCCGCCTCGCCGACCTCGCCGATAAACCAGCTCTTTGCGGCGATCGCCAACGAAACAGCGCTGACGCGAGACCCTGGTGACGGCAACGGTCCTGGCGCCGATATCGAAGCAGGTACGGCCCAGAACCAGCCGCAGAACACCGCAGATATGGGCAAGGGTCTGGCCCGCATCGGCATACAAATCGCCAGTGGCAAATCGCAAAGTCGCGCCGGCACAAGGGCGGCCGACACACAGAACCTGAATCCGGGTGCAAACATTGAAGCGCAGTTCAGACCTTTCCAGGCCCTGGTGAACGGCCCCGCCGGACACCGCCCAATCGATGCCCTGACCCAGAACTTCAGCGATATCTATCAGAGCCTGCAACTGGCGGCCGAAGTTCCTTCGCAGACCGAGCGCGTCAACACGAACCTGCAGCTGCAGATAGCCACCCTTCGCGCCAATGTCTCGCGTCTGCCCAAGCAACTCGGTCGGATGGTCAACGCGACGGCAGATGAGTTTGAAGGCAACGTCGCCGAAACCTCGGTGGCAAACTTGAACCAGATGCTCGACCAGACGGTCACGGCTCCCTGTGAGGCGGCGATCAACGGCCGTTATCCCTTCGCCAGCGACGGCACCGAGGATGTTGCCATGGCGGATTTCGCGAAACTTTTCGCGCCGGGCGGGCTGATGGACCGGTTCTTCGCACAAAACCTCGCATCGCTCATCGACATGACCGGCCAGGACTGGAGCTGGAAACAGGATGCGCGCTTCGGACGCGACCTGTCGAAATCGACCCTGAGAGACTTCCAGCTGGCGGCGGACATCCGCAGCGCCTTCTTTCCATCGGGCGGTTCGGTGCCCTTGGTCAGCGTCACCTTCACCCCATTCTCGCTGCATGGCGACGCCGATACGGCGATACTCGATGTCGATGGTCAGATCGTCCAGAGCAACCAGACGGGTAACGCGCCAAGCACGGTGACCTGGCCGGTCGGCACGGCGTCCGCGTCGGCCAGTCTAAGCCTGACGCCGGAAATGCCAGGCCGCGAATCCGCCATCAAGTTCGAAGGGCCGTGGGCGCTGAAGCGACTTCTCGACAAGGCTGCCATCACCGGCAGCGACAGCAACATGCAAGCACGCTTCGTGATCGGCGGCCGCGACGTTGCCTATACGATCCAGGCAGGCTCCGGCACCAACCCCTTCTTGCTCCCCGCGCTTTCCGGGTTCAGCTGTCCGAAAGCGTTTTGAGATGGGGATCCGCAGACCACGCAGAGACCTTAGTTTTCGATACTTTAATGTTCGAGCCTGTGGCAAAGTAACACGAGCGAGCGCCTGAAAGTGCGCCGCAGAGGACGCTTGAGAAGCGCTTGGTGGCAAAGTGAACACTGTCGCCCTTCCCTTTGAGAGCTTCGGGGTAAGCCACAAAGGCTGTGTCCGTGAGCTCAATGAAGACAACTATCTGGTCGAGCCACAAACTGGTCTCTGGGTGGTAGCCGACGGAATGGGTGGACATGACGCGGGAGAGGTCGCTTCGGCCAGTATCGTCGATCATCTGGCGACGATCGGCATTGCCAGCTCCGCACCTGATCTTCGGGCGCGCTTCGAGGACAGGCTGAGCAGGGCCAATGCCGAGATCCGCGGCATATCCGAATCTCGCGGCATAACCATCGGCTCCACTGTTGCCGCCCTGCTGGCGATGGACGGGCGGTTTGCCTGCCTGTGGGCGGGTGACAGCCGCGTCTATCTGATCCGCAACGCCTCGATCTCGCAGATCTCGAAGGATCATACCGAAGTTCAGGAGCTCGTCGACAGAGGCATGATCAGCGAAAGCGAAGCGCGCACCTGGCCGCGCCGCAATGTCATCACGCATGCGGTCGGCGTCAGCGACGAGATCGTCATCGATTTCCAGCAAGGCGAAATCATGCCGGGGGACATTTTTGTGCTGAACACCGATGGGCTGACGGCGCATGTCACCGACGCCGAGATCGAGGCGGCGACCGTGTCCGCGACACCTCAAGCGGCCTGCGAAAAACTGTTGGAAACGGTGCTGGCGCGTGGCGGCACAGACAATGTGACGATCGTGCTTGTGAAGATCGGCGACGGGCGCGATGGGCAATCGCCACGTCCAGATCTCTACAAAGCGGGGGGTTGAGGCCGATGAGCGCCGACGACAAGACGCGAATATCGGGGGGCATGGCCAACACCGCCGTAGGCACGCAACTCAGCGGCATATACGAGCTTGATGAGCGGATCGCATTCGGTGGCATGGGGGAGGTCTACCGTGGCCATAACATCCAGACCGGCGACCACGTCGCGATCAAGATCGTCCTGCCCGAGTTCGCCCGTGACCAGACGATCCTTTCCCTGTTCCGCAAGGAGGCATTGATCCTCAATCGCCTGTCGCATGATGCGGTCGTGCGGTATCACGTCTTCACGATCGATCCCGGGATCGGCCGTCCCTACCTTGCCATGGAATTCGTCGACGGCGAGTCGCTGTTCGACATCATGCGACGTGGCGCGATGCCGACGGCAGAGGTGCGCAAGCTCTGCCATCGCCTCGCGTCCGGACTGAGCGCGGTGCATCAGGCGGGCGCGATACACCGCGACCTCTCTCCGGACAACATCATCTTGCCGGGGGGACGGGTCGACCGCGCAAAGATCATCGATTTCGGCATTGCACGATCGGCGACCGTGGGCGGCGAGACCTTGATCGGCGGAAAATTCGCGGGAAAGTACAACTACGTTTCACCCGAACAGCTCGGGCTCTACAGCGGCGACGTCAGCGAACAGTCCGACATCTACAGTCTGGGACTGGTGCTGGTGGCCGCCTTGCGTGGCAAGCCGATCGACATGAGCGGGTCGCAGTTCGAGGTCATCGAAAAGCGTCGGACGGTGCCTGACCTCTCCGACATCGACGACGATTTTCGCGACATTGTCGAAGCCATGCTGCAACCGGATCCGCAAGACCGGCCGATCAGCATGGCTGAAATCGCCAGGATGACGCGTGACGATAGTGAGGAGACAACGCCGCCGACTTCGGTCACACCCCGCGATCGGCCGGCTTTGCCGCGAACCGGGGAAACCCTTTCGCCCGCCACCAAGACCCAGGGCCGGCCATCCAACGTCGAGAGGCACGACGCAGCATCGGCGACGGGTTCAGGTGGGCAGCCCTTCGTCCCGCATGTGCGGCCGGCGCATTTGTCCCAACCGCGGTCTCCGGCGCTCGCCGGCTCACCACGCCCGGTCACGGCCGATGTCCCTGGAAAATCCACAAAGACCCGAACCATCGCGCTCGCTGCCTTGGCGACGCTGGCTGTCGCGTCCGGCGCGGGCCTGTATCTCAGCGGCTTCATGACGCCAGCGATGCGGACGGCCGGCAAGCCATCGCTTTCCGCACCAGAGCCTTCAAAGCCCGCACCAGAAACGTCAAAGCCGGCACCCACGGACAATGCCGCGACCGCGCCTGAGCCGGCAAAGCCAGTTCCGCCCGTGCAGCCGGAGGCCAGCGCACCACCGGCTGAAAACCAGCAAGATGCCGCGGCAGCCCAAAAGCCGCAGCCGGCCAAGCCCGCCGAAGCCCCCTCGCAGACCGAAGAACCCCCGAAGCCATCCGCAACGGCCGCGCAGCCGCCACCCGAAAAGGCGTCGCCGGCAGTCCAGCCCGATACGATGGCCAGCGACAGTCAAACGTCGGCTCCGCCGCCTGTCTCGACCGCTCCGGCCCCGCCAACAACCGAGAAGGTCTCGACGCCGCCGCTGGCCCAGCCAGATGTCGTAGAGAGCCAAAAGCCCGAGCCACAGATCAGCCCGCCGGCAGCGCCCAAGGCGACCGAGCCGGCGCCCGAGGCGACCGAGCCGGCGCCAGAGGCGACCGTGCCGGCGCCAGAGGCGACCGTGCCGGCGCCCAAGCCCACTGCAAGCCAGCCGGATGTCGTGAACGCCGAGAGCCAAAAGCCTGCGTCACCGGTAGCCAAACAGCCTGACCAGCCTGTCGTCGTGTTGGAGGTGCCCAAGCCGGAGGTTCCGCCGATCGTCGACGACATCGCGCAACGAGTCTCCTGGGTTCGCGACTTCGGCGGCGGCGACTGTTTCTATGCCACCATGACGTCGGCAACCGACAAGGCGGCCGCGATCGAAGGATTTGGAACGGAGGTTCAGCCATTCGAGCGGATGCTTGGCGATTTCCAGGCAAGATTCCATGTAGAGCCGGATATCCAAGTCCGCCTCATTGAACCAAGCCAATGCGAAGTCACCAACTTTCTGCGCTTTCTGGGGCAGACCGCGGCCGACAAGCCGCAGCTTGTTCTCGATCGGACATCGGTACCGAACGGTACGCCGATCAGCGGCACGCTGGTGACGCGTGGCGGGCTCATTTCCAGCGTGCTGCTGATCGATCACAAAGGCATGGTGTTCAATCTCGACGAGCGTGTCGTCGTTAAACCGGACAAGGTCACCTTCAGAATCCCGATCGGTCTCGGCGCCGCCGACCAGGCCGCCGGAAAGGCGGTGCCGCAGATCATAATGGTGATCACCGGCCCCAAGGATATTCGGGCGGCTGCGTTCTCCACGCCCACACCAGCCTCAGTGCTGCTCCCCAAGATTCTCGAAGAAATCGAGACCGACGGATCTCAGTTCTCAGCCACCGCCAAGTATTTCAGGCTCGGCGGATAGCATGGGCGCCCGATGGAACGCCGCCGCTCGTGTTCGCCGCAATCGTCTGCCGACCTGCCGATAAAGCAGCGTGGTCCGATTCGACCCGCCCTGCTCGCCCTGACGGGCCGCATGAGGCTTGCGGTCTTGTCAGGCGCCGCACTGCTGGCCGTGCTGTCATCCGGCGAGGCGCGCGCCGAATTCACGGTCTGCAACCAGACGCTTGACGTCGTCAATCTCGCCGTCGGCCAGAAGGTCGACAATGCGGACCAGACCGACGGCTGGTGGACCATCGGCGCAAATCAATGCGTGAACGTCATCCGCGAGGAACTGACGAACCGCTACATCTACATCTATGCAACGGACGTGTTCGGCCATGCGATCCTCACCGGATCGACCGAAATGTGCATCGAGCGCCGGCGTTTCTCGATACGCGGCATCGACGAATGCTGGCAGAGCGGCCATATAGCGGCGCAATTTCTCGAAGTCGATACGCTTGAACAGCCGCGGTGGACCTTCTTCCTGACTGGAAGCAATCCGTGACGCACAATATCGACACGAGCTTCAGGCAGAAAAAGCAGGCGCGCGCTGCCCTTCGCAGGCGCACGCTTTGGCGCAGGCTCCTGGCCGGCCTCGCAGTGGTTGTCCTGCTTTCGATCGCCGGCGGTTTCTACCTCACCGCGGACTATTGGTCGTTCGGCGACGAAGACGAGGAGTTGCATGCGGTCGAAGGCGTGGACGATGTGCCGGCCGATGCGTCCGTCTACGTGCCCGCCATTATCGACCTGGCCGGGGACCCGATGTGGATCACGCTCGCGCCCGATGCCGGCGCCGCAACGAAGGGCCGCGTGGTCCCGCGCCCGGCGGAACTCGATCAAGCCGACGTTTCGCCCCAGATCGAAATCCTGTCCGACGTCATGCTTAGCGCCAGCGAAAAATTCATGACGACGATACCGTCGACGCAGGAGGATTTCGCCTTCTTCCAGGCGCAGCGAAAGACCACTGCCGCGCCAACCGGCGATCTGCAGAACGATCTTGAGCCATCGCCCGCGGCGGGGGAACCCGCGCCAGCTTCGGACCAGAAGGCGGATGCCGACGATCCCGAAGCCGGCTGGGGTGAAACGATCGATGCGGGCGACGCCGCCCTTCCCGCATTCCAGAAGACCCAGATCGAAAACAACACCAGCGTCGCAGTCGTCACCAATGAGTACCAGCGGTTCGAGGCGACCGAAGACACGTTCGTGAAGATCCTCAACGACCGCAGCCTGGACAGCGTTGCGCTCGATGCACATTTCTCCGCCGACGATGCCAAGCTGGCAGGCGAGGCCTTGAAGGCGCTTTTCAACCGGGACGGTCTGGAACCGGGTTATGTCGTTGCCATGCGCGGTTTCAGGCCGACGCGCGAGACGACCACGATGTCCCTCATGCAGGTTTCGATCTATGCCAAGAACGTGTTTGTCGGCACGCTGACGCGCAATGCCGCGGGCGCGTTCGTGTCGGGCGTCGATCCCTGGGTCCGCGAGGATCTGTTCAACTATTCGGGCGCACAGGCGGAAGGCACACACAAAAGGCAGTACCGTCTGCTCGACGCGATCTACTCGACAGCAGCCCGCAACAGTGTTCCGACCGGGGTGATCGGCGAAGCGATCATGTATCTCTCGAGAGGACAGGACCTGGACGCCTTTGCAAGCGAGGACCAGCGTCTTGTGCTGATCTATTCGCAGACGCCGCGCGGCAAGAAGGAAGGTGCCGGGCGAGTGCTGTATGTGGGCGTCCAGGGCACCGAAAAGAGCCTCGACTGTTTCGTCTTCCAGCAGAGCGACGGCCAGTTTGCGTGCGTCACGGGTGACGATCTGGTTCGTTCGCTGACAGTCACCAACGGCATGGTCACGCCGGTCAACGGGGTCATGACCTCCACCTTCGGGCCACGCAAGCATCCAATCCTCGGGACCGTTCGCATCCACAAGGGCGTCGACTGGGCGGCGCCCGTCGGCACGCCGATCGAAGCGGCCTTCGATGGCGAGATCACCTTCCAGGGCGATGGCGGCAGCTATGGCAATCTGGTGAAGATCTCGCATGGAAACGGGCGCGAGACGCGCTATGCGCATATGCAGAAATTTGCCATAGCGGCCGGTGTCGGCACCGAGGTGAAAGCTGGCGACATCATTGGCTACATCGGTACCACCGGCCTCTCGACCGGGCCTCACCTGCATTTCGAACTTTATCAGAACGGTGAGGCCATCGACCCTCTGGGCACGGTTACCGCGATCGCTTCGGACGATTCCGCCGTCGAAACGCTCACCGACCGTATCGTGCATGTCGAAAGTGGTGGCAGCGCTCGCGCCAAGAATCCAAACTCTTCAGCGACCGGCGCCGGCCAGTTCATAACCAAGACCTGGATCAGGATGATGAATACCTACCGCCCGGAACTGGCGCGCACGCTGTCGACCGCCGACCTGCTCGCTCTGCGCTACGACGCCACGATCTCGCGTGAGATGGTGCGCAATCTGGCGCGCGAAGGCGAGGCCTATCTTCGGGCGCGCGGCCACCAGATCACGGCCGGCCGGCTGTATCTCTGTCATTTTCTGGGCATGGAAGGCGCACATCAGGTGCTGTCGGCGACGGGTTCGGCGCAGCTGAGCGCTGTGCTCGGGTCGGCCGTCATCCAGGCCAACCCGTTCCTCACCGGCAAGACAGCCAGTTACGTGGTGGACTGGGCCGAAAGGAAAATGGGCCAAAGGCTGAGCCGTCTGGCCACTGACGCCGGCCCACAGACAACGACCACCGAGATCCGCCAGACATCGCCGGAGTTCGAAAAATACAAGCAGGCCATCACCGCCCTCATAAGCTCGGCACAGAATACGCTTTGAAGCCGTCGCGCGGCACGCGCCGCTCAGGTATTCCCGCTGCCAAGTGATGCCGTAGACAAATTTTTTCGGGCCGTTTGTGAACCAGGACTGCGGTCAGGATCACATACGCCCAGGAGCCATTTTTGGCACAGGCGACTCTGTCGCTGACGAAACTTGGCATGTGCAGACATCAACAGCGCGCCCCGGTGGGCGGAGGGCTGATCCATGAAAGCGTTCGCCGTCAATCTGAGCGGAATTATCCTGCTTTTCCTTGCCGCATTCGGCGCCCAGGCTGCCGCCGGCGCGGAGGCTGCCGCGCCCACCGCCAAGCGCGTCGCTTTGGTGATCGGCAACAGCAATTATGTCCATGCGGTTACCTTGCCCAACCCCGCCAACGATGCCCATCTCATCGCATCGACGCTGCGCAATGCCGGGTTCGAGGTGATCGAAGGGGTCGACCAGGACAATCAAGGCATGCACAGCCTGATCAGCCGGTTTACCGAACAATCCTATGACGCGGACCTCGCGGTCATTTTCTATGCCGGTCACGGCATGCAGGTCGACGGCAAGAACTACCTGATACCGGTCGACGCCGACTTGACGTCGCCGGCCTATCTCAAGACCCGTACCATTCAGATCGACGACTTCATGGCTGCGTTGCCGCCCGACCCGGCGGTCGGCGTCATCATCCTCGATGCCTGCCGCGACAATCCGCTGGCAAGAACGCTGGCCGCCTCGATGCCGAAGAGCCGCTCCACCTCATTGGGTACCGGTCTGGCGCCGGTCGAAGCAAAATCGGACGGCATCGGAACCGGCGGCCTCCTGATTGCCTACGCAACAGATCCCGGCGCCATCGCTTTCGACGGCAACGGGGTCGACAGTCCTTACTCGACGGCGCTCGCCAGGCATCTGACCGAACCCGGCGTCGAAATCCAGGGCGCGCTGACGCGCGTGCGCGGCGAAGTGACCGAAACCACGCAAGGTCGCCAGAGGCCCTGGCACAACGCATCGCTCGGACGCGAGGTCTTCCTGGGAAAACCCGTCGCGCCAGCGGCGCCTGCTGCACATCCCGTCGTGGCCGGCGCATCGAGCGCCGCGGCGACATCCGCTCCTGTCCCTGCTGCCAGTGATCCGCCTTCCTGGGAAGTCGAGCAACGCCTTTGGGACGAGGCTTCCAAGCGCAGTTCCATCCCGTTCTACGAGGCCTATCTCGACCAGTTTCCGAACGGTCGCTTCGCCACCGTGGCCCGGTTGAGCATCGACGAATTGAACGACCCACCGGCCCAAAACCGGCAGGTCGCGGCACTCGATACGGACCAGGCGAACGCCAGTTCCGGTTCGACCGTGCGCACCTCGGTCGGCGTTCCGGACGCGATGGAGCAGACACCGGGCACGGAGTTGACGGAAAGTGCAATCGGCCTCGATCGACAGGGGCGCATCGACCTGCAACTGCGCATCGAAGCGTTGGGCAATGAACTTGGGCGCATCGACGGAAACATGGGCCCACAGACCCGTCAGGCGATCGGCCTCTGGCAAGCGAGGAACGGTCTCCCACAGACCAGCTATCTGACGCGCGAGCAACTTGCGTTCCTCGTGATCCAGACAGATCCGATGATGGAAGGCGTGCGCGCCAGATACGCCGCCGATCAAGCCCGCGCGGCGCAGCCGAAAAAGCAGGTGGTGCAGAAGGTCAGCACGCCGAGGCCGGTGGCGCAGAAGCCCCGCAAGCAACAGAAGGTTGTTCAGAAGCGGCGCAACCGTGAGACCGTAGCGCGGGGGGATTATCTTCCGCCGCGCCAGGACAACAACGACTTCCTCACCAAGGCGCTGATTTTTGGCACCGGTGTGGTCGTGGGCGGCGTGCTCAAGAACTGACAGCCGACATTCGAAGAACCGCCGTGGTTTTGGGCGGCTATTGCGTCTTTATCCGCATTTCCACGCGGCGGTTCACCGGATCGTACGGATTGGGGCTGCGCGGATTCTGTTCACCCATGCCGATCGCGTTGAGCCGTGCCGTCTCGATGCCGCTGGCCGTCAGGAAGGCTGCCACCGATTGCGCTCGTCGCTGTGACAGGCCCTCATTGTAGTGCACCGTGCCGGTGGCGTCGGTGTAGCCTTCGACGACGAAGTTGAACTTGCTCAACCGGTTGTCCTTCAGGGCCTTGGCGAACTCGCCGAGTTCAGCGCGCGCAGTCGTGTCAAGTTCGGCCGAATCCAGGCCGAAATTGATCATCATGTCGAGGCCGGTTTTCCCTTCGGGCGCGTCACTTGTCTTGCTCTTGCTTTTGCACTCCTCCTCGGAGCCGACACAAATTCCTCGCGACTTGCCGAGATCGGCCGCGCCGGCAAAAAACTTCACAATGTCTTCTGATTTCTGAACGGGGTCGGCGAAAGCGTGGGTCGAGCAAAACACGACCGCCAACACAAAGGCTGAACTGCTCCACTGCATAGCGGCTCCTCCTGTTTGAGCACCAGATTTCGAGCGGCTGCGATCATACCAAATTCCCAGGCAATTGTCTGTCGACAAACGCGCTGGGGGCACGACAATGCCGAGAGTTGTTGCCGCGTCACGGGTTGAGACTTGACCCGCGCCGCGCCTGGGGCTTGAGTGGCCAAAGCTCCTCGATGAAAGCGTGGCGGTCATGGCCAACGGGCTCCGATTCAAAACGGCACGGGATCTTTTCATTGCTTGTCCCGCTATTGCCCGGGACATGAGAACCCCTCCAACCGAACAGCAACCGATCGAGTTTTGCCGCGGCCTCCTCGCCGGGCGCGTTCCCGAGGAAGCGATTACATTCTGTGCCTACCTGCTTCCCGAGCGGGCCGCGGTCTGGTGGGCCCATGAATGCCTGAGCCATCTGACCGACCTGTTTGATGAGAGCGATCACGAATTGCTCGCGCTTGTCCGCGACTGGGTGGGTGAACCGGACAGTCCCCACCTACGGGCAGCCGTCGGCACAGCCGCGGCGACACCGCCAACAACACCGGTCGGCTGGATTGCCCTGGCCGCGGGATGGCGTGACAATGGTTCGGCCAGGGCCGCGACGATGGCATCGGCCTTGCAACCCTTTCCTGCCGCCCATGCAGTCAATGCCGGGATTCTGGCCGGACTGGCACGTGTCGCACTCGCGGACCGGTTTTCCGTTCTTTCGGCATTTGTCGAGATGGGCATTCAGATGGCCGAGATCGAGGCGCTGCGCCAATCAGCGGATGCATATTAATTTAGAGCGTCAGAGCATCCGTCACCCGTCCTGCCTTACTTGCAGCCGCCTTGTGCCCATTTGGCCAGCGCCACCTTGAAACGCGTTCCAAGCGGATGCTGCAGGCGCAAGACAGACACGTCGTTAGCGGCGAAATTTTTCGCCTGTTCGCACAGCCGCTCCTCGTTCCATTGGTGGCAGCCGTCGCAGTGCTTGCCCTCCCATACCGATTTGTCCAATCCCTCCACCGGGCTGAAGCGCGGCTTGCTCTTGATGAGCTCGGCAATGCTCTTGCCGTCGATTTCGGGATCACCGAAATCGATAGGGTGGTTGAAAAAGATAGGATCGTCCGAGGCAAGCTTCGGGATTTTCTGACGCAGCACATTGAGTGCCAGCTGGGCGTCGTCGCCGGAGCCCGACGGATTTGCCGTGGCATTGCGCACCTCCGAGCCACCTTCCGGTTGTGGAGCGGTCGCCTCGCCGACGATCAGCGGCGCGTTGAGATCGATCTTGTGCAGCACGACCTCGGTCGTGAGCGAGACGTTGATCCAGGGACGCTGCTTGCCGGCGGTTGCCTTGAAGACATCGGCGGTGACGCGGTTCATCGCTTCGGTGATGGAAACATTGGCTTCGCCCATATGAGCGAGCAGCGCCGAAGCGAACGGCGAATGTTCGCCCGATCCGTCATAGGCCACCTGGCTGGGACTGGTGGCGAACGCGACAAGCGTGCCGGCGCCACCGTTCTCGATCGGGATTTCGGCAAGGCCGCTTTTTGCTCCCTTGACGCCGGCGGTCTTTGCCAGCACCTCGGCAAGCGGGTTGTCACGACAGGCATCGAGGAAAATCAACCTTATGCTGGTCTCGCGCGACATCTGCCGCAGAACGAAATCCACCGGCACCGCCTCGAAGTCGAGCGAGGTCTCGTCCTCAAGCGCTGCATCGACCGGAAGAAGGTAGTTGCTGCCTGAAACCTGCAACCCGTGGCCGGCATAGAAGAAAAGGGCGATATCGGCGCCGCGAACCTGCTTTGCAAACTGTGCAATCGTCGTCTGGGTCTGCAATTTGGTCAGGTCGAAGCCGGAAACGACTTCGAAGTCCAGGCTCTTCAGGCGTTCGGCCATGGCCTGCGCGTCGCGTACCGGATTGGTCAGCGCCGGTGCATGCTGATACTGGGAATTGCCAAGGACCAGCGCAACACGGCGTTCGGCACTGGCAGCCGACAAAGTCAAAAGCAGTGCCAGCGCGACAAGCCCGATGCCGCGCATAAGGCCACCGCAACGGGCAATCAGATCGAAACTCACCGGGACAACAGATCCTTCCTCAGTTGACGAGCTTGGTGGCGGAAAACTCGATCCGCCGATTGAGCGCCTTGTTCTTCGGCGTGTCGTTGGCGGCAACCGGATGATCCTCGCCGTAGCCGGTCGCCGTGATCTGCGTGCGAGGTATGCCCGCGGCGACGATGGCGTCGGCAACGGCCTGGGCCCTGCGTTCCGACAAGAGCTTGTTCTCGACAGGCGACCCATCGGAATCGGTGTGTCCGGAAACCTCGACCTTCAGGCCCGGGCATTTGCCAACGACACCGACGACCTCCGCGAGCAGCGGGCGGCTTTGGCTGTCGAGCCGTGCGCTCGCCGTTCGAAAGTAGATAGCTCCGGTGCGCGACAGCACCGCGAACCTGTTGAGGCACTCCTCGTCGCTGAAGTTGGTCTTCGCCGCATCGGTGGCGACAGGGCCGACGTCGGCAGCACTCGCCACGACGGTTTGCACAGTGGCAGGTTTGCTGCCGTCAGCGGTGAACACGAAATCGAACGACACCGAAGCCGTCGGAACAATATTGGTCACATTGGCCGCCTGCTGGAGTTTGTCGACGTTCGGCAGCAGCCCGAAATCTTCCACATGCACGGCAACAGGAGCCTCCGACGCGACCGACACCATGTTGTCGCTAATCATGGTCACCACGATGTTGGCCGAGAGATCCTTGTCGACCCCGTGCAGGTTGAGACGGAATGGAAGAACGGCCTTCACGCGCCGCTTGGTCGCGAGGTCGGCAAACGCCGCGGGATCCACCTTCGCGGTCAATTCAGCGGTCGGAAATTTGAATGTCTCGAAGAAAAGGAACCGCATGCGGACATTGCGAAGGTCGACCCCTGTATCGACCGAATTGAGGTCGAAGGAGACCTTGGCATCGCCCGCCGAACTGAGGCTGCCGGAAATATTCCTGATCTTGTTGGTTTCGACGATCGTGTTCTTCTTGACCGACTGATAGGTGAGTACCGAAGCGGTCGGATCGAGCGTCCAGTTCGGCTGTGCGTTCGCGCTTCCCAGTCCGGGCAAAAGCAACACGGAAAGCGCAACGATCAAGCCAAGCGTCTCTATGGCGAGCCAACTTCTTGACCGTGATTTCCACCAGAATCCGACGACTTCGAACATGGAACCCCCCTGCCTATGACAACAGACTTCCGTATCGACATCACGACCATGCGGTGTCGATGGAGAGCATAGAACACTTGCTCTCGCTTGGCGAGCATCTGCTGATTGCGCGGCGCGCCATTTCCAGGTGACACGAATTTCGGATCCGCCACACGAAAGCGCGTCGTCTGAATGGATTCAGACGACGCGCTTTAGGTCTTTGTTTTATGCATGTCGTTCTCCAAAACCGGGGCTACTTTGGGCGACATGCATTAGCTAGAAGGCGATTTTCACTCCGAGCTTTGCACCGACGGTGGAACTGTCGGACGAAGCCTTGCCACGGACTTCGCCGTTGACGGTGGTCAACTCCGACATCTTCAGGTTGAAGCCGGTCGACAGCGCGGCGGAAAAATCCGCATCGTCGAAGTCGATCTCCCTGGTGTCGATTTCGGTCGTGTTCTTGTAGCCGAAACGCTGCTGCAATTCGCCCCGCGCATAGGGGCTGATCACCATGCCGTTGCTCAGCGTGTAATCGCCATAGATGCCGGGCTCGAACTTGATCGCGCCAAAAGAAAGCCGGCTCTTGCCGAACTCGTTGCCGCCGCTGTCGGTGTAGGGATCACCACGGAACGAAACGCCAAGCAGGCCGCCACGCAGATCGAAACGGGTACGCTCGCTCAGCTTGAAGATGTGGCCGACCGATGCCGTCACCGCATAGCCCTGGGTGTCATAGCTGCCGGTGGTGCCGAGCACGCCGTTCGTCACATCGCTTCCGCCGATGAAGCCGGAAGCGGAGACCAGCGCGTAGTTGAAGTTCTTGCGGAACAGCGCGTAGCCGCCGAACATGCCGGCCTTGTTGGTGCCTTCGCCGATGGCGTCAAATCCCCGGAACCCGCCGAGGTTGACATCGGTCGAGGCATAGCCGGCGAAAACGCCGAGGTTCAGGCCATACTCATTGTCGAACTGGAAGTGTTTGGCGGCATTGAAATCCAGGCTGATGGCGGCCGAAAAATCATTGGCATCGAAGCTTGGGCCGGGGCCATTCAAACCACCGCCACTGATGTCGTAGCCGTCATGCTCGGTATGGGCGAACTGGCCGGAGGCGAAGACGCCAAAGCTGGACGAAACCGGCACCATTGCACCCCCGGTTGCCGGCGAGAGGTTGAGGTCAGCATCGATAGCATCACGGTTTATGCCGTAGAGGGCGTCGATTGCCACCGTGACCGCGCCGGCGTTGGTGGCGCTGGTGGGCGCCGCGGCAATACCGAAATTGGCCGGCGTGGCCCGCAGGAACAAGCCGCCATTCGGGCCAGTTACGATTTCATAGGTGAAAAGCGAACCCGGCGTGCCGGGAATTCCTTCGACGCTGAAGGTTCCGGCAACCGGTCCGCCGGTCGAGACGATGAGCGGGATATCGGTCGCCTGGGCGAATTGCGGTGTGCCCAGCAGATTGACGATGATGGTATTGGCGCCGGTGGCCGAAAACGCGCTGGCAACCAGTTGATCCGACTGCAACGTCTGCTGGTTGATGTCGAGGCTGATACTGGCGCCGTTGAGGGTGAGGCCGCCGAGCGTCAACACGTCGTTGGCTGCACCGTCCGTCATGTCGATCAGCGAATTCGTCGCGACGATCGAACCTGGCATGGTGACGTTGCCGTTGATGAACAGCGTCGAGCCGTTGCCGAGATTGAGCTGGTTGATGCCTTGCGTGCCACCGCTGAAGCGGAGCGTGGAGGCGTTGGCCGAAAAATTGTCGAAGCCGGTGAAGTTCTGGCTCTTGCCGCCGGCAGCGAGGTCGGTGCCGGTGACGGTGCCGTTGGCTCCCGTGCCGCTGAACAGGACCTCGTCGGCAAGGTTGAGCGGATCGACCGTGCCCACATTATCGATGATCAGCGTGTTGGCGCCGATTCCGGTGATGCTGCCGCCAATCGTGCCGCCGGAGAGATGGACGTGGTCTGCGTCGATGCCACCCTCGATGGTGCCGCCCGAAACTGAAACCTGGTCGAAACCGGCACCGCCGCTGACACTGCCGTGGATGGTTCCGCCGGAGACGGCTACGGTATCATCGCCGTCGTCGCCAGTTACGTTCCCAGTAATAGTGCCGCCGCTGACGGTCATCGTATCGTTGCCGGTGCCGCCGTTGACCGAACTGCCGATGGTGCCGCCCGAGATGTTGACGTGGTCATCGCCGTCATTGCCGGAAACCGACCCAGCGATCGTTCCGCCGCTGATGGTGATTGTATCGTTGCCGAGATCACCGATGATTTCACCCGTTACTACGCCACCGGATACAAAAATCCGGTCGTTGCCGTCATTGCCTTCGATGAAACTGTTTATCGTGCCGCCGCGCAGATCGATCGTATCATTGCCCGCGCCGCCGCTCACGGCGCCCCCGAGCGTGCCGCCGGTCATCAGGAAGCTGTCGTTGCCATCTTCCAGGCCGACAGAATCGACACCGTCCCCACCCTCACCAAGATCGATCCCGATACTGGCGTTGTCCGAGATCGTGACCTTGTCGTTCTGGCTGCCGGCGAAAATCGAACCGTCAATCCTACCGCCGCTCACGTCATAGGTGTTGCCGCCGCCGTCGCCGAAAACCGAACCGGTTACACGGCCCGCGGTCATGTTGAAAATATCGGCGCCGTCGCCGAGGTCGACGATGCCCGGAGACGCGGTCGTCCCGATGGTGCCGCCGTTGATGTTGACGGTGTCGTTGCCTTCGTTGCCGAATATGCTGCCGCCGATGGTGGCTCTGCCGCCGACCGTTATCGTGTCGTTTCCGATATCTCCATCAACGTAGAGATCGAGCGCGGCATTGCCGTTGATCGTGATCTGGTCGTCGCCTGCGTTTCCGGTCACGTAGCTGTGGATCGCGCCACCGCTGACAATCAGCGTGTCGTTGCCTCCGTCACCGCTCAGACTAGCGTCGAGGATGCCACCGGTCATGGTGAAATGGTCGTCGCCGTCGCCAAGCCCGATAGAACCTCCTCCTTCCGAGTCGCCGTAAACTATGGCGCCGTTCTTGATGGTGACGATATCGGCGCCGCCATTGGTGAAAACAGATCCGGTGACAACGCCGCCGGCGCCATCGACGACGCTTGTATCGCTGCCAATGGTGATGGTGTCGATGCCATCTCCGCCGAAGACTGAACCGTTGATTTGACCGCCGGTCATCTCCAGCGAATTATTGCCTTCGCCAAGGTCGATGTCCTGAATGCTGCCGGCCTGGATGACTACCTTGTCATCGCCCGCCCCGGTATTGAGATTGGCCATGACGTTGGGGCCGAATGGCTCGCCGTCGAAATCCCCATATGACATCTCAAACTGGTCGTTGCCGCCAAGGAGTTGGACGGTCCCCGCTCCCGGCTCCAAGGTGGTCGTTACCTCCGACGTTATCGGCGGCAGGTCACTTACGTCAGGCGTAGCCGTAATGTTGTCCAGGATGCCGCCAACGATGTTTACAATGTCGTCGCCATTGCCGTCATAATTGTTGACAATGACAGTCGAAGAGCTGTTGTCTTGCCCTTGGTAACCCTTGAACCCTGTCGTGAATGCGCCGTTGATGTCCTGGACATTTCCGGTTGTTGTGCACTTGACCGTGACCGACGTCGTTTCGAACGTCGTCACGGCCGAGATGCCTGAGCCGACCGTTGTCGCGGTGCCGCTCGCGGCAGCGGAGCAGGCTGCCGCGCCAGATATTTGGAAAGTGGATGCTGCCGCCAACGCGAGCAGCGAAACACCTGCCAACTGATAGGCCTCGCGCGGCACTCTCATTCGACTCCACCTTACGAGAAATCGATACCGTCACAAATTAAGGCAATTAAGATAGGTCCCCGACCCATCTGATGGGGCTCGTCGACTTGCTTGACCTTGAGTGTACGTGGCGGGCTGCTCTGCGGCAATGGTTAGACGTTCGCCCTCGGACCACTATAAGGCCATCTGTGGCGAGAAGGTCACTATAGAAAAGCTCAAAGCGAGCTTTTTACACCCATGTTCACAGTTCAAAGGGCACATCTTAGAGATCAGAATAGGCCGCGGAAACGGTCAGGTCTCCCGCATGAGCAACCTTGCGATTGTAGCTTGCCCATATTTCGCCGCCACACTGCTGCGCCCAGCGGTGACAGAAAGAAAAATCGGTGGGCAAATCCACGTCCGGCGTCACGATCTTTGAAAACGGCGTCAGAAAGCTCTCGAACTGCGCGGTGTATTTGTTGTTTCTGTAGCGCGACCGGTTCACCGTTTCGGGCAGTTTCTCAATTATGGTCGTCACGCAGTCACGGGAAATCAAAAAAATACCCGTGCCACATAGCGATACCCGGACAAAGCCGCCCATCTCCTGCCGCGGTTCAATGATGGTTCCGAGGAACTCCAGACTCCGCGCAAAGGCCTTGTCGAAGGGCAGTTTCGACAGTGAGTGGAGCTTGCGAAGATCGACCAGGCGCCGGGGATACAAAGTGCCGACCACCGGCTTGTCCAGCGCCAGCATCGCCGCGATGAGATCGGGCGAAAAGCCCATGTCGCTGTCGATCATCAGGATGTGGCTGCAATCCGGCTTGTTGTAGTAGAAATTGGTCAGCAGGTAGTTCCGGGAAAACGGGATATCCGTGTACTCGATTTCCGACAGCGAGAAGGCGTAGCTGGACAGGCTCTTGTGGGTCAGGGCCGCGAAGAGGCTGCGAACGAACACGCTTTTGTAGGCTGCTCCATAAACCGGCAGCGCAAGGTTGATCTTGATCGGCATCGCGTCCTCCTCAGTCCATCCGAGAGCATACAAACCCGTTTTCCCTATCTTTGACACGATTCTTGGTATAAATTTTTGCTGGCCTTTGGCGGCACGGGGTCCATACGCTCAGGCATGACTGTATTTGCGTGGGGTGCGCTTCGAAGGTTGCAGACCAGGATTGACGCAGACCGGAACGGGCATACTGATATGACCCATTGCCACAAACTCCTGCTTCGCATCCCGCTGCTTCTGCTTCTCGTGCTTCTTGGCTGGGCCGGCGCTCGCGCCGCGGTCGAGCAGAACCCGTCGCCGCAGCCCCGCAACCGGCTGGCGATCGTCATCGGCAATTCGAACTATCAAAGCACCCGCCTAGAGCATCTCCCCAATGCGGCAAACGATGCCACACGACTTTCGGAGAGCCTGAAACGGCTGAATTTCGAAGTCCTGACGGGAACTGATCTCTCGACCGAGGGTTTCGCCAAACTGCTTCGAGACGCCGATGCAAAGTTGCCGACCGCCAGTGCAGTCTTGATTTTCTATGCCGGCCATGGCGTGCAGTTGAATGGTGAAAACTACCTGCTCCCGGTCGATACGCCCGACCCCGAAAGCCTGGAAAAACTGGTGGCCAGCGCCATCAAGCTGAATGACGTCATCGCCAGGTACGCGCGCCGGGACCGCCAGACATTCATATTCCTGGACGCGTGCCGCAACAATCCGCTCGGTCCCGGCGCCGGTGCCGGCAATGGTCTGGCGCAAGTTGACGTCGGTGAGAACACGTTCGTTGCCTTTGCGACGCAGCCCGGCAATGTCACGGCCGATGGCGGCGGCGAGAACAGCCCGTTCACCGTCGCGTTGCTGAAGAATCTCGAGATCCCCGGACTGAGCGTCTCCGACATGATGATCCGCGTCCGCAACGAAACCGAGGCATTGACGGTTGGCCGTCAGGTGCCGTGGGATCAATCGAACCTGCGCGAGCAGTTCTATTTCACGGAGCAGCAGGCACTCGATCCGGCACAGTTGAGCGCAAGCCTTTCGCGAATTCTGGCCGACCCCATCGCCAAGAAGAGATTGCAGGTCGAGCTTGCCTCCAGCGACCTGCAAACTGCCGTGCTCGTCGTCGGGCAGACGTTGCGGTCGGTCGAGATTCCCGCACCATCAACCGGGGTACCTGAGCCGGTTGGCACTCAGGTCGCCAATCTGTCGCCAACTGAAAGCGTTGAGGACGCTCGCCAAAACGTCGTCTCCGGCCTCGAAACCCTCATTGTCGGCGCTTCGCCGGGCGAAGCGGAAAAGGACAAGGCTGGCGATCTTGCGCGCAGCATTCAGACGGAACTGCGTCGCCTGGGTTGCTACCGGATGCAGGTTGACGGCGATTGGGGCACCGGCTCCATCCGCGCCCTCACCGACTATTACAAAAACACCAAACAGGTTACGTCGACGACGGAGCCGACCGTCGGACTGCTCGGCGATCTCTTTCTGCGCTCCGGCAGAATTTGCAAGCAGCCGGTCATCGTAAAGGCCAAGCCGGCTAAGGTCGCGTCGGATGCCGGCCCGTCGCAAACCGGCTCCGGCCGCAAGACCGCGAAACGCTCGCAGGCCGTCCCGCAACGCCCAGCAGCGCCCCCGCCGGACATTGGTGCGGGCATAGGCATTGGTGGCGTGTTCTAGGATTGGCGGTCAGGCGCGCTTCGTTGCCGCCCTTGATCGCATGCTTATGCCTGGTCCCGATATTTATCTGGACATCGCGGAGTCCGGTCGCCACTCCGCTGCGCAAATCCGTGTCCTGCCCGACCCACCATCAGGTTGCGCCTAGACAATCCAATCGTGCAACGAGTAGGCATGGATGTAGTCGATCTGCATTTCCGCCGGTGTGGCAAGCCCGTCGGCGGGCGTTCCCGCGATGCCGCCAACCGCGAGATCGACCAGCATATACATCGGCTCGTGCATGTCGGCAGGCGTTGGGGCATGCGCGACTTCGACGTTGTCGAAATACCAGACGAGTTCGTTTTCCGTCCACAGCACCCCGTATTTGTGGAACCCTTCGGTATCCGCGGCATAGGGCGTGGAGGATACTGTCGTATGAGTTCCCGTCTCGTTCGTGTGGCTTGTCAGAAGGAGCTTGTTTGGATCCTGACCGGTCATCTCTATGGCGTCCAGTTCCGGGGGCCAGGAGCCGTCCGCCGGCAGAAGCCAGAAGGCCGGCCACGCGCCCTGTTTTTCGGGCATGTCGGCCCGAATTTCGAAATAGCCATAGGTCTGCGCGAAGGAGTCGTGCGTCGTCAGCAAACCTGACGTGTATTGGTAGTTGTTTATGTAGGGCTTGATAGCGTCAGGGGCCTTGGCGGCGGTAATCGTGAGAACACCGTTCTCGATACTGAACGGCTTGACGGAACTCGTCGGGGCGTAATTGGCATCGATATACCATTGAAGCTCGCCGTTGCCGGTGAGCGAGCTGCCGTTGGAGCCTCCCCACCAGAAGTTCGTGTTCCAGGTGCCGCTCGAGCCATTCCGCAGGTTCAGTGTGTTGAACTCGTCCGCGAAGGTGAGTTGCAGATGCGACCTGTCCAAGGCCAGGTCGAACTGGCTTGCGGCGAACTGGTCGATCGTCTTGTTGGCGAAGACAAGAAACTCGTTGCCGGATAGATCAAGTCGGACATTCGCTCCCGACTGGACCATGTTGGCGTGCACCTGGTCGAAGGAGGTGAAGCCGTAGCTCCCGACGCGCACCGTATCGTCGGCGCTGAAGTCCAGGATCAGGTCACTGCCGTTGCCGGGGGCGACGACGAAAATGTCCGCCCCGGAGCCGCCCTTGAGAACGTCGTCCCCCTTCAAGCCGTCGATCGTCTGTTGGCCGGAGCCGCCGGTGATGATGTTGTTCAGCTCGTTTCCGAAAGCATAGTGCTTGTCGCCCGTGACCGTGAGGTTTTCGAAATGCGCCGGGAGCCTGTAGTTCATCCAGGTCGAGATGGTGTCGACACCCTCATTGGCCAGCTCGACCGCCTTGTTCTTCGTGGAATACAGATAGTAGATATCATCGCCCTTGCCGCCATACATCGTGACGCTGACGTTGCCGTCGCCATAGAGCGAGTCGTTGTAGATGCTGCCATAGAGTGCCGGGCCGGAATTCGTGGCCGAGTACCATTTTACCGAGGATCCGCTGTAGGGGAGTGCAACGCCGTAGGCGTTCAGGACGGTGGCCATTGTAGTCTTGCTCCTCGACTCGATGCCAGCCCTAGCATCTATGGAGGGCACGAGAAGCCAATGTCTTTTTTGGTCTTCGACTTAGGAGGGTTACCGAAAGCTTAACACCAGCTTACTGCTGTTCCGCAAACGCCCGATCACCATCCCAAGCCCACAAAGCCCTGCCCGCTCGATCGGGCTGCGACCGCACGCAGCTCATCCCACGCGTCTCGGGACGGCGTCCTCGCCTGCTCTAGGTATTCAGGATGGAATTCCTGTATCCTTGGACGTCTTGAAGGCGATTTGCGATCACCTTGCCGACTGCCTCCGGGCTATGCACTTGAGCCATGTAGGTCCGGGCACGCTCGCCGACCGCGGTGACGGCCTCAATATTATCCGCAAGTTGCGCCATGACCCGAGCAGCTTCGTCTATGTCGGGATCGGCCCATTTCTGCCCTTCTATGAAATACGGGTATTGATCGGGCTCCACGCCGATCAATCGGTATGGAATAGGAAAACCAGTCTGCGTGCTGACAAAGTCCGTGCTTCCGGAAAAGTCCGTTGCAATGACCGCTTTGCCCATGGCCATGGCTTCGGCAATTCCCAATCCAAAACCTTCCGATCGATGCAACGAAATGAAGACATCGCATGATTTCGTCAGGCAATAGGTTTCGGCTCGAGTCAGAATTTCGTCAATCAAGACAACCCGCTTGTCGGTCTGCGCCAGGCCACGAATTGAATTCAGAATTGCTCGTTTGTGCGGGCTATTGCCCATTGTCTTGATGATCAAGGAAACCCGCCGATCGCGGTCCTGTCCGAACGCGCGAAGATAGGCCTGCAACACGGCATCCGGGTTCTTTCGGTCCGGGTAGGACGAAAAATCGAACGCAAACAAGAATGCCGTGGAATCCTTCGGAATCTGGAAGCGCTCCCGGTTCGCCTCGATGTTTGGCGGAACGGAAATAGCCACTGGAATGTGCACGACAGGACGGTCCGTACCGGCTATGAACGCGTCGCGGACGAAGGCCGTGGGGGCCCAAATCTCGTCCACACTCTGCAAGCTGGTCAGCCATTGCGGATGGATCAGAGGCAGTTCCCAGAAAGGCCGGACGATATTGTATCTGTTGTGCAGAACACCGACGCCGACGCCCTGAATGGTTGAACCCAGCATGTCGGCGTTTACGCAGAAAACGTTCACCATTTTGGATGGCCGGGCAGCGATGCGGTGCGTCAGGGCTCTGTCCCTGTGCGACGAAAGAACTTGCTCGTCAAAATTCGTGACATCGTAATTGATGCCCGCGCTCTCAATCGATCGGGCCAGCGAACGCATGGCTTCACCGACGCCCGTCTCTGAAAAAGGGTAACCGATGAGGGATAGACCAGGCGCAAGCGTAGCCTGGGTTGTCGTATCGAAATTCGTGGGCCAAGCACGCCTGAACATCGCATCGAGAAATTGTTTTCGCCTGGCCGGGGGCACCATTCCATAGAGCCAGCGAATGTGAGGTTGGGCTCTTAGGAGAGTTCGATAAGCACGACGCGCAACCCGCCTTGCAATCATCGAGGTTTGTTTGGCGGAGACGTCCGCCATTGCGTTTGGGCCGGTCTTCGCAGACCCAAGTTGGCTCATTCTTTCGGCGACCGTTTTCGTGAACCTGGAAGGAATCCCGGCCGACGATGCGCCGCCGGACATGTACCAGTCGGCATAGTTTATCTGGGATCGTCCCTCCTGGAGGGGGAAGTAGGATTGCAGGTCGCGCCTCGTCGTCCAGAGTGCGTGCGCAAGCTGCGTGACCACGCCACCAGGGTTCGGATTGACGTCGGCTGGACGGTCGAGATGGTCGGGCATCAGGGTGAAGGGATCGCCCTCGAAAGGCTCGAGCTTCTCGCGATAGACAATTCGCGCCAGGCTCGGAATATCGGTACCGTCGGAAAACGTCCCGAAGCCATAAGGCACTGCAGAAAACCTGCTTGCCCCATAGGCCTCCAACTGGTCGTGATAATCGGCCAACAGGTTTTCCAACTCCTTGGTCGACGTTGGCTTCCACCGCTGCTGGTGCTTTGACAGGACACTCTGGTCGCCGGGAGTGATCCCGCTGAAATGAAAGAACGCGAGTGGAGAGCCGTTGACCTCGTATCTCCCACCCATCCTTTTGATCGTGCGGGTATCCAGGTTCCAGTACGCCACGTTGTAGGCCGGATCGCGCAAGATGTGCGTGCCCGAGCAATAGGCCGGCCACAGGTCCATGAACTTCTGGTCGACGAAAATCCCGTCGCTCAGGCGATTGGCGACACACTCGTTTCGCAGGCGCGTCTCCCACCATTCCAGCAAGGCTGACGTCTCGTCCGTCCTGGCCAGGGCCAGAAATCCCAGATTGTAAATCCCGGCTTGCATGAAGGTCAGGTCGTTTGGGCGTTCGGGATGGAGGTTGGGGGCCAGCGCATGCGGCGTCAGGATGGACGTCGCCCCCTCGTCGAACGCCTGCAAGATCTCGTCGAAACGGCGATAGGCAAGGATGTCCGGATCCAGGTAAATGACGCGGTCAAAACCTTCGGCGAAAAGCCGCCGGAATACGGTCGGCTTGATCGCGGTGTTGAGTTCCATGACGTCGTAGCGAAAACTGAAGGCCCGACGATCGGGCAGATCGAGATCGTCGAAGAAAATATGGGCGTCGAACTCGGGAAAGGCGTCCTTCTCCAGGTCTTCCCGATGTGTGTCAGCGATGGCAAGTATGCAGGAAAAGTCTGGATGGTGGCGAGCAAACGAAGACGCAAGCGCCCGGGAATAGTGGAGATAATTCCAGGACGAAATCGTAAAAAACGCATTCCTCATGCTTAGCCCGAATCTTCCTTTGCCTTCACGTCAAAACGTTGCCATAGCGCACGACAAGGGCAATCCACAATCACAAGGGACAGGCCGTGGCAAATAAGACTGCGTTGATAACGGGCATCACCGGGCAGGATGGCGCCTACCTGTCAAAGCTGCTGCTTGACAAGGGATACCGTGTGGTCGGCTCCATGCGCCGTACGTCCGGCATCGGCACATGGCGCCTGCAAGATCTGCGGGTTCTGGACGATATCGAATTCGCGTCGATGGAACTGACCGAAGATTCAAACGTGCGTGCGGTGCTGGAGAAGATCAAGCCCGACGAAATTTACAATCTCGCGGCTCAAAGCTTTGTGGGCGATTCCTTTACACAGCCCATCTACACAACCCAGGTTACCGGGATCGGTGCATTGAGATTGCTGGAAGGCGTCAGGACCGTCGTCCCCACGGCGAAATTCTATCAGGCTTCAACGTCCGAAATGTTCGGAAAAGTACAACAGGTTCCGCAGTCCGAAAAAACTGCCTTCTATCCGCGCAGTCCTTATGGGGTCGCCAAACTGTTCGCGCATTGGACTGTCGTGAACTACAGGGAAGCATACGGGCTGCATTGCTGCAGCGGCATCCTCTTCAATCACGAATCGCCTTTGAGGGGCGTGGAGTTTCTCCCTCGAAAAGTGACGCTTGGCATGGCCAAATACGCATTGAGGGGCGAAGGGCCGCTGCGGGTCGGAAATCTGGAGGCGAAAAGAGATTGGGGCCATGCCAGGGATTACGTCGACGCAATGTGGAGGATGCTGCAAACGACGCCTGTGATGGATTTCGTTGTGGCGACCGGAAGAACGCACACCGTTCGTGATTTTGTCGAAATGGCCGCGAGCGCCTGCGGCATCTCCCTGGACTGGCAGGGAACGGGGCACAACGAGATGGCCATCGACCGAGCCACCGGGAACGTCGTTGTATCCGTCGATCCGGCTTTCTACAGACCATCGGAAGTCGACCTTCTTGTCGGCGACCCGTCCCTTGCGAAAGAAGTGCTGGACTGGAGTCCCACCGTTCGACTGGAGGATCTGGTCTCCGAGATGGTGGAGGCCGATATGCATCGGGTCTCCTCGAACCACGTTTCCGGGTTTTAGCAGACCGGGGACGCAGGCGCTCGGTCAGACGGTCCAGGTCCAGTCGATCGGGTAGTTGAAAATCGGGGTGAACGTCACGCCGACCGCCTCCATATCCCTACGGCCGTCGACGACCATCTCCTTCAATCGGTCCAACTGTGCAGCATGCTCGTCGGTGTCCCAGACACTCACCTGCACGATCGAGCCTTTCGGCGAGACGCCCGCATAAAAGTGAAGGAGCCCCGGCAGCCGTCTGATGGCCGGGATTATGTACTCCGAAGTCTTCTTGCTCGCGGCGTCGACCTCGGCGAACCGGCTCGGGTCGTAGCTGGCGCGCGAGACGCGGACGACGGCGGTTGCCGGTAATGACTCGGCCTTGGTGGTTCTTTCTGTCATAGGGACCTTCCTCGCTGCGGTCTGCATCGCAGCCGCTGTCTGCTACTGACCATGAGTCCGCGCTGCTTGGGGCAGTGCGCGGCGCGCCGATACCAATCAGATTTGCCCGCTTCGATGTCGGCGTCTTCAACACTGGCAATCTTGCCTCCCGGGAAAGCCGGCGACCAGGCTTGGCTTCAACATTCCTAATGTTCCTGTTGACGCGCCACGGCGATCATTGTCGAGCGCTGCGCGCGCCACTATGAGCTTCGATGGAAAAGTCTGATGGGGAAAATTATTGGTGACCGCGGCAACTACGGCCCACGTCCATAGCCAGGCAATTTCGACGCCGGCTTTCCGGCGCATTCGCGCTCGCGATGTCGCAATGGCGCTGCTGCTTGGGCTCCTCTCCCTGTTGGTCTACAACGCAAATATCCGGTCGATCACGGCGGCGGACAGCTATGCGGCGCGCTACCTGCCCTTTTCAATCTGGCAGAATCACAGCCTGACCTTGAATCCAATTCTAATCACGGTGGCTCAAGGACGAAAGCCTCCGGCAACGCCAGAGAAAGATGGCACTGCTCATTGGATCCTGAAGGTTGGGGGAGACCGATATGTATCAAAATTTCCCATTGTCGTTCCCGTCATCCTCTCCCCATTCTATCTGCCGGCAGTCATTTATCTGAACCACCATGGTGCCGATCCGCTGCTGTTCGACCAAGTCGCCCGGATCATGGAAAAGCTTTGTGCTTCTTCGCTGGCGGCGTTGTCAGTCGGTTTGCTCTATTTGCTCCTGCGGCGGCGGACCGATGAAGGGTTGGCCGCCATTCTGAGCCTGCTTTATGCATTTGGTACGACGACATGGGTCATCAGCAGCCAAGCGCTCTGGATGCATGGGCTCGCCCAGCTGCTGGTCGTGGCCACCATGCTTTTGCTCACGGGACCAGCCACGGCATTGCGGGTCGTCCTCGCAGGACTGCTTTGTGCACTTATCGCGGCCAACCGCCAGCCCGATGCCATATTGGCGGCAGGACTGGGTGTTTATGGCCTGTGGTGGGCTGGCCGCATGAGACCGTTTTTCGTCTTGTCGGGCCTGGTCCCCGTCGCTTTGACCCTGGCCTATAATCTCATGATCGTCGGCAACATCGCGGGGGCTTATGCGCTGCATGTTCGGCCCGGCGATTTCAACCACGACATAGTGGGCGGCATCGCCGGCCTTCTTGTCAGTCCGACCCGAGGGCTCTTCGTCTTCTCTCCGTTCCTGCTGTTCGTTCCCATTTTTTGTCGTCGCGTCGTGCTTGAGCGCTCAGGACGAGGGCTGACGGTAGCCATTGGCTGCGCCATGATCGTGCAAGTGTCGTTCTACGCCATGATCGATTGGCGGCAGGGTATCTCCTGGGGACCTCGATGGCTCACCGACATGCTGCCCATGCTGATGTGGATGCTTCCACCTGTCGTGAGGGCCTTGTCCCGGAACGGACGCGTGGCATTCGGGCTTGCATCACTCGTGGCGATCTCGATCCAGACGATCGGTGCCTTCTGGTATACCGGCATCGCCGACATGCCTATCGTCACCGCTCACGGACCAGGCAGAATGCGACCTGCCTGGGACATCCACAACGCAGCGTTTGTCGCCGAACTCCGGCACCCGCATGTCCAGGCCGACCTGATCGTCGATCTGCATGGCAACATCGATGCGGTGAATGTCTTGCCCGTCGGTCAAGGCAACGGCGGCGAAGCAGGCAGGCAGCTTGAGGTCCTCGGATGGGCGCTCACCAACAACCACTCTCCCAGCGACGTCGCCGTGCTGATCGATGGCCAATGGGGCGCCGCAACGCAGGAATTCTTTGCCAGGACCGATGTCGAGAAGGCGATGGGCCAGGCGAGCCCGGCTGGCTGGCGCGTCACCATTCCAATCGACCAGGTGGGCCCGGGTGAGCATCTGTTGGCGGTGCTGGTGCGCGCCACGGAGGGCGGCGAGCCGCGTCTCATGAAGCAGACCTCTTTCGTCCTGGCGCCGGACAATGAGGCGCTTGAGCATGTGACGGATCTGCCAAGTGCGGCGCGGCGCGCCCGGCAGATGCTCGCAAGCCATCAGCAGGCCGGCGGCTATTGGCTGACCTCCTTTACGAGTGCGACGCGATTTGAGCAGCCGCGCCAGGAAATGAACACCTATCTCAACGCCGTCATGCTTGATGTCGCCGGCCCCGTGGCCGAAGCCGCCGGCGCAAGCGACGTGCTTGCAAGGGCGCGCCAGTTCCTGGCAGCTCAGATCGAGCCGAGCGGTCTCGTTCGATATCACGGTCGACCAGATGCGCCGACGATCGGCACTCTTGGCTGCGCCATCACGCCCGATTCCGATGACACCGCCCTAGCATGGCGGGTCGCGCCGAGCGAAAAGAGCGAACTGCTGCAACCCGCGCTTGCCACCATAGCGCAGTTCAGGCGACCTGACGGGCTCTACAAGACCTGGCTTGCGCCACGGGACCAGTACCAATGCCTCGATCCCGGACGCGACGCCAATCCGGCGGATGTCGGAATCCAGATGCACATATTCCTGTTTCTTGAACAGGTGGACAAACCGGCCGCGCGATCGCTGTGCGAAGCGCTCTCGAAAAAAGCGGGCGACGACGATATCTGGGTCTACTACGCCGGTGCGCCGCTCATGATCTCTCTGCGGTTGGCGGAGCTGGAAAAGGCCGGCTGCTTGCTGCAATTCCCACAGGCGCAACTGCGGACCGACACTCCCGAACAAGAAATCTGGCTGCGGGCCGCCGACCAGCTTCGGCAAATGGAAAGCCATGCCGGCTCATATGCTGCCTACCAGCGAACCGCCGAACTGCTGACCGATATCGCTGCGGATGACTTTTCCTTGATGAGCCATACGCCTCCGCTCCTGTATCACAATGACCTTACAGCAACGGTGAAACGATTCTATTGGTCGCAAGATTTCGGATATGCGCTGTGGTTGCGGCTCTATTTCGAGAACGAACGTATGCTATCAAAGCTTCCTTGTGGTTCCGGCGGCCCGGAACAAAAATGTGGTGAGAAGTGACGCAAATCGCGAGCGACACGGTCGGTCAAAATCGCCACCGGGCGACACATCTGTCCCGTTGGCTTTCTTGCATCCGTTTCGATGAAGTCGTCGCGCTTCAGGCCACTCCGATCATCGGTGCGGTCCTTTCGATCGGATCGCTGTCAGCGAGCCATGCGCTGACCGTAGCTATTTTGATGGCCGGCAACCTGTTTCTGATGGCTCACGTGTTTGTCCTCAACGACTGGTCAGGAATCGACGGAGATCTCAAAGATCCGGACCGAGCCAGCCGAACATTCGCAGCAAAAGGTCTGACGCGCAGGGAAATCGGCTATCTTGCCGGCTCACTGCTGGCGATCAGTCTGCTCCTGTTTGGGCTGATAAATACGAGGGCGCTCGTTGTTGCGATAACGATGGCAGGGCTAAGCGCCCTGTATTCCGGCCCGACCCTGCATCTGAAGGGTGCGCCGCTTTTCAGCTCGGCCCTGCATTTTGTCGGCGGCTGCATGCATTTCCTGCTCGGTTATGCGGCTTTTGGCGCGATCAATGCACAGGGTCTCGTCGTCAGTTGTTTCTTTGGATTGGTATTCACTGCCGGCCATTTCACGCATGAGGCACGCGACTATCACGTCGACTTGCTCAACGGCATACGGACGAACGCCGTGGCGTTTGGCAAGACCAGGAGTTTTGTCGCGGGCCTCGTGCTTTTTATCTCGGCATATGCGCTCATGGTCGCGCTCGCTGTGCTCGGATTGGTTCCGTTCGCCCTCGTGTTTGCCGCCGCATTCATTCCGGTACATCTGTGGGCTTCGCGCCGCGCCATGCTGGCCGGCCTGACGTCCGAGAGCCTCTATCGACTGCAACGATGTTACCGGGCGCTCTTCGCCACCATTGGCATCGTTATGATTGCGATGGTCGCTTTGTCCTAGCCGGCAGTGTCGGGTTCCACACAACAGGCGACTTTCCGGCCTCGAGGTTCCATGCTTTCCGTAATCGTACCGGTCTTCAACGAAGCAGTCACATTGCCGCACGTGTTGGCGATGGTGAGCACAGCACTTCCCGCCGCGGCTAAGGAAATCATCATCGTGGATGACGGCTCCTCCGACGGCACCCGCGAGTGGCTCAAGGCCAATTTTCCGACCGGTTCTCGCTGTGCCACGTCCCTGACCGTCAACATCGACGGAGGTCTGGTCTTCACCGAGGAACCGGGGATTGCCCCGGTCACGGTGCGCGTGTTCCATCACGACAGAAATAGCGGAAAAGGCGCCGCGCTGCAGACCGGGCTGGCGGCCGTCAAGGGCGACGTCATTGTCATCCAGGACGCAGACCTTGAATACGATCCTGCGGATTGGACCGTTATGTATGACCTTATTGTCAGGCGAAAAGTTGCAGATGTCGTCTACGGCTCACGCTTCTACGGCCGGCCCCATCGTTCGCTCTATTTCCACCATTATCTGGCCAATCGCTTCATCTCCCTGGTGTTCAATCTTCTCTACAACCAGACGCTGACGGACATCGAGTGCTGCTACAAGATGTTCACGCGAGACGTCATGAGCCGGCTGCGTCTGACCTGCAACGACTTTGGCTGTGAAATTCAGCTCAGCGCCCAGATCGCGCTTGCCGGCCGCTGGCGTATATACGAAATAGGAATCAGCTATTTCGGCCGCACCTACGAGGAAGGCAAGAAAATCGGATGGCGCGATGGCGTCAAGGCAATCTGGTATCTCGCCCGCTTCCGGCTCTTTTCTTGAACCACCGACGGCGGCGCACCAGGACATGCACCGCAAACGCTGAGCTTTTCAGCGTCCGCTTTCGGCAGCCGAGTTGATTTTCTCCAGTTCTGCCGCAAGCGTCCTGGCATATTCCTGGGTCTCAGCCCGCGACTGCTCGAGGCTTCTGGCGTATTCGGCGGCGGCTTTGTTCGCCTCCCGCAACTGGGCTACTGTGTCTTCCAAGGAGCTCGTGTAACGCGCCGCCTCCTCGGTCTGGGCCCGCGACTGCTCAAGGCTTCTGGCGTATTCGGTCGTGGCGTCATTCGCCTCGCGCAGCTGAGCCACCGTCTCTTCCAGGGATGTCGCGTAACGCGCCGCCTCCTCGGCACTTTTCGACCGCTCTTCCAGGGCGACCTGCAAGCTATGCACATATCGGCCAACTTCGCCATTCATGGTATCGCCGCCGGCGGCCTCCTCGGCCTTGGCCCGGGACTGTTCGAGGCTTTTGGCGTATCCGGCCGCGGCCTCGTTCGCCTTCCGCAACTGGGCCAATGTGTCTTCCAGGGAGTTCGCGTAACGCGCTGCCTCCCTGGCATCTTTCGATCGCTCTTCCAGGGCGACCTGCAAGCTGTGTACATATCGACCGACCTCGCCCTTCACGGCATTGCTGTTGGCGGCGATGATCGCCTGCGCGGTGCTTCGCTCGAGTTCCATTTTTTCCAGGTGCTCGATGCCAATCGTCACCAGGCTTGATGGAAATTCGCCGTTCTGCCGCATTATCCAGTCGGCGCTTCCCAAGGCCACAACGGCCAGGGACGCATCGTCGAAAGTCAGTCCGGTCTGCTTCGCCACGGCGCTGGCATGGCCAAGGCCATCCCGGTCCTGAAATAGGATGGCGTCGAAATGCTGGGCGCGGACGTGTCTCAACAACTGGATCGTTGAAGCCAGAAAGGGCGGCTGGTCCAGCGGGCCGTCTGCGTCGAGATATTCGATGTCGAAGAAATGGCTTTCGGCAAAGGCCGCGAAGGCATTCTCGTCTGCCTCGGTGAATGCGCCGATGTCGACGATGGAAACGTCGATGTCGGCGGCTATGGCGGCGTCAACCGCGGCTCTCGCCGCGCCGTCACCACGGGCGGGCTTCCAAAACAGGTCGCCGACAAGGCATATTTTTCGCTGGCCCGCACGCCGGCGCATGACGCGTAGACCGCCTGACGACCGCGGCGGCGCAGGCGGATGCTGAATGCCGGCATAGACACCGTCGAATGACTGCTTCACCGCGCCGAAAACGGCCGGATCAGGCGCGCGGCCTTCGGCAGCGCGACGCAGTTCGGAATAGATCGGCGCGATCCATGCAGACCACACGCCCTGACGGCAATCCAGATCCTCGGGCTTTTGATGATGCCGCAGCTCCCGCGACAGAAAGCCGTCGATCTCGGCTGCGGCATCCGGGATGGATCTTGGCCACGCGATCTTGAGTTCATCGCCGAGACGGCGGGCGACCGACCTCCAGTCGTCCAGCAACGTCGAATAGTCGCAGAACGCCCTGTCGACGTCGCGCGTGTATTCTTCGGCGGCCAGATTGTACCGCAACCACAGCAGGCCTCCCCGATCCAGAGGCCAGGATTGCCAGTCACCTGCCAGGCTCTGTCGCTTCGCCAGGGAAAGCGCGACTTCCATGGGATTGCGCGAGATGACGACCGCGACGCACCGTATTTCCAGCTTGGCCAGCGCGGCCCGCCACAAGGGAAACAGCAGCGAGATCCGCGGATCCTTCAGCACGAAGAGCGGATCGTCGCCATATTCATCGGCGATCATATCTTTCAGCCTGTCGATGAAGGCTTGTGCCGCGGGCCGTTGCAGCCATTCGCCGGACGGTCCCTGGACATCGTTTACGGGCGATTCCGCCAGGTCCAGGATCTGGTCGTTGAGGCGCACTGCGGCTTCCGGTTCCCAATGGCCGATCTCGTTGCCAAGACCCGCGGGATTGAGGTTGCGCGGCAAGGAGGCACCTAGAAAACTGAGCATGCGCGCCAGCGCGGAGGTGCCGCTGCGGTGCATCCCGACGACAACTATGGCGGTTCTGCTGGTCATAAGAGTTCCAAGGATACGCGTTCGGCACCTAAAGGCGATCGAACCCTACGGAGGGACGGCGCCATGCGCTCCCGATTGCTGTCGGGGACATCAGTTGAACTGTTGGCAACGATGGACCCCGCATGCATAGTCGCCGCCTGGCGCACATAACCGGCAGATGATGTTCGGGGCAAATTTTGTCTCCTGATAGAAGCGGGACTTGGATTGGAGATTAGAGAGATGCACTCCGGAGCACCAGTGACCTCCGACCGAGACAGAGCCCGGGCGATCGTTTCAAAGGTACCGCATTGGCACCACAAATTTGAAGTGTACCCCGGCGTGGTCACGCCGGGCTCCTACGATCCCCAGTTCCTGCTCGAAAAACTGCGATTGCCTAAGGATATGACCGGCCTGCGGGTGTTGGACATAGGCCCGTCGGACGGTTTTTTTTCGATGAACATGGCTCGCCGCGGAGCACAGGTAACGGTGGTCGATTATCGGGCCAAGAATGGCCATGGATTCGAAGCCATGGAGCAACTTACCGGTTTGGAATTCGACTACAGGCAGATGAACCTGTACGACATTCCCGGTTCCGATATTGGCGAGTTCGATATCGTCCTGTTTCTAGGCGTTCTTTATCATCTGCCCGACATGATGCGCGCGCTGAACATCGTTGCGCAGCTGTGTCGGAGCCGCCTGCTAGTTGAAACGCAGTTCGAACCGGAGCTGATGCCCGGCGTCGCGGTTGCGCAGTACTACGAAGCAGGGACACTTGCCGGCGACATCACCAATTTCTGGGTCCCCAACAGGGAATGCCTCTTTGCCATGTTGCGCGACGTTGGCTTTCAAATCGATCGGGACGAGAGCTGGGGCAAACGCCTTCTGGTGGACGCTTCATCAACCACCATGGCTAGGACGAAGATGGGCCTTGCCTACGGGCTGGTACCCACCTGAGGGATCGGCAGCCAACATCGATCAAGTGCGGCAGCGCGTGGGCATCTACACAAAAACGTCATTGTACCCGAACCCCTTGTAGCAGCCACCTGCTACCGGCGACCCGAACTTAGGTGCTATGTGATATGGGTGGCGAACCTCACCGAGGCGAGGTAGGATTCACCTCAAGAGAAGAAAAAGTGAGCCGTACCCTCGGCCAAGCCGAGCGAATCTGGGAGGATTCATGGTTGAGATCATCTCCAAGCGGGATGGCCCGCGGCGCGAGGACGTCCAGGTCAAAAGACTGATCGAGCAGAACCGCTCGACCATCGTTCGTCTTGCCGACCAGATCAGCGGCGGCGGCTATTCGGCTTCGAGACAGCCACGCCAGCAACCCAAGGCGGAAGGCCTGATCATCCATGTCGGCGGCAGCGCGGCAACCGCCTCCGAAGCGAGCCCGTCCATCCGTATTACCATGAACGGCCGTGTGATCTCCAAGGATCAGAACACCGGCCGTCAGCTTCATCATATCGGCGACGTCCGCAACCGGGATGGCGACCAGATCTTCGTCCTGGCAACGAGGCAGAACGGCTTTTTCTCGCCCGTCGATGAAACCATCGCCCTGGCCCTTGCCGAGCTGGATGGATCCCGGCTCACCGCGACCTATACCGAAGACCAGCTTGCCGCCGACATCGGTGCGAAACTCGGCATCGACTGACGACCGGCATTCGGGCGTCCAGCATACAGAAATGGCATACCTCAAAGGTACTGTGATGGCTGAATGAGACACGCGAACGGCCCCGATCAGACGAAGACCGATGCTCTTCCGGCGCGCGCTGCAATGGCTACCGGACAATTGTTCCTGGACAACATCGACTATGACGAGCGCGCCACGATGCGCGCATGGGAGAGTTTTCTTTCCGACGAGCCGACTTGCGCCCGCGATCCGGTCCACGTCCGCTCGCTGATCCACGATTCCTGGTACCGCAGCGCCACCGGCGGCATCAATGCGCAGGGCATCGAAGCGCCGCTGAGCAGCGATCGGAACGAGATCGAATATCTGACCCGCGCCAATGCCGAACTGCTCTCGGCGGCGAGGCGGTCATTCGCGTCGCTTGGCCAGTTGCTGGACGGAACGGGAGCGATGCTGGTGCTTGCCGACAGCGATGGCGTGCTGATCGACGCCATCGGCGACAAGAAGACACTGCATGACGGCATGGACATCCATCTGGCCGTCGGCGGCAAATGGAACGAGGATGCCGTCGGAACCAACGGCATTGGGACCGCGCTGTGGACCGGCGAACCGATTTTCGTCCACGCGGCCGAACATTTCTGTGCCGGCATCAAATCCTGGACCTGCGCCGGCGCGCCGATCCGCGATCCCCTGGACGGCAAGATCATCGGCGTTGTCGACCTGTCGGGCTATTCGCCGATCTTCCGGCCGCATAACACGGCGCTCGTCGCAGCCACCGCCAGGCAGATCGAAAAGGCTCTCGCCGAACAGCAGCAGGAGCAGCGCACGCGCCTGCTCGAAGCCTTTATTTCCTCGGCACCCAGCTACCGCCGGAAAGACGGGTTGGTGATTGTCGATCATCGTGGCCGCGCGATCTTCTGCAACAACGTGCCCAACGGCGACGCGACGGAGATGATGGACGGACCGATGGAGCCGGGCCGCGGTCGCTGGCTGATGAACCTGCCGGCCTCCGGCTCGGAGACCGATCTCGCCAACGCGCTGCCGGCGCATCTGCGATCCTGCCATGTCACGCCGCTGAAGCTGGATGGCGACCTTCGTGGCGCCGCTCTGGTGTTTCCCTCCGTACCGGCCGTCTCCAGCATGACGGTGATACGTCGGGAGGGGGACAAACACCTGCGGGCAGCCGCAGCGATGATCATCGGCGAAAGCGAAAAATTGCTGGCCGCCGTCGATATCGCTTCCCGGGTGGCCGGATCGAACGGTGTCACCTCGCTGCTGATAGAAGGCGAAACCGGTGTCGGCAAAGAGCTGTTTGCACGGCTTGTCCATGCCGGCAGCCGGCGCACCGAAAACGACCCGTTCATCGCCATGAACTGTGGCGCAATCACCAAGGAGTTGTTCGGCAGCGAATTGTTCGGCCACGTGGGCGGAGCCTTTACCGGAGCTTCGCGGGACGGCAAGCCGGGCATCTTCGAACTCGCCAATGGCGGTGTGCTCAGCCTTGACGAAATCGGCGAGTTGCCGCTCGAAATCCAGCCCTTCCTGTTGCGTGTCCTGGAGGAGCGCGTGGTTCACCGCATCGGCGACTCGAGGGGCCGGCCGGTGGACGTGCGACTGGTCGCCTCGACCAATCGCGATCTCAAGCAGGAAGTCGCGGCCGGACGCTTCCGCAGCGATCTCTATTACCGCATCTGCGCGGTCTCGATTCATGTGCCGGCCCTGCGCGAGCGCGGCGACGACGTGCTGTTGCTGGTCGAGCATTTCAATCGTCAGATCGCAAAACTGACGGGCACCGATCCCCTGGAGTTTTCAAACGAAGCACTCGACGCGCTGCTGGCCCATCGCTGGCCGGGAAATGTGCGCGAATTGAAGAACCTGGTCGAGCGCCTGCACATACTGGCGCGCGACGGCACGATAGGACTCCAGGACCTTCCCGAAGAAATCAGTGCGGGCAACCGCAACGCAATGGTCATGCACAGCGACCATCCCACGACCATGCTCGAAGCACCCGTGTGTACATTCGAGGACGGAGAACGACAGGCGATCAAGAATGCGCTTGTCGCGGAGGGCGGCAATCTCAGCAAGGTCGCGCTGAGGCTCGGCATTTCGCGGCCGACGCTTTATCGCAAACTCGGCCAATACGGCATCCGGCGCGGTTTCCTCTAAAGCGCGTCGCGGGTCACTTTTGGGCGACATGCACTAGATCCAATCATCGGCAAAAAACCCGCGGCATTCGCGCCGCGGGTCGGGGAAAGTTCGGCGACCGAAATCGCCTTCAGGGAACGATGACACCACGGCCGGTGAACCGGCGGTTCTTGAAATCGTCGAGCGCGGTGTTGATGCTGGCGAGATTGTATTCGGTGTAGTGCATCTTCACCTTGCCGTCGGCGTTGAGCTCCATCAGTTCGACAAGCTCGGTGAAATTGCCGACCAGGCTGCCGCCGATGTTGATCTCCTCGATGACGAGATGCGCGGTCGGTACGTTGATGTTGCCGCCATAGCCGACGACGAACAGTTGCCCGCCCTTGCGCACCATCTTCCAGCAGATGTTCTCGACACCGAGTTCACCGACGAAATCGATCACCACATGCGCGCCACCGCCGGTGATCTGGCTGACTTCCTCGACAACGTTTGGCCCGCCATCGAGGACGAAGTCGGCGCCAAGGTCCTTGGCCAGCACCCGCGCTGCCGGCTCGCGATCGACGGCGATGATGCGGCAACCTGATATCGCGTGCAGCGATTGCAGCGCGATATGGCCGAGCCCGCCTATGCCGAGCAGCACGCAGTAACTGCCCGGCCGCAGGAGCTTTGCGGCGCGCTTGGCGGCGCGATAGGCGGTGATGCCGGCATCGGCCAGCGGCGCCACCTCGATCGGCGTGATGTTGGCATTCAGCTTGATCAACGAGCGTTCGCTGGTGATGAAGTATTCGGCGAAACCACCATTCATACCAAGGCCGGGGAACTGGCCATTGTCGCAGTACATGTCCTCGCCATGGCGGCAGTTGAGGCAGATGCCGCAGGAGCGGAAGGGGTGGCAGATCACCGCGTCGCCGCGCTTGACCGATCGGACGCCGCTGCCGACCTCCTCGACCCAACCGGCATTTTCGTGGCCCATGATGTAGGGCAACAGCGTGCCTTCAGGATCCATGGTCGGTTTCCACACACCCTCGATGATGTGCAAATCGGTGCGGCAAAGGCCGGCGGCGCCGACCCGCACGATCACCTCGTCGGGCGCGGTGATCGTCGGCGCCTTGACCTCCTCGATCTTGAGCCGAACATTCATCTTCGGGTCGTATTCGTAGAGCCTGGCAGCTTTCATGGCTGTGTCCTTTCAACGTCGAAATCGTTGCGTTGCAATGTTGCTTCAGGCGCGGCCGAGCTTTTCCGAGCCGCCGCCACGCGCCGGTCCGGCAGTGGGGTCCTCATCCTCGGCGAGATCGCCAATCAGCGTTTCGGTGGTCAGGATCAGCGTCGCCACGGAGGCTGCGTTGGCGAGCGCGGTATAGGTCACGCGGACCGGATCGATGATCCCTGCCTCGAACATGTTCTGATACGCGCCGGTCGAGGCGTTGTAGCCATAGCCGCCATTGATGCGGGTGACCTCGACCACCACCGCTTCGGGATCGGCGCCGGCATTGGCGGCGATGCGCCACAGCGGTCGCGACAGGACCGAGCGCACCAGGCGCACGCCTTCGGCGACATCGCCATCGACGCCGGCCGCCACTTTGTCGAGCAGCGGCGCGATCTGCGCGAGCGCCGAGCCGCCGCCGGCGACGACGCCCTCCTCGGATGCGGCCCGCACCGCATTCAAGGAATCCTCGATCAGCTGGATGGTCCGCTTCTGCTCGACCGGCGTGACACCGCCGGCATAGAGGATCGCGGTGCCGCCGGAGAGCTTGGCCAGGCGTTCGCGCAGCTTGTCCTGGTCGATGTTGGGCTGCGAGGCTTCATACTGCCGCTGCACCTGGGCGCGGCGCGAGGCGATTGCACTGGGGTCGCCGCCGCCACGGATGATCGAGGTGTAGGACGAACTGGTCTTCACCCGGTCAGCCGTCCCGAGATCCTCGGCAGTGACGTCCTCGAGCCGGCCGCCGAGATCGCGGGCGATCACCTTGCCGCCGGTGATGATGGCCAGATCCTCCATCATCGCCTTGCGCCAGTGGCCATATTCCGGCGGATGGACGACGAGGTACCGTCCCGGTCCCTGCTTGCCGAGCAGTGTCACCACCACTTCCGGCGACATTTCCTCGGACACGACCAGCAGCGGCCGGCCATCCTCGTCGGCAATGCGGCGCGCCGCATCGAGTTGCCCGGGTTCCTTGATCTTGAGGTCGGTCATCAGGATGTAGGGCCGTTCGAGCACGGCCTCCATCTTCTCCTGGTCGGTCACCATGTGATGCGAGAGATAGCCGCGTTCGAAGGACATGCCCTCGACGACATCGAGCGTGGTCTCGGTGGTGACACTGAAGTCGGTGGTGATGACGCCTTCGGCGCCCACCCGCTGATGGGCTTCCGCCACCAGCGCGCCAAGCTTGGTGTTGGTGGCCGCGATATTGGCGACCGAAGCCAGGATCCCGTTGCCCTTGGCGGGTTTGGCCGAAGCCTTGAGCGCCGCCACCACCGTCGCCACGGCAAGGTCGATACCTTTGCACAGATCGACGGATTTCACCCCGCGTTCATTCGCCTCGACGCCACCCTGGATCAGCGCGTTGGCGAGCACGATGGCCGTCGTGGTGCCGTCGCCGGCAATCTCGTTGGTCTGCATCGACACTTCGCGGACGACCTGCGCGCCCATGTTTTCGAAACGGTCGTGCAGTTCGATCTCGGAGGCGATGCTGACACCGTCGCGAGTCACCATCGGCGTGCCGATCGGCCGGTCGATCATGGCGTTCATGCCTTTGGGGCCGAGCGTGGGCTCGACGGCGGCGGCGAGCCGGAAGACGCCACGGGCGAGAGCACGGCGGGCCTCGGAATTGTGAAGCATTATCTTGGGCATGATTCCTCCTTCCGCCTTACGGGCGGGTTGTTGGTTGGGGGCCTCGTGCGAGGGAGGCCGTTGCTGTCAGCTCTGCTTCAGGCGGTCGGTGCGGTCCTGGCCGGCACGCGATCCAGAATGAAATCGACCAGCGTCGGTTCGCCGTCGACCACATCCAGTTCCTTGTATCTAGTCTGCTTGAGCCCCCGGCACAGCGCGCCGTTGAACTCCATGTTGATGCGCACACCGCGCAGCTCTGCGAGATGGGCACCGAGTGCGCCAGGCGGTATGCGCTGCCTTTCCCAGGTCACGAAGACGGGATCGTCGGCCCGGCGATCGGGAAAACGCTCGAGCAGGGCCGCCCTGTATCTCGGCTTCTGCTTGGCCGCCTCGCCCGGCTCGAACCGTGCGACGTCGTATGCCGGCAGGTCCATGCCGAGGATTTCCAGATCGGTCAGGCCATGCAGCCGCAGGCCGCGCAAAACCGCCTCCTGGCGCCGCTTGAACGCCTTCATCCTGAAGGTCTCGCGCAAGCCGCCGAGATCCTGGTCCTCGGCAAGCACGGCAAAGATGTCGCCGAATGTCTTGCCGGCTTCCATGCCGCGATTGACCTCCTCCGCGAACATGTGGTCGTGCAGCTTGACGCGATAGGCCGGTGCCCAGGAGAGCTGGTCGAGCGCCTTGCGGACGCCGTCCAGCATCAGGAACGCGAAGTTGGGCGAACACCAATAGGTCGGCAGGCGGAAGTCGACCTCGACGCTGCCGTCGCCCGTCACCGCGGCCCGCTCGACGAAGCCCATCTCGGTGATTGGTTCGTCGAGTTCCGGGTCGTTGACCTCATCAAGGCGCCGCCAGAGTTCCTTCTCGCGGCTGCCGGAAACGCTGGCGGTTGCCATGGCTCCTATTCCGCAGCGATGCTGAAGGGCGTGCTGGCCAGCGCCTTCTTCTTGGCCTCGACGTCGATGTTGTAAAGACACGCGGCGTTGAGGCCGAGGATCTTCTCCTTGATCTCGTCGGTCAGCTGCACGCCCCGTTCGGCGGCGATGTCCTGCGGGATCTGATAGGCCCAGAATTTCTCGACCAGCCAGCGCGGCGTCCAGATCGCATAGTCGGAACCGAACAGGATCTTCTCCGGCCCGAGCCAGAACAAGAGCTCGGCGATGACCTCGCCGAAATAGCGCGGGCGCGCATGGATGAACGGCAGCGCCACGGCCAAGCCGCCATAGACGTTGGTCTCCTGCGTCGCGATCCAGCAGAAATCGTCGAGCCGCGGCAGGCCGCAGTGCTCGACGATCCAGTTGAGGCTCTGGAAATCCGTCGCCGCGTGGTCGACATCATGGACGTCGAAGGCGTCCTTCGAGAGCGGGATGATCGTCGGGCCCTTGTGGACGTGGATGTTCCTGATGCCGAGCTTGTCGCAGAGTTCGAAGCATTTGTAGGCATCGGGATCGGTGAGCTTCCAGCCCTTGGAAGCGCCGTTCCATTCGGCCGTATACATCTTCACGCCCTTGACGTTGTAGGTCTCCTTGAGGAAGTGGATGTACTCAAGCGCCTTCTCGCCGTCGCGCGGATCAAAGGCGCCGTTGACGATGAAACGCTCGGGATAGCGCTTGGCCACCTCGGCGTTGCGCTCGATCGTGTTGAAGCCGTTCTTGTAGAAGTCCTTGAGATAGGTCGACTGGACGATCGCCACATCGTCGGGACCGTCGATGAACAGGTCGCGATAGAGATCGTCGGCGCTGTACTTCTCGAACTTGCTCTTCTCCCACAGCTGGTCCTTCGGGCTCAGGCCCGTGTGATAGGCATAGAAGCACTCGATGAACTGCTTTCCGTGGATGTTCTTCTGGTTTTCCGGGCTGCCGTCCCAGAAATGAGTGTGGCCGTCGACCACGAAAATGTCCTTGCCTTCTGGTGTCCTGTACATTGTTGCCTCCGCAGCAATCGCGTTGATCGGTTCGGCGCGCCGCTCCCGGCGGCGCGCCGGATTTTCGTGGCGGCTATTCGATGTATTCGAACATCTCGTCCATGTTGCCGAACAGGATCACGGTGTTGTCGTCGACGCGAACCATGCGGCCGTAGTGGGTGGAGGTGTTGACCTCGAAGGTCTCGGCTGAAATCTCGCGGCCGAGATATTCACCGATCGCGTCCATCTTGAAGATCAGCTTGCCGTCGCCGTCGATGCGGATCAGCGCCGGCTGGTAGGTGATGGTCACTCCGGGCTTCTGGCCCATGAATTCGGCGATGGCGCGAGCCTCGACCGAGTCGTTCATGGTGACGCCGCACTGATGCGAAATCGTCTGCTCGAAGGTGATGTCCTTCATCGACTTGAAGATGTTGGAATGGGTTGCGTCGCGTGCTGCTAGTGACATGACAAGTTCTCCTGTTTCAGCGCTTGAGGCCGAGTTCGCCGAGGATCTGGCCAATCCGCTCCTCGGATTTGGCGCGGACATCCGCGAACGCAACCGGCTTGGAATGCGGCATCGACCAGATCGGCTGCAGGCCGGTGGCTGCCTTGTCGGCGAGCGCGCCGTGTTTCTTGACCCAGCCCTGGAAGAGCTTCTTGTTCGCCGCGCCATGCTTCTCGTCATTGGCCAGCATGTGGATGAGGTCGATCGTGTTGGCGAGGTTGCGCTCGTAGTCGGCCTCGGCCGCCGAAATCACCGCCGGCGTGATGAAGTCGTGGTTGGCAGCGGCAATCTGCATCAGGAAGCCGGAGCGGAACACTTCGCCCACCAGCGGCTCGAAGACGATGTTGATGGCGAAATACTGCTCGAGATAGTCGGTGGCGCCCATGATGGTCTCGACCGCTTCGCGCGTGCCTTGCCAGTTCTTGTCCTCGAGCCAGGCCTTCTTGCCGAGTTCGTCGTCCCAGCCGGGAAGGTCCATGCCGATCTCGGCAAGGTAGAGCGTGATGTCCTGGGCAAGCCGGAGCTTGTAGGACGAGTTGGTCAGCGTCGCGTTGTTGATCATCTGGGTGTAGCCGTAGCGCTGCGCCTGCATCAGCGAGGTGCCGAGCCCGAATTCGGCGTGTTTCCAGGCGCCGAGCTGCGTCTGCAGGATCTTGACCCAGGCCTTGTCGAAGGTCTTCGGCGCGCCCGATTTCCGGGCATTGTTGATGACGCTCTGCACCATCGTCTCGATCTTCGACTGGCGCTGGTAGTGCGTGCGCTCCCATTCCTGGTCGGGGGCGCGGAAGGCATGCCAGTTGGAACTCTGCGCGGCGGTGTTCTGCTTGACATAGGCGCCCTTGCCGTCGGCGAAGGAGATGATCCAGTCCTGGATCAAGTAGCGCTCCGGATCGGGCTGCACGTCGACCGTCATGTCCTCATAGTGGGTGGCTCGCTGGCCTTTCGGGTCGAAATACCGGTATTTCCGGCTATCTGAATCGGCGAAGATCGCCGCGCCGGCGGCTCCGGATCCGACTGAACTCGAGGTTGCAGGCATAATCTCTCTCCCTTGTTGCAGTTGTGGTTGGCTTGGCACTGCCGCCCTCAATGGGCCGGCGTTGCACCTGCCGATGTGGTGAACTTGTCGAAGAAGATCCGCTCCGTTTCGAACCCGTTCATGAACAGGACCGGCTGCAGCGCATCGATCATCGGCGGCGGGCCACAGGCATGGACATCGCCCTGCCCGTCTACCGCCAGTTGCTTGAGCGTGGCGTCGACGCTCTGGTGCACGAAGCCGCGTTCGCCCTGCCATTCGGCGTCGTCATTCGCGTGCGACAGCACGGGAATGAAGGTGACGTCGGAATGATTGCCGACCAGCTCGGCGATCCTGTCGAGATAGAACAGGTCGTTGCGGGTGCGGGCGCCGTAGAAGAAATAGACCGGACGTTTCTCGCCGCTCTTCAGGTGGTCGTTGAGAATCGACCAGATCGGCGACATACCCGACCCGGCGCCGACCAGGATCAGGGGTCCTTGCCGTTCGTCGCGGCGGAAACAGGTTCCGTAGGGTCCGACGACGGTGACTTCGGCTCCGGCCCTGATGCCTCCGGAATCGAGTTCTCCCGAGAACTTTCCCTCAGGGTATTTTTTGATGATGAAGGAGAGTTTTTGGGTTTGGTCCGGCGTATTTGCCATGGAGAACGAGCGCGTAATCGTCTCCCCTTTTTGCGTGGTAACCGTGATGTCGACATATTGCCCCGCCCAAAACTTCATCGGGGAGCCGAGTTCGATTTCGATGCCGCGAATGTCGTGGGTCAGCTGCTCGATGCGAGCAATCCGGCCCTTGTACGTTTTCACGGCGATCGCTTTCGCCAGAATCTCCTCGTCGTAGTTGAGAAGCTCGACTTCCAGGTCGGAGTAGGCGATGCAACGGCATAACAGGACGTGCCCGCTCTCCTTCTCCATGTCGTTCAGTGCGAAGGTCGAGTATTTCAGCATGTCGACCTCGCCTTCGAGCAACACGCTCTTGCAGGCCGAGCATTGCCCTTCCTTGCAGCCGTGCGGCAGGGCGATGCCCTGGCGGAATGCGGCGTTGAGCACCGTTTCGCCATTCTCGACCTCGAATTCGACGTCGACCGGGCTGAGCCTGACCGTGTGGGTTTCCGACATACGGACCTCCAGTGAAAGGTAGGGGCGGGACGAACCCGCCCCCCTTTGGCCTGATCAGTTGCAGGGGTTGATCGTGAAGCCGGCCCGGTATTCCGCCAGGTGCTTCTCACGGTCCGGGGGCGACATGGCGCGCAGCGCGTTGAGCGGCGAACCGAGCGTGTTGCCGCGCACATCGTCGAGCGTCCACATCTCCTTGTCGTCGAAGCGCAGATGCGGCTGCGGGACCAGCGTCTTGCCGTCGGAGCGGACGAAGTTCAGGTCCTTGATGGCGTCGGCCAGATCCCAGCCGTCATAGAGCGTCTCCCACTCGCGCTTGCCGCTGAAGCGGCCCATCGCGGGCGTCGGACGGCCCTCATACTCGTCGGCGAAGGCGACCGTGGCAGTCCAGCGGTCGAGCTCGTGGGCGAAGGTGTAGAGTTCGCCATTGATCTCGCCGACCACCATGTCCTCGCGGATCAGGCAGGGAACGAGGCAGGACCAGCAGCGGTGCGGATAGACGTAGCCGACGTCGCTGTTGAACAGCAGCACCTTCTCGCCCTTGTGGCTGAGCTTGGCGTACCATTTCCAGAAGTCGCCGAATTCGGCGTACCAGCCGGGATATTTGTGCTCGAACCACTCGAAGTCCTTGTCGGTCTGGGCTTCGATGCGCCAGAAATTGACCGGCCAGCCGACCGCGAAGAACTGCCCGACCTTGTGGACATAGTTCTTCTTGGTGATGCGTTCCCAGGCCGCCTGGACGTCGTCGTGATGGACCTTGATGCCGTATTTCTCGAGCGGCAGCATGTAGGTGCGGTAGTAGTCCTCATAGATCCAGCGGTGCCACATTTCCGCGTAAGACTCCTTGTTCTTGTCGCGGTTGGTGGTGCCGTATTCGATGAAGGTGCCGATGGCGGCATCGACGATCGCGTGGTTCTGCCAGAAGGCGTAACGCAGGTCGCGCTCGAGCAGCAGGTGGTTTTCCGGTTCCTTGAGCGCCGCCATCAAGAGCGAGTGGCCGTTGCCGATATGCCGGCTCTCGTCCGATTGCACCGACAAGAAGACGGTCGGCAGCGCATAGTCACCGTTGCGGGCGGCCTCCGAAGGCATGGCGACGAACAGCGTGTTGGTGAAGGCGGTTTCGGCCACCACGGTCAGGTACATGCAGGCGGCGGTCATAGTGTCGCCGGTGATGAACCCTTCGGCGAACTGGCGGCCGATGGTGGTGGCGTAGCACTTTCCGAAGGCTTCCTCGGTGATGTCGAAGCCGGCCGGATCGATGTAGTTCTCCATGTACCATTTCTTCAGGTTCATCTGGATGGTCGAGTGACGGAACTCGTCGATCATCTGCATGGTGAAGCCGGTTCTGAGTTCCTCGCCGGGTGCGATGCGGGCGACCATCGCCATCGAGCGGGCGGCGGAGATTTCCGGAAACGGAATGATGGCCAGGAACAGCTTCATCCACTCGACCCAGCGCGGTTCGACGTTGCGGAACATGTCGCCGCGCAATGCCGCATCGAGCGCGCCATAGACGCGGTTATCCTTCTCTTCCTGCATCGGAAAATAGGACCGCAGGACCTGCTTCATCGGGTCGCGCGGCGTCTTGTTGATCTTGTAGTCGGTCGGAAATGTCATCGCTTCCTGCACGTAGGAAGGATTCCAGCCAAGATCGGCAATCTTCTTGGTCGCCTCGCCGACGGAAATTCCGCGTTGCGAGGTAATCTTGTTGAGCGTCAGAGACGTCATGGTCATAAGCCTCCACCAGGTTGGGGCCGCGGGTCCCTTGACCCCGGCATGAAGCGGCACAAAGCACCGCCAGTGAGAGTGCGAACGGCATGACAACGGGCTGCGCATTGAGGCGCGACTCATGGTCCGGCCATTCAAGTGGATCGCGGCAAAGGTTTTCGAGGCGTTTTGGCAGAGACCCGCGACGCCAACCGCATTTGCGATGGGCGTATCGAAACGCTGCTTCCTCCGTTCCTTCGTTCTTTTGGCACCGCGCCAAGCGCGATGGGCTTCTTGTGAAAATAATCAAAGCAAGCGTCGTGCCAGTTTGAAAACGAGGTCCGCGGCCAGCGCCTAAAACAGGATCGCCATCTTTTCGACGTATGAGCAGGCAGCAAACTGTAACGTTATTTTACAGATGTAATTTACGACTGTAATATTATCCATATATTCGCAACCGCAACATATCTAGTTAGCCGTTGCAGCAAATATCAAAATACGCGGACCATCTATTTAATTCTTCGTCTTTCTCTACTATTTGATGCCAACGGCCCATGGGCGGGCCTGGCGCTGGAGAGAGACCATGCCAAACGATAAGGACAGGAGCGGGCCGCCCCGACCAATGTCCAGCCATGCCGACGGCGTCACGGGCGATCTTGTCAAGCTGATGCCCCGCGATCTGGTCTTTGTCATGCGCTTCATGGGCGAGAGCCAGCACCGCCTGCAGAGCCATTTCCAGGACTTCATCCGGGCCGAGCTTGCCGCCGGCGGCGTCACCACGGAGACGCATCCGATGATCCATCTGTTCATCGAAAACCATGCGATCCTGCTGCGCGACTTCGTGTTTTCCGGCGTTTCGCTGACACGCCAGTTCCGCGTCGACGAGATCGAGCGGCTGACCGGCGACACGACATCGATGATCCGCGTCGACATCTGGGACCAGCTCAAGAGCCACATCGAGACGGCCGAAAGACAGTTCCATTCGCAGGCCGGCACGTTGCCCAAATTGCTGTCGGCTTTCGAAAAGCCACCCGGGCCTTTGGGGAGCGAGAAATGACCGGCGGACCCGATGCTGCCAGGCGTGACGCGCTGCTTGCCCGCCGGCTTGACCTCGTCGCAGGCGTCTCCGCCCTCACTGCCGAAGCGATGCGCCTCAACCAGAAACGCGCCGGCATCGAAATGGACGTACTGCGCCTGGAGCTGGAAATCGGCAGAAGCGGCACCGGCGCGCAACTGGTGCAGGATTTGCATGAGGCAGAGCGAAGTGCTGCGGCGATCATGCAGGCATGCACGGCTTGCGAGGACCGCATCGTCGCGGCCGAAGGCGACATCGAGGACGTTGATCGCCGGCTTGCCGCAACAGCGAACGAGAACTGACGGGAGAGATGGCATGAACCAGCAGACGATGCAGAACCTGACCTTGTTCGACCTTCTGGCCCGCAGCTGGCAGCGGCCGTCGGCGATCGCCGATCTGCGCTTCAGCGCCGACGGTTCGGCTGTCGCCTTCACCTCCGTCGACGGAACCGTCGCCATTGCCGCGGTCGCGGATCACGAGCCGCCGGAGTCGCGGATCAGGGTGAGCAACGATCTCGGCCAGACGACGATCCGCCCCCGGGAAAAGCCACCAGTGCCATTGATCGCCACGGCGGCATTCGGAGATGGCGACGTGCCGCTCTGCGCCGATGCGCATTCAAGCTTTCTGGTCGGCGCGGCCAGCGGCGAAGCGTTGCATCTGACCGCCGGCGGTGAAGTCGCGGACCCCCTCGTCAGGATCGACGGGCCGATCTTGGCCATGGATTACAGCGCCCGGGCGACGCTGACAGCCGTCAGCAATGGAAAAGATGTCTTCCTGTCGAGTGGCCAAGGCGATGCGGTGAAGCTGAAACGTGCCACGACATCGTCCATGGACGCCCTTGCGTTCTCGCCCGGCGGGAGACGCCTCGCCTGCGGCCTTGATGGGGGCCTGTCGATCTGGTCGGTCGAAGGCGACGCCGCCTTGATACGAGACATTTCTCTTTCATCGCGCCCGGTATCGATCCGCTGGAGCGGCGATGGGCGTTGGTTGACCTGCGGGCTGGAGAGCGGCGGCTTTGCGCTGATCAGCCTGGCCGATGGCCGAGCCGATATCGTCGCGGGATTTCCATCGCCCGTTCGGACGGTGTGCTGGAGCGCGCCGGCAAATGCGCTGTTTGCCTCGGGCGCGTTCCGGATCGCCGGCTGGTCGATGAACGCCCCGCCATTTGGCGGCGAAACCTCGGGCGCATTGGAGACGGGTCGCGCCGGGCTGGTTCTGGTCGAAGCGGTGGCGGCGCACCCTGAGAAGAAGCTGATTGCCGCGGGTTACGCCAACGGCCGTATCATCCTCGCCCAGATCGGGTCACGCGACGAGCTTCTCGTCAGACCCCTGGGCAGCGCTGTCACCGCTCTCGCCTGGTCCGGCGACGGGCGGCATCTGGCGATGGGCACCGTCGACGGCACCGCCGCGATCGTCACCTTTCCCGCGCAGTTGTTCAAATAGCGGACACAGTCCACATGAAACAGGAGGATGACATGCAGACCGAACTCACCGCCGAGGACGAGAGCAAGGACGAATTCTTCGAACGGTTGGCCAAACTGTCGGAGGAGATGGTAGCCAGGCATGGCAAGGATTTCAGCATGGGCGCGCTTGTGCTGGCCGCCCGCTGGATCGCCGAAAACCGGGTCGGCAAGCTGAAGACCAACTAGGCTGGCGGGACTGTCCGTTCCTCAGCCGACGAGGCGATCCCGTGGAGCGGAGTTGCCACCGTTGCTACGCCATGGTTACACCGTGCCAGACGGCGAGACCATTCATGCTGCCTCTACCGCTGTCTGATGCCAGGCGGTTCGCTCAAACGCTGTCAACGTACGTCGAGCATGGACCTTCGTGGCGCAAACCACGGCAAGTGCGATGAAGAAGAGGATGCCAGGATCGGCGCTGCCACCCGACAGGGAGCTGGCAATTATGCCGGCGAGGGAAGCATTCCTGACGCTCGTCACGACTGCTTCGGTTTCTGGGTCCACCCATTCCCGCATCCGTCCCAATCCGCCGACCAGGACGCCGAGCAGGATCGCCATCATCAGCGATCCGAACAAGCCAAGTTGGGAAAGGACTGCGATCGGCCAGCTTGATGCCCTGGAACTGCCGAAACCGACGCCAAGGCCGCTTGTGTCCAGGAAGGACTGCAGGCTCTTGACGTTCCAATAGGTGCGCTCATGGCCTGAGGCAGAATCCGCTTTGTTGATGATGGTGCTGTTGATCAGCCTGACGAAAGGCTCCAAGGCTCCGGCATGGTAGAGGCTGATGCCCATGATGGCGACCACGCCTATCGCCATCAGAGCGGTTACCATTATGTCCTCGCGCTCAACCCGCCCCCTGAGGACTGAAACCAACATCGAGAAGGCGACCGGAAGGCACAGGAGAGTCAGACCGACGTAAGCGGTCGATGAAGTCGACAGAATGGTCAGGAAGAGCAGGATGCCCGCCAGCCACTGAGCAAGGCGTGACTTGGTCTTTCGCCAGTAGGTGTAGCAGAATGCCAGGCAGGCGAGGGAAACGCTGGCGAACGAAGAGGCCTCCGCAAATGGCCCGGTAATCCGCACGAATCCTTGCTCGACCGCTTCCGTTATGAGTGCGTAATTGGCGGTTCTGATCGGGGCCAGCAAGTCTCCCGCTCCTACATTCTTGCCGATAAAATCGACCAGCCCCAAGCCCGTGTGCAGACCGCACCACAAGAAGAAGCCGCGGCGGACCTGGTCGATCCTTTGCGAGTGGAGCAGCAGCACACAAAGCGCGATGGCGGTGAGCCCGCCAAGAATGAAGTAGCCCGTCTGTGAAGTGTTGGCCGAAACCGGGGCCAAGGACGCTTCTACGACAGCGCCTCGGGTTTTCGACTGCACGAAGACGGCGGTCTGTCCCGCGAAGAATCTTGGAAACAGCCAAGCCCCGATGATTGCGTAAGCCATGAGGCTTGTGAGAACCCAGACCGGGCGGATGCTCCCGAACACACTTCCAAGATCGAACCAGATGCGCCGCCTGACTGTCACGGCCATGACGAGCAGGGCCGCAAACATGGTGTAGATCAGCGGAGACGACCCTCCTAGGAAGGTAAGCGTCACGATGGCGGTCGCACCGAACGCCTGGGACGCGATCAGCCCGATGATCAGCATTCCCCTGGAATAGCGGGCAACGGCCAAAATCGCCGCGCACACCAGCAGCCCCACCAAAGAGACCTGCATTGTTGATCGAGCCTCCCGCTTGGTTTGGCCCCGGACTGTGCGGACGCAGGAAGCCGTCCGACCACCCATCTTTCGGCAGATGGATATCGCGGGCAAGAGAGCCAAAGGACGTAGCCTGCCCCCCGCATCTGCTGGACGTGCAGGTACCCCTCCCTGCGGTGGGTACCGAAGTGTGATCATCCGCCTGGCGTACGCTCAAAGGTTGAATAAGCTGAATGTCCCGGTCACGGCTGCTGCGATGTAAAATGCACGGCGGCAGATCGGAGGATGTGAAAGGAGTGCCTTTCGTTTTCGAGCGAGGGGTGACCAGCGGGTCGGTGGGCTTCTTTGTTTCGCGACGGCAGTCCGGCCTACGCCTCCTGCAAACGGCTAACCCTCGGTCCGCGAACGCCTACTAAAGAACGCCTCGACCAAAGAAAATAGTAATCTTACAGTACGGTTGCAGGCTTGTTTTTGCTTTCAGTTGCAAAATCCTGTGTTAATGATGAAATTGTGGGAGCGCTGGGCAAAGGGCGGGTTGTTTGAGTTCCAGCACCAGGAGGAGAAGCGGTATGACCACTCAGGTTGTACAGAGCGTATTCGGCCCCAAGCAGGTCACGAAACTCAAGGAAGTTTACGAGCGGGCGCGGGTAGTGGAGGCAAATTATCCCGAGTCCCACATTGCCAGCAAAGCCGCCAAAAGGCTTATAGAGGCCTTCGAAACCGTGATCCACGTTGACGGGACGGTTCTGGATGTGAAGTGGCTCAGCGAGGCCAATCCCCAGGGAAACGCCTGAGACCAGGCCTCGTCTTGGGGTCTGTGAAGCTATATAGTGAAGGACTTCATTTCTTCCACTCAGCCTGCCCGCAGGCGGATCCAGCTTGCCGTTCCAAATCAACTTCTTGGGACCTGGCTTGACGGCGGGTTCGCCGTGCGGAGCTGCGCCCTGGGAACGACCGGGCCGTCCCATTCAAGGTCTCGCAGCGCTCCGGGACCCACTGTGTACGTTTCATACACAGACTTAAAAATTTTACCGAAAATTAACCTAAGTTAGAGACTGCTTATGGATAGCCCATAGACTGCCCAAGCTGCTGTACATGTCGGCAGCCAAGAACTGCTCAAGGCTCCAGGTTGGGGTAACGGCCTGAAGCTTTAAAATGGGTTGGGTATCAAACTTTCAATTCAAGAGATGAGGGGCTTTGTTGGGCGCCGCTAAGCGGCTTTCGTTGGGGAAAGGGTGGGTATAAGTATGGGTTCAACAGTAGGACTGCACAACTACACTTCGACAAATCAATCGGGAGTTCCGTCTAGCGGAATAGAAAATGTCCACGAGCAGGCAGGCAAGCAATACCTTCTCATGCTGGACGGAAGGGCACTGGACCGCGAGTGTCTTGCATCGGCCCTCGAGGATCACGAACTCGGCATGGCGGTCGTCGCCATGGGGTCGATCGAAGAATGGCGCATGAAGAAGGGGGCAGCCCCGCCACTTGCAGCTATCCTCTTCAACCTTGGCGGCCGGAAGGTCACCGATCATGGCATCGCCGACGAGATCAGGCACATTTCGTCCGAGTTCAAGTCGGTCCCCGTGGTCATCCTTGCTGACACCGAAGACCTTGGACAGATACTGACGGCTCTCGAATGCGGCGCACGCGGCTACATTCCGACCTCGGTCGGGATCGACGTCTGTGTCGAGGCGATCAACCTTGCGGCAGCGGGAGGCATCTTCGTCCCGGCGAGCAGTGTCCTTTCCATGCGGCACCTCATAGGTTCAGGTAGCCGCGACACGCAGCCTTTGACGGGCATGTTCACGCTCAGGCAGGCAGAGGTTGCCCAGGCGCTTCGGCGCGGCAAGGCGAACAAGATCATCGCCTACGAGCTGAACCTGCGCGAAAGCACCGTGAAGGTCCACATCCGAAACATCATGAAGAAGTTGAAGGCCAGCAACCGCACGGAAGTGGCCTACAAGGTCAATGATCTCTTCGCAGAAGGCGCTCTGGCCGAAGAGTGATCGCAAACAATAAGACGACCCGCCTTGGGTGAACCCTGGCGGGTCGTATTTGTACCGCACTACAGATTCAATCAATGACGGCCGATGGATTTCCGTTGCCTTGAATGGCGTCGGGCGCCGGCCGAGATATACGGTCGCGCTTCGACGCGGATCGTTGCCCCTAACTCCCGACAGTGTGCCGCAGGTGGACATTTGCGGAGTGCTCCGAAACGCCTGGATCCGTAGCGATGATCTCGTTGTGTGGCACCCTGAAAAGCTGTTCCATTTGCTCGGTACAGTCGGTGCCCGCCTGTGTATCCACCATAAGTGCTAACCGCTGACCTTATGGAGAACGCGAAATCCTGAGCCGAGCATGTAGACTTGCTGCCGGAATGGAGTGGTCGGCATGTCTGAGCAAAGCCTTCGTTTTCGCAAATCCGTGCGCCTGCAGGAACGCGGTCGTGAGCTGATCCCGGGCGGTAGCCACACCTACGCAAAAGGCGAAGACCAGTATCCCGTCCTCGCGCCGGGCTTCATCGAGCGTGGCTTGGGATGCCATGTCTGGGACGTCGACGGGAACGAGTACATCGAATACGGCATGGGCAACCGTTCCGTCGGGCTGGGACACGCCTACCCGACCGTGGTCAGAGCCGTGGAGACGGCCCTCCAAGGTGGGTCCAATTTCACGCGGCCGGCCAGGATCGAGGTCGACTGCGCCGAGACGTTCCTGGAGCTCATCGGCGCGCAGATGGTGAAGTTCTGCAAGGACGGATCGGATGCGACTTCGGGAGCCGTTCGCCTTGCCCGCGCCTACACGGGTCGCGATCTCGTTGCCTGCTGCGCCGACCATCCCTTCTTTTCGACAGACGATTGGTTCATCGGGACAACGCCGATGAATGCCGGAATTCCGGAGGCGGTCCGAAAGCTCACCGTCACTTTCCGGTACAACGACATCGCCAGCGTAAAGGATTTGTTCGACAGGCACCCCGGCAAGCTGGCCGCCCTGATCCTCGAGCCTTCCCGCGGCGACGATCCGGTGGACGGATTCCTGCATGAAGTCCAGCGTCTCTGCAGGGAAAAGGGCGCACTGCTCATTCTCGACGAGATGATCACCGGGTTCAGATGGCATGCGGCCGGGGCGCAGAAGCTCTATGGCATAGAGCCGGACTTGTCGACATTCGGCAAGGCACTTGGCAATGGGTTTTCGGTCTCGGCGCTGGCGGGCAAACGCGAATACATGCGGCTCGGCGGCCTCGAGCATACGGACCGCCCAAGGGTGTTTCTGCTGTCGACCACGCATGGCGCCGAGACCCATGCGCTTGCGGCGGCGATCGCGACCATGCGGACTTACCAGAACGAGTCCGTGATCGAACACCTGCACCGTCAGGGGACGAAACTGAGGGCGGGGATCGCAGAGGCTGCCAGACGGCATGGGGTGGATGGGCACTTCAAGGTTGTCGGCCGTTCTTGCTGCCTTGCCTATGCCACGCTCGATCCCAACGGCAAGCCGTCACAGGCATACCGCTCGCTGTTCCTGCAGGAGACGATCAGGCGTGGAGTGCTCATGCCGTCTCTCGTCGTCAGCTACACCCATGACGACGCGGCCGTCATGAAGACGATAGAGGCCGTCGACGGTGCACTGGCGGTCTATGCGCAGGCCCTGGAATCGGGACCGAGCCGTTTCTTGGTAGGCCGCCCCACGCAGGTTGTCTTCCGGCGTTTTAACAGTGGTGACGGCCGAGCTGAAATGACGACTCCAGAGAACCCTCCAGCCGCGAATAATGCGACCATGGTGCAATCTGAAGCCCGGCTCGCGGCAACATCCTGACGCCACGAAGGCGTTGCTTTCTGGTTCTCTTGGACCAAAGACGGACCCTTATGCGGCCATCCCGCATTGTTTCCGCATGAGGGGATGGGACAGAATCTCACTTCCATTGCGGAAGCAGCAAGGTGCGGGCTGTCAAAAGGCCCTTCAGGCGAGTGAGGTACAGGACACGGGCCGAAGCCATCGCTGGCTTGCACAGGCGCCTTGCTGCCGCGGAAGCCGCCGATCAATCTACTGCAGGAACAGGCTCGGGGAAGGTGTATATGCCCACCCACTTAACGGCTTCCTCGATCGTATCGAAGTTCTTGTGCAGCCCGCTCAGCAGGCCGAAGCCGGTCTCTAGGAACCACTTGCCTTTCGTGCAGTAGGCTTCCTCGTCGATCTGGGTAAGCACGGCGACCAGTTGGTCGGATTTCCACACTAGAACCCCGGATTCTCCGCCCTCGACCGTTCCGATGCGAGCTTCGCTGAAAGAGAATCCCGGCGCAATGATTGCATTGCCCATTTTGATAAAAATCCCTTCAATTTCAAAATGGAAGGCAGAAAAGGCAGAAAGGAAAGCCATAGGATCGATGGCCCGTTTCTGTGGTATTTTTCACTCAGATGCAGCGATTTAAGTAACAGATCGTCCGGTCAGTTCAACCCCCTTTTCACCCGATTCATCGGTCATCCACCATTCTCTCCTTGGCGAAAAAATATGTGAAAAGCCGCTAAAAAATCTTGACCTTTCGAAGCGTGAACGCCTCGGCGAAATGCTCGGGTGCCCGGCATTCCATCCCGCGCAACCTGGCAAGGCCGGCGAATGTTTCGCGGTCGAACCAGTCCTTGGAGCGCTGCGTCCCGAAGTGCTCGTGAAGGAGTTCGATCTTGCGTTCCAGCACGTTGGCCGTAAGCGGCACGTAGGCATTGGGCTGGCAAAGATCACCGTCCCATTTCGGAATCTCGTATTCGAGCACCAGGTGGTCGCGGAAGACGTTCCAGGTCAGTTGGTTGACCTCCCGGTGGTCCTGATGGGCGTCGAACCTGGCGTGGGTCAACACCACGTCGGGATGAACCCGCGATCTTAGATCCATCAGCCACTGCTTGATGGATCGACTATGGGTCGGAAAGTAGCTGTCTTCGAAATCGGCGACGTGGACCGTGGACGAGTGCGATCCTTGGAGAAAGGCCTCTGCCGAAGCCCTGGCTTCGGCAGACCGCTGGCGGCCGGCGCTCAGTACGCACCAGTCGACATCCAGTTCGACCCCCGACGCGATCAGCCCGAGGATCGTGCCTCCCGCACCGATCTCTATGTCGTCGGAATGGGCGCCAAGGCAGAGGATCGAGAGTTTCTCCCCGCGACGTGCGAGGCCGAGTCCCCTCATGATGCAGCCATCACCATGCTGCGCCTGATTTTCTCCGCGGTGACCCTCCTATTCCAGGGCATGTCCCCCTTTTCGACCATGTCTTCGAGCGATTGCCAATCACGCAGCGTGTCCATCGAACGCCAGAACCCGTCGTGCTTGTACGCCATCAGCATGTTGTCATCGATCAATCGCTTGAAAGGTTCGATAACGAGTTCCTCGCCGTCACGCATGTAGTCGAAGATTTCGGGACGGAACACGAAGTAGCCGCCATTGATCCAGATCTCGGACGTCTCCGTCGTGCGGAACTCGCGTACGCGACCGTCTTCAGCAATGTCGGCCAAATGGTATGTCAGCGGCGCGCGCACGGCGAGGAAGCAGGCGATCTTGCCGCTGGCCTCGAACTTCGCGATCACATCGTCGAGGTCTACATTGGTCAGGCCATCGGAGTAGTTGGCCAGAAACATCTTCTCGTTCTTGACGTGATCCTTCGCAGCCCAGAGGCGTTCTCCGATGTTGCGCCAGATGCCCGTATCGAGCAGGGTGATGCTCCAGTCCTTGACCGTGTCACCCAGCAGCTTCACGTCCTGGCCTCCGTGCGTAACCACGCAATCGGAAAAGGTCTGTGGCCGGGTGTTCAGGAAAAAATCCTTGATGACGTTGGCCTTGTAGCCCAGGCACAGGACGAATTCGTCATGCCCGTAATCGCTGTACCACTGCATGACGTGGCGCAGGATCGGCTGGTGGCCGAGCGGAATCATCGGCTTTGGTATGCTTTCGGAATAGTCGCGGATCCGGGTCCCGCGGCCGCCGCAGAAAAGGACGACTTTCATCTCCGTAACTCCGATAGATCGATCACTGTCACAAAAGGAATTGGCACCACGAATTTCGCGCCCCAGGCGGCGACATGGTGCATCTGCTGAATGATCTCGTCCTTCAGGTTCCACGGAAGGATCAGGATGTAGTCTGGCTTGGCCTGGTCGATCGCGTCGATGGGCTTGATCGGGATATGCATGCCAGGCGTGAAGCGGCCGTGCTTGTAAGGATTGCGGTCCACCGTGAAGTCGAGGAAGTCGGTGCCGATGGCGCAGTAGTTGAGCAGCGTGTTGCCCTTGCCAGGCGCGCCGTAGCCGCAAATCGTCTTGCCCTCGTTTTTAACCGAAACCAGGAACGCCAGGAGATCGCGCTTCGCACGCTGCGCCTTGTAGCCGAAAGACGCGTAGGTCGTCATTTCCGTAAGCCCATGCCTTTTTTCGCGCTCGAGCAGTTCGGCGACACTGTCATTCGTGGCCCAGCTGCTGTCCTCGTTGGCGAGATAAACACGCAACGAGCCGCCATGGGTGGGCAGTTCCTCGACGTCGATCAACCGCAGCCCGTGGCGGGCTGCCATCAGGTCTATCGTCAGCAGTGAGAAATATGAAAAATGCTCGTGGTAGATGGTGTCGAACTGGTTCTCCATCATCAGCCGCTCGATGTGCGGGAACTCGAGAGTGACCACCCCCTCCGGTTTGAGCAGGATCTTTATTCCCGCGACGAAGTCGTTGAGGTCGGGCACCTGCGCCAGGACGTTGTTGCCGATGATCAGATCGGCGCGGAGCCCTTCGGCCACCATCTGAAGTGCCAGCCGCACCCCGAAGAAGTCGACCCGGGTGGGCACGCCCTTCTCGACCGCAGCGCGCGCAACGTTGGCCGCCGGCTCGATGCCAAGCACGGGAACGCCGAGCGGCAGGAAGTGCTGCAACAGGTAGCCGTCATTGCTTGCGAGTTCTACCGCGAAGCTGTCGGCGCCAAGCCCAAGTCGCTTCGTGATCGCTTCGCAATAGGCTTTCGAGTGGGCCACCCAACTTGTCGAGAAGGAAGAGAAGTAGGCGTATTCGTTGAAAATCGTCTCGGGGCTCACATACTCCTTGAGCTGCACCAGGTAGCAGCGCTCACAGACCAGGACATTGAGTGGATAATAGAGTTCCATCTGGTCGAGCTGGTCGGCCTGCAGGAAGCTCTCGCAAGGTGGCGACATGCCCAGGTCGACCAGACTGTGGCGCAGGCGCGATCCGCACAGCCTGCAGCTGACACTGCGGCGTGCCGTGTTCTGGTCGCGAGCAATCTCGACAGCCTGAATATTCATTCCGTACCCCTCTGTCGCCCTGGTTTGAAAAAACGGAGACGCGGTGGCCTGACGATGAACCTGTGCCCGCCGCGCTCCGCAGGGAGTGCATCTTTTCAACGCAGGTTAGGACGGGGCGCCCCGCGAGTTCGATTTGCCAATCCGTTGGGTGCCTTAATCCTTATAGGGAAACGGCGGGGGCAATGACTGCGCAAGGACCTCCGAACGGGGTAATGCGGTCGGCCGGGCATACCGCGATCGGAGAAGCCACCTAAGGCTTAGGTAGCTCTTCCAGCCCAGGCAGGTGGTGCCGACAATCCGACCGCGGTGCTAGCCCGGCTAACTGGGCCCGGCTACTGGGGATTTAGGCAGACATGCGGTTTACCGAAACTGAGCTGAAGGGTGTCTGGTTGATCGAGCCTACACCGGTGGTTGACGATCGCGGTTCCTTCACCCGCATATTCTGTGAAAAGGAGATGGCCGATTGCGGGCTGGCGACGCGCTTTGTCCAGCACAGCCGCGCACACTCGGTCAAAAAGGGAACACTGCGGGGGCTGCATTTCCAGGACGACCCGTACGCCGAGGTGAAGGTCGTCTCCTGTGTCCGCGGCGCGATTTTCGATGTCGTGGTGGATCTGCGCCCGAACTCGCCGACACGCTACAACTGGCTGGGCTTCGAGCTGACGCCCCAAAACATGAAGCAGGTCTACATCCCTGCCGGCTTCGCCCACGGGCTGCAGACCCTTACGGACGATGCCGAGGTCTCGTATCTCATATCGCAATTCTATACGCCTCATGCGTCGACGGGCGTCCGCTACAACGACCCTGCCTTTTCGATAGCCTGGCCTTTGATGCCGACGGCGATGTCCGAAAGGGACAAGGCGTGGCCGTTGCTCAAGCCGAGAACGGTCGCTGGAGCCTTATGAAGCCGCAGCCAGCAGACCGTGATCCGACAGCATTCTCGCGGCGGCGGCCAGTTCCCTGAACGGCAGACCCGAGCACTCCGCCATCGAGAGAAGCGAATGCTGGCCGTCGGCGAGATTGAGCACCCAAAGCAGGGACATCGAGGTTGCTCCCGAAGACGCCTGTCCGCCCAGGGCGGCGTAGAGGCCGCGCTTGCCGAGTTGTGGTTCGCCCTTGGGACAGAGGTTCAACGGCGTCCAATCCCCTTCGACGATGTCGATCACGTCGGTCAGGATACGGAAGGAATCCTCCAGGTACTCCGGCTTGATGAAGTCGAGATTGTCAGCCGACGTGTGGTATTCGGGGAAGGTGCCGTGGACGCTCCGCTGGAACATGCCGACCGGAAGGTTGAAGCCCGGCGAACAATATTGCCTCTCGTCATAGCCGTAGGGGGAGAAATCCATCAACTTTGCCCCGGCTTCACGCCCCAGCACATGAGCCATGGCGCGATCGATGACGGCATCGCCACGCCGGCTGCGCTTGTATGCAGGGCGTCCCGCGTCCCCCACGCATGACAGCACCAGACCATGGTCGATGAGATGTGTCCGGCCCTCGTTGCGAGACAGCCACGCGATCGACCCGATCGTGCCCGGAGCGAACAGGAAGCGGTAGCTGTATCGTGTTTTTCTTGCCTTCATGCTTTTCGCAAGGGTCGCCAGCAGGGCCAGGCCTGAACAGTTGTCGTTGGCCAGTGACGGATGGCAGATGTGCGCCGAAAGAAGGAATTCCCGCTCGGTCTGCCCGCGGTGCAGGTATTCGCCGTAAGTGAGGCTGCCGTCCTTGTGTTCGGCATCGATCTCCACCCGGTAGAGACCGTCGGGCATTTTGGCGACACGGTCGTAAGCTACGCAGAAGCCCCATGTCGGGGCATAGTAGCTGGTTCGGTAGGGGATCACTTGCGGCTGGTCGGGCAGCGTATGGATATGCGACATCAACTCGTTGAGCGGCAGGATCCCCTTGAAGGGTACGCTGTAGTTGACGACGTGCAGGTTAGAGTCGGCAAATTCCACGACCGTTTGCCCGTCCGGGCCTATGATGCTGGCCGAGCGGACGTTCCATTCCTTTGGAACCGTCCAGTCGAACACCTGCGTGCCGGTGGGCACCTCATGCCGGTCCAGGTCGACGTGCCCCGACAGGATATCCAGCGTCTGCCGCACACCGTCCCCGGTGATGCTCCTGCAAATCGGAAAGAGACGTTCGGCCAAGGCATAGATTTCCTGGCCGAGGTCGATGGAAGACGGCGGCGGGCCGAGTCCCTCGGGGGTTATGTGTTCCATTCCGGTTAGCTTGCCGCTGCCTCCAGCTTTCGCGAAGGTTCGGTGACCCGCATCCGCTCATCCAGAAGCCGGTTGGCCAGAAGATACCGGATGTGGCCGATACGCTGGAAGCGCGGTCCTTCGAATTCCTCGAGAGTGACATTGGACTTGCCGTAGGCCTGGTAAAGCTGTTCGGCGCCCTTGCGCGCGTCCCACTGCGGCTTGAAGGCAGGAAGGGAGCGCGCGATCTTGCCGAAGTCGACGCGGTAGGACCGCTTGTCGGGTCCAGCATCCGACGCGAATTCAAGCCGGCAGCCCGGCACGACTTTGGCGACAATCTCGGCTATGTCGCGGATTCTGTAATTGTGGTCCGTCCGTCCCACATTGAAGGCCTCGTTATGGACGACCGCGCGCGGCGCTTCCAGTCCGGCGATGAACGCCCTGGAAATGTCCTCGATGTGGACGATCGGCCGCCACGGTGTCCCGTCGGACTTCAGGAGGATCACGCCTTTGGTGACGGCCCAGGCGACCAGATTGTTCAGCACGATGTCGAAGCGGAGCCGGGGTGACACGCCGTACGCGGTGGCCGGCCGGAAATAGGTCGGAGAGAAGCTGCTGTCGGCCAATTCGGAGATATCCCGCTCCGAAAGCACCTTGGACCAGCCGTAGGGCGTGACCGGGTTCAGCTCGCCCGTTTCATCGACCATCCCCTCGCCCGCCTGGCCGTAATTGCTGCACGACGAGGCGAAGAGGAAGCGCGACACGCCGGCCTCCTTGGCCGCCTTCGCGAAACGAACGCTGCCCTTGTGGTTGATCTCGTAGGTGATGTCCGGATCGAGGTCGGACAGCGGGTCGTTGGAAAGAGCCGCCAGGTGGATGACGGCATCGACCCCTTCGAGGTCGCGCGCTTGCACGTCCCTGACGTCCTTTTGGATGGAGGGAACGGAAGCCTGCTCTCCGCCCGAAGCAAAGGTGCAGCGCCGGTAGAGATCGCTGTCGTAACCCGTCACCGAATGCCCCGCGCGGAGCAGCATAGGCACCATCACCGAGCCGATATAGCCTTGATGGCCCGTTACCATGACTTTCATCGCACACCTTTCCCCAACGGATATGATCGCGCAGAGGCTACTTGGGCTGAAAACAGTGAGGGAGAACGCCAATAGGCGATCAGGATGGCCCGTTGGACGAAGCCTCGCCGCCCGCTACCTCTTTCGGATGGTGCGCGGCTAATCCTTTCGGCGACCGGCATGAGCCGGATCCACACCCCAGTTGGCGAACGCCGCTGCCTCGCCTTGCTGTCTTGGCGCACACCTGGCCTTCGCTGACTGCGCGCAGCTCGTGCACGGCGTCGGCTTTGCTCCATAGGACACTAAGGCGTGAGTTCCAGAATCCAGTCCGGGTAGCCGCGGCTGTTGAGCTCTGGCGGCTTGAAAGCTGTGCGCTCCGCCTTGAAAGGGGAACCTTCGACATCCGTCAATTCCCCGCTGGTGGGATCGCGCCAGCGGGCGTGGACGATAGTCTCCGAAAGCTGCGCGAGGTCGACGGTGACGGCCTCGTTGCTGGGCATGTAGACGACGGCGTAGGAGCCGTCCTTGGCCATCGCAGCGACCGCTCTCCCCATGTCCTTGCCCATGCCTTCGACAAGAAATCTGTTCTTGCTGTCGGGTTCGAGCAGCCACCATTTTATCGACGAGATAAAGGCGATGAGCACCTCCATGCTCTTTGCGCCGGGACTGTCGAGGGCCTCCCTCCACTCCATGGTCTGCCGATGGAGGCCGGGCCCCTCGAAATGCCATATCGGGTTGTTGCCATAGAGATGCCCGAATGCGCCCGAGAGGATCGCCTGGTAAGCCTGGACGCGGATCCGGTACTCGTCGGCATCGTATTCGAATTCGTAGGCAGTTTCGATCAGGAAGAAAGGCATACCCCTGGCGAGATCGTACTCTCTGATCGCTGCCGTATAGACCGGGCCGTACGTGAAGACGTTGTTCACCTTCAGCCAGGTTTCTTGACCCCAAAAATCGAGCGGCGCTGTATCGGAATGGCCGTGGAAGGTGCTGAGAGCATCGGGGTCCTCGTCCATGATGCCTTTGGCGAGAGCCGTGACCAGATCTTTGTCCGCTGGATTGTAGTCGCCGCCGTTGACCCACATGATGTTATCGAAGCGTCGGTAGCGACGTCCTACGAAATGGCCGTAGGCGGCAAGATCCCCTACCCCTGCAGCCGCCATTTCCTGATACCAACCGTCACCGCCACCGCCATATCCGAGATATGCCGGAGCGAGCAGCACCAGGAAACCAAGATCGCAAGCCCTCTGCAGGATGCGATCGGCATGGGCGAAATATGCCTCGTTGGGAACAACGAAATCTTGGTTGTCGGCGAATGGTCTGTCGCCATACGCGTCTGCTGGCGCGTTGCGGGAAAATCGGTGCTCGAGGAGGTTGACCAGAACGGTGTTGAACCCGCGAGCCTTGCGGTCCTCAAGGTAGAGGTAAGCGTCCTCGTCCGTCAGGTCGCCGATCAGCGACCAGGGCGAGTCTCCGTGCATGAAGAACGGATGGCCTTCCCTGTCGACCGGGTAGTTTTTTCCGGATTCGATCCGCAGCGGGAACTTTGTCCCGCCAGAGCGCTCACAGGCCAAGCTTCCGGTCGCCATAGCCGCCAAAAGGGCGCTGGCCATCAGAACAGATGCGAGGCGCACTGCCTTGACGCTCCTCTTGCTCACCCGGGGGGCGGCGCTGCGGACGCTTCGCGGGTGGCAGCGTGTTGGGATTTGAATTCCGATGAACCGATGATGCCGAAGGCCAAATCCTCGCGTGTCATGGTCCCCGCGCGCAGCTGCCGGGAATAGGTTTCTATCCCATAATCGTCAGCGGGACGGTTGAGAAACAGCATGTAAAGGAAACCGATGTAGGCGCGGTCGGTAAGGCCGATCGTAGCATAGCTGGTCTGGAACTCGTCCGAGCGCATCAGTTCCACGGCCATTCCAGCGATCGTCCTGTCCCCGCTTTCAAGAGCAGCCGACCACTGATCCACGCTTTCGGTGTCGCCCTCACGCCCAAGCACGAGGCAGTAGGCGAAGCTCGCCTGCCTCACATATGGGGACTTGTTCGCGGCGGTCGTCTCTGGATCGCACTCGCGATGCGGCTTGGGCAGCGGCTGCGGGCCGCGGGTGAAGTCACGCACCGTCTTGTAGGCGGGCTTCGGCTCGCCGACCCTCCATTTGCCCTCGGATGCAGCGGTGAGCCTCACCAGTCCCATATTGGCTTCGAAGCCGGGGGCCCAGTAGGTCTCATCGAACAGTTCGTAGATTTGCGCGGCCTCGACCTTGTACTTCTCGTTGAGCTCGCGAAGCCGCGTCATTGTCTGCTTGATACCATCGGCCTGCTGCCGCTCGCCGCGCTGACTTCCATTGGGACTGTTGAATTCGGTGACCCAGATCGGCTTGCCGTATGCCGAGATTTCGCGGAAAGCCCATTCCGGGTCGTCGCCATACATGTGCCAGACCGAGATGTCCCAGGCGATCCCGTCGTGCTTCATCCGCGCGAAAGCGCCGGTGTGGCCCCATCCGGCGGTGCCAATCGCCTTCCTGATGCCCGGATCGACCTCTGTCATGCCGTCGGACAGACCTTTGAGGACGGCGCTCACCTTAACCCAGCGCGGGCCGTAGTAATCGAGCGCTCCGGTTCCTCCTGCAGGTCCCCATCCACATGGATATTGCGAGCCGTCGTCGCGTTTCTCGCAGGGCTTGATGATGGCGTAGTTCTCCATCTCGTTGCCAAGTTCCCAAACGCGGATATCGCTCTTGAACCTGGTGCCAAGGGCGATCGCCAGTTTCCGGGTCTTCCCGTAGAGCTCGTCCGGAGTATCCTTGTCCAGGTCGATGCCCGCGGGGGTGATCAAAGGCAGGATCTCGATCCCTCTGGCCTTTCCGGCGTCGACAAGGGCGGCAAGCATATCTGCGTTGTCTTCGCTGGTTATGTTGACCCTGTATGATTTCAGGCCGAGATTCTTGACGAAGTCGAGCTGCAACTCAACCGGGATGCCCGGATAGGCGGTTATCGGATGGCCGTTGACGCCCCAGAGGACATCTGCGGAAGCAGGCGCAACGGTCACCAGCAGGCAGGCCGCAGCGGTTGCGAAACGAAATGACATGGCAACAGCCTCCGCTGCCCGATTTCAAATTCAGCCCAGATTGTCGGGCATGTGATCGGGGGAAGCAATTTGCTCATACGGGTGAACAGAGTACTTGCACTACCCCTTTCGGAGACTGCTCCTTCGGCCCGCGTCGTCAATGGACGGCCGCCGGTTGGATTACCTTGGCAGAATGCCAGCCTCCAGGGGCGGCGGCCTCCGCTGAAGGATTGCGGCCTTCCGTAGCAGCTCCAGAATTGGCTTTTCCACAAACAGGTGCGTCAGAACACCGACAATAAGGCACAAGCATATGATCATAGGAGCGAAGGAAACCTGCGATACTCCCCCAACGAATGTCGCCTTGATTAGCCAACCATACCCCAGCATGACAAAGATGTGAGTTAGGTAGATGGCATAAGATGCATCCCCAAGCAGGATCATTCCCCGGCCGGCCTTCGATCGCGGTCGCTTAGTCTTTAGGAAGGCCCCCACTATCAAAGTTGCTGGAAGGCCCCATGCGATGACTCGCAATATGGCTGTATCGCCGGGATGGCTAACGAAGACTGGAGAAACAATTATCAAGAAAAACCCGAGCGCGCCGAGTGCCGGCGGATATTCCCATTTACTTCTTGAGATAAACAATAGCGCTATGGCAATACCGAAGCAAAACTCAAGCACGATAGGGCTAGAGATAAATTCAGAAAAACTCGAATCCTGAATCCAACGCCCCAACACAATTCCGCAGATCATAAGTAAAACTGTCGAGATGGACGTTTGGATAAGTTTCCCGAAAATTAGGCATATCGCGAAGGCAACATAAAAATACATCTCATACGAAAGCGTCCATGCAACAAATATTAATTTATCTCCTGGAAGCAAAAATATGGAATTAAATATTGAAAACTCGCCTATGTTTTTGTCCTTCAAAAACCCAACCAACGATATCGCCAGTATCCCAGCGCTGCAGATCCAATACAGCGGAAATATTCTTCTTGCCCGTTTGATCATGAAACGCCCAGGTGTATCCGCAGCCCGACCGGGCGGAAAGCTCACATACACCATGATGAAACCGCTAATTACGAAGAAAAGATCTACGCCTGCCGCACCGAAGGTCGTCATCCAAGCCGGACTGAACCGCCCAGCTGCCGATCCATCGGACATGTCGAGGGTGTGGCGAATGACGACGCCCGAGGCTGCGATCGCACGCAGTATCTGCAGTCCATACAGTTCGCGATCCTGCTGGTCCATCCCATCCGGTCCTGTGAGAAAGAGGGGGCAAAGAGGGGTCACTGACCCTACGTCTAACCGGCCTTAATACAAGGCATCCCTCCGACGTGGCCCTCCTACGTCCGACGAATGATCCCTGCTTGCTCGTTCGGCAAATATTCCGCCAACCGACCGCCCCGACGACTTCAGCCGCCGGCGGGCCGGCCCAGGGGCAGACGGAGCACTTGGGTTTGCGCTACCGCTTTAGGCGGCTGTATTCCTCGCCTATTGGACGCCATGACTTTCAACTGGGTTTGTCCGACTATCCCTCGGGACGCAGGCGTCGGGTCGCCTCGGTCGGGAAGGTACACGCATGCTTTCGGTGAAACGCGCACTCCTGATGAGCGTGGGCGAACGCTACGTGCTGCTCGTGACGAATTTTGCCACAGCAGCTTTGATTTCCCGGATATTGACGCCCAAGGAGATCGGGGTGTCGGTGATCGCCATGGCCATCATGGCGATGGCCCTGTCCCTAAGGGAGTTCTCCAGTGCGAGCTTTCTCATCCAGCGCGAGGAACTCAGCCGTGAAGATATCCGCGGCGCCTCCACGGTAATGTTCATCCTCACCGGGGTCATCGCCGTCGCTCTCGTCGTCGTTTCCCCTCTCCTGGCCTCGTTCTACAGCGAGCCGACCCTCATCCCCTACTTCAGGGTTGTCGCGGCCTGTCTCTTTCTCGATACCTCTCTAACGCTGATAACCGCTCTGCTGCGGAGGGAAATGTCCTTCGGCAAGGTTGCGGCCATCGACATAGTGGGAGCGGTGACGAATTCCGCGGCCACGATCATTCTGGCATTGGCGGGCTTCAGCTACATGAGTTTCGTCTGGGCGTGGTTGATCGGCAGCGGTCTTGCCGCAGGCCTCGCCTTCGCCCTATGGCCCCATTTCTGGATGTTCAAACCGTCCCTCGCCAACTGGCGAGGAATGGTTTTGTTCGGCGGATACAACGGCGCCATCGCCATTCTTTTCCGCATCTTTGACGCGCTGCCCCTACTCCTGCTCGGCCGCTTCATATCGCCGAATGCTGCAGCCTTGTTCAGCAGGACGCTCTGGATCGGGCAGATACCCGACAAGCTGGTTATCGGAGGCGCCATGGCGGTCGTGCTGCCCGCCTTCTCGGCCGAGGTCAGGCAAGGCAGGGATTTGAAACGTCCCTATCTATCCGCCCTTTCCCTCATCACCGCGCTCCACTGGCCGGCGCTCCTCGTGCTGTCGGTTTTGGCGTACCCGACCGTGAACATCGTGCTGGGTCACCAGTGGACCGAGGTCGCGCCGCTCGTGCAAATCGTCGCAATCGGGTTGCTTTTCTCCTTCAGTTTCGAACTCAATTACCCCGTAATGGTTGCGATGGGAGCGATCCGCGACTTGTTCATCCGCGCGCTGATCGCCTTCCCAATTTCGGGCATTCTCCTCTCCGCAGCCATTGTCTTCGGCGGATTGCAGGCAGCCGCCTGGTGTATGCTAGTGACCGTTCCCTTCCAGGCATATATTGCCCTGAGCTTCGTCCGGCGCAGCCTGGGACTTGGACGCATGGAGATCGCCGCAGCGCTAGGCAAAAGTGCGGTCGTTGCCTTTGCGAGCGCGGTGCCTCCCCTCGCAGCCGTGGGCCTTTCCGGTTCCGGCTTCGAGCTCTCCAATATGGAAGCCATTGCGGCGGGCCTGTTGGCGTTCGGGGGATGGTCGGCTGGATTGATCATCACCCGGCATCCCCTGCTCGATGAGATCATCAAGATTTTCCCGGGACTCCGGCGGGCACGGGTTTCGGTAGGTTGATACCGAAACTTATCCGAGATCCCGCGCCATCAACTCGCGGTAAGTCGACGGGAGGTCTGCTCAGATGGAAGGCCCCGGAAGCTGTCCAATGAGCCTCGAAATTCTGATCCGATACGCTCTCCTGCGCAATCTGTTGACCTTGTAGGTTAACCCCAGATACGCAGGAGGAATATTCAGGCCGAGTTCCCCGCAGTTGCAAGATATGCGGCCTAGGATAGACCGTTCCTGGCTGTCGATGCGATGTGCCACCGCCGGCAGGAACTTCTCCGGCCCCGTATAGTGGCGGATCAACGCCCGATCCCAATAGCTGGTCTGGAATGCCGACTTCTGCACGTTGAATTCCACGGGAAGCGTCTCCCATGCACCATGGGCGGCGATGTTGAAGGCGCATTGGTCGATATGGGTGCATGAGCCGTCCCAATAGGGACAGAAGTACGCGTGCGACTTTAGAGCGGAAGAGAACCGTTCGGGAATTCCCGACCCAATCCATCGAGACACATTGATGGCCATAAAGCCGGAATTGAAGTAACGCCGTTCGAGGCCATGCTTGTCGCAATTCTCAAAGAATGCGCGGTTGTCGAGACCTGTGCAGATGGAAAGGTCGGGCACGGCGGCGAGAGGTCGCGTCGTCGGGGCGACAGCTGCCAGGTCAAGAGGCCGCACGGCCAGCGTATCATTGTCGAGATAACAGACGACATCGTGATCGCCCGAAACGGTGGCGATCGCTGCGGTTTTTTCATAGGCAGTCGATGTTATGTGGCCATGACCGGGTAAACCCCGATCGACCTTCGCAAGGCTGTGGGTCGCCAGCCGATGACCCTTCGCCTGGAGGATCCTGAGCACCGTCGGCGGGGGGGCCGAGTTGAACCCCGATTGGACGATGTGGATGTCTATCCCCCGTGCATGATTTAATCCCAACGCCACCGCGCTGGCATAAGTCAGGTCATCACGCTTGCCGTCGGTCAGATAAACGACCCCGATGCGCTTTTCGGTCATGCGTTATCCTCTACGCGGTCGGCATCCGATCCGAGGCTGAACCATCGTGATGGCAGCCACATGGCCGGTCACATCGTTTCTCAATGCCGGCTCCAGGCCTCCGCCAGGCGCGTACGGATGTGGCCTAGCGGATTGGGCATATGGGCCAGATAGTCTACAGGCGGAATGTAGGCCAAGCTTGGCGAGAGCTGAGCCGCAAATTTAAGCAGATCAAGGCCAGCTGCTCGCTCACCGCGCGCGATGTGTGAAAGGCCGGACCAGTATGCGCGCTTTCCGAGATTTCGGTAAACGCCCCTGCGCAACCGTTCCACCCCGGGCACGGAGGCTGCCTCGTGCGAGAAAAAACTATCGAAGGTGAGTTTCTTCTCGATCATGTCCCGCTTGAAGTCCTGCCAGAATATGGCGGATAGATTCGCGCCGTGCACCCGCCGTATTCCATGAATCGCCTTTGTCAGCGCGGCCCTCCGGCCCAATGAGAGCCGCAAGAACATTTCCAAGTCCTCGCTGAACGATATCTCCGGCCTGAAATGGCCAACCCGTTTGAGGTCGGCGGTTCTCATCACCGCTGCGCCGCCTCCAAACAACACTTTGCTGGGAAGCGACCGCTCCAGGGCGAAGGATTCCATGGACAGAAATCGCCAGTCATGTGCGTCTGAATTCTCCACTGCCGGGAAGGGCCGGTCCTCATGCCAAACCAGTTCGCCTCCACACGCAAAGGATACATCGGGTTCTCGCTCAAGAACCGACAGGGCACGGTTAAAACAACCCTCGACGAGCAGATCGTCGGCACAAAGTATCACAAAGTACTTCGAGATGGCCCAATCGATGCCCTCATTGCAGGATGCGTGCAACCCGAGATTTTTTTCCCGTGCGATAACCGTTATCCGCCTGTCACGGCTTGCCAGTTCATTTGCAACATCGACACTGTCGTCGGTTGACGCATTGTCAACGATCAGAATCCTGATGTCTTCTACTTGCTGGCGCACGATGCTCTGGACGGACTGAGGCAAGTAGCGCCCGTAGCAGTAATTTGGAATCACAACGTCGATTAGTGGCATTGATCAACCTTTGCGAATTTGTTGGACGTGGGAGCATCTGCTCATCTGTTTCACCAAGACGGCGATCCGACCTTCGGTGTCGCTTTCACGGATTCTTGCGTCGCACATGCCCGCCGCACTCAGCTTCAAGACAAGATCGGGCGCGACACGGCATGGGCGAAAACTTGTGTTCGAAGAAGAACCTCCTGGTCCAAAAGTTGTTGCCGATATCGCGAAACCGTTTCGCGAACTTCCTGCGCTCGCAATTCCCGCTCGGCAAAGAGTGCGTCCAGCCGCGACTCCAGCCATTCGACGCTGAAGGTTTCGACGCTGGTGCAAAAGGCCGATAGACCGGTGTCGGCAGCAAGTGCGTCGTGCTTTTCGAGGTATCCGAGAGATATGACAGGGAGCCCGACCCGCAGGGCGCAAACAACATTGTGAAATCGGGTGGCGACCACGACCTCAGTAGTCTGCATTTGCGCCATGACGTCGTGGAGCGATGCAGACCGACTGAAAACGACCCGGGCCAAATCCGCGTCGGAAAGCCGGCCGCGGAGTCGCTCGATGAGATCGACTACCGCAACCTCGTCATTGTCCTGGCCTAGGATAAGTCGAATGTCGAAGCCTCGTGTCACAGTGCGTGCGACAAACTCCGCGAGCTTGGCAATGTACGTCTGATAGATTGAGTCATTTCCACCCGTGCGACCGCGGTAATTCATCACGCCCACGCCAACAACAGTGGTCTTAGAGACCTCACGCTCGACGTTCAGGATTGGTAGTCCGAAAGCAAGATCGGGAAAAACCCGGTCGTTCGCAACATCAACTCCGAGGCTCCCGACGAATTCGCGTGAAATCCTATCGCGAAACGAACGATATGACGCGCAACGGGCAGTCCAGGCGAAGAACACGCGACTCAGGGGGTGGTAGGCGGGCCCGGCGCCGATGCTCGCAAATGCGACGACACAGCCCCTTAGCCGCGCCATCAGGAACCACTTAAGGAAAACGTAGGGCATTCCAAACGGAGTGTCGCCAAAATCATCGAACGCGCCAGTTCCGGGCAGAATGACAGCATCAAAGCCACGAAGTTTGAGGAAGGCGCGGATCGGTCCCCACATCTTGTAGGGCACTCGACCGAGCATGCGGTTCGCCAAGTCGAGCCAACGCGACTTGATAGCTGGCCGCGTCAATCTGATGGTCTCCACGCCGAAGGCCTTCTCGACGGATTCGGGCCATGTGCAAATCACGGAAAGCTCGGCCTCGGGGCAAATCCGCCTGAGCGTGTCGATCATTGCCTCGAGTGAGCCGTCATTGCCGAAGTTGCCGACGCCAAACTGCCCTATCAAGCCAATCCGAATTCGCTTGGTGCGTGGCACTGCATGCGCGTGGTCGTAGCCATTGATCCATCGATGCGATCGGAGCTGAGGCTCAAGCACGGTTTCAGTTTGCGTTTTTTGGGACTGCATAAGAACCCGTAGCTTTCAAGTGAGTGAGTGCGTGAGTGCAGTGCACTATAGAACCACCGGTCCGTTTCTTCGCCTCAACCTATGGGCTGAAGAACACCTCTTTTTGGGTGTGTCAGTGCCTGCGGGTTGCCGGCGTCCGGCAATCGAAGCCTTGTCCTGCGGCGCACCTTATGAGGCTGATCTGCGCCGAAAAGCCAGTTGACCTGACCGCTGCGGGACACCGCCAGCACAGTGCGAGCGCGTGCACGGTAACGGGCTCGCCGCGCATTTCAGCCAATGGGCTTTGTTGCCTGCAGTTTGCGCAAACCTGCACGTCTGGCTGCGTCTGCGACCAGCAAATCCCTCCATTGCTGGAGAAACCGATCCTTGGTTGCAGCTGACGCCGTGTTGCGCAGCGAGCGGCTTGTTTCCGCCTTCTCCGCAGGGCTTCGGGAAAGCGCTTTTCGCATCGCGTCTGCGATCGCCGCCGGATCGTTCGGCGGCACCTGCAAGCATTGGCCTCCCACCGCCTCGACGAGCGCACTGTCCGCGGACACTATCGGCAGCAATCCCATGTAAGCCGCCTCCAGTGCCGGCATCCCGAAACCCTCGAGAAGGCTCGGCAGCACGAATGCCTCGGCGTTTGCATAGAGCCAGCGCAGCTGTGCATCGGGCACGTAGCCCATGAGCCTTACTCCGGCGATGGATCCCGCCAGTTCCGCGGTCTCTGCATGACCATCGCCACGCGACCCACACAAGACGTATTCTATTCCCTCACGATGGAACCCACCGTCCCGATACGCCTTCAGGGCGGCGATCTGGTTCTTGCGGGTTTCGAACGCGCCCACGGTAAGAAAATACCGACTGCTCAAGCCGGAGATTACTTCCGCAGGGCCGTCAAACAGTTCGGTGCGCAGATACAGCGGGATTGTCGTCAGGAACCGGAAACCAGAGCCAAAAAGAGACTCGAATTGCTTGGCAGAGAAATTGCTGACGAAGACGACCCCGGGCTTGATGCGCCGGATCTTCTCGTAAGCGAGGTGGTAGTTGGCGCAAGTCCGTTCGCCGTAGAGGTCTTTGTGCGTCAGCGGACCGACATCGTGGCACAGGACGATATCATTCTCGGTCAGGCGTGACCTCAGGACGTAGAGCGGATCCAGAAACAGCCGGAAGCCACGCTCTTCGACCCCGTCACGGATCAGGAGAAACTCGCTGTCGCGGAGCCAGTTGATTTCCAGCATCATCAGCCGGGCGACTATCTTGCGGACAAGACCCTCGGGAGCGAAGGAACCCAGCCGCCAGTAGCGGACTTTGGCCTGGCCCGGGACAAATTCCCCGGTGAGGTCCTTGGCAATGTGGTAGGCGCCGGTCCTGTTCAGGATCGACAGGGAGTTGTCGAAAAGCAGCATGTTGGCGGATGCCCGCCTGCTCGCGGCGCGTAGGTCGTGCGGGTCGGGCCGCTCGTTCATCGTGCTCTCCTGGAGATCAATCCTTGTACTGGCTGCCGGTCAACTTCCGTACTCCCCGAAATCGGCGTCGACCTGAACCATCAGTTCGAGGTATTTCCACGCTATCCACCGCCAGGAATAACTGCTTGCCCTCGCGTGCCCCTTGCTAACCAGCCGCTGCCGCAAGTCTGGGGTAAGCATCAGCAGGCGGATGGCTTCGGCCCATGACTGGACGTCGTCGGGATCGGCATAGAGGGCCGAATCCCCGCAGATTTCGGGAAGACACGGCGAGGTCGAGGCTACGACCGGGCAGCCGGAAGCCATCGCCTCGACAGCGGGCAGCCCGAAGCCCTCGATCCGTGACGGGAACAGGAAGCACAGGGCGCCTTCGAGCGCCTTCTTGAAGTCGTCATCCCCTATGCGGCCAGGGAGGACGATGTTTCCGGGCATTTCCGGGACGTACCTCAGGACCGTGGTCTCGTCGACATCGCCTGGCATCCAGAGGTCGAGACCCATCCCGTCGAGGAGTGGGGCCAGCCTGGCGAGAAGCCCCATGTTCTTGTATTCCTGGTCCCGCCTGCCAAGGCAAAGGACATACGGCCTGTCCCGGTCGACGACCAGAGACGATCTCGCTGCATCCCATCTCTTCGCATGGTCGCTGCCGTTGTAGGTGACGACGATGTTTTGCTGTGGCGCGATCCCGAAATCGACCAGATGGCTGCGCGAGAGTTGCGAGACCGTGGTGATGCGGGCGGCCCGCCTGCCGAGTGCCGGCAGGATCAGGCGGTGCGCCCACCGGAACCCCCGCGCGTAGCTCGACGGCATGAGCCTGGTGTGCATGTCGTGGATGCACGCGATCTGGCGCCTCAGCACGACCGGAGCGAGGTTGCAGAAGCTCAGCAATCCTCCGGGCACATGCCAGGGCAACTGCGCCTGCACCCAGAATTGGGGAAGTCGCGGCCTGTTGAATTCGGGAACGACACGCACGGAAATGGCATCGAGGTGGAGAGGTTCGGAAAGCGGGCGCGGCACCACGAGATCGATTTCCAGGTCGCGACCGAGGGGATGCCCTTCCGAAATGAGGGCGTCGAGAGCCAAGGTGACCTCGCGGGCGTAACGGGCCACTCCAGTCGGCCGAAGCGTCGTGAAGTCTCCGTTTATCGTCCAGCGTCGTCTCGGCGCTTCAGGGTCGACGCACACCCCAGCCGAATGCCCGATCAGGAATTCGGCGCCGTCGGCAGCAGATCTGGCCAGGGGTGTGTCGGCTCGGTGTCCATTCACCCGTCTGGCCCGTCTTGGTGGCGGCGACTCCGTCGTGTCGAACTCGAGTTTGCCCATGTCCCCCTTCCCCGGTCCTTCCCGCACCTTGGGCCAGACTAGCATCCCCGGGGGCACCAAGGCCCTCAAACGTTTGAGGTAGGCACGCTGTCCGACCTCGCCTATCCGGATGATTGCCGCTTAGCCGGATGACCCGATGGCCATGGTGACCTGGCGTCTTTGCGGCTCCACATTGAAGGTTTCAAAGGGGGACGACATGGCGCGGCGTTGGACCATCAATGGGCGGTTTCTTTCCCAGCCGACAACAGGTGTGCAGCGTTATGCCCGCGAGGTCGTCCACTCTCTCGACGCCTTGATCGCGGAACAGGAGCCCCTCGCCCGCGGCCTAGAACTCAGTCTGCACTGTCCGCCCGGGTCCGGGGACATCCCCCTGGCTCTCATCGAACGTCGCGAGATCGGCCGCACGAGCGGGCATGTCTGGGAGCAGGTGCAACTCCCCTCATCCCTCGATGGCGGCGGATTGCTCAGCCTCTGCAACACCGGGCCGCTGCTTTCCCGCAAGCATATCGTCTGCATCCATGATGCAAATGTCTGGAACGCCCCGCAGAGCTACTCCCTTGCCTTCAAGCTTCTCTACAGGAACCTGTTGCCCGGCCTCGGCAAGACGGCGTGCGGAATTTCGACCGTTTCCAATTATTCCCTGGATGAACTGGTTCGCCGCGGCGTCATCCCGGCAGAACGGGCTTTCGTCGCGCCGAACGGCCATGAGCATGCCTTGCGATGGAAGCCTGAACACTCGGCACAGACACGGCTGGCGGCCTCGCGGGAAACCGTTGTCCTGATCGGCAGTGCCGCACCCCACAAGAATGTGGATCTCCTCCTGAACATGGCTGGTCGTCTTGGCGAGGCCGGACTCAGAATAGCGATCGTCGGCATGTCGGATTCGCGCGTCTTCAGGTCAGGGTCGGCCAGGACCGAAGCTCGAAACATCCATTGGCTCGGCCGCGTTTCCGATGGCGAATTGGCGGCCCTGCTCAGGGACTCGCTATGCCTGGCTTTCCCCTCGCTCACCGAGGGGTTCGGTCTCCCGGCCCTCGAGGCGATGGCCGTCGGCTGCCCCGTGGTGGTTTCGGACCGCGCCAGCCTGCCTGAAGTCTGCGGCGGCGCAGCCCTGTTTGCACCTCCCGACGACCCGAACGCATGGTTCGACAGCTTCGCGCAGCTTCGCGGTTCCCAGGCCTTGCGACTGCAGATGATAGGCAGGGGAAGGGCGAGGGCCTCGGCATACAGTTGGAGGGCGACGGCCTTGCGTTATCTCGAGGCGATGGCGGCCGCGGACGGCGTCGATGCGGAAGCGAAGATCGTCAGGGCTCGCGAATTCACATGATCTCGTAAAGTGCCTGGACGGCCCCGAGTGATTCCAGGATCGCGCGGTCGAAATTCTCCTCGGAGAAACGTCCGGCATTCTTGGCGCAAGCGCGGGGCGTGATGGCATAGCTGTTCTCTTCGAACCGTTCGACGGCCTCCTTGAGGTGATCGACGGTCTGAGCCTTGAAAAGGACCCCTGTCGGCTCGGGGGATGATCCCAGGCGCTGTACGATGTCGACGGCCCCGCCGCGGCCGAAGGCAACCAGCGGCGTCCCGCAGGCCTGGGCCTCGGCCAGCGCTATGCCGAAATCCTCGCAGCCCGCAAAGACCATCGCCTTCGCCCGTGCCAGGGTGTCCACATAGTCTTTCCGCGGCAGGTAACCCGAGAAGGTGATGTTGGGACCGGCAAGCGCCCGCAAGCTGGCCGATTGCTGCCCTTCGCCAACGATGACCAGTCGCCGCGACGGCATCTCGTTGAAGGCCCGGATGACGAGGTCGGTGCGCTTGTAAGGGGCGAGGAAGGACGCCGAGACATAGTAGTCGTCCTTGTCCTCCACACAGGGCAGTTCTCCGAGTGAGACCGGCGGGAACACGACGCGCGCCTCGCGCCCGTAAATATGCTGGATTCGGGAGCGGACATAATTCGAATTCGCCAGCATCAGGTCCGGACCGTGCGCGGTTCTCGTGTCCCACGTCCTCAGGCGATGGAGCATGTACCGATAGAGCATTCCCTTGGGCCCGAAGCCAAGCCGCCCTTGCTGAAGATAGGAAAACTGCTCGTCCCAGGCGTAGCGGACGGGGCTGTGCACATAGCATAGATGCGGCTGGTCCGGCCTGGTGATCACGCCGCGCGAAAATGCAGCCGAAGACGAGATCACCGCATCGTAGCCTGTCACGTCGAACTGTTCGATCAGGAAGGGACAAAAGAAGAAGAGTGATCTATAGAATTTCTGGACCATCGGGATCCGGTTGGCCGCGGACGTATGGAATTCCACGTCGTGGAAATATTGCTCCTTCACCTCGGGCGGCAGGAAATCGAAAAGCGTGAAGACTTCGGCATTGGGGAACTGCTTGCAGATTTGCGCCAGAACCCGTTCCCCTCCCCGGAAATTCGGACACCAGTCATGAACGACCGCTATCTTCGCATACCTGTCGACGGCAGGCCCCGGCGCGGCCGGGAACTCCTCGATGGGCACATCGACCTTGGCCGCGACCGCCAAATCGGAAGAGCGTTCGTGGAGCATGGTTCCCCCTAGCCTCGTCAGGCCAGCAGTCTCCATTCCATCTTGTTGCCCCGGCAAGTTGTACGATCGGTTACAGGTTGTTCCGGACGCATGCCTATCTAATACTTATGGCTGTGGGTCGTTTACATGGATACTCCGAAAGCCTGTGTCCGGGGGTAGGCCAAGCTCGTTCCGTCACCTTTTATGCAGGCTGTTTCGGTCCCCTCGTCGGTCTAGGTTCGGCGGGAACCGAAACTGGATCGAGCATGAGACTCGCAGTGATCATCCCGACCCTTGGCCGCCGCGGACAGGTCGCGCGCCTGCTTCGGTATTTGGGTGACCAGACGAGACTTCCCGACGAGGTCATCGTGTCGGCGCCCGACGCCACGCATGTCGAACTGCCGGAAGATTGTCCTTTCCCCTTGTCGCTCGTTTTCGGACCGATGGGATCGTCTGCCCAGCGGAACACGGCTCTCGTACCTTCCCTGGCGCGCTTCGACATCATCACATTCTTCGACGACGATTTCGTTCCGTCCACCGAATACCTGGAGCAGGTCGAGAAAGCTTTCGTGGAAAATGACGGATGGGCGGTGGTGATGGGCATGGTCGTCAGGGACGGCGCCACGAATGCCGGCCTCACCTGGGAAGATGCCGAAGCCGCCTTGCGGGAAACCCGGGGCAAAAAACATGATGGACCACAGGTGGTCGACCATGTCGGTGCGTACGGATGCAACATGTCCTTCCGGTCCTCGTTTGTGGGAGATTTGCGCTTCGACGAGCGCCTGGTCCTGTACGGCTGGCAGGAAGACATCGACTTCACCAGCCAAATGAGATCCAAAGGTCGCGTGGTCTGCGTCACTGCAATCACGGGCGTCCACCTCGGTATCAAGTCAGGCCGGGTCAGCGGAAAGCGGTTCGGCTATTCCCAGGTTGCGAATGCGATCTACCTGATCAGGAAGGGCTCCGTTCCGGCCTCTTTCGCGCTTCCCCTGATGTTCAGGAATATTGCGGCAAACCTCGCAAAGAGCCTGCGGCCCGAGCCATATATCGATCGCAGGGGCAGGCTCAGGGGCAATATGCTGGCGATCCTGCACATCGCCATGGGACGAATCGAACCCGAATACATCCTGAAAATCTGACGGCGGGAAAGACAATGCGGAAATGGCTTTTGACGGTGGCGGCGGCTTCATTGGCGGCAGCAGCTGCCTGTCCCTTGCCGACGATGGCTGCCGAGTATCTCCTCGGACCCCAGGACAAGGTCAGGCTCAAGGTTTACGAATGGCGCGCCTCACGCGACGTGATCTTCGAATGGACGGCTCTCAACGACAGCTTCGTTGTCGGTGCCGACGGCACGCTCTTCCTTCCATTTGTCGGTCAGATACGGGCGCAAGGCACCGCCCCCGGCGACCTCGCCCGTGCGATCGGCGACCGCCTGATGCAGCAGATGGGACTCGGCCGCCAGCCGGATGTCGCCGTCGAGATTGTCCAGTACAGGCCGTTCTACATCGTCGGCTACGTCACGCAGCCCGGCGAGTTTCCCTTCAGACCCGGACTGACGGTCTTGCAGGCGATGGGAATCGCCGGCGGCCTGCGAACTCGCGAGGAGGACATGTCGAGGCTCGAGCGTGAAGTCATCGCGGGCCAGGGCGACGTGGGTCTGTTGGCGCTGAGCAACGTCAGTCTGCTCGCCCGCAAAGCGCGGCTGGAATCGGAACTGGCTGGCAGCGACGACATCGCCTTCCCTGCGCAACTGATGGACAGAGCTTCGAACGAGACGGTCGCGGTTGCGATGGAGCAGGAGCGCAAGATCTTCGCTGTCCGCAAGGACGCTATGGCGACGCAACTCCGTGCGCTCCGCGAACTCAAGGATTTCCTCGAAAAGGAACTGACCTCGCTCGGCCAGCAGATGGCCTTCCACGACCAACAGATCGAACTTATCCAGAAGGAACTCGCGGGTGTTTCGGCCCTTGTCCAGAAGGGGTTGGCGGTTGCACCGCGGGAACTGTCTCTACAGGGAACGGTCGCACAGATGCAGAGCGACAGGTTGGTTGCCGAGACCTCGCTTTTGCGAGTCAGGCAGGAGATAAGCAAGACCGACATCGAGATCCTCAACCTCGCCAATAGCCAAGCCAGCGAAGTCGCCGCTTCCTTGCGCGAGACGCAGCTGCAGCTCAATGAAGTCACAAGCAAGGCCAACACCGCGGTGCAGTTGCTGCACGATACCGAGGTCACGGCACCTGCTCTGCTCGCCCTTAGAGAGCGCGGCGAAAGGGCCAAGCCGATCTTCAAGATCGTGAGGATGACGGACAGCGGCTCGCAAGAACTCACGGCTGAGGAAACCACGCCGATCGAGCCGGGCGATACCGTGAAGATCGATATCCCCCCGCCCCCATCCGGCTTGGCTGCCCTCCCTGCAGGCGGCAGCGTGCAGGCAGAGACGCTCCCGATTCAGGGCACCAACTGATCAACCTTGCATGGTTCAGGGAGGTTCACGACTCGCCGCACCCATTGGCGTGGGCTTCGGAAGCTGAAATTGCGCCTGGAAGCCGCCTGGAAGCGCGAAGAACGCAAGGGTGCAAGAAAACAAGGGCGCAAGAAAACTGGGGGTGATGCTTACCCGGATCATCTGCACAATACCCTGGCACTTGCCATGCACTTTGAGGCCGCATATCAGTGAGCACACGCTGACGAAACCTTCCCTGCCGCAGTGAGGCGATCAGTCCTGCGGGTATCACTGGAGATTTCGGTGCTCATGAGTGTCGTGGCTGTATCGGCGGGGGGCGTTCTGTTGGGACTGCGGTTCAAGGCTCCCGCCCTGATCGCGGCTACTGCGCTGCTTGTGATCGGAAGCTTTGCCTGGAATGGCCTTGGGTTGCCCGGCCATGTGACCGTCACCAAATTCCTGATCCTGGCATTCGCATTGGCTTGCGCCTACATCGTCGGCCTGTCGCTGTCCGTCCACTGGAAGCGGACGGAAGGGTGAGCGGTCGGGACTTCAGGCAGCCCTGTCGAAGCGCATCACTGCGAAAATCGTCCTGAACAAGATCACGATGTCGAGCCAGATCGACCAGTTCCGCACATACTGGCTGTCGAGCGCCACGCGGTTGGCGTAGTCCATGCTGCTTCTTCCGCTCACCTGCCAGAGACCGGTGAGTCCCGGCCTTGTCCGAAGGTATTCCCCCAGGTGGTCGCCGTAGCGTATGAGTTCGTCCTTTACGATGGGCCTTGGGCCTACGCAGCTCATGTCGCCACGGATGATGTTGAAGAGCTGGGGGAGTTCGTCGAGGCTCGACTTGCGCAGCATCCACCCAAGCAGCGTGACGCGGGGGTCGTTCCTGATCTTGTGGGTCTCTTCCCACTCCTTGCAGACATCAGGGTTGGCTTCGAGATATGCTTTCAGAACTTCTTCCGAATTGGCGACCATCGAGCGGAACTTATAGCAATCGAACGGCTTTCCGCCGAACCCGATACGGCTGTGCGAGAACACTGCCGGGCCTCCTGCCGTCATCCTGATCAGCAGGGCAACGACGATCATCACAGGCGCTGCCATGATAAGCGCCGTGCCCGCTATGACCAGATCCATGATCCGCTTCAGGAGACCTCCGATGGGAGGGTTCGTCGTCCCCGTCCTGATGGCGGGCGACAGGTCTGTCAATACTGCCCCGGCACTGTTGTGGTCGGGCGCAGGAACAACGTGCAGGACTGCCGTTCGGCTGTCAGCCGCCACGGGAAGAGGTGGCTGAACCCAGATCGGTGTTCCCTGGTGCGACTCGAAGGTGTTTGTTGACATGGGACGATTGCTGTTCGAATTGTTCCGGTCACTCTTCCAAGGTCGGGGCTTGTCGGCAAGAAAGGCAAAGGAGGTAGCGTGACGTTCCAAGGCTACCCCCTAATCCCAAGGAATGATCCCCCTACACGCTTTTGCGACTTCCGAGGGAGGGATGTCTCGCCACCAGTTTCATGCGGGGCTTGGACTTCATCGCGCGGGCCTTCGTCAGGAGCACGCCCAGGATGGGCGTCCTGCTGGCCTGCAGCGTCCTGACGAGTTCCCGCAACGTTTGGACGTGTGTCTTGCCCCACTGGGCAACGACGACGACGCCATCCAGGACGGATCCGACAATCAGTTCGTCGGCTCCCGAGGCAAGCGTCGGCAGGTCCAGGATGACGATGTCGTAGGCGGCAAGTTCGTAGGCGGCAAGGTCGCGAGCGGTCAGATCCAGGAGGAACGCCTCCATGTTGCTTGGTGCCAGCAGATGCCTGGCGTCCACCACCGAACTTGGAAGCAAGTCGAACGGCCGCCCAGGAGCGCGGACTATGTTAAGCCGGACAGGGTCCTGGCACGGTTTGTCGAGGGCGCCCGACGGGCCGAGCAGCCGCGTGGTCAGTGTCGGTCGCCTGATGTCGGCGTCAATTACCAACGTCTTCAGGCCGGACATCGAATACAGCGTGGCAAGATTGCTGGCGACCGAACTCTTCGAACTGTCGTTGGATACAGCCGTCAGCCCAAGCAGCTTGATCGGGCGGCTGGTTTCCGCAAGGCTGATTTCGGTTCGCGCTTTCCTGAGACTGTGGCTGTATCGGGAGTGCGGATATCTTGCGACTTCGTCGAGGTGGCCGGATTCCCTTCTCCTGGTGGTGGGCGGCAGCTCTCCGACGCATTCGACACCCAAATTGTCCCGGATGAGTCGTGCTGACCTGATGGTCCAGTCGAACGTATGCCTCACAAACGAAAGTCCGATGCCGAAAATGAGCCCGGCAACCGCCGCGAAGGCCAGCATCAGCTTCGGCCTTGGAGTGCTCGGATAGAGCGGCGCCGTCGCAGCTGTGATCACCCTTGCGTCGGCGACCGGGTACGACTGTTGGCTTACCGAGTTGGTGTAGGCCTGGAGGAAGCTCTCGTACATCTTCTGGTAGGTTTCAGCAGTCACCTCGAGTTCTTCGAGCGTCGGCACAGCGTTCGCCCCACCTTCGTCCGTGGCTTCACTGCCGACGCTGTAATCGTGCCGTGACCGGAACTCTTGCGCCTTCGCCATGGCCTCGTTCATCTGGGTGCGCAGTTGTTTAAGGCGCATCTCGAGCCACGCGCCGCCTTCCCTTGCCGCGTCGGCCTTGGTTTCGATCTGCTCACGCACGAAGGCATCGGCCGTGGCGTTCGCAACCTTGGCTGCACCTTCGGCATCGAGAGAGGTGAAGGATATGTCTATCGCGTAGGAAACGCCGACTCTGCGCACGTCGAGGCCGTTGCGGAAAATCAACATGCTGCGCCGGGACTTCTGGTAATCGGTCAGCGTCACGGGTGTTTCAGGCACGCCTTGGCCGAAATGCTCGGCAAGCGACGTCAACGAGGCGCTTTTCCTGAGCCCGGAAGCATCGAGCAGGACTGATCCTATCTTCTTGAATCTCTCCCGCAAAGTCGGAGTCTGCGGACGGTTGAACTGGGGGTCGTCGACGAGTTTCAACTGGTCGAGGACCATCGCGGCGATCTTTTCGGACTGCATCACTGCTATCTGGCTTTCCACCTGGGCGGTGTCCAACGACAGATCTACTTCGCCACCCTCCTGCAGGTGTTGTGGCAATTTCGGCTCGATCAGAATCTGCGCGCTGGCGATGAAAGTTGGGTCGGTGGTCGAATTGTAGAACCCGGCCACCAAGAGAGCCGCAGCAAGGCAGGCGATGATGGTTCCAACGTAGTGCCGCAGAAATTCGGTTATGTCGGAGAGGCCAATAAACTCCTGGCCGACGGAAGTCTGCTGGTCCGCTGCCGGAGGCCATTGATTGGGAAACATACGGTTCATTCAAATTCTCCTGCAGGCGTGCGGGAAATCCTGCGCGCGCGCCGTCCCCATGCACGCCGTCCCCATGCAGGCGGTCCCCATGCAGGCGGTCGATGACATTCAGCCGATGTTTTCATTGAAAGCTGAGGCCCCTCGATCCCAGACTGCCGCGAAAAGATTACGCCTGCGTCAGGGAAGGTTAAACGTCGCCAATTGGCGTAGGGACCTACGCCCTATGGGAAGGGAGAATGCCCGGCAGCCCTGCTCTCGTCCTGTCGACAAAGGACAACTGCTTTTCCAGCAAGGCCTGCCGTCCGCGGCTGAGTGCCAGGTCGCGCGCGAGGGAATCGATCCGCGCGGATATGCGTTCGGGGCTCTCGCCATTTTCCATGGCCTCCAAAGCGAACGCGGCGCAGTCCGTCATCCTTTCCACGGACGGACGCAGTGCCGCGGATTCCCTTTCGATTTCCACTTGAATGAGCTCGAGAAGCCGAGCCAGGCGAGCGAACCGCCTTTCGTCGACATCCTCGCGGAACGGGTACATGAATGCGGTCAGCGGCATCTCGCAGCCCACCTTTCTCGTCAGCGCCCGAGCAGGACGCACCTTATAGAATACAAGACCCCATTGCCTGGACGAGACATCCTTTCGGCCATCGGCGGTCATGCTCCTATTGGATGAGGGGGTGCAAACCAGCGCGTTAGGGCTACTCGAATTCATGAAGGGGGCTGCGTCCGGCACCGTGCTACGACTATTCGCCTGTAACTGCAGAGCGGAAACCGTGACCGTGACCATAGTCGGCCAAGCCAGGCCAAACACGTTCGCCTTCGAAACCAGTGCCCTGGTCAAAGCCACTGGCTTCCGGGAATACGACGCGCGCTGGTGGTTCGGGCAGCCAGGCTCGGACAAAGAACCCGAACTCAATCTGATGGGCGTGCAGGCGATCGGCATGGGGCTCGGCACCCTGATCCGCCGAATGGGTGTTGGCCCGGACATCGTCACTGGCCATGATTTCCGCAGCTATTCCATGGCGATCAAGATGGCGCTGGTCTCCGGCCTGATGGCGGCCGGCGCGCGCGTCAAGGACATCGGCCTGGCACTTTCTCCCACGGCCTATTTCGCCCAGTTCGCGCTCGACGCTCCGTCGGTGGCCATGGTGACGGCCTCCCACAACGAGAACGGCTGGACCGGCGTGAAGATGGGAGCGCAGAGGCCCCTGACATTCGGGCCCGATGAGATGACCGCTTTGAAAGCGCTCGTGCTGGACGGCGATTTCGATCTCATAGGCGGGGGAAGCTATGAATTCGTATCCGGATTTCGCGAGAGATACATCGAAGACCTGACTGCCGGAAGGAACCTCGGCCGAAAGCTGAAGGTGGTGGCGGCCTGCGGCAACGGAACCGCCGGCGCTTTTGCACCGCAGGTGCTGGAAGGCATCGGCTGCGAAGTCATCCCGCTGGACGTTGAGCTCGACCACACGTTTCCGCATTACAACCCCAATCCCGAAGACATGCAGATGCTGCACGCGATCCGGGACAAGGTTCTGGAGACGGGTGCCGATGTCGGGCTCGGCTTCGACGGCGACGGCGACCGCTGCGGCGTGGTCGACAACGAAGGCAACGAGATTTTCGCGGACAAGGTCGGCGTCATGCTGGCGCGAGACATCTCGGGCCTGCATCCGAAATCCGTCTTCGTCGTGGACGTCAAGTCGACGGGCCTTTTCATGACGGATCCCGTCCTCCTACAGAATGGTGCAAGGACGGATTACTGGAAGACCGGGCACTCCTACATCAAGAGGCGCGTTGCCGAACTCAATGCCATCGCTGGTTTCGAGAAGTCGGGGCATTTCTTCTTCAACCCGCCAATCGGACGCGGCTACGACGACGGGCTCCTCACCGCGATCGCCGTCTGCGAGATGCTCGACCGCAACCTGGGCAAAACACTCGCCGACCTTTACCGCGATCTGCCGCTGACCTTCGGCACCCCGACCATGTCGCCCCACTGCCCGGACGAGGTGAAATACGGCGTGGTCGCAAAAGTTGTCGGGGAATTCACAAAAATGAAGGGGGACGGGATCGAGTTCGCCGGCCAGCCGCTGGCCAATCTCGTCACCGTGAATGGGGTGCGTGTGGTTGCCCAGGATGGCACATGGGGTCTGGTCAGGGCTTCGTCGAACAAACCGGAGATTGTCGTCGTGGTCGAAAGCCCCGTCTCGTCGGAACGACGTCGCGAGATGTTCGAGGCTCTCGATGCCGTGCTGCGCCGCAATCCAGAGGTCGGAGCCTACAACCAGACATTCTGATGGGTAGTGGCTGAGAGGAATTGGACCATGCCGGACCGGATCGTAAGTTTCGTCATGAGCGGGGGCGTCGGCTCACGGCTGTGGCCGCTTTCGCGCGAAGACAATCCCAAGCAATTCCACGACCTTTCGGGCGACGGCTCCATGCTTGCGAAGACTGTTCGACGCCTCAAGGCGCGGCCGGACGGTGAGACGCCTATCTACCTGATAGCGTCCGAACGGCATGCCGACCGCGTCATCTCGGACATTGCTCCGCTCGGCCTGAACGGCGGCAGACCGATCTTCGAGCCGGTCGGCCGCAATACCGCCGCCGCGGTCGCCATAGCCACCCTGCAAACGATCTCCGAACATGGCGCCGACGCGCTTGTGCTGGTGGTCCCGTCCGACCACCAGATATCGACCGAAGCGCAATTCTGGGAAACCGTCGAGGCGGGCGTGCCTGCCGCCGATGCAGGAAGTATCATCGTGTTCGGCATCAAGCCGACGCATCCCGAAACCGGATATGGCTACATCGAGGCCACGGCAGATGGTGACCGAGTAGCCTCGGTTTCGCGTTTTGTCGAAAAGCCAGACGCCGAGACGGCACGCCAATACCTGGCTTCGGGACGATTCTACTGGAACGCCGGCATCTTCCTTTTCCGTGCCGACGCCATGCGGCAGGCCTTTCTCGATTTCCAGCCGGACATCTGGGACACTGCGGAACGGGCCTACAAGACAGCGCGGAGCGAGGTCTCGGGTCTGTACCTGCCACAGGGCTTCTATCTGGCTGTCCCCTCGACGTCGATCGACTACGCGATCATGGAGCATGCGGGCGACATCGCGATGGTCACGGCTTCCTTCCGCTGGAACGACCTTGGATCGTGGCAATCGCTGCTGGAAGCCAGCCCGACCGACGGTGACGGCAACGTCGTCATGGGTGACATCGTCGCCATGGATTGCGGCAACTCCTACCTCAGAAGCCAGGGCAGGCTACTGACCGTCGTCGGAATGAAGGATGTAGCGATAGTGGCGACGCCGGACGCGGTGTTCGTCGCCCCCGTCAGCCACAGCCAGCACGTGAAAAAAGTCGTCGAACAGCTGGAGAAGAGCGGACGCCTCGAAACGAAATTCACCGCCTCGGAAGACCGGGTCATCATCAGCGGCTCATGGCGCAAGCGCGTCGAACACTGGCTCTTCGAAGAAACCCTGCCGCTGTGGTCCACTGCCGGTGTCGACGATGTATATGGCGGCTTCCACGAGGCGCTCGGCTTCGATGCAAGGCCATTGGGCAAGCCCAAGCGCATGCGGACGATGGCTCGCCAGATCTATGCGTTCGCGGTGGCCAAGGAACGCGGCTGGACTGGACCGGCCGACAAACTCATCGACCACGGTATTGACTTCATCGCCAAATACGGCCGCACCGACCGTGGCGGCTGGGTGCGCACTCTTAATGCCAACGGCAGCGTGGCTGACCCGACCGAGGACGCCTACGACCATTCCTGCGTGCTGCTGGCGCTGGCACATGCTCATCGGTGCGGCCATCAGGAGGCCCTGCGGCTTGCACAACAGACATTTCATTTCGTCGACACCCATCTCGAGGACGACAGTCTGACCGGGTTCCTCGAGAGCCCCGGCTCCAACGGGGCACGGTTTTCGAACCCGCACATGCATATGCTGGAATCCTTTCTTGCCTGGCACAGTGTCACCGGCGACCGTGCCTATCTGCGTCGGGCGGCACGCGTCATCGATCTCTTCCGATGCCATTTCTTCGACCAGGAAAGCTGGACGCTTGGGGAATATTTTGACGTCGACTGGCTGCCCTTGCCGGGAGACAAAGGTCAGTGGACCGAACCAGGGCATCATTTCGAATGGGCCTCGCTCCTTGTCGAGTTCGCGCGGGCGAGCGGGCAAAAAGACCTGGTCGCCTACGCCAGGAAGCTCTATTCGTCGGCGGTCGCCAGTGGATTGAACCGAGCCACAGGTCTGGCCTACGCAGCCGTATCGCGGCAGGGAATGCCTCTCGACCGGTTTTCCCGCAGCTGGCCGCAATGCGAAGCCGTCAAGGCAGCCGCAGCCCTTGACGGCATTGGCGGGCCCGATCTGAAACCGGAGATCGAAGCTCGTGTCGCGCGCCTGTTCAGATGGCATATCGATCCCGCACCGCTTGGCTTGTGGGTCGACAGGATCGACGAACGCGGAAGGTCAGTGGCGACGGAAGTCCCGGCAAGCATCTTCTACCATCTGGTGACGGCGTTGATGCAGTATCTGGACAAGACCGGCGGACAGGTCGAGCCTTTCCCGGTTCCAGCTTTGGATGTGGGCAAGACAGGTCTGAAGCAGATCCTCAGCCGCCGCTAATGCGCCGATCCTGGGATACGATGTTCGTGCCATTGTGGTCGTATGCGGCGAACCAAAGCGACGCCAATCCAAAGAGGCTACGACCAGCTATGCTTTCTCCTGCGTCGGCTTGTAACCACGGTAGCCCAGAGGTGGTAGGGAGGTGGTAACTACGGCTAATTCGGTATCCCATGCCTCTGTGTCGTGGCTGCAAACCGGGATAGTATGCTTACAGGATGCCTCAAAGAGAGGCATTGGGCGACCTCTTCCGATCTTGGAGTTGCGGCTAACTCGTCGAGGCGTTGTAATTTTGAGCCTATGAACCTTCATGTCCGAACGGTTGAGACGCAACTATGGCAAAAAAAAAAGCGCGTTCCAGGCCCAGCGGTGATCTTCTGAAACTGCTCGCCACCAGACCGAGAGCGGTGGCGCTTGCCGCGCTGCACGTGAGTGAATCCGTGCTGCTGGAACTCGAATCCTCCGAGGTGTTGTCCGCGGCAGAGATCAGGGGATTGCTGAAGGACGCGTCGACGACGTTACGAAATGCCGCCGAACAGGTCGACAATCGCAGCTGTCTCATTGCCAGCGAAATCGTCGACTCCATGCGGGAAAGTTTCAAGAGAAACAAAACCTAGTTCTGCCGCCACGTGCCAATTCCGAAGCGTGCCGGTGGCAAGCCGGTGGAACCTGCGCATTTTCATCGAAAAGCGCCGTCGCAACACCGATCGATAGTTTGCCATCAACGGATACTCATCACATCAAATTTGATGTACATTCCATCAGAGGGAGGTATTTTGGGGCAATGGGCGGGGCTATAGATGACGTACGCTTCACATCCTTTTTTGCGCGGGAATGAAAATCGTCCATCGTATGTCGGACTTAACGACGACGATGCGGCGCTTATCAAGACGTTGGGATTCACGCCGAAGCGCTATCTGGCGGAGACGGTCATCGTCAATCAGGGCGAGGACAGCGATCGCATGTTCATAGTCGAGTCGGGTTGGGGCTGTAGATCCCATGAACTCGCCGGCGGGCAGCGACAGATCCTGGATTTTGCACTGAGAGGCGATATCGTCCTGCCTCAATCGTACTCGGGCAGCGCTCTTGAAACGTTCGTGGCTCAAACCGAACTTACGGTGCTGGTGGCTTCGACCAAGACATTTACCCTTGCCGCCATGCAGTCGCCTCATCTCTTCTCCCTTGTTCTCGAAACCCTCGTGCACAATGGAGCGGTTATCGCTCAACATCTCACCAATGTAGGACGACGCAGCGCTTTGGCGCGGACAGCGCACCTCTTCCTCGAACTGAAGGCGCGCCTGGAACGGACCGGCTCTGTTACCCAAAACAGCTTTGAATGCCCTCTCACCCAGTACGATCTCGCGGACGCTCTCGGCCTCACTCCGATTCATGTCAATCGAATGCTGCGGGAATTGCGCGAGCGCAAGTTTCTCGAATTCCGCCAAGGCCAGGTGCGCGTGCTCGATCAACCGGGCCTGACGAAGTTTGCTGGATTCGAGCACGAATATATCGAAAGCTAGGGCGTATCGGCATACGAGGCCTGGTCCCCTCCCGTCGAGAAATCATGTGTCAGGGATGGCCGGCACCAAACCACCATGCGTGCGTCGGCGGCATCCCATTGCGGGGTCCACCGTGTCCGGCCCTGCTTCCGCGATAACACCATAGGCGCCAGCGGTCCGTCTGTTAGATTCGTCGGGTGGCGGATCCATTCCGCCTGGCCGGCGCCTTGACCCCAACCAGGCCCCCCGCCCAACAGGCGCCGGCCATTTTCAGTGATCTCTTCGGCCCGCAGCTTGTCTCCGATCTCCCTGACGAGATCAAAAGCCTTCGGCGTTCGTCGTCAAAACGGTAGGCCAGCGAGGCTTCTCGAACGCGTCACCGGTTTGTCGGTCATCGCCAGAGCGTTGCGTTCCCTCGTTCGGATGGCTTCACTTTACATTAGCGGAGGCGCATAAATTATCCAGCCGGCGGCATTGTTCCTCACAGGCATCCTGTCGGTTAGGCCCGGTGTCCTAGCTCATCCCAACAGAAGGGATGCCGGGCCGCTCTCATCAAGCCGCGGGAAGAAGGCATGTGACACGACGATGGCGTCTGTTGCGCCCTTCACGGTGGCCATCGGAACGCTTGAACAGTCCGCGAGGAACCGGAAGGCGATGCGCAATCAATGTGGCCGGTTGGATGGTTCTGTGATCATTGCTTGATGAACGGGCCGGTGTAGGTCTGGCCGGCAAGCGCAACGGTGCCGGCTAAGGTTCCTTCTGGCAGCATCACAAGACTGACGTCCGCGCCATTCGGGAGGCGTTTGAGCTTCAATGTATTCCCCGCAATTCTTCCAGCGCCGGCTGCCTCTCCCGGACTGTTGTCGCCCAGATTGCCCCAGGCAACGGTGGCCGTCACATCGCCTCTCGGAGAAATCGTCTGCACAGCGACTTTGGCTTCGGACGTCCCCTCCAACCGTCCAGCCCACATGCCGGAGAATGCGGCGTACTTTGCCGGAACGCCTTTCGCTGGCGGGGTGATCGTTGTCGATTGATCCATTGTCGCGGAACCAGGAGCAGCAGCGGCGGGATCCAAGGTGGATAGGGGAGCGATGGCAGCGGGGCTCAACGCAGGGTCGGGAGCGGGTGATTGCGATGCTTCAGGAGCCGATTGGCACGCGGCCAGGGCAAGTGCGGCGAAGCCCAGCATCGTGTTCCGCATCAAGTTTCTCCACTTCGTTTCCATGCCATCGGTGGGCCGCAGACCCGTCGAATTGCGTCATTCTACGCCACCGCCACGCGCATCGAAATAGCCGGGCGAACCTGTGGATAGTCGCGGGGAGAATGCATTCCTGAAGGACGCAGCCCCGTGACACGCGATCACGAAGCGGTGACGGCTGTAACGAAGGCGCAGTGGGCTGCGAAGATTGGACGTGAGCGCCGCGCAAAGCGCCTACGGCTCGTCTCGGCCGAAGTTTCGGCACAAACTAGATCCCCATCTGCCAACCGCCCAAGGAATCCACGATTATGATAAATCGGCGTACTTTTTCCACCGCACTTGTCGCCGGGGTGGCGACGGGCTTGTTGGCCGGCTCCCGAAAGACGCAAGCGCAGACAGGCCCCAAGGCCCGCAATGTCGTGCTGGTCCATGGCGCTTATGCGGATGGTTCGTGCTGGTCGGAAGTGGTTGGCATCCTGCAGCAGGCCGGCTTCAGGGCAACCGTCGTCCAGCACCCGCTGACCACGCTGGAGGCGGGCGTCGAGGCAACGCGGCGCGCGATCGCGCTCCAGGATGGACCGACGATACTTGTCGGACATTCCTTTGCCGGCATGATCATCACCGAGGCAGGGATAGATCCGAAGGTTTCCTCGCTCGTCTATGTCGCGGCGCGCGCTCCGGACGCGGGCGAAGACTACACGGCGCTCGCCAAGACCTTTGCGGCGCCGCCTGCCTCCGCCGGCCTTGTCTGGTCCGAGGGCTATGGCAAGCTCAGCGAGGAGGCTTTCCTGCGGGATTTCGCCGGCGATATTGCCCACGAGAAGGCGCGCATCCTCTATGCCGTCCAGGGGCCGATCTCGGACAAGCTCTTCACCGGAAAGACGACGCAAGCGGCCTGGCGCTCGAAGCCAAGCTGGTATGCGGTCTCGACCGAGGACCGCACGATCAATCCGGATCTCGAGCGCTTCATGGCAAAGCGCATGAACGCAAAGACCATCGAGGTGAAGGCAAGCCATTTGTCGCTGATCTCGCACCCGCACGAGATCGCCGAGCTCATCTCGCAAGCCGCCGGGTAGCTCAGCTAGCGAAGTCGGCTGGGACGCCGCGCCATGAATTGACCAGGCTTTGCAGGCCTTCGATCACCAGCGCTGGTGCACATGGGGCTTGATGTCCTGGTCGTAGATATCCCGGATCTTGCCCATGAGCTCACCCGACAGCGGCGCAAGGTCCGCCGCTTCGGCATTGGATATCGCCTGCGCCGGATTGCGGGCGCCTGGGATGACCACCGTGACCGCGTCGAACATCAAGATCCAGCGCAGGGCGAACTTGGCCATGGTCGTGTCGCCGGAAACCAGCGGCCGGATGCGCTCGACCGCCGCCAGTCCGACCTCGTAGGGCACGCCCGAGAAGGTCTCGCCGACATCGAAGGCCTCGCCGTGGCGGTTGAATTTGCGGTGGTCGCTGTCCTCGAATTTGGTGTCCGCCTTGAACTTGCCCGACAGCAAACCGCTGGCCAGCGGGACGCGGGCAATGATCGCCACATCGTTCTTTTTCGCCAGGTCGAAGAACAATTCCGCGGGCCGCTGGCGCAAGGCGTTGAAGATGATCTGGACGCTGACGACGCCGGGATACTGCATCGCCTTCAGCGCCTCCTCGACCCGCTCGACGCTGACGCCATAGTTGCGGATCTTGCCCTGCTCGACGAGACGGTCGAGCCGCTCGAACACCTCGGGATGATAGTAGAGGTCGGTCAGCGGGCAATGCAGTTGCACGAGATCGAGCGTGTCGGCCTCGAGATATCTCAGGCTGCGGTCGATCCAGTCGGTCAGGTTCTTCTGGCTGAACCCCTCGACCGTTTGCTCCGGCAGGCGCTTTCCGGCCTTGGTGGCGATGAACGGCCGCTCGCCACCGCGCTCCTTCATGACCCTGGCAATGAGCTTTTCGGAACGGCCGTCGCCATAGACGTCGGCGGTGTCGATGAAGGTGACGCCGGCGTCGAGGGCGGCATGCAGGGCGGCCACCGCATCGTCGTCATTGACCTCGCCCCAGGCGGCGCCGATCGCCCATGAGCCAAAGCCGATCTCGCTGACGTCGCGGCCGGTACGGCCGAATTTCCGTGACTGCATGTCCTGTTCCTAACTGCGGCTTGGTGGTGATCCCTGATCTGCGGGCCGCCTTTTATCGCATGGCAACGCGATTGACATCCCCGTTCGTTAGATTTACCAGATAACAGGGTTGTATGACAACCCGGTAAGACTGCAATGATTTGGAGTCGGGAGGATCTCAAGTTGAAAACCATTCTGAAAATGGGCGCGTCGGCGGCCTTGTGCCTTGGCGTGCTTGCTCATCCGGCATTCGCCGAGGACAACATCGTCAAGATCGGCGTCGTCGCGGCGGAGTCGGGCTCGTTCGTTTCCGCCGGCCATACCTTGCCGGCAGGCGTCGGACTTGCCGTGAAACAGATCAACGACGCCGGCGGCATCAATGTCGGCGGCAAGAACTACAAACTGGAAATGGTCAAGCGCGACGACCGCACCGATATCGCGACCGCAATCGCCGCGACCCAGGAACTGGTGCGTGACGTCAAGGTGCAGGCGATCTTCGGATCCGAAACGCATGACTTCACGTTGGCCATGGCCAAGATCACGCAGCCGGCCAAGATCATCCATTTCGCCGGCAATTCGACGCTGGCGAAAATCCTGACACCGGACTCGGTCAAGCCGGGCGGCGAGGATCATTATCTGTTCCAGTCCGAGCCGCAGGAGTTCCAGCGGTCCGGATCGACCGCGCGCGGCGTGCTGACGCTGCTCGAGCCGCTGCTTGGCTATCATCCGAAGAAGTCGGTCATGATCGTCGGCAACGACGCCACCGGCCAGTTCCTGTCGTCCTACTACTACAAGGCGCTGAAGGCAGAGGGACAAGACGTCCCCGACATCATTTTCTATCCGCCTGACACGACCGATTTCTCGCCGTTCCTGACCCGCGCCAAGAGCCTCAATCCGGATATCATCCACTTCTGGTACAATGGCGATTCAACGCTGACGGCGCTGCCGCAGGCGCTCGAACTGGGAGCCGCCAAGAGCTACTTCCTGTTCGGCGTCGACCCCGGCATCTGGAAGGAGAAGCAGCTTTCCGCCGACGTGCCGGTGGCGATGAGCTGCGTTCCGGTCTGCTGGGGCGAGTCGTCCAACCCGAAAGCCAAGGCCTATTTCGACGCCTATTTCGCGGCGGGCGCCCCACACGGCGTGACCTCGTCGGTGTCGCTGCTCTACCACGACTATGTCCACTTCCTCGCCGAAGCCTGGGAGAAGGCCGGCAGCTTCGATCCGGACAAGACGGTCGAGGCGCTGCTGACATTGCATCATCAAGGCGTGGTCTCGGACGACCTGACCTTCAATCCAACCCATCAGGTCACCCATGCCACCGAGGTCTGCGCCGCGGCACCCGGCGGCGCCATCTCCTGCTCGATGCAACAGCCGCCGGCTGAAGCGCCGAAGAGCTGACCTGGCGAAACGAGCCTTGAGTTGGCGGCGTCACTCACGCCGCCAACTTCTCTTCTCAGAATGCAGGCAGGGCTTGAAAGCCGGCCACCACGTGAAAAGCGCCATCACTTCGACAGAGAATGCGAGCCGTGGACATTTTCATACAGCAGATCCTCAACGGGCTTTCGATCGCCAGCGTCATCACGCTGATCGCCATCGGCGTCACCCTGATCTTCGGCCTGACCGGCATCATCAACTTTGCCCATGGCGAATTCCTGATGACCGGCGGCATCGTCACCTGGCTTGCCGTCGGTGCCGGCCTCGGTTTCCCGCTGGCCGTGGTGCTGGCGATCCTGGCGGTCGGGCTGATGGGCTACATCCTCGAGCGTGGCGTTTTCCGCTTCACCCTGGAGCGGCCGACCAATGGCTTCATCGTCTCGCTCGGCCTGATCGTCGTGCTGCAGCATGTCGTCGTATTGTTCTGGAACCCCAACCAGAAGAGCATTCCGCGCCCCCTGACCACGGTCTGGGAGGTTGGCGGCGTGCGCATCGCCTCGGTGCGGGTCATGGTCATCGCGATCACCATTGCCGTGGTGGCGCTCAGCTTCCGAATGATCACGGCAAGCCGCTACGGCCGTGCCTTGCGGGCGAGCGTCGAAGACCGCGATACGGCGGCCCTGATGGGCATTCCGGTGCGCCGCTACATCACCGGCGTGTTCGTGCTCGGCAGTGCGCTGGCCGGGCTCGGCGGCGCATTGCTGATCGCGCTGTTTCCGATCACGCCGTTCACCGGCGGCACCATGGTGATGAAGGGCTTTGCCGTGGCGCTGATCGGCGGGCTCGGCAACATCTACGGCGCCGTCGCCGCCGGGCTCATCCTCGGCATCGTCGAGGGCTTCAGCGCCGGCTACGGCTTCTCGCAATGGACCGATGCCTATTCCTTCGCGCTGATGATCCTGGTGCTGATCGTTCGCCCGCACGGCCTGTTCGGCGGCACCAGCGGACCCAGGATGGCGTCATGACGGAAGGCCTCCACCAGGATCGCGCCGGTTCCGGCCTAAAGGCGTTGCGATCGCTGCTGCCGGTGCTGGTCATCCTGGCATTGATCGCGCTGGTGCCGCTGTTCTCGCCGAGCAACCGCTTCCTGTCGCTGGCGATCTCGGCCGGCATCAACGTGATCGCGCTCTACGGCCTTTCGGTGCTGTTCGGCCAGACCGGCATCCTGTCGATGGGGCACGCGGCCCTGGTCGGCGTCGGCGCCTATGCGGCGGCGATCCTGGCGCGGGACTTTGGCGTGGGGTTTTGGGCAGCGCTGCCGGCAGCGGCTTTGGCAAGTGCTGCGTTCGCGATGATCGTCGGCATTCCGTCGCTGCGCGTCGGCGGCCATCACTTTGTCATCATGACCTTTGCCTTCGGCCAATTGCTCGCCATCGTGCTCACCAATGGCGGCGACTATACGGGTGCCGCGACAGGGCTCGACCTGGCCGGCCCGGTCACCCTGTTCGGCGCCGATATGAGCGATTTGACGCGCTATTACCTGATGGTGGTGGCCTTCGTGACGGCCGCGGCGGTGGCGAGCTGGGCGATCATCAACTCGTCGTATGGCCGCACGTTGCGCGCCATCCGGGAGAACGAGAAGCTTGCCGCCTCGCTCGGCATCAATGTCGGCCGGCACAAGATCGGCGCCTTCGTCGTCAGCGGCGTCTTTGCCGGCATCTCCGGCGTGCTGCTCGCCTATTTCCTCGGCCACATCTCGCCGTCGCAGTTCTCCTCCTTCCCCAGCATCTACCTGGCGCTGATGGTCATGATCGGCGGCGCCCGCCTGATCGAGGGACCGCTCGCCGGCGGCATCCTGGTCGCCTTCCTGCCGGAAGTGCTCGACCTCGATCCGGTCCAGTCGCGCATCGTCTATGGCGTCTGCCTGATCGCGGTGATCATGCTTTTGCCCGACGGCCTGATCGGCGGCATCGTGCGCGCACTTCGCGCGGCGTTTTCGGGCAAGCCGAAACCGGAGGCGGAACAGCGCAACGCGGCGCCCTCGGAGGCGCGCCGATGATCCCGATCCTGGCGATCAATGGCCTGAGCAAGCAGTTCGGCGGCGTCACTGCACTGGCAGGCGTCGACCTCGCCATCGAAGAGGGCGAAATCCTCGGCGTCGTCGGTCCGAACGGTTCGGGCAAGACGACGCTGTTCAATGTCGTCACCGGCGTGCACAGGCCGAGCGGCGGCACCGTGCTGTTTCGCGGTCAGGACATCACCGGTCTCAAGCCGCATGCCATATCGCGGGCAGGCATCGGCTACACTTTCCAGCAGGCGATGGCCTTTGCCGGCCTTGGCGTGCTGGAGAATGTGCGGATCGCCGGCGAGCATGTGGGGACTGGCAGCATCGCCAACCCGTGGCCGACGCCGCAGGCGCTGCTCGACTTCGTCGGGCTGAGCGCGGTTGCCAATGAGAAGGCCGGCGTGCTGCCGTTCGGCAGCCTGCGCCTGCTCGGCCTCGCGCTGGCGCTCGCCACGCGGCCGTCGCTGCTCCTGCTCGACGAACCCGCCGCAGGCCTCAACGACCGCGAGACCACGGCCCTGGTCGGGCTCGTCCGCCAGCTGCCCGGCCACGGCATATCGGTCTGCGTCATCGACCACGACATGAAGCTGATGCAGATGCTGTGCCGGCGCCTCGCCGTGCTCGACTTCGGTTCCAAGATATCAGACGGGCCGACCGAGGCGGTGCTTGCCGATCCCAAGGTGCTGGAAGTCTATCTGGGAGGCGATCTGTGAACCTGCTCGCCGTTTCCGATGTCGTCACCGGCTACGGGCCGACCATCGTCAACCGCGGCGTCTCGCTGACGCTTGGGGCGGGCGAGATCGTCACCATCCTCGGCCCCAACGGCGCCGGCAAGTCGACGCTGCTCAAGGCGATCGCCGGGCTGATCCGGCCGCGCGCGGGCAGCATCTCGTTCGATGGCGCCGAGGTGACCGGACTTGCCGCCGATGTCATGGCCAGGCGCGGCGTCGTGCTGGTGCCGGAGGGGCGCAAGATCTTCGTCGAGATGAGCGTCGAGGAGAATTTGCGCCTCGGCGCCTATGCACGCCGCGACGTTGCGGCCGTGGAGGCCGATTTCGCAACGATGCTGGCCTTCTTCCCGATCCTCGCCACCAAGCGGCGCGACAAGGGCGGCTCGCTGAGCGGCGGCCAGCAGCAGATGCTGGCCATCGCGCGCGGGCTGATGACGCGGCCGCGCGTGCTGTTGCTCGACGAGCCGTCGCTCGGCCTGTCGCCGCTGCTGGTCAAGGAGATCAAGGTGATCATCCTCGGCATCGGCGAGCGCTTCGGCGCTTCGGTGCTGCTGGTCGAGCAGAATGCCGGCCTGGCGCTCTCCGTCGCATCGCGCGGCTATCTCATGCAGAACGGCCGCATCGTCGTCTCAGGACCGATCGCCGAATTGCGCGACATGTCGCTGATGCGGGAACTCTATCTCGGCGGCGTGGCGGGAGCCACGGCATGAGCAAGCGCTCAGTCGTGGCTTGCCCTGTCGCGCAACTCCTCGAAGCGGGCATAGCTCTTGGTCAGATGGCTGCGCATGGCGCGCCGCGCCGCGTTGGCATCCCTGGCCTCAATTGCGGCGAGGATGGCGCGGTGCTCTCGCTGCATCCGGGCCAGGTATTTCTCCCGCTCCGGCAGGGTCATCCGGTCGAGCCGTATCCATTGGCGCGGGATCATGGCGCTGCCGAAGGTGTCGAACAGCCGGGTGAAATTGGCGTTCTGCGTCGCCGCGAGGATGGCGCGATGGAAACCGAAATCCTCTTCCGAGCCCGACCCGCCGGCGCGCACCGCCGCCTCCAGCGCGTCAAGCCGAGAACCCATCTGCTCGAGCGCCGCTTCGCTTCGCCGCTCGGCGGCAAGCCCGGTCGCTTCGACCTCGATGCCCATGCGCAGTTCGAGCACGCGCAGCACCTCGTCGATCGATTCAAGATCGTCCGGCAGGATGGAAAAGGTCCGCGGCAGCGGATCCTTGGCGACGAAGGCGCCGAGGCCCTGGCGCGTGGTGATCAGGCCACGGGCGCGCAGTGCGGCGAGCGCCTCGCGCACGACGGTTCGGCTGACGCCGGTGGCAGCGACGATCTCCTGCTCGGTCGGCAGCCGCTGGCCCGGCGCCAGGTCGCCGGATTCGATCTGCGCGATCAGCGTGTTGACGAGCCCGGTCCGCAGATTGGGCGCTTGCGGTATGGCATCGAAAAGCATGGGCTCCGCCATCGGGGGATACGGCCTCCGGTCCGATTCTTCGGCAAAGGCCGATTCTTCTTCGAAGGATTGCATCGACAGGTGCCCGCCGCAAGGTGACGAAATGCGGCCCACGAACGTGGGTCATTGGAGGATGGCATGAAAGAACGCATCGGCTTCATCGGTCTGGGCAGCATGGGCGCCGGCATGGCCGACAACCTGCTGCGCAAGGGCTGGCCGCTGGCGGTGAGCGTGCATCGCAGCCGCACCGCCGCCGACCGGTTGATCGCAGCCGGCGCTAGGGAGGCTGCAAGCCCGCGCGCGCTCGCCGCCGCCTGCGATGTCGTCATCCTGTGCGTCACCGGTTCGCGCGAGGTGGAAATGCTGGTCAAGGGGCCGGATGGACTGGCCGCGGCAGGCAAGCCGCTGCTGGTCATCGACTGCTCGACCTCCAATCCGTCCTCGACGACGGCGCTTGCGGCCGACCTCGCGGCACTTGGCGTGACGCTGATCGATGCGCCGCTGGCGCGCACGCCAAAGGAAGCGGCCGAAGGCAAGCTCGACGTCATGGTCGGCGGCCCGGCCGACGCCGTCGCCCGCGCGCGGCCGGTGCTCGAGGCGTTTGCCGCGCGCGTCGTCCATACCGGGCCGACCGGCAGCGGCCACACGATGAAGCTGCTCAACAATTTCGTCTCGATGGGCTATTCGGCGATCTACTCGGAGGCGCTGACGCTCGGCGCCAAGGCCGGGCTGACGCCGCAGGTCTTCAACAGCGTGATCTCCGGCAGCCGCATGGATTGCGGCTTCTACCAGGCGTTCTTCGATTTCGTGCTGACCCGCAACGAGAACGCGCAGCGTTTCGCCATCGTCAATGCGCTCAAGGACATGACCTATCTCGCCTCTTTCGCCCAGGCCGCCAATGTCGCCAACCCGATCGGTGCGGCGGTGCGCAACGGCTTTGCCACCGCGGTCGCGACCGGCCATGGCGAGAAGTTCGTGCCGGCGCTGTCGGATATCGTCGCCGGCCTAAATGGCGTCTCGCTGGTGGAGCCGCCGGCGACTTGAGGGGACCGGACAGGTGGCTTCATGCAGTCGTCATGAAGGCGATGCAAAGTTAGCAATGCCGAAGGGGATCCTCTCACTTTCGGTGTTCCCAACTGACCTCCCGAGCCCGGTTTCAAGCCGGGCTTTCTTTTAACTCTCGGGGACCAGCTTCGACCGGATTTCCTTGACGGCCCTTGCAACGGCGTCCGCAGTCGTGAGGTCGAGGGCCAGGTCTAAAATGCCCTCCGTTGTCTGAATCGAAAGGATGCCTAGAAGGCCCTTCTCATCCTCGACAGTACTGACGTGAAGCTCGGTCGGCACGAAAGGCAGAGCCTTTGTAGTGCGGCGCATCGATCACCTGTCTCCCCCAAGCGGGCGATAATCGCCCACCCAGGTTACGATTTCAAGCCGGCCATAGGCTACCCAGCGTTTGCGAGCCTAGCCGCCATGGCGGAAAAGAATGGCCGGTGCAGGGGTGCTTGGGTGAAGCGAGCCGCACCGGCCATTGCGGGATAGGATTTGGGATCGTCCCCCGCGCTGCCAACGCTACAGGCATATTAGTCATAGCTCAACTAAGACTGAAGTCCCTTGGTCACCGGGCGTCCCGAACCATTGCAAGCCGCTGTCCAGCAGAACTATTTCAGCGGCAGGAACAGCTCCGCGACCGTCTCATGCTCCGGCACTTCCGGGAAGAAGCTCAGCCGCTGGCAATAGATCGGGAAATCCCTTGCTTCCTCACCGCTGGCCGGCAGCCAGTGGCGATAGAGGTAGAGCGCGGCGGGCTCCAGATTGTGGGTATTGCCGACGACGCGCAGCACCGCGCAGCGCCCGCCGGGGATCTCGCCGGCCTTGATCTGCTCGTCGTTCGCCTCGATCGGTTGGCCGGTCCCGACACAAAGGTCCACGCTGTAGTCGGCAGGCGACGCAGGACGCCGCTCGGAACGCCAGACATTGAAGGTCGGACTTGTCTTCGGCGACAGGCCGGCTGCCTTGCGCCAAGCGATGAACCGCTGGATGGTGGCGCCGAGCATCGCCGGGTCGCCCCGATGCTCCATGATCGCCACCGGCGTCGGGGCTACATCGCGGATCGTCACGTCGTCGGTGGTAAAAGTCTTCTGCATGAGCTTGCTCCTGGCGTTGTCGAGAGGCCCGAAGGCCGCAAGCCACGGCTCCCAGTCGGGAGATTTCCGGAACGACGAAGGCGATTGTCCGAACCGTTGCCGAAAGGCGCGGGCGAAGGCATCGGGTGCGTCGTAACCGGCATCCATCGCGATGTCCGTGACGCTTTGGGCGTCCGTGTAGGCCAGCCGGTACGAAGCGCGCTTCATGCGGGCGAGTTGGACATAGCGATGCACGGACAATCCGAAGGTGGACATGAACTGCCGGTGGAAATGGTATTTCGAGAACGCCGCGACGCCGCTCAACGCTTCCAGGCCCAGATCGCCGTCCAGATGCCGGTCGATGTGGTCCAGCACCCGCTGCATCCGGGCATGGTAGTTTTCAAGCGACGCCTTCACCGTCTCTTCCTCCGTGGCGACACCAGCTAGGCCCTTCGGCATATGGCGCGCTCGACCGATCTTGCGATTTGGCATGGATCAACAGGCGCCTGCCAGCAACAGCATACAGGCAAGCCCGCTCTGGGGTTGAGCGGCGGAACATGGGCCTTGGCGATGGCTTTCTTAAATCCGAACTCTATTCGCTACGGCTGGCCTGCCTCTTAGGTCTGACCCTGGCAAGCGATTGTCGCCTACGAGACGGTCTTCGGACGATAGTTTGGGCGGTATGAAACGACCGGTAGCGCCGATCTCGCCTAGCCAATCCTCGTAGCCAGTGTTCATTTTGGACGTCAGTTCATCGGGATGATGTATCCCGGACTGGAATAGGCCCTTGAGGCGCCGGCCGAAGTGTTCCCATGCCGGATGGCCTTCGGGAATTCCTGCCTCTGTGCAATAGTCGTTGAGAACCTTTGTCAGCATTGCAAGTTGCTCAGAATCGAGATGATCGTTGAATGACATCGCTTTATCCCTCGTGGGGCGAAAGCGTGATCGACTCTTCCAAGCGCCAGGCGCCCGTTCAAATTGGCCAGCGACGTTCCTTCAGTACGCTTTAGTCGGGGATTAGCGAGTCAAATCGGGCGTGGAACTGAGCTTGGGATATATCTTTAAGCCGACGGAACGTTTGTACTCGCGCGGTGTTGTCACCTTGATCCCCGCATAGGGATCATAACGGGCCTTGCCCCTCTTGGCCCGAGTTTGAGTCCGCTGTCTCTCGGAAGTGCCCATCTGCGAAACGTTTGCGCTTTTGGAGCCGTCGACAGCGGACCCGACGCATTTGAGTGATCGCCAGCATCCTCTAAATGCAATACCCACAAAGGGCGAGGAGAAGCGCTAACAGCAGGTAGACGCGCCCATGCCGGCCACTAGGCAAAGGGGCCATGCCGATCATGTCGCGCTGCCAGACGCCCACCAGGTACGCTGATGGCAAAGCGCCAGCGGTTTCTTCTCATTCCCGCATGCCGGCCCTGCGCAAGTTCTCGCGAAGGTGTTCGAGATCGCCGGGATTTTTGTAAGGCGTCATTTGGGGGCCGGTTCTCGAAACGATTGTGGCTGATGGGTCCATTTGCTTGATCCGCTCCACGGCTTCCCTCGCTTCGATCATATTCCCCAATGCAGCATGACCGGCTGCCAAATAGAGCCAGCGGTACACCGTGTCGATTGTCCTTAGGCTACGCAAAGCCGTGACTGCTTCATGGTATCGTCGGGAGTCGTAATAAATCTGGCCGAGCTCTTGAACGTACCACTCGGGATAGCGAGGATTAAGCCGCAACGCCTTTTGTGCTGCGTCGAGGCCCTCGGTGGTTCTTCCCGCGCAACTCAGGCAGTAGCCAAAGTCCATGAGAATGTCTGCATCATTGGGATTGAGATCAAGGGCGCGGTGAAAGGATGCAATGGCAGGTTCGTACTGCCCGCAAAAAAGGCAGTGTCCTGCGAGTGCGTAATGGCCCCACGCATCCGCGTCGTCGCGTTCAATCGCGAGATTGGCGTAGCGCAAAGCATCAGCCAACGAGGACTCGGGATTCTCGCTATATCCATCGACTACATCCATCATGTGCGTCCAGGCAACCTTCGCAAAGGCCTTGCCAAATTTGGGATCCAGTTCACCGGCCTTGCGGAAGAGTTCGCGCGCACGCTGATTGTCCTCCTTGGTATTACGGTCTATGGCCTCCATACCTCGCACGAAGTAGTCCAGCGCTTGAAAGTTCCGTGTCCCCGCGACTTCCGGGCGCTCGTGCCACGCCTTTAACAGTCGGCCTCCGTGCGCTGTGGCTAAACTGCCAATTATTCTTTCGGTGACATCGTCCTGCACGGCAAAGATATCATCGATGCCTCGGTCGTAGCGCTCTGCCCAAAGGTGCCGCCCAGTCTTGCCGTCAATGAGCTGAGCCGTAACCCGGACACGGTCCTTCGACCTCTGTACGCTGCCCTCCAGGATATAGCGGGCACCCAGCTCTCGGCTGGCATCCTGTATCTTCGTGGCTTTGCCCTTGTAGGCAAACGTCGAATTGCTCGCGATGACGAAAAGATCGCGAAACCGAGACAATCCGGTGATGACGTTCTCTGTGATCCCATCGGCAAAGTAGTCCTGCTGACGGTCGTCGCTCATATTGACGAACGGCAGCAAAGCGATGGAGGGCTTGTCAGAAAGCGAGGTCGGCGAAGTGGGCGTCGCGCCGGGACCGTCGAGACGCACTGCATAAGCTCGCACGGGGCGCTCAATATTTTTAAGTGTCTGCTCACCGTTATCGTCGAATTGCAGGTCAAGCCGGTTTCCGAGGTGATCTCGCACCGTGCCCGAAACCATGACACCTCCAACAGGAGCGATGCCTTCGAGCCTCGCCGCCACGTTCACGCCGTCACCGAACAGATCGTCACCCTCGACGATTACGTCGCCGAGGTTGATCCCAATGCGGAATTGTATCGCCCGATGTTCGGAGACGGCCCCGTTTCGGTCCGACATGGCCCGCTGGATATCGACCGCACAAGCCACGGCGTTGACGACGCTCGGAAACTCGGCGAGGACGCCATCGCCGGTCGTCTTGAAGATGCGGCCTTGGTGCTCGGCCATCTTGGGGTCGATAAGGTGGGTCCGTATCGTCTTCAGTTCGCCAAGTGTGCCGGCCTCGTCGCTGCCCATCAGGCGCGTATAACCCTCCACGTCAGCGGCCAGGATTGCGGCAAGACGGCGTTGGACGCGTCCCTCGGCCATTCGCGAGATTGTCCTTCAAGCGCAGCAGAGCCGCGATTGTACGGGCGACGGCTGGCCGAGTCCACGAGCCGGAACATCGCCGTGGCCATTTGCGGTCCCTCCCCTAGCGGCTTGCTCTGCGCGGGGTCGAGAGCGCCTCAAGCCGCTCTTGAAGGTGCCCGTTGAGCACGATCATTTCCTTGAGCGCCTTCATCACGTCGCCCTTGTGGACTGCAATGAAATCCTCGGCATGGGCCTGGAGGGCGGCCTCTTGACGGCTGTTGAGTGTGACAATGCGATCCATGGCAATTCCTCCAAACGCTGCAGGGCCGCAGTGAACAAAAAGGGAACGAAAATGTCAAGAGCGAATTGACTCGGAGAGGAATGCGTTCCTATTTTTGACCATGCCGGAACAGAGCAGACGACCGCGCCGCCTTGTGCAGACCCTATGCCGAGCGCATGAGGTCGGGCAGCTTATCCGTGTCCGCTGCATCAACTGCAACATCACCCGCCACTACCTACCGGGGGACCTCGCCAAGCTCGTCGGGGACATTCCGTTTTGGGACGTGGCCCGGCACATGCGTTGCGAGCGGTGCAAACGCCGCGAGCTCGACGTGGATATCCTGCTGCCGAGTGCGTTGGAGGGCATGACGATACGCGTGAGGCGGCTTGTCGAAATCCGCATGGTCCGCCGGGTGATTTGGAGAGACGAATAGAACGCTAATCAACCCGACATCAGCGCTTAACGGCGCATACGACGAAGAACCACTACGACCAAAATTGCAAAGAGGAGACCAAGCGTAAACCATGGCGCAGCGTCGAACAGTATCCGAAGCCCGCCAAACATCTAGAACAATGAGCCTTGAGCCGGAGCCTGCGGTGCCTGCTGCGGAAACTTGATCTGCGTGGCCGGCTTCTCGACAATCACCAAAGCATCGTCCGGCGCCGTGCGCTGCAGCCGCCTCGCTTCCGACCATGGCGCTGTCAGCCAGGTCTCCGTTTCCTCTTGCGTCCTCAGGATCACCGGCATGGCCTTCTCGTGGATCGGCTTGATGAGCGCATTGGGGGCGGTCGTCATGAAGCCGTAAAGCTCGAAGTCGCCGGGGCCGTCCTTGACCTTGCGCACCCCCTGCCATGGCGTCCAGAGGCCGGCGAAAAAGAACAGCGGGCGGTCCTCATTGAGCGCGAACCAATAGTTTCGCTGGATGCCCGTCTCGGGGTCCTTGTCGCCGGGCGTCGGGCTCGGCTCCGCAAAGCTCGTCACCGGCACCACGCAGCGGTTCTCGACGCCGACATATTGCTGCCAATGGCCATACTGGGGATTGCGTATGTTGGTGGTGCCGTAGTCGGCCTTGCCCTTCATCCGCTCAATGGGTGTCGGCATGCCCCACAGAAGGTTGGCAAGCTCGCGCTGTCCGTCCAGTGCGTTGCGCACCACCGGACCGGGTTGGTTGGGATAGATGTCGATTGACGGCTCAAGGTTGCCCAGGATGTCCCGCAAAGTGCGGGTCCACTGGCGCACGGCTTCTTGCGACGTGGTGATGTTGTAGAGGTTGCACATCGCCGCACTCTGCCGCGAGAGCGGTCCTGCGACTAGTCGAAATCGGCGCAGCGGTTGAGCAACGGCTTTGCCTCCGCGGTTGCCACCGGCCATGGCGAGACGTTCGTGCCGGCGCTGCATCGCCGGCCTGAACGGCGTTTCGCCGATTGACCGCCAAAGATGTGACTCGAGGCGAGGGGAAGTACGCCAACCCTAACCCTTCCATAAGGGCAGGGAAATCGGATATGGCGCTCCCCCACTCCGTCTCGGCTTCGCCGAGCCACCTCTCCCCCATTTCATGGGGGATGAGGAAACGCCAATCTCCGAGGTCGCGGCTTTGAGAAGCTTGGGTTTCCTCTCCCCTACAAAGTGGGGGAGAGGTGGCTCGGCGAAGCCGAGACGGAGTGGGGGCCGGCGCTGCCACAGGCGATTTGGCTGTGTGGAGGCGCCTTACAGATAAACGCCGAGCGAACCGCTATCCGGCAGCCTGCTTGCGGATAGCCTTCCTCAATCTCGTGTGCCGCACCGGAGCTGCCGCCTCCGCCTCACCATCGTGCAACCCAACGCGCAGAGCCGCACCCGCCAGATGGTCGCGCATCGCCGTCTGCGCCGCCTCGGCGTCGCCGGCGCGGATGGCGGCCAGGATGCGCTCGTGCTCGCCGAGCGTGATGCGGGCCATGTCGTCCGACTTCTGCTGGTTGCCGGCGGCCAGGATGCTTTCGCGCACCCGCTCGGACACGAAGACTAGGAACTGGCCCATATAGGCGTTGCGCGTCGCCTCGGCGACGGTGCGGTGGAATTCGAGGTCGCTGCGCAGCCAGGCGACGCTGCCATAGGGCGCGGCACGCATGCCGGCCAGCGCATCGCCCATCGCGGTGAGATCGGCTTCGGTGCGCCGCCTTGCGGCAAGGGCGGCCGCCTGCACCTCGAGGATGCCGCGCAGCTCGAACAAATTGCGGAAGGAGTCGGCGCGCTGCAGCGCCTCGTAGTCGATGGTCAGCACCGTCGGGTTGGTGCTCTCCACCACGAAGGCGCCGCGCCCCTGCTGCGACCAGATGCGGCCTTCCGAGCGCAGCCGCGCGATCGCCTCGCGCACGACGTTGCGGCTGACGCCGAACGTGGTCGCCAGCGCCTGTTCGGTCGGCAGCTGGTCGCCGGGCTTCAGGCGCCCCTGCGCGATCTCGCGCGAGATCGAACTCGCAACCAAAGTGGAGAGGTGCGGACCGCGATTGACCTTGTCGAGCTTCAGCGTCATCGCTCACCTATAGACCATGATTGGCCTTGCTTGCCAGAATGCGGCCATTGCTCAGGATATGGCGCGGATCGAAGGCTTGCTTGATGCCGGCCGCCAGATCAAGCGTCACCGGATCGATCCGGTCGAGGAACGCCTTCTGCTTGACCCGGCCGATGCCGTGCTCGGCGCTGATCGAGCCGCCATAGCGGTCGACGACGGCAAAGATCTCGGCTTCCGCCTCCTCGAACAGATGCTCGACGGCTTCGGGCGCCATGCCTTCCGGCGGCACGACGTTCAAATGGATGTTGCCGTCGCCAACATGGCCGTAGGTGACGGCGAGCGCGTCCGGCCGGGCCCGCTGCAATTCGAAGAGCGCGTCGGTGACGAAATCGGCGAGTTTGGAGATCGGCACCGAGACGTCGGTGCGCAGGTAGCGGCCACCCCTGCCCTGCCGCTCGACCATGATCTCGCGATAGAGCCACAGCCGCTCGGCCTGCGCCCGTGTCGATGCGACGATGCCGTCCTCGACGATGTCGGCGACGCCGCCGAGAAAACCCATGAGCATGGCCGACAGGTCGATCAGCCCGCCTGAGGAAACCTCGATCAGCACATAGGCCGGATAGGCTTTTGCCAGCGGATCGGCAAAATCCGTGCCCTCGCGCATGGTGATCTCGATGCCCTGGCGCAGGATCAGTTCGAAGGCGGTGAGGAGATCGCTGCAGTCACGCCGGGCCCGCGCATAGAGCGCCATGGCGTCCTCGACCGAGCGCAGGCCGACCAGCGCCGTCTCGATCTGCGTCGGCTTGGGAAAGAGTTTTAGCGCGGCTGCGGTAACGATGCCGAGCGTGCCTTCCGAGCCGATGAAGATCTGCTTGAGATCATAGCCGCGATTGTCCTTGCGCAGCACCTTCAGCCCGTTCCAGATCCGGCCATCGGCCAGCACCACTTCGAGGCCGAGCACCAGGTCGCGCGTCATGCCGTAGCGCAGCACGTTGAAGCCGCCGGCATTGGTGGCGACGTTGCCGCCGATGCGGCAGCTTCCCTGCGCCCCGAAGGTGATCGGCAGCAGGCAGTCGCTCTCCCCGGCGGCACGCTTGGCGTCCTCGAGGATACAGCCGGCCTCGACCACCATGGCAAAGTCGATCGGGCTGATCGAGCGGATGCGGTTCATGCGCTCCAGCGAGATGACGATCTCGCCGCCATCGGCGGCGACCGCGGCGCCGACGAGGCCGGTCAGGCCGCCTTGCGGCACGACAGGGATGCGTTCCGCATGGCAATGCCGCATCAGCGCCGACATCTCCTCCACCGAGGCCGGACGCGCGACCGCCAGCGGGCGGCCGAAATGATCGCCCGACCAGTCGCGGCTGTAGCGCGCCAGGTCTTCGTCGCTGGTCAGCAGCCCGCCATCCGGCAGCACGCCAGCAAGGGCCGATAGCAGCGATGCGGAAGTAGGCGGCACGACATTCATGACCTGGTTCCGGACCCTCTGGGAAAACGACTGGACAACCACCTTGCTTGTCGTGTTATCATACAACCCTGATTTAGAACATCAAGCGAGGCCATGTTCCCGCCAGTTGCTTGATGTGGACGGTCAGACCAGCCAATCACCCGACACGGAGGACTTTCCCAATGAGCGACGCCCCGGGCTTTCGCTATATGCACACCATGATCAGGGTGCTCGATCTCGACAAGTCGATCGCCTTCTACACCGAGGTTCTCGGCATGACCTTGCTGCGCCGGGAGGACTATCCCGGCGGCAAGTTCACCAACGCCTTTGTCGGCTATGGGCCGGAGGACAAGGAAGCCGTGGTCGAGCTGACGTTGAACTGGGGCCGCGAAGAGCCCTACGAGATCGGCACCGGCTTCGGCCACCTGGCGCTCGGCGTCAACGACATCTACGCCGTCTGCGCCGAACTGGAAAAGCGCGGCGCCAAGATTCCGCGCAAGCCCGGGCCGATGCAGCACGGCACCACCCACATCGCCTTCGTCGAGGATCCGGACGGCTACAAGATCGAGCTGATCGGTCTCGACACGATGCAGTGACCTGAGCCGGCGGGGCCGCATCGCGCCTTTGATGCGACCCCGTCCGGTCCGCGCTTGCTTGGGAGGCGGTGCGGATGGATCTGTCACTTGATGACCGCGATCTTGCTGCGGTCTATGGTGATGGCGACGGCGGCGATGAGCACCGCGCCGAACACCATGTTTTCCAGGAAGATGTTGACGCCGACGAAGGTCATGCCGATGCGCACGATCGAGATGATGAGCGCGCCGACCGCCGTGCGGGCGACGCCGCCCAGCCCGCCGGTGATGGCGGTGCCGCCGACGATGACGGCGGCAATGGCCGGCAGCAGCAACTGGTTGGCGAGGACCGGCGAGCCGCTCGATAGCCTGGCTGCCAGCACGACGCCGGCGATTGCGGCCAGCATGCCGGAGGCGGCGAAGGCGATGATCTTGGTGCGGTCGACATTGATGCCCGCCGCCCAGGCGGCCGGCTCGCCGGCGCCGACGGCGATCGCCTGGCGGCCAAAGCGTGTGTAGCGGAGCGCCAGGAAGCTGGCGATGCCGATGACCGCCGAAATCAGCACCACAACCGGTAGCCCGGCGACCGTGGCGTTGATCCAGGCGGTGTTTTCGCGGCCGCCTTCCTCGATGGTGATGGCGCGGCCGTCGGACACCCACAGCGCGATGCCGGTGACCACGCCGCCGGTGGCGAGCGTCGCCACGAAAGACGGGACGCGCAGCTTGACATGGACGATGCCGCTCAAGGTGCCGAAGGCGAGCCCGGACAGGATCGCCACCGGGAAGGCGGCGAGACCAAGCGAGGGCAGCAACTGCGCCAGGATCACGCTGGCCAGCGAGGCGACCGCCTGGATCGACAGGTCGATGCCGCCAAGCAGGATGGCGAAGGTGACGCCGGTCGCCAGGATGAACAGCACGGCGGTGTTGGCGAACAGAAGCGCCACGGTCTCGCCGGTCAGAAAGCCGGGCGCGGCGATCTCGATGATCAAAAGCAGGGCGACAAGCAGGACCAGCGGAATGGCGCCTTGCGTCCACTTGCCTTCGAAGATGCGCCTGATGGAAACTTCATTCATCGGCTTGCCTCACACCATCGCCCGTAGCAACTCGACCTGGTTCGGCTTGTTGCCAGGGCTGGCGTCGAAACGCGCGGTGATCTCGCCGTCGCGCATCACCAGCACCTGGTGCGACAGGCCGATGGTCTCCTCCAGCGTGTCGGAAATCAAAAGGATCGCCACGCCTTGCGCGGAGAGATCGCGGACCAGTTCGTAGACCTCCTCCTTGGCGCCGACATCGAGGCCGCGCGTCGGATGGTCGAGCACGAGGATGCGCGAGCCCGCTGTCATCCAGCGCGCCAGCACCACCTTCTGCTGGTTGCCGCCGCTGAGCTTGCGGCAGGCGGCATCGGGGCCCGGCGCCTTGATGCGCAGCCGCTTGATCCAGTCGGCGGCGAGCCGGCGCTCCTTGCCATAGTCGATCGCACCATGGCGCATGACGCTCGATAAATCGGCCAGCGAAATGTTCTCCGCGATCGACAGGAACATCACCAGCCCCTCGAGCCTGCGCTCGCGCGGCACATAACCGATACCCCTGCGCACCGCGGGTTCCGGCGAGCCGAAACGCACTGCGTCGCCGGCGATTTTCATTTCTCCGGCATCGTGCTGGAGGAAGCCGCCGATGGTGCGCGTCACCTCCTCGCGGCCGGAGCCGACGACGCCGGCAATGCCGACGATCTCGCCGGCCCTGATCATGAGGTCGACGCCGTGATAGGCGCCGTTTGCCCCCAAGCCCTTTGCCTCGACCATGACCGTCTCGCGGGGCGCCTGCTGGCGGGCCTCGCGGTAATATTCCGCCTGCAGCCCGCGCCCGACCATGATCTCGTGCAGCTCCGGCGCGGTGACATCGGCGGCGCGATGCTCGGCGACGACCGCGCCGTCCTTCATCGTGTAAACGCGGTCGGAGATCGCAAGCACCTCGTCGAGACGGTGCGAGACGAAGACGAAGCTGGCGCGCGATTTGAGCGAGCGTACGCGCGCGAACAGCACCTCTATGTCGGCGGCGTTGAGCACCGAGGTCGGCTCGTCGAGTAGGATGAGCAGCTGCCGCTCGACCACTTCCTCAAGGGTCAGCGCCTTGGCCAGCTCGACCATCTGGCGCGCGGCGAAGGTGAGCTCGGAGGTGCGCGCGGTGACGTCGATGTCGATGCCGATCTTGGCCAACTGGCGGCGCGCCGCCGCGTTCATGGCGCGCCAGTTGACGATGCCGAAGCGGGTGAAGCGATCTTCCTCGCCGAGATAGATGTTTTCGGCGACCGTCAAATTGAGCACCAGCGACTGTTCCTGGAACACCATGCCGATGCCATGCCGGGCCGCGTCGCCCGGACTACGCATGCGCAGCTGGTCGCCGTCGAGGGTGAGGCTGCCGCCGTCCGGCCGGTAGCTGCCGGCCAGCACGCGCATCAGCGTCGACTTGCCGGCGCCGTTCTCGCCGATCAGCCCGACCACCTCGTTCGGCCGGACCTCGATCGAGACGTCGCGCAGGGCCTGGACGCCAGGGAAATTCTTGATGATGCCGGAAGCGCTCAGCATGGCGGTCACTTGACTATTCTGAGGCGGACGCGGTCGAGCGACAGCGCCACCGCGGCGATGATCATCAGGCCCTGCACCGTCTGCTGGATGTAGGGCGAAATGCCGAGCAGGATCATGCCGTTGGCGAGCACGGTGACGATCAGCACGCCGATCAGCGTGTTGACGACGCCGCCTTCGCCGCCGGTCAAGGCCGTGCCGCCGACGACGACGGCGGTGACCGCGGCAAACAGCCTGCCGTCGCCGATGACGGCGTGCGACTGGCCGAGCTGTGCGGCGGCAAGCACGCCTGATATGCCGAAGAAGAAACCGGCGAGCGCAAAGGCGGTGACGCGCACCCGCACCACATTGACGCCGGAGAGCTTGGCGACGTCCTCGTCACCGCCGATGGCCAGGATGTGGCGGCCGAGCTTGGTGTGATACTGGATGACGGCGGCGAGCAGGAACGCTCCGGTGGCGACCCACACCGCCAGCGGCAGGCCAAGAAAACGGGTCAGCGCCAGATCGCGGATCGAGGCGTCGTTGAGGCGGATCGCCGAACCGCCGAGCATATAGACCGACAGGCCCAGGCCGATGAACCACATGCCGAGCGTGGCCATGAAGGACGGGATGCGCAGCATGGTCTGGACGAGACCGCTGAAGAAACCCATGGCGGTGCCGCCGACGATCGCGGCCAGCACCGCCCACCAGCCATAGTCGTTGCCATTGCTGTCATTGGCGGCGAGCAGCACCACGACCATCGCCGAGACCGACAGCGTGCCCTCGACCGAGAGGTCGATGCTGCCCATCAGGATGATGAAGGTCAGCCCCATCGCCAGCGTCAGCGGCACGGCGGCGGAGTTGGCGAGGCGCACCAGGTTGCGCAGCTCGATGAAGTTCGGGTTGGCGATGGCGATCAGCACGCACAGCACGACCAGCACCGCCAGCGGCGCCAGGCTGCGCCAGCGCCTGCCGCCGAACACGGCGGCGATGCGGCCGGGGAGAAATGTCATAAGCGTCGTCCGCTCGATGTCCGAAACGGACTTCAGGGGTTCTGTATGGATTGTCAAGAAACCGCTTCCCGTCTGCTGATGACCATCGCCGGGCGGGTACGATGCACGACGAACGTAAAGGGGAGCGGGCCGCCAGGGAGCAGCAGCCCGCCCTGGCGGTCAGGTCCGGATGGCTCCGGTCACCCGACCCCAAAGATCGTTCCAGTCGATCTCCGGCTTGGCGTCGACATTGGTCTTGTAATATTCCTCGACATTGTCGTGCGAGATCAGCACCGCCTTGCCGTAGAACTCGCGATGTTCCGGCGGCTCCTTGACCGGGTCGAACTTGCCAATCTTGGCGTTGTAGCCGATGGCCAGCCCCATGCCGCCCTGCCAGAACGGATCCGAGGTGACGGTGCAGGCGAATTCGCCGGTGCGCACCGCGTCGACCGCCGTCTTGATGCCGTCGACGCCGACGATCGGCACCTTGCCGGCAAGGTTTTCGGCGCGCAGCGCCTCGAGCGCGCCTGAGCCCATGTCGTCATTGGCGGCCCAGATGCCCTTGATGTCGTCGCCGAAGCGGGTGAGCAGATTGCCCATCAGGTCGAAGGCTTCCGTCGATTTCCAGTTGGCGACCTGGAAGTCGAGCAGCTTGATGTCGGGATTGGCGGCAAGGGCTGCGTCGAGACCCTTCTTGCGCTCGATCGCCGCCGTGGTCGAGATCAGGCCGCCGAGGGCGACGATGCCGCCCTTGCCGCCGATGGTCTTGAACAGGATCTCGGCGATGGTCTTGCCGCTGGCGATGCCGTCGAACTCGATGTGGGAAACATAGTTCGGATTGAAGTCCTTGGGGTGCAGATCCGCCGGCTTGTTCCATTGCGTCACGACATAGGCGCCGGCCTTGGCGCAGGCCTCGACGATGGGGCGTGCATCAGGTGTGTCGTTGGGATCGGAATTGAGCACCATGTTGCCACCGGTCTTGGCAAGCATTGCCTTGATATCGGCGATGCCTTTCTCGCTGTTGCCTTCCGAAACCAGCGTGACGTGTTCGAGCCCGGCCCACTTGGCGTAGGCCTCGGCGCCGGTCTTCCACACCGCGTGGTAGGGGTTGGACAACGAGCGGATCGACGTCACCAATGTCGGCTTTTCCTGCGCCCGCAAAACTTTTGGCATGGCGAGCGCCGCCATTCCGACGGTGGCGCCCATCATCAGCGTCCGGCGGCTGACTGCGCCGGAAAGCGTTAAACCTGTCCTGTCCTTCATTTATCGAACCTCCCGATTGAATTCTGTTTCCCGCCCGGCGGCTTGCGCGGGGAGCGCGGCCGGGCCTCCGATCGACGGGTTGCCAAGTTCCTCCACTTGTACGACAACCCTTCAACACGGCAACCATACCCTTTCTCTTGACGCGGCACAAGGGACTTGAGATCGTCGCGCACATGAGGCTGCCGTAATCTGCGGCCGTGGCATCGGAGGAAAAATGCCGGATTACATCATCGTCGGCGGCGGCTCGGCCGGCTGCATTCTGGCTGCCCGGCTGAGCGAGGATCCGGACCTGTCCGTCATCCTGCTCGAGGCCGGGCCGGCCGACACCGATCGCTACATCCATCTGCCGGTCGGCTTCTTCAAGATGACGACCGGACCGCTGATCTGGGGCTATGACACGGCGCCCGGCAAGGCGATCGACGGCCGCACCATGGTCTATCCGCAGGCGCGCGTGCTCGGCGGCGGCTCCTCGATCAACGCGCAGGTGTTCACCCGCGGCTGCCCGCAGGATTACGACGGATGGGCTGCTGACGATGGCTGCGCGGGCTGGAGCTACGCCGACGTGCTGCCCTATTTCCGGCGCTCCGAGGGCAACGACACATTCGCCGGTCCGCAGCACGGCACCGATGGCCCGCTCGGCGTTTCCAGCGGCGCGCCGCATCCGCTGACGCGGGTCTTCGTCAAGGCGGCGCAGCAGGCGGGTCTTCCGTTCAGGGCCGATTTCAATGCCGGCCAGCAGGAAGGCACCGGATTCTACCAGACGACAACGCGTCAGGGGAAACGCAGCAGTACGGCGGTCGCCTATCTCAGGCCGGCGCTTGGCCGCAGGAACCTGACGCTGCGCACCGAGGTCATGGTCAGCCGCATCGTTGTCGAGAACGGGCGCGCCATCGGCGTCGAGATCATCGTCAACGGCAGTACCGAGCTGTTGCGCGCCGGGCGCGAGGTGATCGTCACCGCCGGCGCCATCGGTTCGCCCAAACTCTTGATGCTGTCCGGCATCGGCCCGGCCGCGCATCTCGGCACGCACGGCATCAAGGTGATCCACGACTTGAGCAGCGTCGGCCAGAACCTGCATGACCACATGGATGTCGATGTCGTCGCCGAACTCAACGGGCCGCACGGCATCGACCGCTACAAGAAGAAGCGCTGGCAGGCGGTCGCCGGCCTCGAATACGCGCTGTTCGGCAAGGGGCCGGTGGCGTCCAACATCGTCGAAGCGGGCGGCTTCTGGTGGGGCGACCGTGCGGAGAAGACGCCTGATATCCAGTTTCATTTCCTGCCCGGCGCCGGGGTCGAGGAAGGCATCGGCTCGGTTCCCGGCGGCAATGGCTGCACGCTGAATTCCTACCATGTCCGCCCCCGCTCGCGCGGCAGCGTCACGCTCAGATCGGCCGATCCGCGCGATCCGCCAATCATCGATCCCAACCCTTTCGCCGAACGCTACGACCTGGAGCGCGCCGTCGACGGCATCGAGATCAGCCGCGAGATCCTGTCTCAGCCGGCCTTTGCAAAATACATCAGCCGGGAGCATCTTCCGGGTGCGGCAACGAAGGGACGCGAGGCACTCGAAGCCTTCGCCCGCGAGCATGGCCGCAGCGCCTATCACCCGGTCGGCTCCTGCCGGATGGGCGGCGATGCGCAAAGCGTCGTCGATCCCGAGCTTTGCGTGCGCGGGCTTCAAGGCCTGCGCGTCTGCGACAGCTCGGTGATGCCACGCATCGTGTCGTCAAACACCAACGCCGCCGTCATCATGATTGCCGAAAAGGCAGCCGATATGATCGCCGGGCGGGGCCTGTTGCCGGTGCAGCCAGCTCATTCGTCCGGGAACATCGAGCGCGGCGGGAAGTCGGCGCGGCTATAGTCGACGACGATGAACTTGCCGCCCTGATATCGCTCCACGACCGGATTGTCCGTCACCTTGCCACGGACGCGCTCGGCCTGGCTGTCGGAACTGTCGAGCGGCGCCCAGCCGATCTTGTGGCGGGCATCGTGCCGCCAGAAGCCACGGCTGTTGTTGGACTGCCCCCAGATGACCGAGCAGTCGACATGCTCGGCCCCGGCGCAACGCTCGATCAGGCGGACAAAATCGTCATGCGATATCCAGGTCGACAGGATCCTTTCGTCCGGAACCTCCGGCAGCACCGAGCCGATGCGGATCAGCACGCTTTCGACCGCATGCTTGTCCCAATACAGCCGCGCCAGCATCTCGCCATAGGCCTTCGACAGGCCGTAGTAGCCATCGGGGCGCAACAGGCAATCCTGGTCGAGGATCTCTGTCCGCTCATAGAGGCCGACGGCGTGCACCGAGGAAGGGAACACCACGCGCGCCTTCTGGCTGCGCGCCGCTTCGTAGATGTGGAAGCTGCCGCGCAGGTTGGGGCCGAGCACCGTCTCGAAGGATTGTTCGGTGGATATGCCGCCGAAATGCAGGATCAGACCGCACCCCCGGGCGAGATCGTTCACCGCCTGCTGGTCCTCGAGATCGACAATGTCGAAACTTGCGTTGCGCGGCAGCGGGATCGGCAAGGGCACGACATCGGTGAGCCGCAAGGTCCAGCCGAGCGCCGCCAGCCTCGCCGAAAGCAGGCGTCCAATCGTGCCGGAGGCTCCGGTCAACAGCACCGCTCTGTCGGAGAGAGCCAATCCCTGTCCTTTCATGGTAGAGAAATCCGGGGACATGTTTGAGCCGGCCTGGCAAGGCGAATGGAGATTTGGCGCGCCGAGCGCCTCGTCAATGTCATCATATCACCATACAAATAATTGGTTGCCAAGAACAGCGGTTCGTTTATTGCTTGGTGGCGATGAAACGTTCCTTTGGCCTTCCCCCTCAGATCAGCCGCACGGCGCAGGTGGCCGACTGGTTTGCGCGCGAAATACGCGCCGGCCATCTGACCAGCGGCGAGAAATTGCCGACCGAGCAGGAACTGATCGCGCAATTCGGGGTCAGCCGCACGGTGATCCGCGAGGCCATGGCTTCGCTGCGCTCGGAAGGGCTGGTCGTCAGCCGTCAGGGTTCGGGCGTGTTCGTCGCCGACCACGAGGCCAACACCACATTCCGCATCGTCTCCGACGAGCTTCACTCGCTGACGGAAGTCCAGAACGTGCTGCAGCTGCGGCTCGCGGTGGAACTCGAAGCCGCCGGCATCGCCGCCGAGAAGCGCAGCGACGACGATCTTGCCCGCATGCGCGATTGTCTCGATGCCATCGATGCGTCGATCGCCGCCGGCGACAGCGCCATCGAGCCGGATTTTGCCTTTCACCGGGCGATCGCCTCGGCAACCGGCAATCCCTATTTCGAGCGCTTCATGCATTTTCTCGGACCGGTCATCATTCCGCGCCAGTCGATCCGCCCGCGGGCCGAGACGCCGGAGCAGCGGCGGCTCTATCTCGAGCAGGTCCAGATGGAGCACCGCCGCATCTATCAGGCCATCGAGCGGCAGAATGTCGAAGCCGCCCGCTTCACCTTGCGCGAACATCTGGAGGCGGGCCGCGAGCGCTATCGCCGCATGGTCGATGGCTCGGTCAGGTCGTAACACGGCGTCAAACCTGATCTTCGATCCGTTTGCGCGGCCCATCCGATCTCACGCCAACTCTCCGACGGGCATGCGGCAGGATTGCATGAGCGCCGCAAGCTGCCGTTCCTCATCCGCCGTGAGGTCAAGAAGCGGCAACCGGACCGGTCCACAGTCGATCCCCGCAATGCGAGCGCCGGCCTTGACGATCGAGACGGCATAGCCGGCGCGCCGGTTGCGGATGGCGAGATAGGGCAGGAAGAAGGAGCGGATGAGATCGCCGACCTCCGCAGTGCGCCCGGCGCGCAAGGCATTGAAGAAACGCAGCGCCATCTCGGGCGCGAAATTATAGATCGCCGACGAATAGGTGGTCATGCCTATTGCCGCGGCGGCACTGGCATGGACTTCGGCCGTCGGCATGCCGCCGATGAAGATCAGACGGTCGTCCATGCGGTGGCGCAAGGCGGTGAGAAGCTCGATATCGCCGACGCCGTCCTTGAGCCCGATCAGGTTCGGGCAGTCCTGCGCCAACCGGTCGAGGGTCTCGGGCGTCAGCACCGCATTGTCCCTGTTGTAGGCGATCACGCCGATGCCGACCGAGCGGCAGATGGCGGTCAGATGCCGGCGCAGGCCCTCCTGCTCGGACTTGACCAGATAGGGCGGCAGCACCAGCAGACCGTCGGCGCCATTGGCCTCCGCGGCCTTGGCGAACTCGACCGCCATATGCGTGCCGTAGCCGACGCCGGCCAGCAGCGGCAGGTGATCGGGAACTTCATCCGACGCCGCCCGCACGACGCGCTTGTACTCAGCGAGCGTCAGCGAGAAGAATTCGCCCGTGCCGCCGGCGGCGAAAAGTCCGCTTGCTCCGGCCGCCCCCTGTTGCGCGACATGGGCGCGATAGCCTGCTTCGTTGAAGGCGCCGGCATCGTCGAAAAAGGTCAGCGGAAAGGACAGCAGCCCGCGGCCAAGGGATTTGGTCAGCTCGGTGGGTGAGAACGTCAAAACGAATACTCCGTGTATGGGGCCGGCAAAAGGATGGTCGGGCCGGCCGAGATTTTTGCAGCCGCGGCGTTGGGTGGGCTCATATGATGCCCGGCCGGACTTCGGCCGCGGCGGCGTCGATTGCCTTGCGGCCGAGGCCCGACTTGACGATGCGGATCAATTCCTCCTCGCTGGTGTCGTCCGTGGACGCGTCCAGCGCGACCTCGCCCGAATGCAGGAAGTTGATGCGGTCGCAGACTTCGAAGATCTGGTTGTAGTTGTGGACGATCAGGATCACCGAGACCTGGCGTTGCTGGCGCAGGTTCTGGATCAGGCCCAGCACATGCGCGCTCTCGCGCACGCCGAGTGCCGCCAGCGGCTCGTCGAGGACCAGGATCTTGGGCGACGAATAGATCGAGCGGGCAACGGCGATGCACTGGCGCTGTCCGCCCGAGAGGAGGTCGACCGTGCTGTTGACGCTGGGGATCGAGATGCCCAGCGTGTCCAGATAGATTTGCGCCTGTTCGCGCATCTTCCGGTTGTCGAGCAGGTTCAATCCAAGGATGCGCTTGTGGTATTCGCGGCCGAGGAACATGTTGTGGAAGACGCTGAGGTCGCCGATCAGCGCCAGGTCCTGGTAGACGGTTTCGATGCCCTGGGCGCGCGCGTCGCGCGGCGAGGCGAAACGCACCTCCTTGCCTTGCGAGACGATGGTGCCGGTGTCGGGCTGGTGAAAGCCTGACAGGATCTTGATCAGCGTCGACTTGCCCGCGCCATTGTCGCCGACCAGGGCCAGAACCTCGCCCTGGCGCAGCTTGATCGAGACGTCGACAAGTGCGGTGACGGCGCCGAAGCTCTTGGAGATGTTTGACATTTCCAGCACCACGGGCGCGTCGGGCGCGAGCGGCGGAATGGTCTGCGTGTTCATAGGCGCCTCCTTGTGCGCAGCCGGTCGACCTGGATGCTCAGGATCATCGCCGCGATGATGGCGGCGCCCAGATAGATGTCGGAAACGGTGGCCTGGGCGCCGATCATCACCAGGCCGTTGTTGAGCGAGGCGACCACGAACGCGCCGATCAGCGCGCCGATGACGGTGCCTGAGCCACCCAGCAGCGAGGTGCCGCCGATGACCGCCGCCGCGATCGCCTGCAAGGTGAGAAACGGACTGCCGGCCTGCGGGTCGGCGGATGTGAACTGGGCGGTGTTGATGATGCCGGCGAACGCCGCGCAGCCGCCGGCGATCATGAAATTGTAGATCTTCATCCGGTCGGTGCGCACGCCGATCTCGCGGGCGCCGATGATGTTGCTGCCGGTGGCGATCGTGTGCAGGCCGAAGGTGGTGCGGTTGAGCGCCAGCGCCAGCGCCAGCACGATCAGCACGGCCCACAGGAACGGCGTGAACGCCGTCACGCCGTGCCAGGACAGGAGAGCATCCGACGGCTGGTAGAGGCTCTGCCCGAAGATCGCGTTGAAGGGCTGTTCGACCGGCGCCACGATCGGCTGGCTGTTGTAGATCGAGACGACGATGCCTTGCAGGAAGAACAGCATGCCGACCGTGGTGATCAGCGACGGCACGCGGAAACGCACCGTGATGATGCCGTTGATGGCGCCGACCAGCACACCGATCAGGACGCCGACGACGGCGCCGACGGCCAGCGGCACGCCCCAGGTGACCGACATCAGCGCCATGACATAGGGCGCGATCGAGAAGATCGCGCTCAGCGAAAGATCGATCTCGCCGGTGATCATCAGCATGACCTCGGCGGCGGCGATCAGGCCGAGCCGGCCGGTGTCGCGCAGCACGACGCTCATGAATTGCGGCGACAGGAATCCGCCATCGCTGCCGACCTGGAAATAGACGACCAGCACGATGGCGACGACGGCGATGCTGGCCTCGCGATAGCGGGAAAGCAGGATGAGCAGCCTTTCCGTCATCGTGTGCGGCGCCTTGACGCCAACGGCGTTCTTCCCGGCTTTTAAGGGGTCGATTGACAGCACTCTTGTCTTCCTGATTTCGAATTCTGGGCGAAGAAGCGGATCGGCGGCGAGCGAGACGGCTGCATGGCCGGCAGCCGCCCTGCCCTCGCCACGTCATCGGATAATGACGTGGCGAGGGCAGGCGTTTCGCTTGGCTGACTGCGTCAGGTCGGCTCGACGTCGCTGCGGCCTTCGAAGCGGGACTTGCCGACATAGGCGTCGACATTGTCCTTGGTCACATAGGCCTGGCTGGTGTCGCTGTTGGCCGGACCGACGAGACCGCCCGACAGCTTGTAGAGATACATCTGCTGGACCGGCAGGAAGCCCTGCAGATAGGCCTGCTGGTCGGTGGTGAAGTTGACGTCGCCGGACTTGATGAAATCCAGCGTCTGCGGGAACAGATCGAAGCCGGCCACGGCGCCGCCGGCTTTCACCAGGCCATATTTGTTGGAGATGAAACCGCAGGCGTAGGTGTCGGAACCGCCGGTGCCGAACATGCCCTTCACGTCCTTGTGGCTGAGATAGTAGCTTTCGACGCGCGAGATTTCCGTTGCCGGATCGGGCCCGGTGTTGACGACATCGTAAGTGACGCCGCTGCCGCTGTCCTTGATCGCCTGGATGTAGCCGTCGAGGCGCGGCTGCGTGTTGAGCGAGCCGGGAACGCCGATCGACAGCATGACGTGACCGCCCTTGGGGATCAGCTTCAGCCACTTCAGCGCCGAGTTGTAGCCGGACTGATAGAGCGGCTGGCCGACATAGGACAGCCGCTTGTTGGGGCTGCCGACCGGCACGTCGGCGTTGAAGGCGACAACCGGGATGCCGGCCTGCGCGGCCATGTCGGTGGCGGCGTCGAAGGCGGTCGGATCGACCAGGCAGACGGCAATGCCGTCCGATTTCTGCGCGATCGCGGTCTGCATGGCGCTGACCATTTCGGAGACGACGTTCTTCTGCGAACCCGTCCACTGGTAGCTGCATCCGAAGGCGGCGCAGGCGTCCTGGATGCCGTAGACGGTCGGCGTGAAGAACTGGTCGAGCGTCACGTGGCAGACAAAGTGGAACTTGTAGGGCTTCTTCGGCAGGCCGGCCGATGAATCCGCTGCTTTGGCGGCGCTGACGCCGCCGGCAAGACCCGTACCCGCCAGTCCGCTGGCAAGGCCGGCGGCACCGAGACCGAGCTTTCCGGCCAGTGCGAAAGCACTGCGCCGGCTGATGGTGGCATTCACCATCTCCATCTGTTTTTTCGTTTCGTCGTCCACTTGGTTCCTCCCTCTTCGTTTTGCGGGCTCGCCCACATTTGTCGTCTGGTTACATTGTTATATGACAACTTTTGTGTCAATGCTTTTTCGACACCGGATTCACGACGGCCTTTCGCGGCCCGAGCGCGGTACGGGAAGGCTGCCGCTTGATCGGCACGATGGACAGCAGGGATCACAGGAAGAGAAAATGGCTGGAATCGAATTCAGGGCTGTCGCGAAGAACGGCCTGAAGGTGACGACGATCGGGCTCGGCGGCACCGGGCTGGGCAACATGTATCGCGCCGTCGACACCGACGCCGCGGTCAAGACGGTGCACGCGGCCTATGACGATGGCATCCGTTATTTCGACACCGCGCCGGTCTATGGCTTTGGCGTCAGCGAGACCCGGCTTGGGCTGGCGATCAAGTCGCTGCCGCGCGCCGACATCGTCATCTCGTCGAAGATCGGCTACGACCTCGTGCCGATCCCGCCCGAGGACCTTCAGCCGGCGTTGTGGGACCAGCCCGGTTCCTTCCGCGCCGAGTTCGACTATTCGCGCGATGCCGTGATGCGTTCGCTCGAAGGAACGCTGAAGCGCCTCGACACCGACCATGTCGACATGGTCTCGATCCATGATCCGGACGAAGCCATTCATTTCGGCCCCGGCGAGGATCCCTATGCCAGAAGCCGTTTCAGGGAGGCCATGGACGGCGCCTACCCGGCGCTCGACGAGTTGCGTTCACAAGGCGTCATCAAGGCGGTCGGCGTCGGCATCAACCAATGGCAGATGCTGTCCGATTTCGTCGTGGCGGGTGCGTTCGACTATTTCCTGCTGGCCGGCCGCTACACCCTGCTCGAGCAGGAACCGCTGGCGACCCTGCTGCCGCTGTGCGAGCAGCGCGGCACCAGGATCATCATCGGCGGGCCCTACAATTCCGGTATCCTGGCCACCGGCGCTGTCAAGGGGGCAACCTTCAACACCAGGCTGGCACCGGAGCCTGTGCTCGAGCGCGTCCGCCGCATCGAGGCGATCTGCGCCCGCTATCATGTGTCGCTGCCGGCGGCCGCGCTTCAATTCCCCCTCGGGCACCCCATCGTGTCGAGCGTCATCCCGGGCGCGCGATCGGTCGAGGAGTTGAAACAGAACTTGGCCTATCTGCGCGAGGATATTCCGCCGGCTCTGTGGGCCGATCTCAAGCAGGCCCGGCTGATTGAAGCCGGCGCACCGGTACCTTGAGCGGCGCGTCCGATAGAGCGTTTCTGCGTCTAGCGTGAAACGGCGGAACCGCAATAGGCGCTCTCGGCGATATTCAGCACCGCATCGCCATGCATCCCGCCCCCATGATCTCAAAGACGCTGGCTGGCTTGGCGGGCGCGCTTGCGGATCTCCTGACGGGAAATGCCGGCATCCGCCAGCGTGCTGTCCGACACATGCCTCAAGCGCGCAAGCGTCTGGCGATAGGCCCGCCAGCGGGCGAAACGGCGTCGAAGTTCATCCAACATGATTGTCTCCTCTGGCGCGTGGATGGCCAGTGCGCATGGTTGGTCGAAAGCGCAAAGCATCCGTGCCAAGCGCGTGCGCGATCGAAGGGATTGCACTGGCTTGCTGGCCAGCCGAGGCGCTTGGTCAAGGTCCCGCAAGGCAGGATTGTCCAACGCCTCCAAGGCTTGCATACTTGCGTCTGATGCCCGCTTCGCGCTACAGCCAGGGTCGCAAGGAGTTTTTCATTTCTGCAAAATGGATATCGGCTGGGACGATCTGAGGTTGTTTCTCGACGTTGCGCGGCTGGGTGGCCTGAGCGCGGCGACGGGAACCACGCGGCTCAGCGCGGCCACCCTCGGACGACGCGTCACCGCGCTCGAAAAGCAGATCGGCGAACCGCTGTTCGTGCGCCAGCAGACCGGCTACCGGCTGACCCCGGTCGGTGAAGAACTGCTGCGGCGCGCCGAAGACGTCGAGGCGGCAATGCAGTCGCTGACCCGCTGGCGCGAAGGAAGCCTGCCCGACCGCATTGTCCGCGTCTCGGCCGGGCCATGGACCTCGGCCTTCGTTTCCGCCCATATCGGCGAGATCTGGACGGTCGATGACGGCATCAGGGTGGAACTCGTCACCACCACCGACCGGGTCGATATCGGACGCCGTGCCGCCGACATCGGCATCCGCAGCGAGCGCCCGACCGAACAGTGGCTGGCCGGCCGTCTAAGCGGCAAGGTCGCCCACGCCATTTATTCCGGACGCCACCTGATCAACGGCATCGCCGCCGGGCTGTTCGTCGGCGTCACCGGCGAAGGTGCAAACATTGCTTCGGCGCGCTGGCTGCAAGCCCACCACGGCGACCGCATCGCGGTGCGCGGCAACAACACCCATTCGGTGCGCGAACTGGTGGCCGCCGGCGCCGGCCTTTCGGTCTTCCCGTGCTTCGTCGGCGACAGCGATCCGCGGCTGGTTCGCGTCGCCCAGCCTATCCCCGAACTCGAAACCGACCAATGGATCGTCACCCATCACGAGGAGCGTCATTCCCCGCCGGTGCGAAAAGTCGCCGACCGGATCGCCAGCTTGATGCGGGCGCACCAGCCGCTGTTTCGCGGCGATATGCCGATCCGGTAGCCGCGTCGTTCGGCAACGTGCGGCGACCGCCGCACCGGCCTCAAGTCGACGCGAATTCGGAGAGTTCGTCGACGGCTTCCTGAACACCTTGTGCAGCCGCTCGCTCGAACCACAGGCGACCGGCTGCCGGGTCATGGTCCCCGGCAAGACCATTGGAGAGATAGCGCCCGAGCATGAGTTGGGCCTGGCCATGTCCCCGCTCGGCGGCGGCGGCGAACCATTTCTGCGCTGCCGCCGGGTCGAGTGACAGACCCTGGCCGCTCCCGTACAGGGCGCCGATCGCAAACATCGCCCCGACGTGATCGGCTGCGGCTGCCCGCTTGAACAACTGCGCCGCAGCCACGGGCAAGGATGCGCCGCCGCGCCCATTGAGGAGCATTTCGGCAAGCGCCACCTGCGCGTCGACCATGCCGGCGTTGGCCGCCCGCTCAAACCAAAGACGGGCCTGTTTCTGGTCGGCGGCCACGCCGCGCCCATCCTGAAGCATGCGCGCATACGCATATTGCGCCTCGGCCACGCCTTCGGCCGCGCGCCTCACCCATTGCGCCGCCTGCTCCTCGTCCTTTCGCACGCCGACGCCCTGGGCAAAGCAGAGCCCGAGGTTGAAGGCTGCAACCAGATCGCCCGAAGAGGCGGTCGCCTCGAACCATCCGGCAATGCTGGCGCGGTCGTCAGGCTCGCCTGCGCCTTCGAGGACCAGATTGGCGAAGTCGACCTGGGCTTCCTGATTTCCCGCATTTGCGGACGTGCGCAGCCAGCGCGCTCCCTCCTCGACGTCCTGGGCGACACCGTTTCCCGACAGATAGAGCGATGCCAAGGCGCGAGCGGCGGCCTGATGTCCTGCATCGGCCGCGCGTCGATACCACGTCGCGGCCTCCGCATAGTCCGGATGCGAACTCTTCACATAGCGATCGCCGAGACGGTAGGCTGCCTCGATGTTTCCCGCCAATGCGGCGCGCCGAAGCCACGCCTCGCCGGCCGCGATATCCTGACCCGCAAGCCCACCATCGATGAGCCCCAATCCCAACCGGAACTGGGCCGAAGGAAGGCCTTTCTCCGCGGCGAGTTGATACAGTCGCGCCGCTGCCGCTCGATCGACCGGCACGCCACGCCCATGCTCGGTCAGCACCCCAAGAAGGTAGATTGCGGTGGGCAGGCCGGCGTCGGCAGCGCGTCGAACCTCGGCGGCAATCTTGTCCGCCTGCCCAGGTTGCCTGCGCCGGGCGAGCGAAAGAGCAAGGCCCAGGCATCCCTCGGGGCAGCCGGCAGCCGCGGACTTCTCATACCAGCCATGCGCCGCATCGACGTCGCGCATCGCTTCGGGGCCTCTGCTGAGGATATAGCCGAGGATTGCCTGCCCGGTCGCGGAGCCGGCTTCGGCAGCTTTTTTCGCGAGACCGAGCGCTGGCGCGAATTGCGGCTGCCGCGAGGAATCCCGTTCGAACAGGCTCTCCGATCCGATGCGATTGCCGTCGGGCTCCTGTGTCGCCAGTCCAGCCACGTAAAGCGCGGCGAGAAGCGACTGCGCATCGGAGCTGCCGTGATCGGCCGCCCGCCGCAGCCAGCGCGCGCCTTCCGACCGGCTCGGCGGCACACCCAAACCTTCGAGATAGCAACGAGCGACCCGGTATTCGGCCTCGGTGATGCCGGCGCGTGCGGCAATTGCCATCAGCGGAAAGGCCTCTGAAGGCTTGCCACTGTCGGAAAGCTTTATCGCCCGGCGCAACACCAGCGCCGGCGGGGCAAGGGCAGTCAGCCGGTCAAGGATTGCCATCGATGCGAGAACTCATACCTCCGTTTGTCGCGGCACGGCACCCAAGCCTATGGCTCCCGCATCGCTTCCTGGCCTACGGGGAGCATGGCGCCGAGAATGTACTTGAGCACGGTGCGACGGCCGACCTTGACGTCGGCGGTCACCGGCATGCCGGGGCTGATCGTGAAACTGGCGGGCACGCCATGGAGGGCGACCTGGTCGATGGAAATCTGCGTGCGATAGAACAGGTCAGTGTCCGATGGCAGCATGGCCAAGGAGCTGTTCGGGTCGCGCGCTTGTTCGCGAGCCGAGAAGGAATCCGGGCTGACCGCGCGCACAGTGCCGTGAGCCAGGCCATATTGCGAATAAGGAAAGGTGTCGAACTTGATAGCCACGGGATCGCCGACGTGGACGAACCCACTGCTGCGACCGACAATGTTCGTCTCGATCTCCAGCACCGCGTCGTCCGGCACCAGCGTGATCAATCGGTCGCCGGACTGCAGGATCGAGCCGACGGAGACCTTGGCTACCGACTGGACGATGGCGTCCGCCTCGCTCTTCAGTTCGACCAACTGCTTGCGCAGCTTTGCCTTGTTGAGAAGCTCACGGGCGTCGGACATGCGCGATCCCGCCTCCGACAGGCCCTGCGAGACTTCCGCGCGCCAGCTCTGGATGTAGCCATCGCGGTCGGCGGACACCGTCGCCTGCTGTCGCTTGGCGGCTTCCGATGTCTGCAAGGCGTTGCCGAGCGCCCGGGACATTTCCGCCGAGTTGTCCTCGGCCAGAAGCGTGTTGAGGCGGCTCCCCACCTGTCTTGCTTCCAGTTGCTTGCGCATCTGTTCGATCGAGGCCGCGACGGCCAGCCGCTGGCGGTAGCCGTCAGCGTCGGACTGGGAACGCGAGATCACGGAACTGAGTTCATCGCTCTGCCGGTCGAAACTCGCCAGCTTGGCGTCGTAGACGGCTTTGCGGCGATCATAGATCGACGCCTGCAGGGTCCAGCTCGGGTCCAGGCCGTCATAGTTGAAGGGCTTGCCGTCGGCCTCCGCTTTCAACCGCGCCACTTCGGCCTCAAGCGTCGAAACCTGTGTCGCCAACGCGGTGAGGTCAGCCGAGGCGAAGGTCGCATCGAGGCGCGCAAGCGTTTGACCGGCTCGCACGCGCTGTCCTTCGCGTACCTCGATCGAGCGCACGATGGCTGTCTCAAGCGGCTGCACCACGATGTTTGGCGATTGCGAGACCACGAGCCCTCTGGTGGTGACGACCTGATCGACCGGTATGATCCCTGCAAGTGTTATCAGGGCGATGACCATGCTCAAGATGATGTAGACGATGCCGCGCGCCATTCGCGGAACAGGCGCATTGGCGATAGCCGTCGACGGCCACTGGAATTCCAGGATGGCGGGCATCGTCGGATCGCTCGGTTCTGTCCGGCGCCGGCGGGCGGGAAGGCTGGATTGGGTGATGCTGATGCTGCTCATGGGGCGCCCCGATGCCGATGCTCAAACAAGTCGCGGCGGCACGGCGGCCAGACGACCGTGACGGCTGTCGAGATGTCGGTTCTGCTGCAACCACAGCTGGCGGTAGAGCGCGCATCGTTCGAGCAGGGTCGCATGCGGCGCGACATCGAGGACCTTGCCCTGATCCATGACCAGGATCTGGTCGCACTCGGTCAGCGAGGAAAGCCGGTGCGAAACAATAATCATCGTGCGACCCTTGGCGATGCGCATGAGATTGGCGCTGACCACCGCCTCGCTCTCCGGGTCAAGCGCGCTGGTCGCCTCATCGAGGATCATGACGGTCGGATTGTGGATGAGAGCGCGCGCGATCGCCAGCCGCTGCTTTTGACCACCTGACAGGTTGGGCGAACCTTCCTCGATATAGGTGTCATAACCGTTCGGCATGCGTTCGATGAATTCTTCGGCGCCGGCAAGGTGAGCGGCTCGCATGGCATCCGAAAGGGTCAGACCGGGGCGCCCGGCGATGATGTTGTCACGGATCGACCCGCGGAAAAGGAAATTGTCCTGGAGGACCACGCCGAGCCCCTGGCGAAGGTGACGCAGGTTGATTTCCTTGAGGTCGACGCCATCCAGCTTGAGAAAACCGCTGTAATCTCGATTGATCCCCTGCAGCAGCCGCGCAATTGTCGATTTTCCTGAACCGCTGCGCCCGACGATGCCGAACATCGTCCCTGCCGGAATGTCGAAGCTGACCCGGTCGAGCGCTGGCGTCTTGGTGCCGATGTAGGAGAAGGTCAGGTCACGGAAACTGATCTCGCCAACGAGCTTCGGCCTTAGGCCGGTGGAATTCGAACTGCTTTCCAGGGGTCGGTTGAGGACGGATCCTGCTTCGCCGATTGCCGCCCCTACCTCCTCGAAGTCCTCGACCAGTCGAGCAAGACCGACGAGAGGCTGCGCGACGCGTTGGGCGATCATCATGAATGCGAACAGGCTGCCGATCATGTAGCCAGAGGTGTCGCTCATCGCGAGATAAGCGCCGATCAGCATGGTTCCGAGGACCATCACACGCTCGATTGGCGTGACAAGCGTCTGCGGCCAGTTGGCGAGTTGCCCGAAGGCAAGGCGGGCCCTGCCCGCGTCCGCCACCCGCTCGTCCCAAAGCGCCTTGCGTTGCGGTTCCAGACCGAGCGCCTTCACCGTCTTGATGCCGACGACGGTTTCGCCGAGCGCCGCCGACTTCCAGGTCTCCGCTTCGACCACCTGCTGGTAGCTGCGGCGCAGTGGTGCGAGAAAGGCGAAGATGATCAGCATGATCACGCCCGCGCAGGCAAGCACGATCCAGCCGAGCGTGGCGTTGATGTAGAACATCACCGGGATCAGCACGCAGAGCGTGATCAGATCGAGGAACGTGCTGAGGAGTTTCCCGGTCAGGAACTCGCGGATGCGATAGATCTGCGCGAGGTGGTACATCGTCTGGCCGGCTGGATGACGTTCGAAATAGTCAAGTGGCAGGCGCAGGAGCCGGCTGAAGACATGCAAGTTCAGTTTGGTGTCCAGCCGGGCGCCGACGACGTTGATGATCAGCCTTCGGGCGTGACCGAGGAGCGTCTCGTAAACGAACAGGACGGCGATTATGGCCGACAGGAGCACAAGGGTCGAAACGCTGTTGAACTGCAGCACCTTGTTGACCAGCGTCATGACGATGAGCGGCGGCAGAACGGTAAGGATGCTGAGCGTGAACGACGCGATACCGATGTCACGCATGGAACGGCTTTCTAACCGTACCAGGTCGATCAACCAGCGCAGCGTGAAAGGCGCATCGGCCGCGATGTAGGATCGCGCCGGACGCAACAACACCGCCTCACCCGTCCACACCTGCGACAGGCGCAACTCGTCGATGGCGATGGCTTCTTCATCGTCGGGCGCGCCCGCGCTCTTGAGGAAGACGACCTTCCGCTCCGGGCTGGCCCCGGTGAGCAGACCCGCGCCACCGTCATTGAACAGCAGGACGACCGGCCCCGTGTGCTCGAAGCGCAGGAGATGCGACCAGCGGATGCGAAGCGCGCGCGACCACATGCCGCCGTTCTGGGCCCATTGCGAGAGGTCGGTCGCGTTCGGAACCGTGCTTGGGCTCGCCGCCCTGAACTCGTTGGGGTCGAGTTCGACGCCATGATAGCGCGCGACCCGCAGCATCGCCTTGAGGCGCGGCTGGATCCGGTCGAACTCGGCGGGTCCGCCGGGAATCCTGCCCGTGCTCTCGCTGTCCGCCCTGCCCGTCGCAACTTCGGCTTCGGTGCCGGCGCGGATCGGGACCGGCTGGTTTTCGGCGTTCACAGGGACGTTCACCATGGACTTCTCATCCGGTACGCAGGGCGAGGTTCAACAATGCCCGGGCCGAGGCGTTTCAGCCGAGGTTTCCCGCAATGCCCCACTGTACTCCGAACTGATCGGCCGCGCGACTCTCATGCCACTCCTTGTCTTGAGATGATGAACGCGCGGATCCGCTCCCTCGCGAAATCCGCGCGCACGTTTTTCTGTCGGTCGTCTCTCTTCAAGGTTCTTGCTCACTCGTGCGGCTTCAAGAGGTCCTTCAGGGTCTTGGCGGTGTGGTCGTTGCTGACGAAGCCGGCGCCATGCTTTGTCTGATCCGAGCTGAGATCCGTGCTCGCCCCCGACGGCTTGTTCTGGTTCTGGCCAAATCCGCTGATCGTCTTGAGGACATTGAGCAGGTCAGTCGTCACGGATGTGGACGCCAGGCCGATCAGGTTGCGGAACGACGCATGGCTGCCGTGATCACTGTTGCCATGTGTCGAGCCCGACTGCAGGAATTTCGCAGCGTCCTTGAGCCCGAGCGACTCGAACGTGACCTTGCCAGCGTGACCGTTACCCGGCTTGCCATCGTGGTCATGCTTGTTGTGTCCCTTCGCTGAATTGCTGCTGTTCTTGTGGTCGTTGTCGTGGCCGTGGCCATTGCCATTGCCGTTGTTGCCATGATGGCCATGGTGACCATGCTGGTCGTACTTGTCATGATCACCGCCCCAACCGGTCGCACCAGTCGGACCAGGCGCACCTGTGGAACCGGTCGAGCCCGCCGCTCCGGTCGAGCCGGTTGCCCCGGTATGGCCGGTCGCACCCGTCGAACCCGTGGCGCCTGGATCTCCCGTTGCTCCAGTCGCGCCGGTTGCCCCGGTAGAGCCGGTTGCCCCGGTAGAGCCAGTCGCACCGGTAGAGCCTGTCGAGCCGGTATGGCCGGTCGCACCCGTCGAACCAGTGGCGCCGGTCGAGCCGGTTGCTCCGGTAGAGCCAGTCGCACCGGTAGAGCCTGTCGACCCGGTATGGCCAGTCGCACCCGTCGAACCCGTGGCTCCGGTCGAGCCGGTTGCACCGGTAGAGCCGGTATGACCAGTCGAACCCGTCGAACCTGTTGCTCCAGTCGCGCCGGTCGCACCGGTAGAGCCGGTATGGCCGGTCGCACCCGTCGAACCAGTGGCGCCGGTCGAGCCGGTTGCACCGGTAGAGCCGGTATGGCCGGTCGCACCCGTCGAACCAGTGGCGCCGGTCGAGCCGGTTGCACCGGTAGAGCCGGTATGACCAGTCGCACCCGTCGAACCAGTGGCGCCGGTCGCGCCGGTCGCACCGGTAGAGCCGGTATGACCAGTCGCACCCGTCGAACCTGTTGCTCCAGTCGCGCCGGTCGCACCGGTAGAGCCGGTATGGCCGGTCGCACCCGTCGAACCAGTGGCGCCGGTCGAGCCGGTTGCACCGGTAGAGCCGGTATGACCAGTCGCACCCGTCGAACCCGTGGCGCCGGTCGAGCCGGTTGCTCCGGTAGAGCCGGTATGACCAGTCGCACCGGTCGAACCAGTGGCGCCAGTGGAACCAGTATGACCCGTTGCTCCGGTTGCCCCGGTAGAGCCCGTCGCACCGGTAGAGCCTGTCGACCCGGTATGGCCAGTCGCACCCGTCGAACCCGTTGCTCCGGTCGAGCCGGTTGCACCGGTCGAGCCGGTATGGCCGGTCGCGCCCGTCGCGCCGGTTGCACCGGTCGAACCGGTGGCGCCAGTCGAACCCGTTGTACCAGTGTCGCCAGTTGCGCCGGTCGCACCAGTCGAGCCGGTTGCTCCAGTCGAGCCGATCGAGCCCGTCGCTCCAGTCGAGCCGGTATCGCCAGTGGAACCCGTATCGCCGGTTGCTCCGGTTGAACCCGTAGAGCCCGTCGCGCCGGTATCACCAGTTGTGCCGGTGGCTCCGGTTGCACCGGTCGAGCCAGTAGCTCCGGTATCGCCGGTCGCACCAGTCGAGCCGGTGGCCCCGGTCGAGCCGGTCGAACCCGTTGCACCAGTGTCGCCAGTCGCACCTGTCGAGCCAGTTGCGCCGGTCGAGCCTGTCGCTCCGGTCGAGCCGGTATCGCCAGTCGCACCAGTCGAGCCAGTGGCACCCGTCGAGCCGGTTGCGCCGGTCGAACCAGTCGAGCCAGTCGCTCCGGTATCGCCAGTTGCCCCAGTTGAGCCCGTGGCGCCCGTATCGCCGGTCGCGCCAGTCGAACCCGTAGCTCCGGTATCGCCGGTGGCGCCTGTTGAACCCGTGGCACCGGTCGAACCCGTTGCGCCAGTGTCGCCAGTCGCACCTGTCGAGCCGGTTGCGCCGGTCGAACCAGTCGAGCCGGTTGCTCCAGTCGAGCCGGTCGAGCCCGTCGCTCCGGTCGAGCCGGTATCGCCAGTGGAACCCGTATCGCCGGTCGCACCTGTGGCTCCGGTTGCCCCAGTCGAGCCGGTCGAGCCCGTCGCACCAGTCGAGCCGGTATCGCCAGTGGAACCCGTATCGCCGGTCGCACCTGTGGCTCCGGTTGCCCCAGTCGAACCCGTGGCACCTGTAGAGCCAGTTGCTCCAGTCGAGCCAGTCGCTCCGGTATCGCCGGTTGCACCGGTCGAGCCAGTAGCTCCGGTATCGCCGGTCGCACCTGTGGCGCCGGTTGCTCCAGTCGAACCTGTGGCTCCAGTATCGCCAGTGGCGCCGGTCGAGCCAGTCGCCCCGGTCGAGCCGGTCGAACCCGTTGCACCAGTGTCGCCAGTCGCACCTGTGGCTCCGGTTGCCCCAGTCGAACCGGTGGCTCCGGTCGAGCCGGTTGCTCCAGTCGAGCCGGTCGAGCCCGTCGCTCCGGTCGAGCCGGTATCGCCAGTGGAACCCGTATCGCCGGTCGCACCTGTGGCTCCGGTTGCCCCAGTCGAACCAGTGGCACCGGTGGAGCCCGTCGCGCCGGTATCACCAGTTGCGCCGGTGGAACCCGTAGCACCTGTGGCTCCGGTTGCACCGGTCGAGCCAGTAGCTCCGGTATTGCCGGTCGCACCTGTGGCTCCAGTTGCCCCAGTCGAACCCGTGGCACCTGTAGAGCCAGTTGCTCCGGTCGAGCCAGTCGCTCCGGTATCGCCGGTCGCACCTGTGGCGCCGGTTGCTCCAGTCGAACCTGTGGCTCCAGTATCGCCAGTGGCGCCGGTCGAGCCAGTCGCTCCGGTCGAGCCGGTATCGCCAGTCGCACCAGTCGAGCCAGTGGCACCCGTCGAGCCGGTTGCGCCGGTCGAACCAGTCGAGCCAGTCGCTCCGGTATCGCCAGTTGCCCCAGTTGAGCCCGTAGCGCCCGTATCGCCGGTCGCACCTGTGGCGCCCGTTGCTCCGGTATCGCCAGTTGCTCCGGTTGAACCCGTGGCGCCCGTATCGCCGGTCGCGCCTGTGGCTCCGGTTGAACCGGTCGAGCCAGTCGCTCCCGTATCGCCAGTGGCGCCTGTCGAACCCGTGGCGCCCGTGTCGCCGGTCGCGCCAGTGGAACCCGTGGCACCGGTAGAGCCGGTCGAACCTGTGGCTCCAGTATCGCCAGTGGCGCCGGTCGAACCCGTGGCGCCCGTATCGCCGGTCGCGCCTGTGGCTCCGGTTGCTCCGGTCGAGCCAGTGGCTCCCGTATCGCCAGTGGCGCCGGTCGAACCCGTCGCGCCGGTATCGCCGGTCGCACCTGTGGCTCCGGTTGCTCCAGTCGAACCTGTGGCGCCCGTGTCGCCGGTGGAACCCGTGGCACCGGTATCGCCGGTCGCACCTGTGGCTCCGGTTGCTCCGGTCGAGCCAGTAGCTCCCGTATCGCCAGTGGCGCCTGTCGAACCTGTGGCGCCGGTATCGCCGGTCGCACCTGTGGCTCCGGTCGAACCTGTGGCTCCCGTGTCGCCGGTCG